>JBGOXS010000005.1:0-106115 GCA_041479245.1 Anaerolineae bacterium
AGAGTTCATATTCAATATCGATGGTAATCGGTTTTTCCTCACCTTTGAGTTCAACGGTGGCGTGAAATTTATGTCGTTGGTTGTCAATAGACAATTCGAGAATACGATTGATATATTTTCGGAAATAGCGTTGAACGGCTATCTTGACGACTAGATTTTTGGATTTCTTAGCAAGATTGTCTAACCAGTTCATGGGGAAACGTCGGTCACAACTTGATTAGAATTTTCCTCAACCTGGCAAAACGCCCAACGGCTTGCGTTAGCGGCGGCTTAGGGCGATCAGTCGATCACGCAATGTTTCGCCATCAGCATTGTTTGGACTCTTCATGGTTTACCTTTCTGCGCCCAACAATTGATTCTACGAATTACTGCTACTCTGCAGAATCGCCGTTCATCATTCTCTTATAGGAAGGATATTTTGTATTTTTTCTGTATATACAATAAGACTATTATTGTTAGCTATATATCGTTCAATTATTATTACCAATTGTAGTCATCCAGTTGTCCAAGTGGATAGCATGATCCTACAAATTCACCTTGCTAGCTCCTTCATCTTTTCAATAGCCTTGCGTGCTTTACTTTGTGCCTCCCCACCAATGTTAAATGCTAAGAGCTGACCACCACGGATATTCTGTTTCCCCGTTCCAGTGACACGGAATATATTGGGGACATTTCTTCGATATTCAAAGAACACGAGACTCCACTCCATGAACCCCAACTAATTCCAGTCTCGAAAGTCACCATACCGATGGCTTCATTAGCTTGATCAAGTTTCCATTCCAATTCCTGTATGGCACGCATCGCTAGTTTTGTCATCAAGATATTTGTGCCCGTAAACGTGTCAGTAGCTGGGTTGTAATGCACAGTGGTGGGCACATGGGACTGCTGCTTAACAGAAACGGAGATTGGTGCTCCACATCCAAGGCATATTTCAGCCTTGTCTGAAATCTCGCGGCCGCATTCAGTACACTTAATCAATGCTATATCTATTATCCTTCTCCGCTTAAAATCTAACGGATTGTTGATTGATGCAGTGTCCAGGTGAAACACATTCAAATGCTTAGCTACATCAATCTAAGTTGAATACAACTGTCCAATTAGCGAGTCGCTGTCTAAATATCGTTGACAATATCATTATACAAAATATTTCCTCACGATTCAATAAGGATATATCTTTATTTTATACGGATTTTCATACCGAATGTAGTGGACAGTGCTACCTTACAATTATGCAAGGTGGTGGATGATGACATTTATGAGAGCCAGTAATCCGTGGAGGGTGTGATAATATCCGGCATGATTGTTGCATTTATACACGGTGCCAATGTGGTGATATTGGTGGAATGAATTTATTATTAATCTTTGCTGGAGCTGATGGATGCCCAAAAAACCAAGCCTCAAGAATATAAAGGGCGCAACTAACAATCGGGAGAAGGAGGGAGAGAATACTAACAGCAACGAGTTGACGATGGGGGTAAGGTACCGCGCACTGGTTGAGCAAGTGCCAGCCATCATATACACAGATTCAGCAGAGAAAATATTCCAGACTTTGTATATCAGCCCACAGCTGAAGACAATCACAGGCTACGAGCCGGATGAATGGATAAATGATGAGGACCTGTGGAATGAAATAATCCTGCCAGAGGACCGTAAGAATGTGATAGAAGAATACACGCGAACTTTCAATGCAATGCAGCCCTCTGTATCTGAATACAGGTTAAAAACTCGAGATGGGAGGGTCATCTGGGTGAGTGATGAAACCCGGCTGATCCGTGATCGAAAGGGCAAACCCCTGTTCTGGCAGGGTGTGATGGTAGATATCACCGCCCGTAAACACGCTGAACAGGTACAGCAAGTAATCTACCGGATATCATATGCTGTGGTTACAACTACCGGCTTGGATGAAATGTTTAAATCCATTCACGGTATCCTGGGTGAACTGATGCCAGTGCCGAACTTCTATATTGCGCTTTACGATCCGGTCAATGACCTGATCAGCTACCCATATTATATGGACGAATATGATGCACCACCTAGACCAGCTAAACCTGAGCATGGGTTGACGGAGTATGTGCTGCGGACAAAAGAACCGCTGTGGGCAACAGGTGAGGTTTTCACGCAGCTGGTCTTGCAGGGGGAAGCTGATGTGGTGGGGACCGATTCAGTGGATTGGATCGGAGTACCTCTCGTACTGGGAGAGCGGGTAATCGGGGTGATGGTGACCCAAAGTTATACCGTGGGTGTGGTCTATAACCAGGAGCAGTACGACCTGATGAAATTTGTGTCCACCCAGGTTGCCTCGGCAATCGAGCGTAAACTCGACCAGCAGCGAATCAACGATGCGCTCGAATATATCAAGACCCTGATCAATTCGTCCAGCCTTGGGCTCACAACTTATGACGCCGCTGGCAGGTGCATCTTAGCTAATGAGGCAATTGCTAAAATCCTGGGTACAACCAGCGAACAGATGCTGGAAGAGAACTATAACGAGATTGAAGCCTGGAAGGAATCTGGACTGCTCGAAGCCGCCCGGGAGGTTATAACCAGTGGAAATGAAACGCGCCTAGAATACCAGACATCCAATAACCAGGGCAAAAGGATGTGGCTTGATTGCAGATTTACACCATTTATATCCAATGGAGAGCCCCACTTGCTACTATCGGTCGATGATATATCTACATCCAAACAGGCTGAGATCGACCTGCAGGGTTATGCAGCAAAACTGGAGCAGAGCAACCGCGACTTGCAGGAATTCGCCTACATCGCATCGCATGATTTACAGGAACCGCTACGTAAGGTGCTGGCCTTCGGTGACCGGTTGGTCAATAAATACGGAGATACACTGGATGAAACGGGCAAAGACTACCTGAAACGAATGCGTGATGCGAGCCAGCGCATGCAGACACTAATCAACGACCTGCTCACCTTCTCACGCGTGTCCACACGGGCACAACCATTCGCCAGAGTAGACTTAAATGAGATAATCGAAGAAGTCGTCTCCAACCTGGAGAACCAGATCGACCGCACACAGGGCAAAGTGGAGTTCGGTAAACTGCCAGTGATCGAAGCTGACCCCACTCAAATGTACCAATTGTTGCAGAACCTGATCAATAATGGCTTGAAATTCCATCAAGAGGAAGTTCCCCCGGTCATCCGGGTTTCGGCAAGCAACGCCCGTGAAAGATGTAAAATAACCGTAAAGGATAACGGAATCGGTTTTGAAATGCAGTACCTCGACCGAATATTTAAACCCTTCCAACGATTACACGGCCGGCAGGAATACGAAGGAAGCGGCATGGGATTAGCAATCTGCCGGCGAATCGTAGAAAGGCACAGCGGTGAGATCACTGCATACAGTGCCCCGGGAGATGGGTCTGCATTTATCATCACTTTACCTATGCATCAAACCAATGGAGAAAATACTTATGGATAAAAACCTAAAACCGGTCATATTTCTCATGGCTGATGATGACCCCGACGATAGATTATTGATCAAGGAAGCTTTCCAAGAGAGTCTGGTTTCCAACAGCATCTTTTTCGTTGAAGATGGCGTGGAGCTGATGGATTACCTGCGCTGGCAAGGAAAATTTTCCGACCCGGTAGACGCGCCTTCGCCAGACCTGATCTTGCTGGACCTGAATATGCCACGCAAGGACGGCCGCGAAGCGCTGGCGGAAATCAAAAGTGACCCGCTGCTCAGATATATCCCCGTGGTGGTGCTTACTACGTCTAAGGCTGAGGAAGATATCATGCGCAGCTACGATATCGGCGCTGCCAGCTATATTACGAAACCAGTGACCTTCGATGGTTTGGTGGAGGCGATCAAGGGATTGGGGCAGTATTGGGTACAAATTGTACGACTACCAGTAAAGGAAAAAGCATAAATAAATGACCAACCAACTACCATCCATCATCATACTCAGCGCGGAGGATGATCCTGACGACAGGATTTTAGTCCAGGATGCTTTCCTGGAAAGCGGCCAGGAGAATACTCTACTCTTCGTCCAGGATGGCAACGATTTACTGCAATACCTGCGCCGGCAGGGAAGTTATGCCGAACCAGGACAGGCTCCCAGACCCGATCTGATTTTACTGGACCTGAACATGCCTTACAAAGACGGACGCCAGGCGCTAGCTGAGATTAAAGCAGACCCACACCTGCGCAGCATCCCGGTGGTGGTGCTGACGGCTTCTATATCGGACGAGGACGTATTAAACACATACAAGATGGGAGGAGCGGGCTTTATTATTAAACCAGCAACATTCCCGGGTTTAGTTGAAGTGGTGAAAGGGTTGAACCAGTACTGGTTCGAAGTAGTGGAACTAGCAAATGGAGAACGGATGAACAACATCAACCACAACCATTCCAAGGCGCCTCATCCAAATGAAAGTATTTAGGATTCTATTTATTGCGGGTGCGCACAAAGCGATAAAAGATTAGCTTCAGCGGAGGCAAGGTCATTCCATGGAACCCCATCTACATAAGATCCGTATCTTGCTCATCGAAGACGATGAAGACGACTATCATCTCCTGCGGGATTGTCTGATGGAACAGGAGAACCATTCAGCTTTCGAGCTTGATTGGGTGGTGACATATCAAGCAGGTTTGAAGGATATCGAGCGGGGTGACCACGACGTCTACTTGATCGATTATTACCTGGGTACCGATTCAGGCCTGGATCTGCTGAAAGAGGCTATTCAAGCGGGCTGTCAGGCGCCACTAATCATGATCACCGGACAGTCTGACCTGGAAATCGATCAAGCTGCACTAAGGGCTGGGGCGATGGATTATATAGTAAAAGGCAATCTGGATGGACAGTTATTGGATAGGTCTATCCGGTATGCCCTGGAACGAAGCCGACTACTAATGAAAATACGCGAGCTGGCGGTGCGGGATGCACTCACCGGGCTGTACAACCGACGGGAGCTGCACAGGTTCCTGGAGTATGAGATCATCAAGAGCAAACGATATACACACGCATTTTCTCTTCTATTAATGGATATCGACCATTTCAAGGAAATCAACGACCGATACGGTCACCGAGTGGGCGATGAAATCCTCCAACAGGTAGCACAAGTGATGCTTAATCAGACTCGCGGCTGCGACCTCCCCGCCCGCTACGGAGGCGACGAGTTCATCATCGTATTACCTGAAACTCCCGCCGCTCAGGGCTTGATTGGTGCAGAGAGGTTACGCAAATTTATCGAGGGTGTAAATATACAGGTTACCAATGAGAACGGAGCGCTCGAGCGGATTGAGATCACAATTAGCGTTGGCTTGGCCGGCTATCCTGGTGATGCCGAAACAGGTGAACTACTCATCGACTGTGCAGACCAGGCATTATACATAGCAAAGCGCACGGGATGCAACAAGGTAGTCGGTTACGATGCAGAGCAGGTGAAGGAGCGGAGAATACAATGAGTGTGAACCAGATACGTGCTTTGCTGATTGAAGACGATCCTGACGACATCCTACTGCTCAAAGATTCGCTAGCTGAAATTGGACTGGGGAAGATCAAGCTAGATTATACCGACCGCCTATCAAAAGGGCTGATTCAGCTGGGGACCCAGGTTTATGATGTGATCCTACTTGACCTTAACCTACCAGACAGCCGCGGACTTGACACGCTTAATACCACCATCAAACGGTTCCCAAAACTGCCGGTAGTAGTGCTGAGCGGACTGGCGGATGATGCTATCACAGTGGAGGCGGTCAGGCGAGGTGCACAGGATTACCTGGTAAAAGGAGATATTAGCGGTCCATTGGTGATGCGGGTGATACGGTATGCCATCGAGCGTAAGCAGGTGGAGGCAGTGCTGCGGGCAAGCGAAGCACGTTACCGGACATTGGTGGAGACTTCTCCCAATGGCATAACCCTGGCCGACCTGGAGGGCAAGCTGCTACTCTGCAATGAGCAAGCAGCCCGCCTACATAGTTATGCCAGCCCAGAAGCGATGGTTGGGGTCAACTTCTTTAAATTAATTGCGCCAGCTGATCGACAACCGGCGGCAACGAACATCCGCAGGACACTTAATGAAGGCAAGGTAACGAATGGTGAGTATACCCTGCTGAAGAGGGACGGCAGCCCATTCCCGGCGGAAATCAGCACTGCTGTGCAGAACAACACTTCCGGGACACCGGTCGGGTTTATCTGCATCACGAGAGATATTACAGAACGCAAAAAAGTCATTGACGCGGAGAAGCAGGTGGTGATGCTGGAGAAGGAATTCCTGTCCAGCGTGGCAGCTGAGCTGCGCGCCCCGATCCTCAGCATGATGGATTGTTTGGAACAGTTGCGCAGCGGAAAGCTGAGCAGTGGTAATGGACAGGAAGCGTTGGTGAAGCGGGGCTCCAGAGATACCGGCATCCTGCTGGATATGGTAGATGAGCTGCTCGATTTTTCCCTTTTGGAGAGCGAACGTTTGACACTGAATTGGGAGCAGGTAGACCTTGGGAAGATGATCAGCGAAGTGTTGGCTGTGTTCAGGGAACAGGCGACTGCCAGAAGGGTGTTGCTGCTGGCTGCGCCGATGGAAAGACCTCTAATCGCTACCGCTGATGCAAGACGTATGCGGCGAGTGCTGGTTAAATTGGTGCAAAATGCGATCAACTTCTCTGAAAAGGACGGCACGGTATTGGTAACGGGAAAGGCAATGAATGGCAAGATCCTCATCAATGTTATTGATGAAGGCAGCGGGATTACGTTGGAAGATAGCGAAAGAATATTTGAGAAGTATTACCAGGTAGACCATCCACTGAACCAAAACGAATTTGGAATGGGTTTGGGGCTATACACGGCCAAGCAAATTGTGGAAGCCCACGGGGGAACGCTTACTGTGAGCAGCCAGCTGCGGGCAGGCAGCACCTTCAGCATAGTAATCCCGATTGAGGAGAAGAGAGAACCTCAAATAGAGTGAGGGCAGCTATACCTTGACGTAAGACAGAACTTCGTGGAATGAGGAAATGAGTCGAAAAGAATTCCATAGCTTCGTTATTCACCTCTATTAATACTTTTTAATTACATGTAAAGAAGGGGTATACGTGGTTATAATAATGAAATCATTCGCAAGGAGCGCTTGCATGACCCCCTTAAATCATTCAGAGAGCAGCAAAAAGGTTGATATTCGTTGCAATGGACCCTATATCGTGAGCGGTGAAATCCCATTGGTGCAGAAGACTCAAGTGGTTTCGGAATATGGCGAGCCTCTGACCTGGAAAAAAGAGGGGGAGATACCAACTGAAGAACCTTATTACCTATGCCGCTGTGGTCACTCCAGCAACATGCCGTTTTGCGATCGTACACATAATGAGATCAATTTCGATGGCACTGAGACGGCGCCAACAAATAGTAGTGATGAACGCCGAGAGACATACCCAGGAAGTAAAAATATCGTAATCCGGATCGATGCGAGCCTGTGCACAAACGCAGGATTTTGCTGCAACCGCATAACCAGCATTTCGGAGATGGCAACCCATACTGACGATTCCCAAGTTCGAGCACTGGCAATGGCGATGGTAGAGCATTGCCCATCCGGTGCGCTGACTTATACGCTCCAGGAAGGTGAGTCTGATATCGAAGCTGACCTGCCGCAACAAATCGCGGTGATTACCGAGGTAACCTCGGATGGTGCGATCCAAGGTCCGCTGTGGGTGACTGGGGGAATCCCGATCCTGCGGTCAGATGGACAACCATTTGAGATCCGCAACAGGGTGACGCTGTGCAACTGTGGGCACTCACAGATGAAGCCGTTGTGTGATGGCTCACACAGGGATTATCCGACGAAAGTGTAGAAATTTGTTGGCCATAATGGAGAGAATACCGCATTAAATCCAACATGAGAAACGAGTATATAGCCACAATTTTCAGTTTCTACCTAATAAATTACTAGATAATAGGTGTAGGAAATTAATCAAAAGTAGATTTCCAGATCTATGATTGAGTTTGAAAGTTTGAAGAAGATTGCTTCAGCAAAAAACGCTTCGCAATGACAAGATTTTTTACGTCATTGCGAAGAGCGATCTTTGCGACGAGGCAATCTTCCTGTGACATTTGTTAAGTATTATATATGATCAAAATGATGATTTACCAAAATATTTATCATACAGATCCTCCCATTTGGGATTCATGCTGTTTATCAGATCAATCTTTTTCTGCCTAGAGCCTCCCTTTATTATTTTTTCTCGCGAAATAGCTGCTAATATACTTTCACCTTCTTCATAATAAACCAACATATGCAGTTTATATTTCTTAGAGAATACCCCACCCTTGCCAGTCCTATGTTCATTCACCCGGCGTTGCAAATCATTGGTAACACCAGTATACAATACTGTACGATCTTGATTGGTCATGATGTAGATGTAATATTTTTTCGAAGGCATCGATTAACCGATTTTAGTAGCGATAGATATTTATTCTCTAGTCAAATCTGATAGTGGCTGTGGGAAGATTTCTTCGTCGTATAGAAAACGCCTCCCCCGAAGATCAGCGGGGACAGGTGCAATGACATCCTAATCAGTACATCTCTTTGTTGTCCCGAGGGAGGCCGCGAACGTGACGTAGATGTGCGGTCACGCGCTCATCATCGCCGTACGGATAGGTGAAGCCGAAATGCTCGGCAACCCGGGTGCCAGTCCGGCGGAATAGATCACCCATGGTGAGCAAGGCATCCCAGATGTGGTCGTAATCAGAATCTGAGTAGGTATGGAGAAGCATCTGCCATAGATCGGGCTCGAGGTACTTCTCGAGGTATTTTCCCAGCTTGCCAGGGGACACTTTAAATTCTGTTTGCATACCGATATACCAATTCAGCATCTTCATCAGCTGCTCACGAACATAAAGCTCGAGCATCTCTTTGGAGTATGTAAGCTCACGGCGCCATAAACCCTTGGCGACGTATGGAGAAAGCCACCAGAACTCGTTGGTGCAGTCGAAAAAGGCTTTAGCAGTGGGCGGCGTGGGCAGATAACCCGAATCGTTGGGATGAGGGTATTGCGGTAGGATGCCATCCTTATCCAGAAGGGTTAGGGTGAGGCTATCTTGCTCCAACAAGTCGATCTTACTCGCCAGATATAGCGACAGGTCGATGCGGTTCCCGTCAGCGAACTGCATCAGGTAGGCATAGTGATCCGTCCCCCATGGATGAGGGTCAAACATTTCGTCGGGCAGCTGGAGAATCATCAGCTCACCGAAGACATTGATCCAGGAAGGATCTGCTGAGAAAGACTCCATTTCAGTAACAAGGTATACGATATCATAATCCTGGAAGAAATCCTTGGGAGCGTTGGGATTGACGCGTGAGCCGTTCATGATGACGGCGCGCACTCGCTCATCACTGTGGGCGATACTTAGGATCAAGTCAAGCATTTCGCTTTCACTGCGCATGGGACCTCGTGAAGACAAGAGGAATCAAATGATGGGTAACATATCGCGTGACGGAATGACGATTCCGGAATTTGAACCAACTATGACCCGAATAAGCCCACAAAGAGAATGATGAAACCGATTGTGTCGAGGATGCCGTGAGTGAGGATAGGTAGCCACAGATTGCGCCGTGCGAAAATATATAATAAACCAAGCATCAATCCTGCCAGGAAGGTATCCAGCACACCAGTAATACCCTGGTAGATGTGGGCAGCACCGAAGATGAGCGAGCCAACGAACAGAGCAATGATAACTCCGGTGCGATCGTTGCCAGTAAAGTCGGTGAGACGGTTGAAAAAGTAGCCGTGAAAGAACAGCTCCTCGATGAAGGCAGCCTCCGTCCAGGTGAGGATGAGAAATAGCAGCAAAGCGGGCAGGCTACCCTTGACGAAGCTGAATTGGGAGAGGTCGACCGATTTACCAGTCAGAGACTGAAGAACCGGAGAGATCACTACGGTATCCAGAACTTGGTAACCAATGCCGATCAGTAGAGATAGACCGATGGTCGGCAGCCATTTATCAGGACGCCTGAGGCCGACGTCGCGCCAGCTCATATGACGCAGACGTAGGGAAGCCCAGCCGACCAAGAGGAGGGGCAGGACGGGCAATGGAAAGCCAGAGGCGAGGATGACAAATCCGACCAGGAGGCCGATAATCTCGAGGGTGAGGATGAGAGAAGGTTTCATGGAAAGTTAATGACAGTTAGAAGCACCAGATAGGTTGGCTGCCATCGATATCGGTAAATCCATATTCACGGGCAAGTCTGCCCGACTCGAGCACCTTGCCACTTTTCAACATCACCTTTTTGTCGCAAGCGAGGGCAACCACGGCTTTGCCTACATAGTATGGCGTTTCAGAATAGGCGAAGTTTTTATCCTTCAAGATGGCATCACGCCAATTGAGCTCGGTGACACCGAAATGGTCCAACATCTCCTCGGAACGCAGGTAACCAGGGGTTAATGATACGACGGCAATCTTGTGCTTTTGCAGCTGGAGCGCCAATGACCGTGCTATCCGGATGTTGGTGGCTTTCTCCAGGTCATAATAGAAGTTGAAGTCGTTGATATCTTTATCGATGCCATCGGTTACCTCGACGAGCAAACCGCCTCCACTATTGACCATCAAAGGAAGGCCATAGAAACTGGTGATGAGGTGCGATAGCGAGCCGTTCTCGATCACCTTGAGCCCTTTCTCCAGCGAATGGTCGAGGAAGGGCTTGAATTCCATGTTTGAGTCGCCGGTTAGGTCGTTGACCAGGATATCGAGGCAGCTATCCTGCTCCCGATTCACAGTATCGAAAAGCGCCTGCACCTGTGTGGAATCAGTATGGTCGACCTGGACGTAAATCCCCTTGCCGCCACGAGCGGTGACCATCTCGGCGGTATCTTCGATAGTCTCAGGGCGGTGCTTATCAGAAGGTTTACTTCGCAAGCTGCGACCGGTACAGTAGACTGTAGCTCCAGCTTCACCGAGCATGCAGGCGATGCCGCGCCCGGCTCCACGGGTGGCACCTGCGACCAAGGCGACTTTACCTTTGAGTTGATCGGTGAATTCCATGGGATGCTCCAGGCACCTGCTACAAGAAAATATTTTGTGAGAGAGACAACTAATTATCGCGCTGATTTTTCAAGTGGTGAGGGTAAATGATAGATTTCATCCCGGAATAGACCAGGAATCCCCCCTCCCGCCTCCCCGATGACAGCATTCAACTATCAACAATCAGGATGACATCATAGTCGGACAAGGCGTCCACCTTCGCGTCAGGGATGGCGCGCATGCTGGTTAGCATAACAGCACGAACCGCATCCCTGGCAGAGGCCCAATGGATTAGCATAGAGATCGTTTCGTCATTCGATTGGGGGATAGGCATGACGTCGCTCCGGAGGTCCAATATTTAGGGGGATCAGATCAGGCAAATAACTAGGCGTTCAATGGTTTACGATACAGGGTATCGCGTTTGACAACCTGAAAACCACAGCTTTCATATATGTGACTTGCACCACTTAGATTATCCGTGTCCACAACCAGGGCCGATTCAGTCATGCCAACAGCTTTTTGAGCCATGAGGCTGCGGCTAATCAACGCGCCGGCTACCCCACGCCGTCGCCAGGACCTGGTGACACCGATATTTTCGGTATAGCCACGCTGGCGGTTGAACTGATTATTCTCTACATGATGAATAAACGTTAAAACCTCACCAACTACCTGGTTCGCGGTGACACCCCATGCCACCTGCCAGAGATCGGGCTGGAACTCTAGGCTTTCAAGCCACGCTTGATAATCGACCTCTGTGCGCGGGTGATGTCCCCATTCTTCCTGACTGGTCTCAACGACCAGTTGCCAGATCGGATGGTAATGCTCGGGTAACACAGGGCGGATTTCTAGCCCTTCAGGCAGTGGAATTTGAGGAATATCTTCCAGTGTAGGTCGGACCATGAGGTCGTAATACCGCACGGGCTGATAGCCTGAATGCACCAATAGCGCTGCAGTGCCTACCTGAAATTGGGTGACATTAACCTGGAAATTCTTTTCAAGCTCCGGTGGATGGGTGCTGGCTATCTCCCGGAGGTGCTGTTCCATACCGTACAGTAAAGCCCGCCCAATCCCCTTTCGGCGCCACTCGGGGACGAGAAAGCCAGTAAGGATGTACCAGCGCTGAGGAGATGGCCCGTCCTCCCACCAGCCGCGGGAATAGCCCACCATTTTACCTTCGACATCTGCAATGAGCAGGTCTTCATGTGGGTTACAGTTGCTCAGATTTTGGAAGGCTCTCCCAATATCATCGGCGTTTACGTGGCGGTCCATGTGGTCAGAAGCTTCGCTGGCAGTTAAGACGGCGGCGAGCTCAGCATTATCGTTCTGACCATTATATGGGCGAAAATTCAATCCAGGAATGGGAGGGACACTACGGATCTCGATCATCGTAGTTAAGCTTTCATTGCACGGACGCACATAAAACCGGGGCTGCGCATCAATTCCTCATAATCCTCGGGGTCTTTCTCATAGAATTCTTCCGTTGGGAGGGGCTCCAGGATTTGCTCCAGGATGAATCCTGCTTTAAGCAACGGATTGATCACCGCACTCAGCGGACGGCGGTAGGAAGGCACACTGATGGGTTTGCCAAATCCTCTCCAAATATATTCCACCCGCTCCACCTTGAAGTAGTTGCTAATAAGGTGGTGCGTAGCATACTTCATGTAGGGATGCTCCATCGAGAATACTAAACATCCTGCTGCTTTTAAGACCCGATGGAATTCCAATAAGACAGGCTCCCAATCCTTAACATAATCCATCACCAACGGACAAACCACCACATCAAACGCTTCATCAGCCAGAAAATCCAACGGGGTTTCGAGGTTTGCCAGCAACACCTGAACCTTCTCCCCCAAACGCTGCTTCGCTAAAGAGATCATCTTCTCGTTGGCGTCAAACGCCACCACATCGGCGCCATGGGCATATAGCCACTCGGAATATACGCCAGGACCACAGCCAGCATCCAGGACGCGTTTTCCGTTGACAACAGGAAGAAGGGATAACGTGGCGGGTCGCTCGTAATAGGCGTTGTGTGGCTTGGTATCCACCATCGCGGCATAAACTTCAGCAATTTCATTGTAAGCGTCCTGAGCGAGAGGTCTGGATTTTTGATTTGCGGTCATAAAATGCTCCTGAAATCAGGTAGATGCCAATTTTAAATTTATTAATCTTTCCTTCTCGAGGCTGCCTGGTCTGATACGGGTATCAGGTAATTAAGCGATTAGGTAATTGGGTGATAGGTGATTAGGTAAGAAAGTACAATCCGAAATTTATCTGAAGGAGACACAAGTCACTCCTGATCAATCACTGGAAGCCGGGTTCTTGAACCATCGGCTCTCAGATAAGACTTCAAAGACAGGGCTGCGCGGCACCAGCTGAAACACCGCCATGATCTCGGGGGTGGGGGCAGTAGGCTGACGGGTAGTGAGGTTAAGGATGGTGCCTTCGAGCGAGATTGAGACTGCTTTCTTTCCGTTGGCTTTTAGAAAGTCATGCCGTACTTTCCAGCGAACTCCTGATGGAGAAAGGCCGGTGAGCAGGTATTTGATGGTGAGAGTTTCACCCAGGCGCGCCTCCCTAAAAAAATTTGCCGTCAGGGTGGTGTAAACCGGACCCATGTCCAATTTATCGAAAGCTGCAGGTGGAAGGTCGTGCTCGGTGAAGAAGCGATATCGTTGTTCAGCTGCAGCGTCGATGTAAGCGGAATATCGCACATGCTTGTTGGCGTCGATGTCGGTCCAGCGGACCTCATAGGTCATTGAATAAGCATCCATGAACTATCCTCAACTTGTTTGAATCAGGCGTGTGTTTCATCATACTATACATCAATCTTGAGGGACGTCAATGGGATCGCGATCAGCTATCAACCTTGAACTGTGGGCAATGAAATCGCACTGAAATCATCTCAACGCTGCTGGCATTGAAATCATCAGGACACTGCTAGCGTTGAGCAGATAAAACAATGTTGGGTTTCGCGAGTAAAATCACCTCGCTCAATCCGGTATGATAACCATCCGGATAGCCCCAACCAACTGCTAATTATGAGGATTTATTTTCTTGCTTAGTAAACGGATCCAATAATGGATTCCGGAGAAATCACACGGTGCGGGTTAGCAGATAAGACCTTCCAATTCATCCCTGACTAAATAATTGTTATTCCGTTTTCACGTAATCGAGGTACCGGTTCATTACCTTGAAGCCGATGGAAGTATAGAGATTCAAGGCGGGTGTATTCGTTTCGCCGGTGGAGACGCAGACCCTATCCATGCCGTATGCTTTCATCCGCCGCATGCCCTCGAGCAGAGCCAGGCGGGTTAACCCCTTCCGGCGATACGCCTGTCGAGCACCGACCGGACCAAAATCACCTATGCGGTTCACTGGATCGATCCAGCCGTTTACATTGGAGGCGATGACGCCCTCGGGTGTGATTGTGACCACATCCAGATCACGTTGATAGCCGGGCAGGCTCATCAAGAGAGGGTAATCGTCGGCACTAACGTTGCCCACAGTCCATGGTAGCCATACATCACGCTCTAATGCTGCCCGGTCGGGGATTTCACTTAATGCAAGCTCCCGTACCTGGTAACCTTCTGGGATAGGTAGATCGGGTATGGGCTCACTCAATGAACGTAGCATGTTTACTTCTGAAAACGTACCACGATAGGTAAAACCGTGCGCTTCCAGGAACTGGATGCGTTGCTTGTCATCCTGGCGGGTACCGGAGACCAACTCACCTCCCCACCGATCAGCATCATGCGGGTGAAGCTGGGAAAGGAATACCATCGCCCAGTCAAATGCCGCAGCCTCAATGCCGGTCCATTCATACTTCGGTAGCACCTGACAATCAAAGGTTGGATCTTCACCCAGCATGGCATAGGCGACCAGGTGTCCATCTGCATCGTGCCAGAGGCGGATATGCTCGTGGGGATCCAGATGGCATAGGACCATGAAGAAATTCCACAGCAGCTCGCCTACGTGGGAGTAGTGCCAGTCGTTGGTACGTGAGCGCGCTTGCATCAGCAGGTCAAGCATGTCTTTTAGATCCTGCTCGCCTGCGTAGAGACGGGAGGAGAAAGAGGGAGAGGAGTGGGGATTCTGGCTCATTGGTGAATAGAGTTAATTATTAGGCTGTGGGTATAAACCCCATTGCTGTTGAGCTTCGTAAATATTGATCAATCCCGGATCAGAACAAACCAGACGGATCCAACAAATAATCTATCCGATTGGTTAATAGGTTTGAATTGTCTGTATAAGATTTCTTCATCGCATAGTTCGCTTTTACACTGAAAACCATTGGAGATAACCGCAATGATGACTAAATTCGCACATATCATGCAGATTTTATATAAACTGACTCAATTTCACCTATCCTTCAGATCTTTTCTGCCACAATTGGACGGTGAGCTGGATGTGCCCAACGTGGGTGGCGGTGTGTTCCAAGGCATGCAACAAAGCCCATGAAACTGAGACTTGGGTGCCATGACGTGGGTGCAGACGCGACGCCTCAAGGTCTGGCAGGCGCAACCCTTCAAAGGCAGTCATGAGGTAGACTTCAGTCTCGTTCAGCCGACGAACCACATCCTCCTTGCTCATCCCCTTCACCAGAAATTCAGCCTCGCGATTGCGGTTGGATGGATCCTGCATGATCACATCACTGATTAAAAAACGTTCAGCACCTGTGAGATGAACGATGATAACACTTATAGAGTTCATTTCGCTACCCGGTTTCCAATCCAATGCCTCAGCAGGAAGGGTATCTAAAGCATTGAGGATTGCAGCATGCAGCTCGTGGAACCTGTCGGCGAGCGATTCATAAAAAGGGATCATTTTTTCCTCCACTCTAAAGTTAATTCGATGATACTACTAATTTTCGGAATTCGTACGGCCGTGATTAGATGAATTTCACCCGGAAAGTAAGGAGAATCGCGTCGACAGTCCAATCGCAGACCGCCGCTAAATTATACGTTAAGTGAACTAAAAAGAACAATCCTGATCGAAAAATAAAAACCTCACCGGGTTTTGAAACCTGTGAGGTCATAGGATGATGATTGCTCCGTCGACGGGCAACTAATCTTCTTCGACCACCGAGGCAATAGCAGAGCTTATTTCCTGGATAGTCTCCAAGGTGGGATTCTGCATAGCGTGGAAGACCACCAGTTCATTGATCCTCAGGTTGGCAGCCTTACGCTCATCGCGCAAGAATATCAAGTCCAGCAGCCCACAGGCGCACACCAGGCTGAGGAAAGCGATCTCACGCGGGTGAGCATCCTCCTGGGCGAGGACAATGCTGCGCAGAAGTTTTATGACCGAGTATTTGGTGGAAGCTTTTACTTCTGGATGTAATGGGGAGGGGATGACCCAAACCAAGCGGTCGTCTTCCTGGACCATGATCTCCTTCTGGATCAAGCTGGCAGTGATCACTTTCTGAAGTTTCTCCGGCTTGGAGTTGAGGCTATTGATCCAGTAGCCGAATTTGCGGTCTTTTTCTGACTCTTTCAAAGTTGTGATGAGATCATCCAGGATGGGGTCATTGGTCGGTGTGCTATCCTCCAGCTTAAGGCGGTGGTTTGGGGCTGTACAAATTTTATTGGCAAAGGCAAGTTCTGCAAGCATCGCACCGGCAAGCCCTGGTTTTAATGGTTCGACTGCTGAATGGACGATAATCCCTTTGTCTTCATGAATTGCGAGCAGCTGGAGTTCTTCGTATAAAGTAAGCATTCCATAATCCTTTCCCCAAAAATATCATCTCCGAGTTTAATGATTATACCCTTATATAATCTTGATTCGATGAAGTTCACAGTCTTAAATACATACTCCCCACCCAATGTCTCAACTAGCGAGAATCGAAGAGGGGAGTATTATTCTACACGGAGATCGACTACACGAATTAAATATACAGGTCGCGGCGGTTATATGTTAGATATGCTCCTATTACACACAAGACAATGATGGCGGCTGAGATCAGCAGGTACGGTCCACTAATCCCGTTGCGGAAGAGTTCACCGGCATCAAAATACTTGAACGGAGTGAAGTACTTGAGAAAATCCAAATTCTTCTGCAGCCCGGAGAGGATGGAAAGGAAGTAAGCCACCAGGATAATGGCAATGGCAATCGAGCTGGAACGCTTATACTGCTTCATGGCAGCTCCCAGCAGCAGGCCAATGGCGAGGAACACTAGCTCAATCACGAACATAGCGATCATTTCGAGGGTAAGAAAGTTATAGAATGCCTGGTCAGGCTTATAGCTCCGGGAGACACCAACGGACACCAGCGCAGTCACTAACACGAACACGATGCAATTGACCAAGGCAGCCAGTGCCTTGGCGGTGATGACTTTGGAGCGCGTGACCGGGAGGACAAGGGAAAATTCGACCGTTTTATCACGCTCCTCCTTAGAAATAGCATCACTGCCCCACATAGCGGCAGCGATGGCACCAAGCAAGGCAAAATAGACGAACATAATGCCATAGAACCCGCTGATCGTGGTCAGATTGAATGCGCGCATGCTCATGACGTCAATCAGAGCAGCAGGCAACGAATCCAGGATTTTCAGCAATTCGGGGTTGTTGAAATAGGCGGAGAATTTGGATATGCCGCCCAGGATCAGCAGCGCCATGATCACGCACCAAATGATCAGGGATTTTAAATTCGCTTTCAATTCACGACGAAATATGTTCATAGAGTACCTCCTTATGACACCGCCGGTATATCGCGGCGGAGATACAACCAATAACTCACTGCCAACGAAACTATAATGACCGCCAGATCAAGCAAGACAAGCGGGGTATCATAGGCGACATGCTGGATGATATAGTTGGGATCGAAATGTTTAAAGGCTGTGATGAGCTCCAACACTGAAACACCCTCCAACCCACTGAAAGCAGCCAGTACATACATACCAAAACCTAACCCGAGGGCGTAGGGAGTCACACTACGCACACGTTTGACCAGCAAAGAGATCACCAGGCCGAGGCTGAGGAAAAACAGCTGGAAGATCACCAGGCTGAGTAATAGTAAAACCACCGTGGTCGTGTCATACTGGCGACCGCCACGGAAGAGCATGAGGCCGATGATGGTACTTACCCACACGACCAGGTCGGTGATGAGCAGGCTGGTGAAGGCAGCCAACAACTTACTGATCAGGATCTGTGACCGGCTCACCGGTTTACTAACCAGGAAATCGGCGGTAAGCTCAGTTTCTTCTATTGAGACAAGCCCAAAGCCGTAATTGCCCGCCTGAATAGCGATGCAGAGCTGAGTGAAAAGGAAGATAAAGCTATAGAACCCTAAAATTGTGGACAAATCCACCTGGTTCAAGCCAAACGCAGCCAGAAGCGCCGGGGGGAATTTAGACATGGTTTCGTTCAGCAAAGTTGCCTGGTTTGCAAACCCGGGGTAAATTGAAAGGAAAATGAGGATGATCGCTATCAAGGCGATCGACCAGGAGACAACCGATTTAATTCGGGAGCGGAATTCGTGTATATATATTGTTGCGCTCATGGTGTGTGCCTATTCATAGTAGTGCATGAAGATTTCTTCCAGCGTCGGCTCCTCGATGGTTAAATCGGTAACCTGTACACCGCTGATCTTTTGCAGCACCGAATTGATATCACCCTTGAAGAAGAAGTTGACTATCCCATTTTCGGTTTGCAGGTTGGTCACCCCTGGAAGGTTGAAGGAGGCCGGGTTTAGTTCCTCTGCCATCACGCGCACTTTTTTGTAATTGTTTTGCTGGAGGGATCGGATGTCTGAGATCTCAGCGATTTTTCCCTCGCGGATGATGCCAACCCGGTTGCATAGACGCTGCACCTCGCCTAAAATATGGGAAGAAAAGAAAACCGTGACCCCACGGGCGTTCTCTTCGCGGATCAGGTCGAAGAACTTGCGCTGCATGAGCGGATCGAGACCGGCGGTCGGCTCATCCAGGAAGAGCAGTTTGGGGCTGTGTAGCAAGCCCTGGACGATGCCCACTTTCTTCTTATTGCCATAGGAAAGATCGCTGATGCGGCGGTTCATCTCCAGCTCCATGGTTTCAGATAGCATGTGTAGACGCTCCGTGCAATCGCAGTTGTAGAAGCTGGCGGAATACTTTAACAGGTCAATGACTTTCATCCCCTCATAGTAATAGACTTCTGAGGGCAGGTAGCCGATATCCCGGCGGATTTCTGGTCCTTGGGTGACCACGTCCATTCCGAAAACCCTGGCGGTACCACTGGTGGGTCGGATCAACGACAGGAGCAGGCGGATGGTGGTGGACTTACCGGCACCGTTTGGCCCAATAAATCCGAAAATTTCACCTTCTGCAACATTGAAAGAAACATCCACGATACCACGTGCTTTTCCGTAATACTTGGTTAGATTACTTACTTCGATGACGCTCATAGAGTTACTCCTTTGAATTAGTAGAGAGTGGAAACCACTCCCGAAGAATGGCCGTATCGAACAGTGGCAACGAGCCGGGATCAGCCCCGAGAATGCGTTCAACGGCATCCTGGTAGGAGGTGGTCAGCATTTCTAAGCTCTGAAGAGACCCAGGTTCCGGCTCTGGTTGGAACATCAGCGGGACCAGGGTGTCCCCAAAGCTTTGCAGCAGGGAAAAAATAATCCCACTGGCCTGGGCGGGAAACGCTGTGTGAAACACCCTCTCATCAACGCCCTGGCAAATGATGCTAGTAATCAGGGGCTCGACAAGCGGGATCACCGCCGATTGCGTCTTCATGCGCAGGACAGCATTCTCGTCAGCATACCAGACTTTCACCAGGCGCAACAGGTATTCCTTACGGTCGGTTTTCCAGCGTGAGGCGACGTCAAAAACACGGCGCAGTTTTTCTACCGCGGCGAGGTGCTCATTCTGGACAATGGGGATCAGGATTTGTACGCCCTGCTGCGACATGCGCTCGATTAAAGCTTCCAACAAGGCCTGCTTTGAGTCAAAGTAATGGTAGAAAGCGCCCTTGGATATCTTCAGCTCTGCCAGGATATCCTGGATCGACATCCCTTCGTAGCCCCTGGTATAGACCAATCGCTGGGCTGCGTCCAGGATCTCATTACGCCTGATCTCATATTCCTCTTTGTTGACAATTCGTGCCATCTTTCTACTCTTTAATAAACCGACGGTCGGTTTATTAATTGATATTATAAGACAGATGGATAGAGTTGTCAATGAAGGAAGATGATCGCATCACCGGGATGGTCGTATTCCCGCACCTGAAGCCTGATTTGACCCACATTTACACGTAAATCTTGCATCATTACCTCACAGTCAAACCCTTATGGTAAATCCATTTATTCAATATCAATAAAAACCAGATTTTTCTGCACTAATTATACGGAGATTTATTACTTCCGCACAATACCCTGGCAGAAAGTGAGTTAACCAATGTGAACCAAGATTAGTTAAAAGAACTGCAGCTCTCGTGTCAATGAATGTTTCAGAGCACAACTATTTATATACCTTGGTGTTAAAAATTTCGAAGATCAATTGAAATATAGAAAATCCAATCGATCATCCAGGAATTCCGGGTTACTGGACGAACTATCGCTGAACTTCAGGGAGAGAGGAGTGGATGACCAACCTGTGTAATGGATTTACGTAGGGTCACTGCTGAATCATCACTGCAAACCCAATATCGTGCAAGTCCCCTTTGAATTGTAGATTATTACTCGTGCCAAGGAGGAAATAGGATGAAACTTAACATTTTCATGACGATCGCAGCGATCATTGCGCTGATATTTGGCTTGGGATTCATCATTGCACCGGCTACTTCGCTGCAACCTTATGGAACCACCACAGATCTGACCGGTGAATTTTTAGGCCGTTATCTTGGAGCCAGTCTAGTTGGGCTGGCATTCGTGATCTGGCTCACAAGGAATGCAGAACCTTCCGAAACCCGGAAGGGATTGCTGACCGGACTTTTCGTCACGATGCTGCTGGGATTTGTGGTTGCCCTATACGACAAATTCGCAGGTTCTGGAAATGCCCTGATCTGGTTAAATGTGGCTATCTACCTGCTTCTGGCGTTAGGGTTTGGATATTTCGCATTTATGAAAAAGGATTAACGGAAGAGAAATAATCAATCACCTTCCCGCCACGCAAGCCCGGCGGGAATTTTTATTTTCTGGTAATTTTTATGCTGACCTGCTTCTCTCATCCGCAGGTAGACGGGAGTACTTCGATTTTTTATTGGCGTAGCGGATGAAAGCTACGGTGTCGTACAGCCCGTGGCAGAACATAATCGCCCACAAGTTGTACCCACTGATGACAAACAACGCACCGAATAGGACTGATAGCTGGGTTATGATGAAGGCGGCACGCGGTCCCTGGTAGAGGTGCATAAGACCGGCTCCCAGCGCAGCAACACACACAGCTATGGCTGCCGCGATTGTTCCTTTGAGATAAAATGAAAGCCATGACGCCAGAGAATTGAGGATGATGCCTCTGGCGATCAGCTCCTCGAGCACACCACCTAATAACCAGGCAGCTGCAATGCCAGCAAAGAGCTTGCCCCTAGACTGCTGCAGCGCACCGAACGCATCAAGCGTGGGGGGCTGAGTGAACCAGCGAGACGCCAGCTTGTCGGCCACAGGAGTATAAACGATCATCAATCCCAACCAGAAGATACCAAGACCTGCGGTAAGCAGCCAGGAATTGGGGATTCCCAGACCGATCTGCTCGGGAGTCACTACGCCGATGATGAGCCCGCCCAGGGTGAATAAACCAATACCTATCAACCCACCCAACAAGACAAGACTCGAGCGGCGGAAGAAGGCCACAACCAGTACGAGCCAAACCAGGACCAAGATTAGCACAATTTGCTGAAAAGCAATCACGCGGTGTGTCCTAAAGACTTACAACCTGGTAATTCCCAAGAAATTACTAAGGCTCTCATGCTTCATATCGTATCCCCCAATCTGGAGGTCGTCAAGCAGGGATTTACATTAGGATACAGGAAAGAGATTGAAAATAAAACTTTCCTTGATGGTTTATAGAATGTGCTGAAACATAGCAACCACCTCTCAGTAGGTACTGTTACAATTTCGCGCCTATGAAGCGGTATACCAAACCTGTGAGGTGGGGTTGGAACTCTTTTTTCTGGCCCCTTCGACCCGATTATGGCTAATTATGACCTATCAAGGTTGTTTATTCGGAGAAGAAGTCTTCCTAAGGTTAGCAAATGCCAACAACCCAGCCCCAACCACGACAACGATACCACCAATGATTGCCCACTGACTCTGCCCGGTCATAACACTGCCGCCAATTACATTGATTCCCTGTAAAAACCAGACTGCACCTACAAGGATGATCAATATACCTAAGATACTCAAGATGATTCTCATGATTTTCTATCCCTTCTCAATGGGATGGACGAGCGCCTTTCATAAACCTTAATTACATGCTAGTTTTCCGCAATCGCTCATCAAAATAATACGGATAATCAGCGCATACAGATTTTTACCAGCAACATCTCAACAGTCATACGGAGTGCGTGACTGTCTTTCCTGCTGATAAATTATGGGCGATTAAAAACCAAGCAGATAGATCGATTTAACTTCCGCAGCTTGTAACCACCTCTCAGGGCGATCCTGAATAGTAGCAGCCTGATATTACCACGTTCTTGTATTACACCTTTTGCACCATTTCCTTTGAAAATGGGCGACCTGGTGTAAGCAGCTTTAACAGCTCAGGCTCGAATTCCAAATAAGCATCATCCGGCAAGATGTCTAATGTGTCTAGCGTCTTGCTGAAAAAGCTGCGGGCGGTGCACACCAGGACCACATTCAGGATGTCTTCATCGTTAAGCCCGAACCGCCGCAGAACATCTATTTCTTCCTTGCTGGTCTGCTGGGGCTCCGAGATGACCTTTTGAGCGAAAGCCATCAGAGCGACTTCCTCGTCGGTCAGTCCTGCGTGGCGGAAGTCCTTAACGATAGCTATCAACTCGTCGGCGCTGAAGAAATTCTTGCGAAGCATTGCTCCGTGGGCAAGCATACAATAGTTGCAATGCAGCGCCATCGCGGTGGCGAAAGTAACCAGCTCATAACGGCGCAATCTCATTTTGGAACGGACCGTCCCGATGAGCTTCTTCCAGGCATCATAGGCTTCCGGGTTTAAACTGAATGCCTTAGTGT
Organism: Anaerolineae bacterium; assembly: GCA_041479245.1. Lineage (GTDB taxonomy): Bacteria > Chloroflexota > Anaerolineae > Anaerolineales > UBA4823 > FEB-25. The sequence goes on from JBGOXS010000005.1 coordinate 23,085, forward strand.
AATTAGGAATATAGCCGTTGGCTTTCGCTTCGGCTTGATACCATTCCTGTAGTAGACCTTCGGCTTGATCTTCTGGAATCGTCCTTATTAAGGCCATAATTTTTCTCCTAATTTGTACCTTGTATTTTTACAATGTGCTTTTTGAGGCTATCTTCTGATAGTCGATGAACTCGACCGGGGCGAGGCATTCTGGGTAAAGCACATCGACGAATTTCTTCACCTTAGCTGATGCGGAGTGTTGGTTGTGTGCGCTTTGATCGCGGAAAATGAAAATGTGCACGAAGCGGGTTGGATGCTCCTGGCCTTGCCAGACGTCATAACGCAGTGTGCCGGGTTCGTTCGAGCGCACATAACCTACAAATTTGTGTATGGCAGCTTTCACCCGCTCTATAGCTTCCTGATGGATCTCGTAATGTGCCAGCTGATGGATTTCACCCACCATTTCATCTGAGCCAGCCATATTTTCCTCCTGCGAATTAAAAGATTCTTCTCCAGTGAAGATCAACTGAGCATATCCTCTCTCAATGAATCAGATTATCCAAACTTAGTATTAATTATAAATCTTTTTGGGATATTTATTATCTTATTCATGTCATATTTATCTTCTTTCAAATGGTGTCGAATTCATGATTATTTTCTACAGCTGAAGTATTTTGGGGAAGCCTTTTAAAAAAGTATGTTTTGTGGATTCCAGCAAGAATAATCAGCCGCTTAACAGACCATTTATGAGAAATCTTAAATCTTCTTAAACCTCTTGTGGATTAGAACATTTGTGCTATAATAATCACAGAACCCCTGGCACGGGCAATGCGGAGTAAAACCTCCGCTCACCCGTGCCAAATTTATTTAACGCCAATGGGCAGCTCCGCATGCTGCCTGGATTAATCCGGCGCCCTCCCATGCCAGGGAACGAAGGCACTGCAACATCGCGATACACCCGTGCCAGGGGTTCACCTTCTAATACGTAATCACGTTCAAAGGTAAAAACATTCCATGCATATCCAAATAATCTTAGCGCTTTGCTGAATCCACCTGTTGACACATCCGACTTTAATGACCAAACCCCGCGGCGCCCCCAAAGGTAATCTCAACGCCCTCAAACATGGTTTTTACTCACGCCTATATCGCAGCGCTGAAAACAGCGAGCTTGATGTTGACCAGCTCGTAAACCTGGAAAACGAGATCACCCTGCTCAGGGTTATGATGCGACGAACAATGGAACTGGCAGACGGCATCGCTGACCTAAAAGAGGCGACACGTGTGCTAGACGCATTGGGAGCAGCATCGGGTAGACTCGCCAACCTGTTAAGAACGCAGAAGATCTTGAATGTTTCTCACACAGGGGTGGCGGATGAAATTTCAGTCGCCATCCAACAAGTCAACCAAGAATTGAGGAATAAGAAATGAAAAATCAGATTTTTAATCCAATGCAAATGGGCTCACGCCCGATCACGCCAGGCACCCCCAATCCCACCTGTCCAATCCTACTGGAAGCAAAGGATGTGCTGGAAAAAGCGCACGACCTGCAGCGTGCAGTACGAAAACTACGCCGCTCCACGCAGCGATGCGTCACCTGCCCTGAAAAAGCGGAATGCCCCACGCTGAGCTATTTCGCCCAGGCAGTGGACACCGCCATACGTGAGGTCAGGCAAGAATGGGGATTGGACAAGGAATGAGCCCCCTCCTAATCCAATTTTTGTCTTTGCGAGCGAGAGATATACTCGAGCAGAGCAATTCAGCTTGAACTTTTACGGTGAATGGGATAGTACGATTTTACGGCAGGAATTGATTAGTCGGGCCAGCAAAACAGTGAAAACACGAAGACACTGCAGGAACGCGGATTCGCCTTCCTTTTTCGAAAATCAGCGGGAATGACCGCAATGCAAGTAATGCCCCTTCTGCCCTCACCAAATATTGGATGACTTACGGGAGAGAATAGTAGATAGAAATGACGACTGACTTGGATGAATCGCAGAACAGGATCATCGCAGAACAGCTCGGGCATACATTGGACCTGATCAAGTCGGAGCTAGCCTCCACGCGGGCCGAACAGGAACACAGCACCGAGATAAGCACAATGCGTCTGGATACACTGGAACACCAAACAGCTGACTTCGAAAAACGCCTGCGCGAGCTAACTGAGAGCGCCACCCAGTTTAAGCTGCTGGTAAGCCTGGCGCTGGGTGGTGGTTTGCTTTCGCTGCTCGGGCTGGTGCGCGTGTTACTGAGACCATGAGCTTCCATGGACAACGGATTTATCCAGGCCTGCAAGGAGATCTTGCGTGATGTTAACCGCTTCTGTGCGGAAGCTGGTGGGATCAAGCTGCGCAGCTACCAAGAGGAAGTGGCGAAAGCAATTGTGGAATCTGCCATCCTGGGCAAGGGGCTCTCGTTTGTGGTGATTTTTCCGCGCCAATCCGGCAAGAATGAGCTCCAGGCGCAGATCGAGACTTACCTTATGTGTATGTGCAGCGTAGAACAAGCTGAAATGGTTAAGGTGTCACCGACCTGGAAGCCGCAAAGCCTTAATGCCATGAGACGGCTAGAAAAGGTGATCAAGCACAACCTGTTCAGTCGGGGAAGGTGGAAGAAAGTCTCAGGCTATATCTACCAATACGGAGGGACAATGATCCACTTCCTCAGTGGATCCCCTACCACCTCCATCGTGGGTGCCACCGCCAGCCTACTACTCGAATGTGACGAAGCCCAGGACGTGGAGATCGCCAAGTGGGATAAGGAGATCGCCCCCATGGCAGCAAGCACAAATGCCACCCGAGTATATTGGGGCACAGCGTGGACCAGTAAGACCCTGCTCGCCCGGGAGCTCAGGGCAGCTCGCTTGGCCGAACAGAAGGACGGCATTAGGCGGATGTGGGTATTGACCGCTGATGACGTCGGCGAAGTGGTGCCGGCTTATAAGACTTTCGTCGAAGAACAGGTCGCCAGGCTGGGACGCAATAACCCACTCGTGCGCACGCAGTATTTCAGCGAAGAGATCGACGCCGAAGGAGGCATGTTCCCCATCGGCCGGCGTGCGCTGATGATCGGTGCGCATGCTAAACAGATCGCCCCCATAACAGGTCACGTCTATGCCTTCACTATCGATGTCGCCGGTCAGGACGAAGGCGCTGCAGCTGAGCTCGAGCAACTGCAAAACCCCAAACGTGACAGTACCGTGCTGACCATCTTCGAGCTGGAGATTCCCAACGTGGACCACATCGTCTATAAACCCATCTACAAGGTAGTGATGCGCTTTGCCTGGCAGGGAGTTAAACACAGCCAGATATATAGTGTGATCATTGGCCTGGCTGACCTGTGGCAGCCGGTCAAGGTGATCATCGACGCCACCGGTATTGGTGCCGGTGTGAGCAATTTTCTGGTAGATCGATTAGGCACAAAGGTACTACCGTTTGAGTTTACCTCGAAGAGTAAGTCTGACTTAGGCTGGTCTTTCCTCAGTGTGATCGAGACCGGCCGGTATAAAGATTATTCGCCGTTCGACGAAGAGATGAGCCGACAACTAGAATACTGCCAATATGTGATCATGGATGGACCAGGTAAGATCATGCGCTGGTCGGTGCCGGATGGCACCCGGGACGTGGCCACCGGTGACCTGGTGCACGATGACTATGTACTCAGTGCAGCCCTGATCGCCCTGCTCGACGACGAGACCTGGGGCACAGGTGAAAGTCATGTGATCAAACAGAAGGATATCATCGAAGAATTGAGCTTTTAATTATGACAATAAACTTTGCATTTATTTTAAAATCATCCTGTAGCTTGATCCGGATTTCGCCGGCGCTCGAGCTGCGATCGTGCAATCCTGGTTGCAGGAGGACCCAATGAGGACCCATGGTGTGGATGTTTCGCATTGGGAGGGCGCCATCGACTGGACCGTAGCCAGTAAGTGGGTCCCATTTGCTTACTTCAAATGCACCGATGGGATAGGGTTATTTGACAACACCTACTTATCCAACATGCGAGGCTGCCAGGCAGCTGGATTGCCTTTCGCTCCCTATCATTACTTCGAACCATCAGTCGATCCGATCAAGCAAGCCCAGCTCTTTGTGCAACGAGCAGGTGACGTGCATGGTCGTTACATCGCTGACTTCGAGGAGCCAGGCACCAACCTGCCAGCGAAATATCTCGCTTTCCTGCAACAAGTGGAACAACTCACCGGTCGCAAGCCAGCCATCTACATACGTGCATCATTCTGGAATGAGAATGTGAAACCTCATCCCACCTGGGCACACGAGTATGAACTGCTTGTCGCTCACTACACCATCAAGCACAGTCCCATCTTGCCCATCGGGTGGGACAAGTGGATCATCTGGCAATATTGCGAAGACAGCTACTACTTCCCAGGTTGCCAGAGTGCCTGTGATGGCAACTGGTTCAATGGCAGCATCGACCAGATGCGGCAGTGGTTTGGCAATTACAAAGAAGTGACACCCCCTCCGGCCAGGCCATACCAGCTGAGATCGTTATTCAATGGCCTACACATCAGGCAGCTGCCCAGCACTGCAGGCAAAGAACTTGGGCACCTGGCTAAGGGAGAGATCGTAGACGTGGAGGAGTTAGGCGGGCATGCTGTGTGGATCAGGCATGCCCGGGGATGGTCAGCCGTTGAGATTGAAGGTTATCGATACATGGAGGCAGTGAAGTGAAAACACCTGGTTGGTTATCACGTTTATTCTTTGTGCAAAATGAATTTGACCATAACTTCACCGTCAGTCCTAACCTGGTGACTGATGATCACTGGCAGACCATCAGCGGTCGCAGACATGACCGCAGCTGGTCAGAGATCCAGGAGCTGTATACCGATGCGCTGACTGCCTGGCGTAAGAACCCCATGGCCTGGCGCATCATCTCGACCATGGTTAATTACGTCGTGGGATCGGGGATCAGCTTCACTTCACCGATCGGTGAGATGGATGATTTTATCAAGCGCTTCTGGCAACACAGGAAGAATCGGATGGACCTGCGCCTGGCGCCGATGTGTGAAGAGCTGGTCAGGTCCGGTGACCTGTTTGTGCTGCTGTTTAGAAATATGCTCGATGGCATGAGCTTCATTCGCTTTGTCACCAAAGACCAGATCCAGAAGATTGAAACCGCTGAGAACGATTGGGAGACTGAGCTGGTGTATTGGGAAGCTCCGCAGCCAGGCGAGTATGAACCCAGACGCTGGCTTTCCCCTGATCATCCCGAGGCCGGCATGACCGATGCCGTGATGATGCACTATTCGGTAAATCGTCCCATGGGTGCGCTCATGGGTGAGAGTGACTTGACTACGATCATCCCATGGCTGCTGCGCTACAGCCGGATGCTGGAAGACCGGGTCCGCCTTCACTGGGCTGCACGTGCGTTCTTGTATCTTGTTACTGTGCCCTCCAACAAAGTCGAAGCCAAGAGTACACAGTACAGTAGCGCACCGGAGAGCGGATCGATCGTCGTCAAAGACGAGAGTGAAGAGTGGGAAACTATAACCCCTTCTCTCAGAGGGGCCGATGCCAGCCATGACATGAAGGCAGTACGCAACATGATCGATGCCGGCTCAGGCTTCCCCCCGCATTGGCGGGGTGAAGGTGGTGACGTCAACGTCGCCACTGCCGAAGCCATGCAAGCCCCACCAGAAAAGCTACTGTTAAAAAGACAGCAATATTTCGTGTGGTGCTTGGAGGATATATTGTCACAAGCCTTCCTGCGTGCTGTAGAGATCGGCACTGAACCGGCCATCACTGAGACCGACTACAATAAGATCTTCACCGTCGAGAGCCCCGACGTTTCGCTCAGAGATAACGCAGCCCTGGCTAACGCCAGCAACACCGTCGCCATGAGTTTCGCTGCCCTGCAGAATACGTTACTCGGCAAGTCGCCGACGTTACACAGGGAGGCCGTTGACCTGGTGTTCAAGTTTGCCGGTGTCACCCTCGACGATGAAGAGCTGGATAAGATCGTCACCGAAGCCCAGGCCGACCCCATTGAGCCGGTCATGTATCCAGGCATGCAGCCCAACGCAGATACAAAACCCGCCGGTAACGAGCCAGGTGCAGAGACCGCACCTGCGCAACCGGCTAATTCTGACCAAGGAGAATGATCATGGACTTAAGCACGTTTACCCTAAACCCTCTCACCCTGGCTTTATTGATCCTCGGTATCGTAGAGTTTATCAAGAAGTTTGGGCTGAGCGGTAACAAGCTCTTGCTTGTTTCAATGGCTGTGGGTGTCTTGTTCGGACTTGTCTACAAGTTCCACGAAGTTTACCCACCTCTCGAACAGTACATTGAGCTGGTCTTCTTCGGCATCGCAGCCGGATTGTGCGCCAGCGGGATTTACTCGTTCGTCAATAATCGTTTCCCTGTACAGACCAAGGCCACTCTGAAGTACACCAAGATCGTGCAGACGAAACCATCAGATAAGGAGGTCCAGTAAATGCCAGAAAAATTCAGATCAGCTCCCATTGAGTTTTCAGGTGCGATCGGTGACGACGCCATTCTTGGGGTGAGCATCGCCACCACCGGCGAAGCAGCTGGTCATAGACTGCTGTTCGACCAGGTGACCTTGTCTCAGCTGCAGCAGCTGGGATCTTCCAAGGCCACCGGTGTTAAGTCCAGGTTCACTCACCCCGACTGGTTTCACGATGGCCTGGGAAAGTACCTGGGCCGGGTCCGTAATTTCAGGATGCATGGTGACAAGCTGATCGGGGACCTCTTTATCGGCAAGTCAGCTCACCAGAGCCCAGCCGGTGATATTGGGTCCTACGTGCTCAACCTGGCCAGAGAGGACCCAACCGCCCTCGGTGTCAGTGTGGTCGTCGATCTTGATCGAGTGTGGACCACCAAGGACGGACAGGAGCTGCCGGCAGGTGGGGGCAGACCGGCCAATGCCACCGGTGATTATCCTGTCGCCCGCATCACCGCACTGTACGCTGCTGACGTGGTTGACGAGCCAGCACTCAACCCAGATGGTCTCTTCCAGGTGACAGAGGCTAACCTACGCAAACTCTTCACCGATGAAGAGTATTCAGATCTTTTCAAAAAAGGAGAACAAGACGCAATGACAGAACCAGAAGCAACCCCCGAGCAAGACCGTATCTTAAAGCTCGAAGCCCAGGTAGCCGTATTATCCAGGGCAGTCGAAGACAGTGTGATCACCATCGGAGGCCAGCCCCCACGTGGCCAGCAATTATCAGAGGGCCCTGGTGCACGTGAGCAGTTCCAGGGATATATGGATTGGCTGTTTGGCGTGAAGGATGCCAAGCTGCCCCCTCCCGAGCTCAGGCGCATCGATGCACTGTACCGTGCTCTCACAGGTGACGTTGATATGAGGGGTGTGTTCAATCCCTCTCATGTTGCCTTCGCTGCAGCCAACACCACCACGCTCAGCGACCTGGCAGTCAATGCCATGAACAAAGTGGTAGTGGATCTGTATGCCAACCTGATCACTTACCGCTGGTATGAAATGATCGTTGCAGTTCAGGCCACCGATGGCAGCTTACAAGATATGCAGTGGCTGCAGCTCGGAGGCCTGGCCAACCTGCCAGTCGTGGCAGAAGGAGCTGCCTACACTGAGCTCACCTTGGCAGACACGAAAGAAACCAGCGCCTTCACCAAGTACGGCGGGTACGTCGGTATCACCGATAAGATGATCAGGAACAGCAGGATTGACGAGCTGCAGGCTATTCCACGTGCGCTGACCATCGCAGCCATCCGCACGAGGAGCGCTGCTGTATCGTATATCTTCACCCAGGCAGCCGGCTTGGGACCAACCCTTGCCCAAGACAGCAAGGCTTTGTTTGTTGCAGACAATTCCCATAGCAATTACGCTACTACAGCATTCAGCTATGCAGCGTGGACCGCAGCTCGTTTGGAGTGCATGAAGGCTGCAGAGATTAATAGCGCCAAGCGTCAGGCCCTCTGGCCTAAGTATTGCCTTGTGCCGGTAGACTTATATGATCCAGCGCTGAATATATTCGGTTATGGTGCCGGCCCAGGTGGTCTACCAGGGTCTCCCAATAATGACCTCAATGTCTATGCCAGTGATCGCCCGGGTGATCCACGTCCAGTGCCGATCCTGGTACCGGATTGGACCGATGTTACCGATTGGGCCTACATCGTAGACCCACGCATCAGCCCGGTGATCTGTATGGCTTACGGTGATAACCCAGGTGGGACGTCACACCCAGCTCCCCAGCTGTACAGTGTGACTGACCCATCCAGCGGGCTGCTCTTCACCAATGACACCCTGCCGATCAAGGTCCGTGACATGTTCGCTGTCGGTGTCGCAACTTACCGAGGTATCGGTAAACGTGTTGTTGCAGGATAAGGAGAAGAACAAATGATCGGTACTAAATTCACACTTTCATTTCATATCCCTGGCACACTGGCTGCCAACGTATCCATGTACTTCACCGCCCAGGCTGACTGCCAGCTGATCCACGTGTCAGCCAATGGATCCAATGCGAATGATGGCTTACTTGATATTGGTCCCACCGCTGATACCGATGGTTATCTCGATGGGGTCAGCATCGGTGACAGCAACACACCGGCTGAGTTTACTAAGGCCAACTTCGTCAACACGGAGTTTCCGCATATTCTCAAAGGCACCGTGGTCGCCATCAGCCTTGACTTCGATGGTGCCGGCGGATCAGCCACGCATGACTTCACCCTGGTGCTCACCTTCACGGAGGGATAAACCCATGGCTGCTAAGAAGAAAGTCGCCATGGTACAACCCCCACCGGCCAGGCCGGCTAAGAAAGCGGACCTGGTTGACGTACTGCAGCAGCTGGGGAATGATCGACCTTACGTCCTGGTTGTTACTGGTGTTGATCACTGGATCGTGCACTTCATCGGTGACTATAAACCATCGGGTATCATGCTGGTCGATGGCAAGTGGAAGATCATCCATCAAAAATAAAACTCTTGGCAGGGCAGCTGATTGATGCTGCCCTGCAAGTCCTTTCTTGTAAAGTCCTTTCTTGTAAAGTCCTTTCTTGATTTCTTGGCCAGCTAACGCTGGCAGATCGGAGAACTAAATGAGTGAGATCGCTTATCAAAAGATTGCTATTACCACAGCCGGTGGTGCCGGTGCTGCCGTTGGCAGTGGCACCAGCCTCCCCATCATGGGCTTCCTGCTGGACGTGTACCTCGACTATAACGCAGCTGCACCTGCCACCACTGACGTCACCATCAGTGATGCGATATTCGGCAACGCCCTGGTGGTGAGCAATAACGCTACCGATGGTTGGTATGCTCCACGTAAACAGTCCTGTGATCCAGCTGCAGCTGATACCGGCGCTTATGAACTGATCCCACTGAGTGGACCATTGACCATTGCCGTTGCTCAGTGTGATGCTATTACCGACGCAGTTGTCGCAACCATCAGGTGGATGACACCATAAACCATGTACCCTATCATTTTTCGCTCACGTTCAGGCACACCTGGTTACAATCTACCTCAAAATCTTCTCACCGATCCAGGTACAGTCTTCGAAGACTTTGAGACACTAGGACAATGGACCGCATCCGGTTCAGGTTCAGTCGCTGCTAACACTACACCAGGTGAATTCAGGACCGGTGCACAAAGCATCAAGATATCCGCTCCCGATAACGGCGTGGAGACTGCTACCAAGACCATCAGTTGGGTATCAGGCGGAGCTGCTCCCGCTCGTCTAAGAGTTTCTTTTTACTGCCACAATGCAGCTCCACTAAATGTGACTTATTTACGGGTTTATCTCTCTGACAGCACCAACATTGCCGGCATCTATTTCAAAGCAGAAAAGGTAAACCCAACCATCCAACCAGGTTGGAATGTTTGGGATATTTATCCTGCAACGTGGGCAGCGACTGGTGCTGTCAATTGGGCCACCATGATCCGTCTCAGGATTGGTGTCTGTTCGACCGCTGGATCCACAGCTCAGATTTCAATGGATGAGATCAAACTTAATCCGGTCATGCGTGCAGCTGCGATGATCGTCTTGGATGATATATATTCTTCCTTATACGCTGTGGGTTACGCTTACATGCACTCAAGGAATGTGCGGGGCACGTGTTATGTCATCTCAGATCTGATCGATACCGTTGATAGATTGACTTCTGCCCAGCTGCAGGAGATGTATGTTGCCGGTTGGTCCATCGGTAATCACACTAGCGACCATACCAATCTCACGTCTTTATCCCAGGCCGATGCTACAACCAGACTGGAAACCTGTACTGCAGCCTTGGATGCATTAGGTCTCACACGTGACTCTCTTCACTGTGCTTACCCTAATGCTGGGTTCAATGAGACCGTCAGATTGGCTTGTATCGATGCTGGTATTCTCACCGGCCGTAAGTGCGAGGCTATTCTTTACCCAGCTTTACAACCCGAAGAAAATTACTTTTGGGGTGGTATCGATAGTCTTGACAACGCACTTACTCTTGCTACAGCTGAGACAGCCGTTGACCTTGCTTACACCACTGGCAGACTTGCAGTATTTTACGGACATAAGTTTGCAGCTGCGGCCGGCGCTGATCAGTGGGCGACTGCTGACTTTCAAGCATTGATCGATTACATCATCGCTTATGATATGCCCTTCCTGACCATCAATGATTATTACCAGCTTCAATCCAGTTCAGTCCTGGTGCCTAAACCAACCTAAGGAGCTGATCACATGACTACATCGTTTGCGAAGTTGCTTACAGACTGCTCGGTTGCTTTGGGTGACAGCTCAGGGTCCATGTGGTCACGAACTAATGTGATCTGGCCCTGGTGCATCGAAGCCATGCTCTCGTTCCCCATCCTACGACCGATGTTCAAAGACGAAACCATCGGAGGAGCCAAGGTATATTCGTTCGATCTTCCAGCTGGCTTCCGTCAGATCATCACCGTCGAGTATCCGGTCTCACAGCAGCCACCAGTCTACCTGTCACGTAGGAACAGACTTGATCCTAATTTCTACAACGAAGGTGGGTTCTACGACATTGATCATAACTATGTCGACATGGCTGGCTGGGTGCTTTACATGTCAGGTGGAGCTAACGCAGCTTCACATGTGTACGTTCAGTACCTGGCCAACCATAATACCGACATGGCCGATGACGCTAACCATCTGATCAGCATCCCTGATGAATATGAAGGCATCCTGATCACCAGTGTGATGTGTCGTGGTTATCGAGAGCGCTTGGGAGCCATGATGCAGGACCCTACCGCTCACATGACCGTGGTCTCACAGATGACCGAGATGGTCCAACATGTTGAAGAACAATTCCGCACTATGGTTGCTGACGCTCAGCGTGAGCTGACCAACAGCATCGTATCTCCACGCCTGGCGTCAGACAAATTTGACCGGGTGTATTGATCGAGGTTTAAAATGACTGATTACATAGTTTGTTATACAGGCCCACAGGATGTTCTAATCGATACCGGTAAAGGACATCTACCAGGTGCGATCATCACTACTAACTTAGATGCAACATCAGGAGCATGCACCATGTATGACTATACCGGTGCCGGTCCTCCAACTGGTCCACAAATTTTTAACGTGTTGGTGACTAACAGTGCTCCCATGACCTGTTACTTCAACGATCGTTTTGCTCCCAGGTTCCATGATGGCTTGTGGCTGCATCTCAGTGACCACTGTTATGCCATGATCTGGTATCACATACCGACGGTACCTTGATCGCTGCCTTCTAGGCCTGCTAACGTTCCCCCCGCCAGCGCTTACTTCTCAGCGATGAAGCTCACCTCGTCCACCAGGATCCAGCCGCGTCCGCGGTGATTAAGCACGACGGTCACCACTGGACCGTCGAACGAACCATTGAAAGTCAGGTCCAGGCGCTGGTTATTAGGAACTGCCCCTGCATCCGGCTCGAACTTCACATCGTTGGTGGTCACAGCGCTGGGCACGAAAACCCCCAAGCCATCACGGTGGTTCAACCCAATCTCCACCGCGCTGATCTTTGTCCCGGCAGGCAAGGTAAAGGTCAGTGTGACGGGCTCGGTCAGGTCAGTCCAGCCCACCCATTCATACGCTACCCCGCGCCTGAGGACGGACAGGATGTCTTCCGACCCTTTCCTGCCATCGGATAGCTGGCTGCCAGTATCGTCGATGTAAGACACCCTCCCGGTTTCGCCAGGTGGTGCTATATAACTCAGGTCGGGGATATATTAAGGAGGGATGGGCACGGATATTGTGGGAGGGATGGTGGTTAATGCCGGTGCAAGCTGGGTAACGGTGGGCTCGGATGGGACAGGAGTGGCGACTACTGTGGCTACGTCCAATCTCAGGGTTTCCACGGAGCGAGGCAGGCGTGCGGCCACAATATCCGCCAGCCCATAGATGTACGCCGGGGCAATCTGGTCGGGAAAGCCGAGCAATGAGATGCGCACATAGGCATGTCCCTGATAAAACTCCAGCCACCAGACAGGGGTCAGCAGGTCGCCTATGGTGGTCCTCCATACTGCCGATTTCTCTCCAACTCTATGCAAGGGAGTGCCTGGTTTCCACGTTACTCCCTGGATATTTCCAAGAGAAGATGGGGGCTGGGGGAGATCTGCTCGGCTCATATCGACTTCATAAAGGATGACATCGTTGTTCACCGCGAAGGCCGTGTCCAGCTCGCTTCCAGCACCGCCCGGCTGGTAAGCCTGATACGCCTGGTAGGACCATTTGTAACCCTGTTCCTGGCTGGATTGGTTGTACGACTGCTGCCAACCTACGCCCACTTCAGGCAGCTCTGAGATGCGTAGGGCATAGATTGCAGGATCGGGCAGCTCAGCAGACGGAACCTGGTCAGAGGCGGATGAACTACAGGCTGCGAGCAGCATTACGATCAAGGGAAGCAGGAAAAGCTTTGTCTTCACTCAAACTTCCCCGGGAAACCCCTAACATTGGCAGTCAGCACCTGTATACCGTTCTGGTTGGTGCAGGTGCACACTAAACACACCGCACCTGTCTGGGCGTCTATTTCTGCAACCTCCGCTTCGGCAGTGATGCTATCTCCCACGTAGACCGGCGCGGTGAACCTGAAATCCATCTCCGTCGCCAGGAAGGCCCACAGTCCACCCAGGTGAGTGAGCAAGCTGGCGGTGAGCAATCCCGGTACAATGCGGTGCTCGAACTGAGAAGCTCTGCAATACGCTTCGTCAGTATGCAGCGGATTGACATCCCAGGTTGTGCCGATGAATAGTGCCACATCTGCTTCTGTGAGGGTACGGGTAAAGGCAACTTTATCCCCAAGTGCGGGGGCACCAGTAATCATTCGTTTGGGTAAGGTCGGGCGTCTCATTTTGGAGGCAGCGATTAGTGAATTGTGATTAACAATTGGCAGTTAGCAATTAAAGAATAGCAATCTATATATAGTTATGATCTAGATTACCAATTAATTATAGAGAAATAATAAACGAGGATGGTCTTATGCGCAAGAGGGGTGAGATTTAATGACCAATAATAATTCTAAAACTCACAATTAATAATATTGGCGGAAGACCAATAAATGCCAAGCAAAACCAATTATTCGTTGAGGTCCATTTTATAAAATATATATGTGACTTTTTGAACAATGCAGTTAATCGACGAGGCTCATCCAACGATTTGACTGCCCTGATGTGAGGATGCCACGATTAACCATCCTATTGTGCCAGGGACAGGCTCAGTGTGACTAAACCAAACGGAGGAGATTATGGTTGCACAGAAAATTAGCAGACGCAATTTCTTGCAAGGTGCCGGAATGGGTGCGGCAGCACTATTTGGAACCACTTTTCATCCATTCTCACGTGGCCCATCGCTGTTTGATCGCCTTACTTCCAGATCGTTATCCGTACAAACTGATGATTTTATCCCTGATGCTGAAGTTTCCATCACAGCGGATGAAAAAACTGTGCAGATATTATCTGGCACACCCACCCTCGTTTGGAGCTATGAAGGCCAGCTGCTGAGTGGCTCAGGAGTGACTGTACAGAACCTGCCGGGTATCTACCTGGGTCCGATACTTCGCGTGCAGAGAGGCACGAAGGTGCGTATTTATTTCCACAATAATCTCGCCGAGGACAGCGTGATACACCCGCACGGACTGCACGTCCCAGAGGATTGCGACGGTCAGCCCATGCAGGCGATTGGACCGGGCGAGACAAAAATCTACAATTTCCAGGTGATTGACCGGGCTGGACCCTATTGGTTCCATCCGCACCCAATGGGTCGGACCGCTGAACAAGTGATGTTTGGCATGGCGGGCTTATTCTACGTCACCGACGCTGATGAGCAGGCAGCCGTACCTGGAGCTGCTCAGGGACAGTTCGATCTGCCGGTCATTATCCAGGACCGCACATTTGACAGCAACAACCAGTTCGTTTATAACCCAAATCAGCTATGGGGCTTCTTGGGAGAAAAGATCCTGGTGAATGGCACTTTGAACGCAGCATTTTCCCTGGAGCCACACGCATACCGGCTGCGGCTGCTCAACGGCTCGAACGCCCGTACTTATAAACTCGCCTGGAGCAATAACATGCCGATGAAGGTCATCGGAACCGATGGAGGTCTGTTACCCGCGGTGCAGACGCGTCCATATGTTATGTTGATGCCTGGGGAGCGGGTTGACTTGTGGGCTAACTTTTCCTCGCTGGCGCGCCAACAGGTCATCTTGAAGAGCCTTGCATTTACTCCTGGTGGCATGGGCGGAGGCTGCAGGCGTTGTGGGATGGGTAGCGTCGGAGGCTCAGACACGCAAAGCTCGGCTGGCGGTAATGGGATTGATGGGATGGGAGGTGGCGGTGGCGGCGGAGGTGGAGGAATGGGACCGGCCAACGGCACAGCCTTCAACGTACTGACCATCAACGTGAGCCGCAAAACCTCTGATCACCCCGCGCTAGGACCGCTCCAATCCCTTGAAATTGTATATGGCCCGGGAAATGTACCCAACTATTATTCACCACGACCGTTTACCCTCGAAATGTCGATGATGGTGTGGACGATCAACCATCGGGTTTATGATCCGACTGAGATCGCCGATGACGAAATGGTTCACCTGGATGATATTGAAGCCTGGGAATGGATCAACAATTCCACCATCCCTCACCCTATGCATATCCATAATGTGCAATTCCAGGTCGTTAAACGCACACCTCCTGCTGATTCCACGACATATAATACTGCCAATCAGGGTTTTCTCGACACTGGCTGGAAGGATACCGTGCTCGTCTGGCCGGGTGAAAAAGTGAGAGTGGCGATGAAATTTTCACCTTATACGGGTATGTATATGTACCACTGTCACATCCTGGAGCACGAAGATATGACCATGATGCGAAACTATATGATCATGGACTCAATGAGGCCTTAGTAGAGTTTAGGCCTGATCAATGACCTTGATATGCCGAGAAGAATTAATGTTCTCAGTAGTGGCCGACACTCGCCGGCCACTCTGTTTTCAGCTCTCATTTAGAAAGCAATTTCACATTACAGACGGCTCACGAGCATGTTCTTGAATGCAATTACACCTAGAGCTGGATTACCCGGCATCGATTGCAAATAGCTTCACTGCCAGCTCGTCCAGGGTTTGTACATCCGCGTGAGATGCAGAGACCCAAGCTGGCAAAGGGAATTGGTGCAGCAGCGCCATGCATAAGGCTTTGTGGGTGAAGCTCTGTCGATAAAAATCAGGCAACTCATAGCGTTCAAGACAGATACTCAATAACCGTCTGTCCGCAGTAAACAAATCCAGGTGCAGCGCAACCAGATCATAAAGGACATTGCCGATACGTGTATCGCCCCAGTCAATGATGGCGAGGGTTTCCCACTCGGCGCCTGTGGAATGCAATGGTAGTTCATCAGTGGGGTGTACATGTCGGCTTGCTCCCATCCGACCTAACAAATGGTCCCCGGTCAGGTCGGCATGGATCAGATGGGTCGGCGTCGAAAGGTCGAGAAGTTCATTTGTAGGCAGAAGGAAATACTGCACTTGCGATATTAGCTGCGGGGGCAAGTCGGCCCACTGCAAGTGATTCGACTGGCAACTCTCCTGCTGGCGGTTGAGGAAATTTGTAAAATCAGACCAACCTGTGGTTCCGGCAGGATTTACAAATCGGGGCAGGTTCATTGCAGATGCCCCATGCAGCGACTTTATAAACTCACCGACTTGCACCGCAATCCCATCCCAATCGTGTGCTGAGAGCGCTGGATTGGCTTGGCGGATGCTCACCCCCTGGACTCCTTCGAAGATCAGGTACGACCATGTTGGGTTAAGCTGACCCTGTGCTAGCACATCTGGGGAGCAGATCGGTAAGGATTGCTGGGAGAGCCATTTTCCCATCTCTCTTTCAATATGGAACGATCGGGGGCCATCAAAGAGCGGTCCGAAGAATTTCACTACAACCATCCGAGAAGGTTCCTGGTCTAGACGGGCTTGCAGTTCAACCAGGAAGGTCGGGAATGTACCCGGGACGCCAGGGATCACCCGATTGCATCCAAGCCTCTGTTGGCGACAAACCTGGTGCACGATGGGTTCCCACACGAGCGGGTCCATAAAGTGCTTCGAATAGAATACCCGGTCGGAATCCATACCTGATGGAAATTGGTTTCCCATTTGGCTCAGACTCTACCTTAAGAAATAAGGCTATTTGGAAAGATGGCTTGCCATCAGCTGCAGGAAAGTGTCTTCTTCCCCTGTAGAGGTGAATGACCGGCGAGGAAGAAAGCGAGGCGCGTATCTGCTTTTCTTGATGTACAGAAGGTAATAGTCTTTGGTAGGCAACAACCTAGAGAGGGTATCCCATTCTAATTGATTCGAGCCAAAGCTGTTAGAAATCTGCACTCCAGCATCGCCCACTTCCCAGGTATATTCTGCTGAGAGCTGTTCATTTTTCATATACTGTTTTGCCATACGAGTGGGCTGAAAGAAAATGATGTAAATGATGAACAGCGGGGGTAACAACAGCCAGATCAATGTAATAAGAGTGATTGGCGTGGCTTGGGAAATAATATTGAATAAGATGAAAACGAACCCGAGCACAAGAAAGCCAATTAAGATTTGATTAACGGTGCTACGGAGCATGATCAAGCGCAGCACCTGGACATAATCCTGCTGATTGGGGGTATATTTTAGGGTGACAGATTGAGCCATGACATCTCTCCAAACAAGAATGGTTTTATTATAACCGACGGACCTTCACAAATGCGACAGTCGTCGGTTTTGATACAGTTGAGGTATAAGAATTGCACCTAGATTATAATAAACCAGTAAGCTCGAGGAGCAATGTATGCCTGATTTACTTTTACAAGCTATGGATGCCAGGATGAGTGGGGACCTCACCCAGGCGAAACAACTATTAGCCCAGGCGCTGATCCAGGACCCACACAATGAAGGTGCCTGGATGCTGATGTCGGAGGTCGTTGATGATGTCAAGTTGAAACGAACCTGCTTGCAACGGGTATTGTTGATCAACCCTGAAAATTCGGCTGCCAATATCGCCTTGATGAAGCTGGATACCTCCCCACTCGGGCCAGTCGTACGCGGTGAAAGGTATAAGCCGGTCATCCCGCCCAAACTAGAAAAAGCCCCGCCATTTACCCCACCATTCACCTGGACAGGTGACGAAGCACAATTCCAGGCTTTAGGGGATATGACTTATCCCGATCTGACTGGTGAAGAGGTGAACCAGATGCCGGAAACACCCACCTCTTTCGATTGGGCGAATGAATCAGCCGAACCGGATAAAACCATTGATAAGATCTTCAATGCAATCAGCAACCCTGAGCAAGCCGCTGAGCCTTTACCAGATACAGACATGAGCATGCTGGACGACCCCCTAAAAGCTGGAGCTGTTGCCGGCGCTGCAGCTGCGGGCTCAGATACTGAAGCTCTGGCGCTTGTTGCCCAGGGAGGTCAATCACCTGCCTCGCATGCTGGGATAGAACCAACTAAATCGTCTGAAAGTACTGTCAATGACGATGAACAGGTCAGATCGGGAGCTGTTGCAACCGGGAATGAATCCCATGGCGAATCCACCGAGCTAGATTTTTTATTATGGGATAACCCCAAGGCGAAAACAGACCGTATGGTTATTCTGGGCAGTAAATCCATTATCTATGCCAACCCCGCCGCCAGTGACGTACCCCATATCATGGGATTATTCAACGAGAATAAAATGCTGCGCGACCTGCTGGGAGATGATGCGGGGACGATAAAGCTCGACACTATCCAGCGCATCACGGCAAACCCAAAACGCACCAACCTGGACATCGATTACGAACCGAATGAGAAGATAGCTACCCACCAGCTTACATTCAGTGACATACCCGCTCGCGATGAAGCCCTGGATATGCTGCAAGCGCGGTTGGGAGAGAACATTTCCCGTACGACCCGCAAGTTCGGTCTGGCGAATAAAATCCTCATGCCGCTGCTCATTATTGTGTTGGTGGCAGTCATCGGATGGGTGCTCATTGACGGACTATCCTACCTCGAAGGCGCTGCCGGTTTCCAATCAGGCATCCTCCAGCTTATCCTGGTCAACATTAAATATTATGTCGACTTGATCAGACCATTCTTCATCCTGATGATTACCATAGTCCTGGTAGCCCTGTGCCTGGTGTGGCTGGTGATCAACCTGTCCAAGCCATCCAGCCTGATAATCGTGGAACGGAAGTAAAAGTACTACTGGAATTACTATAGAGCTAAGTAGAATAATCAATAGCAATGGATAAAAAGCCAGCCAAGGTCGCGGACCCAGCTTGGTCAGCGGTTATCACGTTCCCAACGATCTATGGCGTTTTGAATCAACTCGAGACGACTGGCTTGGGGTGTTTGTTTGCGCTCGAATTCGATCAACCGGTCGGCAGCTGATCCGTTGAAACGCACTTTACGCAGCAGGTCTTGATATAGTAAGTCTTCCCAACCGTGCACCCTCCATTTTTCCTGCCAATCACTTTCGGGTGAGAAGTTTATGGAAAGCCAGCCGCCTAACACACCGGCCAGGATGGTTAGAAATCCCAACAAAACGCCCCAAGGACTGAATAGCAGGCTCAGTGTAATCTTCACCCAATGGGTAGCCAGCAGCACCAGTACGGGCACGGTGAGCGCACCCACCACACCCCCAATCAGGATGGAACGTTTCCTGTACAACCCTGTACCCACGAATGCACCCACTACCGCTCCGAAGGGTCCAGCCCCAAACAGGATCATTTTTCCCCAGCTTCCAAGCGCGTAGGGGCTGACGAAGGCGTCCATAACGAAGTGTACAATCAGCGTAATCCCCGCAGCAATAATCCAACCGATCAACAGCGTGCCCATGAAGGAAATCCAGGCAGGTGTAGAGGTAACAGCTTCAACCTGGACACTTTCGTCATCCTCAGGATACATACTATGACCGCACTGGGGGCAGCGGGTCATCTCGGGGTAGATTGTTGCACCACAGTTGGGACACTCGTAGGTGTTGTCGTCCATAGACATATCATAGCCTGATTTTTGCACGAAGGGAAGCTATAAATAGCCGGGTTAAAACACTAATCCGTTTACCTGAGGATTTACATATTTTATCTGTAACGATAGGGTCACCTTCACCGCAAACTCGACCAGCTGCCAGCCGATAAACATCACCTGGGTTTTTGGGGATAGCACATCCATCGAGGAACCTGTGGCGACAAAAACGTTTGAAATTCCCGATAAAAGTATTGTTGAGCTGGCAGTTGAACATGTCTATGGCTTGGAAACAGGATGGCCCGGTGTGCCTGTGGATGCCATCCTGCACAGCGTACCTTTTTATCGATGATAGGTCGATAACTTCGATACCCTAGAGGTTTGATGTAATTTACTAACCTAAACTGCGCAAATTTCTGCTCTCCAAGGCGAATGACATTGGAACAAAACCTCCCGAGACATTAATCTCGGGAGGTTAAGGAGAAAAAAACGAGGTTTGAGGTATAGTAAATGTCGGCTGATACTTAAAAA
Organism: Anaerolineae bacterium; assembly: GCA_041479245.1. Lineage (GTDB taxonomy): Bacteria > Chloroflexota > Anaerolineae > Anaerolineales > UBA4823 > FEB-25. The sequence continues at coordinate 43,002 of JBGOXS010000005.1, forward strand.
CGATCTATTTGCCCATCATCTGTCCATCCGGAGAGACCACGTACCAGATGCTGGATACGCCCTGTCCGGTCACATCCCCGGGCTTGGTGTCTTTGGCGAAGTAGTATAACGGCATATGGTTGTAGGTGACGATTAAGGTTCCATCCGCCAGCTTTGCAGATCCGATCTTCGAATCGTCAATGCCTGTACCGAACTTTGGGCTGCCCTGAGTCAACAACGGCGGCCAATACGTCAGGCAAGCCCCAGTGCAATTGCTCTGATCAGGTCCATCCTTGGTGTAGGCATAGAGCGTCATACCTTTGCCATCCACCAAGATTTGACCCAGCTTAGCATCTGCAGCGACCATGATCGTTGGTTCAGATATTGAGGCTGCTGCCGTAGGCGTCGGCGAGGATGTGCTAGGTGGCTGGACGAGCTTTCCTTCTGGTGATACCACATACCACAACCCACCAACACCCTGCCCATTGGTATCACCGGGCTTGGTATCTTTGGCAAAATGGTATAACGGAAGGTCGTTGTAGGTAACCATCCGGGTGCCATCCGCCAACGCCGCCGAACCGATTAATGCATCATTGACACCTGCTCCTAACTTCGGGGTTCCCGTGGTGAGCAAAGGCGGCCAGTTCGTCAGACAGCTCCCCGTGCAATTGCTCTGGTCAGGTCCATCCTTGATGAAAGCATAAAGGGTCATTCCATTCTCATCCACCAGGATCTGCCCCAGTTTGGCGTCCGTGGCTACCATGATAGTGGGAAGCGTGGTGGCAGGTGCAGTCGTAGGCGTGGCACTGATTGATCCTGAAGGTTTGACCGGCTTGCCATCTTGAGAGACCACGAACCAGACGCTGCCGACATTTTCACCAGATACCTGGCCAGGTTGGGAATCCTTGACAAAAGTATAAAGGGGCATATGGTCGTAGGTGATGATCTTTTCGCCATTGGGAAGTGCAGCTGTACCTATTAGTGAAGCATTTACACCTGAACCTAACTTAGGTGTACCAGAAGAGACCAGCGGTGGCCAATTCGCCTGGCAGGCAGCGTCACAATTCACTGTGTCGGGACCATCTTTGGTGAAGACATACAGAGTCTTCCCACTTCCATCCACCAGGATTTTTCCTAGGGTTGAGCTTGTGGCGACATCCAAGGTATCCGAGGCGCTATTGGATACTGCTTGCGTCGGTGCGGCGATTGTAGCCGGGGCACACGCCGCCAGCACGAGCGCCATGAGGGCCAAGAGGCTGATCAGTCGCACCGGCTTTACGATTAATTTGTAATTCCATTGAGTGTCCATCTAAAGTTCCTCCTAATATGAACATTTACAAAATCATACGTATTAGGATGAAAATTAGATGTATTTAGTTGTGAGGATCAATGGGGTATTGTGCCACCCAATACTTTGGAACCGGTTGGACCAGGGCTTCCTCCGAAAGGTTCAATTGTAATCCCTACCGAATCGTACTGCGACAGCGGATTTGATGCTTTGATCTCCAATGAGGCATAGCCTTCCGGGTTGACAGAGAACAGACCCCCACTCACTCGCTGCCCATCCTTAAGCAGCCAGACCTGGTATTGGTGACCGGAATCAAGTGCGGCCAACATATCCACCACAACGGTGCCATAATCTCCCGTCTGATTCATGATCAAGGTCCCCTCCGCTTTGGGCGAGAATTGCGTATTTGCCAGGGCAATCACCTGCATTGGTGTGCCTGGCTGATGGTTTGTGAGACTGAGCTGGCGCCAAAGCAGGAGGTTCACGACCGCTAGAAGTACGATAAGAGCAGCCCCGACCATCGGTGCCAGCGTTCGGACCGGACCTACCAACCTTTGCCATAATGATGGTTGGTTGGTGGGAACAATTTTCGGCTCTGGTGAGTGCACTGCCTGCATCAATTTCAGCTTCACCCTGGAGGGAGGCGTGGTTTGTAGCAGGGCAAGGGGAAGATCATCAGCGACCTGCTGCAGGCGCGTCAACTCCACCTGACAGGTATCGCATATCGCCAGATGTTCAACTACCTGATTTGTTTCCTCATCCGTCAAAATGCCCAGCACAAAGGCCGGAAGCTCATCGAGGACGTGATTTTCTTCCACCGATGTCATTGTCTAATGCTCCTGCCAAACAATACGTAAGATAACCTTGGGCAGATTTCTATCCCTGATTCTCTTCCTGCAGCAGAATTCGCAGTTTTTGCATCCCAAGGCGGATGCGAGTTTTTACCGTCCCGAGAGGTTCGTTCAGGGCAGAGGCGATTTCCGGATGAGACATACCCTGGAAGAAAGCCATACCAAGAGCCTGTTTCTGATCGGCCGGGAGCTGCGCCACTGCCCAGCGGATGCGCTGTGAGCGCTCAGCCAAGTCCACCTCCCACTCAACGTTCTGCCCATCCGGCAGGTCAATCATCTCGGCTTCCTGCCAGGTGACCAGCTGATCTTCATGGTGCGACCGATACTGTCGGTACAAGTCGATCGAACGGTGACGAGCGATGCTGGCAAGCCAGGTAACCACCCGCCCCTGCCCGGCGCTGTAAGTGAGAGCTTTCTCCCACACGCGCTCGAACACATCCTGAGTCACTTCCTCTGCACGCAGTGGGTCCGAAAGGGTGTTATAGGCCACACTGTATACCAGCCGGCTGTAGCGATCGTAGAGCTCGCTCAGGGCATTTTCTTGTGAGCGAGCGATCAGAATGAGGAGGGTTTCGTCGCTAAGGCGAGTGTAATCCATGGCTCGATACAGTTGGTATTAGACCTGTGGGGTTATCTGCACCCCCACAGCTAAGTTTAGTTTGGGCAGGGGGAAAAGTCAAGAGGGGAGAGGCAAGGGCAAGCTTGATCTGCTACAAAAAGAAGCAATCGAAGGGCTATAATAAACCTCATGCCTGCTCTTATCACACTCGATGCCCACGCACATATCGACCCACGCCGCAGCTCCACAGAGCTGGCAGAGGCGGGCGCGGTGCTTGCCATGAGCCTCTCACTCGATGAGGCAGATCAAACGCTTCGCCGTATGGAAGCGGAGATCGCCTGGGGAGTGGGCTGCCACCCACGCAAACTGGCTGCCCAGCAAGCTTTCGACCAGGAAAAGTTCACCACACTCGCCGAGCGGAGTGCCATCATTGGTGAGGTTGGTTTAGACGCCGCTTACAAGGTACCACTCGAGCTACAGCTGAGCACCTTTCGTTTTGTGTTGGGTTTTGCCGCACAAAACCCGCGCATCGTCAGTATCCACAGTTTCCGCACAACTGGGCTGGTGCTCGAAGAGCTGCGCCGGACGCCGATCATTGCACCTATCCTGCACTTGTGGACCGGCAATGCAGCCGAAACTCGCCAGGCAGTTGAGATGGGAAGCTATTTCTCAGTCCATTCGGCTGTAGCCAGGCGGAGCATATTCCGCACCCAGGTGCCGCCTGAACGTCTGCTGGTGGAGAGCGACCATGGCTGGGCAGATCCACCAGGGGCGATACCCCACCGAGTGGCTTGGGTGGAGTACCTGCTGGCTGCATCGCTAGGTATGGAAGTAATGGAAGTGAGGCAGCTCGTCTGGCGAAACTTTGGCGAACTCGTCCGACTGACGGGTACACTAGATTTACTACCGAGAGGATTCGGTGAATTACTGGGTCGTGGAAATATAAATACCCCAAAAGACTAAAAGGTGCTTGAAGGAAATGCCCTCCGATACAAAAGATAAATAGTTAAATCAATTTCATTAAACAGGTTCACGAGAGTAATTCTAGAGGGAAATAATTGCGTGAAAAGATCGAGTACACACTAGACATGGCAAGAAGAATGAACGATACTTAAAGAGACAGGCTGCAGCGGATCCCCAAGGGGCTGGTAGTCTACCACTCTGGGCAGTGCCCATACTTGCCCATGTTCGTCAGCTCTCTGGGGAATGCTGCCAGCCAGATGAGTATCCCGGCGCAGATCGTGGAATTGAAGACTAGTTGGGAAGCATGCACTCTCTCACCTTCTGCGTATGGAGTGTTCGGCGTGGTATATCATGGCCGGCTCCTATCCTATCGGCCGATAGGTGGCAAAACCTTACGCCAGATGCTGGAGAATTCGAATGGATAAGTTTTATCAGAAGGTGCCATCAGACGTGCGCGAAAAATTCATGCGCTTCCGCCAGTATCACCCTGTCACCCAGCGCAATATCGATGGGATAGCCTGGGAATATATTCGCGCGGGTGACCCGACCGGGCAGCCGCTGCTGCTCTTGCCAGGTGGGCTCGGTACAGCAGAATCAGGCTGGCGCATGATCTCAGAGCTCGATCACCAGAAATATTCAATCCTCTGCCCAAGTTATCCCACTCAGATCAGCACTATGACCGGGCTGGCGGATGGAATCGCCAAAATACTCACCCTAGAGAGCATTGGGATCACTTATCTGATCGGCGGGGCATACGGGAGTATGCTGGCGCAAGTGTTTATCCACCGTCATGCAGATTTAGTCAGTAAGCTGGTGTTAACACACGCCTATCCACCTTTAGCCAGCCGGATAAAAAGCGTGAACCCCACCCTACGTTTGTTCAGATGGATGCCGATGCCCCTGGTGAAGAATATCATGCGCATCGCCATGACCGGACGGCTGCCTCACAAACCACCTGCTGAGCTGCTGCTGATCGCGGCGCAGATCCGTGAGACGCTGGACACCCGGTTTACCCGTCAGGGTGCCATGTGCACTTACCTGAGGATGGTAGATTTCGACAAGCAGAACTTCACCTACACCGACCTGGACGGCTGGCCGGGTAAGACGCTGATTATCCTGGCGGAGGATGACCGCACCACTACAGAGGACCTGCGCAATGTGATGCAGGCATTTTACCCTGGTGCCAGCTTGCACCTGCTTAAGGGGAATATCGAATCGGCGGCGCTGCTGGAGACCTCAGAATATATCAAGGTGATGGACGCGTTCTTCGAGGGGAAAGGCGATTTCATCGCAGAGAGCGCAGACAGGGCGGAGAATCCAGAGGAGTAAACCTTTACCTAAGGATGGGCCGCAAAGTGGTGCGCCCTCCCGCGCCCTCCAGCGCCACACCTTGCAGATATATGAGATGATCTGGTTGATGGACAAAGATATAAGTTAAAACTACTCAGTTACCATCACTTTGCTGGCGTGGAGAAATTTCCCCGCTTCGAATCAAGGATATGTTATTCACCACCTGTTCCATACAGGTGGCAATGAACCAGATGGCCTGGATTGATCTGCGTCGACCCTGCCCTAACCTGCCGACAGATGTCCATCGCCCGATTGCAGCGCGGAGCGAACAGGCATCCAGGAGGTGGATTGATCAGCGAGGGGACATCGCCGCGGGTAACTATAGCTTTCTTAGTCCTCAACCCGGCGTGTGGGTCTGGAACAGCCGAGAGCAATAATTGGGTGTAGGGATGGGCAGGATTGCCCATGATTTCTTCCCTATCGCCCCCTTCAACAATGTGCCCAGCATACATGACCATTGTCTTGTCACCGAAATAGCGGGCGCTGGCCAGGTCATGGGTGATATAGACATACGAGATACCACGATCTTCTTTGAGCTGAACCAATAGGTTAAGAATGCCCATACGGATGGATACATCAAGCATCGATATAGGCTCATCAGCCAAAATCAGCTCAGGGTTGACAGCCAGGGCGCGGGCAATGGCGACTCGCTGTCGCTGACCGCCTGAAAGCTGGTGTGGGTAACGGCTGGCGATGGTATCGGCAGGTTTCAATTCGACTGTGTCTAGTAACTCACATACCCGTTCATGGATTTGCTGCCGGCCAGTAGCTTTTTTATGGATGACAAGCAGACGGGAAAGATGATGTTCGATGGTGTGGACTGGATTTAATGAGGAAAAGGGATCCTGGAAGATCATCTGAACCTGGCGCCGGTAATCCAGCGTGGCTTGTCGAGGTTCGGTTTTGAGGATATCCTGACCTTTGAAGAAGATATTCCCACCAGTTACAGGGATCAGCCGTGCAATCATGCGTATGGTGGTAGTTTTACCACTCCCCGATTCTCCCACCAGAGCTACTACCTGCCCACGTTCTACCGTGAAAGAGACGTCCTCGACAGCATGAACTTGCTTCGTATTCAGGAATGTGCCAACCGGAAAATGCTTGGTAAGATTGCGGATTTCCAGTAGGACCTCGGGTTGAGCTGTTTTTTCACCCATAGACTCTACCTTATTCATCGAACAAGTGGCACGCCAGGGAGTGATTGGATGAAATTTGCCTGGTAACCGGTACGATCTGGCTGCAAATAGGAAGTACTCTAGGACAGCGCGGATGGAATTTACAACCCGATGGGGGTGAAATCAGGTTGGGTGGGGAGCCGGGAATTCCAGATAATTTTTGCTCCAATCCGCTAATCGATGGGAAGGAGTTTATCAGTCCCAGCGTATATGGATGCTGAGGATTTTCGAAAAGCTCGCGCGCGGGTGCTTTTTCGACAAGCTCGCCGGCGTACATGATAGAGATATGGGTCGAGATCTCTACCAGCAGGGACAGATCGTGAGTAATAAATAGGATCGAGAAACCCAGCTGTTGACGCAGTAGAGTGATTTGCTCAAGGATGTCTTTCTGAACCACCACATCCAAGGCAGTTGTGGGTTCGTCCAAGATCAACAAGGGTGGATTCAGGGAAAGTGCAATAGCAATGACCACACGCTGCCGCATCCCACCTGAAAGCTGGTGAGGATATGAATCGAGGCGCGCTGGTTCGATGCCAACCAGATCGAACAGCTCAATCGCTCGTTCTCCTGCTTCTGATTTACTCATGCCGTGGTGTAGCATCACATCAGTGATTTGATCGCGAATTTTCATTACTGGATTGAGAGCGTTCATCGCACTTTGGAAAACAATTGAGATCTCCTTCCAGCGGAATTGCTCAAGCTCTAATTCATCCATCTTGAGGATATCCATCTCTTCAAACAGAACCTGTCCACCAGTAATCAGAGCTGGCGGATGCAGAATTCTAAGGATGGCGTGGGCTATCGTCGATTTACCACTGCCTGATTCACCTGCCAATCCGACTACTTCGCCTGGTTGGATCTTGAACGAGACACCATCGACAGCTTTAACCACCCCGTCGGTTGTCAGGTAATTGACCTTTAGGTCGCGTATATCAAGCAGTGAATTAGTGGAGATCGAGTTCATGGATCACAGAGGTTGAACGCTTGGAGGTGATGTGGTATTTCTTAAGTACACGGGTAATCTCTTTTTCACTGCGTAAGCGTGGATTGGTTACCTCATCCATGGCATATATTAGCATGGTAGTGGCAAAACAAACCAGAGCGATGCAAAGACCTGGGGGAAGGAATGTCCACCAGGCTTCTTGCAAAAGGGCGGAACTGTTAGTAGCCCAATAAAGCATTGTACCCCACGAAACGATATTTACATTTTCAAATCCGAGAAATGCAAGTCCTGCGTCGGCACCGATGGTGTAAATCACTGCGCCAAAAAAGGATAACATAACCAACGAGAGCATATTAGGTAGGATTTCAGAAAAGACGATACGCGGCATACCTTCGCCGGTTACAACAGCAGCAGAAACAAAATCTTTCTCCCGCAAGCTGAGCATCTGAGAACGAAACACTCTGGCGGCCCAGGCCCATCCGGTGAAGGTCAGAACTAAAATGACCGTCACCATGCCTTGGGGTAAAAAGGAAGCCAGAGTAATCAATAAAGGCAGCCCTGGGATGAGAAGGAATATATTCGTAAACAGGTTTAGAACACCATCTACCAATCCCGGGATATAGCCTGAGATCATCCCGATTATAAGACCTATCAACGTGCTCAATATCCCGACAGTAAACCCAATAAAAAGTGAAACCCGTGAACCCCAGACCAATTGCGAAAAGACATCCTGACCCTGACCGGTCGTTCCCAGCCAATGGGTGCTGGAAGGAGGCAGGTGTGCTTCATCTACATATCTTTCTGGATCATAAGGTGCAATCAAGGGTGCAAAAATTGCCATCAGGATGAATATCACTAAAAGCACCAGACCAAGCATAGCTTTAGGTTGGGTGATCAGGCGCTTGAGAAAATCCAGCTGAGCGGAGACAGGCTTACCATACTGGGTTTGATCAGGCGCTTCTTTTATAACTTTATTTGCATAGATTGTCATTTTTTACTTTCACTTAACTCGCACACGAGGGTCAAGTTGGACGTACAATATATCGACCAGGAAATTGGCAGCAAGCACTGCCAGAGTTAACATCAGGAAAAGCGCCTGCATCAACGGATAATCAAGGGTGGTTACAGACCGCACCAGGTAAAATCCAAGGCCGGGATAGGAAAAGACCATTTCAGTAAGTAACTGACCTGCCAGGATAAACCCGAAGGACATACCGAATTGGGTAATGTTGGGGAGGATGGCGTTTCGCATCGCATATTTATACATCACGGTACGCTGCGAAAGTCCTTTTGCTTCTGCCATGATGATATAGTCTTCGTTAAGGACTGTGATCATTGTGCTCCGCATCCCCATCATCCAACCTCCAACCGAGACAAGAATGAGGGTGGCTGCAGGAAGCACCATGTGTTCTGCTACGCTGGTGATATAGGGCCAGGTGAAACCGGGCGACAAATAATCAGAGTATGCATGAGACAGGGGAAACCATCCCAGCTTAAATCCGAAGAAATACAAAGCTACCATAGCCAACCAGAAATAAGGGAAAGAGCCAATAAAACCTGACAATCCTGGCAGGGTTGAATCAAGGAAACCATTTCGATTCCACGCAATGATGACACCCAAAGCAGTGCCCAGTACGAAGCTAATAATGAGAGTGATCACGCCGAGCAACAGCGTCCACATGAATCCAGTTGCGATGATGGATGAAACACTGGCAGGGTAAGCCGATATTGAGACCCCGAAATCGCCTCTCAAAGCATGGCTTAGATACTGAAAATACTGGCCCACCAACGGAGCGTCTGTAAACCCGTAAGCTGCCTTGATTGATTCGATCTGTCCCGGGGTGAGACGTCCATGCATTCGACCAAGCATGGATGTAACTGGATCACCAGGCATCATTCGAGGTAGAAAAAAATTTAAAGTCAATGATGCCCAAGCGGCTATCAGGTAAAGCCCTATCTGTCTGAGTAAATATCTCATGCCTGAATCTCAAATATGTGGGAGCACCGAATAAAGAGGGGTTATCTCGGGACCCCGAGACAACCCCGTTAGTTTGTGTATTATTTTGGTGTAATTGTAGTCAAAACGATTAATGTCGCATTATATGGTGAATAACCATAGGGGACACCTGGAGCGTAGTTATTATCCAGGCTTGGCCAACCGGTGAAACGAGCAGTGCTGTATTCGTACCAGTCTGGTCCCGGGAAAAGGGGCAGCACCGGTGCAAGATCAACGAAGAGCTTCTCGATATCAGCCATAATGGATTTTTGCTCAGTGACGTCAGAAGTTTTAGCGAATTGGTCCAACAGCACATCTGCCTCAGGGCTGACAAAGCGGGTCCAGTTCTCGCTGGCTGATTCTCCGATCGGCTGAGCAGTCAACTTGCTCATCTGACCTCGGTAAAAATTATACGGTGTTGGTCCACCTGAACCCCAGCCGAGCGCCCATTCAAACTCACCCTTCGTAACTGAATCTGTCCAGGCAGTCTCTTCGGGAGTGGTCAGGTTGATAGCAATACCCAAATCAGTCATATTTTGTGAAATGATTTGGCAAGCAGAGATCCAATCCGTCCAACCAGAGGGAACGATCAGATCATACTTCATCGGGTTACCATCTTTGTCGACGCGAGTGCCATCCGCACCGCGAGTAAAGCCTGCGGCATCCAATATCTCATTCGCCTTGGTGGCATCGTAGGCCATCCAGGTGCCTGCATCGATGGCAGCTTGGTCCTTCCAGACTTTATACGTATCACCCAATCCGGTAGCATCAGCCACTGGAATGTAGTCAAACATGGCTGTTTTTACGATCATTGCCCGGTCAATGCCCATGCTAATGGCCTTACGAATATTGGGATCATCAAAGGCTTTTAGCGTGGAGTTAATCATCAGAGAAATGCCATCGCCACCGACGAAGTAGTAATGATTGTTTTCGGGATTTTTATCGACGTAAGTGGTTTGAATGTCAGGCACAAAATTTCCAGTCCAATCCAGGTCGCCATTGACCAGTGCCAGGTTCGCAGCATCATTATCTGCGTAAGCGGGGTAGCGGATTCCCTGGAAAGCTGGTTTCCCTTCCTGCCAATAGTGCGTATTCTTTTCGAGAACATAGATCTGACTCTCAAACTTGGTTACCTGAGTGAACGGACCCGTAGCTATCGGATTATCATTCGTCCAGGTGAGAGGATCGGAAATATCCTTCCAAATATGCTCCGGAACAATAATCTGATTGGCAATATCATATAGGGCGGGGGTGTAAACAGATTTAAACTTAAATTCCACGGTGTTATCATCGGGAGCAGAATAGGAATCGATGTATTCGCCTAAGACGCTCGTGGCAGTTCCCGTAAGGGCCTCGTTATTCTTTAGCAGATCATATGTATACACCACGTCTTTTGCGGTGAAGGGATTCCCATCAGACCATTTAACATTTTTCCTGATTGTGAAAGTCAATGTAAGGTTATCGGCGCTCCAGACATAACTTGTAGCCAACCAGGGAACCAATTCACCGGTCGATTTATTGTAGATCATCATCGGTTCGTAAATTGCGGTAGCAGTGGAGCCCAGGGCACTGGATGAAAATGGGTTGAAATTACGAACCCACGTCGACACCTGTTCATAGTTGACGGTCAGGAATTTTCCGGTGGTAGATGCAGCTGGAGTACCACAGGCCGAAAGAAGCATGCTGCCCACAATTAGAATACTAATCACATACAAAATTATTCTTTTTTTCATTTTCTCCTCCAGAAATTGAATATTGGTTTTCAAAACAGAGCCAATGATGTAATTGAATCGAGCACCTCCTTCACTTTTATCGATTGCAACCACAGGATTGCCGGATAATCAATTCAGTTGGTAATGTGATCCGTGGTTCAGTGTAATCACCACGAATTAAATTGATCAACTGGTGGACAGCTTCGCGTCCAACCTCTTCAATTGGAGCATGAATCGTAGTCAATGCAGGATTAAGTAGCCGGGCAAAAATTGAATCATCAAAACCAGCCACCGAAACATCTTCTGGTACTCGTATACCGGCCTCTTGTAAAGCCTGCAGCACACCAATGGCACTATCATCATCACCCGTAAAAATAGCATCAAATTCAACTTTATAGATCAGAAGCTTTTTAACAGTATTATAGGCATATTCTGTATCAAAGTTTCCAATCGCTACAAGATTGGGATCAAATGGAAAATCATGCTCCCTCAAAGCCTGACAATATCCCATTTCACGAGCACTAGAATCCTCATTGCCGGGTGGCCCTTGTAAGAATACGATTCGTTTTCGGTGATGAACTTTTATCAGATGCGCGACAATCTGACGGGCACCTTCCTGATTTTCAATGATAATCACAGGGATATCAATACCTGACGGTGGCGATTGGTGCATCAGAACCACAGGAAAGCCGATGCGATTGAGCCTGGTAAGTTCAACATTATCTAAGGCATCGGTAAAACTGAGCAGACCATCCGTATTGTGTTCAGTCAGAGTGCGCTTTCGGGCATTACCCGCATGCGAACTTCCAGTTGAGTGGATAAGAAGGTCAAATCCTGCCTCGCTCGAAACTGCTTCTATGCCTCGCAGTAAAGGAGAGTAGAAATTACCACCGATATCAAGCAGAAGCAAGCCAATGGTGTTGGTGCGATTCGTTGCAAGGTTGCGAGCGATCGGGTGGGGAACAAAGTTTAATTCGTCCATTGCCCGTTGCACGCGCAGCGCAGTATCAGGAGCAAGGAGCGTGGCGTTGTTGAGGTAACGACTGACAGTAGCTACCGATACACCTGCCATGCGGGCGACGTCGCGAATTGTTGAAGAATTTTTACTTTTCACGTTTATGCAAAAATGAAACCGGTTACAGTAACCGGTTTCATTTTACCCAATTAAAATATTTTTGTCAATTATTTCAATTTCTTCATGCTTCGAGCTTGGACCAGGCAAGCAAGCGATATTCTTTCTCGGTGCGGTAACCCAGCTTGCGCGCCAGGGTAGCCGAGGCGACATTACCCTTGGCACAATTCCAATACGTCTGGTAGCCCAACTGTTCCATCGTGTGTATCAGGTGAGCGCAGGTTAGGTATGCGTAACCCCTGCGCATGTAGTGCGGCTGGGTTTCAACTCCGATTTCTATCACCCCGTTTGCCGCCGGTCCAGCGAACGCCTCGCATAGCAGCGCGTCATCACGCAGCAGGCACAACCCGTAGCCCCACTCCAACGCCTGCGAGATACTGCCAAACATACGGATGAGCAGGTTACGGTCGAGGATTTGCTTGCCGAGGGAGCTGTCCAGTCGGCGCAGCTCGCATCCATCCGGCGCTGGTGGCAAAGCCTGCCCGGATTCACGGTCGGTGTATTCTAGGGTATATCCAATGTAATCCGCTCCTCTGGGTAGGAGCTGCCAGCGTGGGTCCGCTTCGCTCAAGCCTACTAGCACCTCCCCGTTTTTGCACAAGCCCGCGATTAACTCGTTGAGCAGATTCGCCGGCACCTCCCCACCCAGGTAAATGGAACCGAATGCCGCTTCCTGGAGTACTCCCCAGCTGGGGGTCTCCGGGTGGTCGGTGAAGATCTTCCCCGCGGTGTGACCATCCAACACTGCCTGGCAGCGAAGGGCAGCCGGGTCGCTGGGGAGGAATAATGTCTTGAGCTCGGGCGTCACCTGCTCAGGTACGAGCTGAAGGATGGGGGGGCGGTAGAGGGATGTAATTATGTTATGCTTGTATAATGCAGAATGTATTGCTCGAGCTGGGTGATCATTTCCTTCTGTTCAGAGATGATCGAACGCACCAAATCGCCAATCGAGACCATGCCAGTCATTTCCTCGCCTTCGACAACTGGCAAGTGACGGATGTGCTTGGCGGTCATCAGGGTAAGTCCCTGTTCATTGGTCATGTCGGGGGTAGCATAGACCACATGCGGGGTCATGATCTCACGCACGAACGTCTTTCTGGATGTTTTCCCCAACAAAATGACCTTGCGGGCATAGTCACGCTCAGAGAATATACCCACCAGCTTTGCGTGGTCCAACACCGGCAGTGCCCCAACGTCCTTATCTGCCATGAGCTGCAGAGCTTCGTAAACGGTTGCGCCTGGCGAGGTGCCCCAAACATCACTCCCCTTTTCACTTAAGATCTTACGTATGGTTTGCATAGTGTCTTCTCCTGGCGAATAATTGTGAACCCCGGTTGTCTGTTGGAGGAATTATATTCAGAAATATGGATTTTACAAGCCGCGCTTTATGAGAATTAGCTGGAAGTATAATTTACAGGATGAATCTACGCGCCGACCAGGAACTCCAGACTGTTTTATCCGAGCTTCAATCCGCTGAAGCTGAGCTCGAAGCGCTGAGAGGGCAGCTGCGCTCGTTTGAAGATACAGTGGATCGCCGCCTGGGTAGCCTTTTGGATGAGCTAAGTGATCTGAATGCTGAAACCGGCGAACTGGACGGGAAGCTCAGGCATATCCGTGAAGTACGCCTATTTGGCTCTGACCTGATGCAATACCTGGATGGCGCTCCCCAGCCAAGCCGCTCATTCAGCCTGGCCGACCTGCCTCCCACTGAGCTGCCCAATCATAAAGGAATCGCGGCAAAAACTGACCGCTCGGTTAGATCATCTGAGAGACAAATGCCAGATATCAAGGCGCTTTACCGTAGACTTGCCCGGCGCTATCACCCCGACCTGGCGCGCAATGATGCCGACCGTGCCCAGTCGAATGACCAGATGAAGGAGATCAACCAGGCTTACGCGGCCGGGGATATACGAACCTTGATGCGGTTGGCAGGCATGAGCATACCGTATGGGGTAGATTTTGATCAGCCGCCGAAAAAACCTCTATCTATCCCCAGCCAACCATTGACCGAGATGGACACAGCACTACGGAAGCTGGGAGAGCTGCGCCAGCAGATCAACCGTCTAAGCAGTCTGCCGATTGTCAAGCTTAGCCTGGACGTCAAGCTGGCACGCTACCAAGGCCGTGACCTGTTGCGTGAGATGGAAGCTGAATTGCAGTATAAGGTTGCCCGCAAGCTCGCCGAACGAGATTACCTGCGTTCGCAGATTGCAGCCAACGAGGGATGAATTGCAGCCGCCAGTGCTGGTGGATCTTATTTATTTGACTTGGAAATTAAGGGTAAGTAGCTCTTCAGGATTGGTTGGACTAAAAAATCGCATGTTTTCATTTCATAACCATAATAGTGCCGCCAAAAACAATTTTCAGGTTGGAATTGCAGCCCAGTACGCTGAGCCCATACGGTGACCATCTCATCTCCCGGGATGGTGTAGAATTTCGTCTCGTAATTACCTTGAGAATCAGTCACAGCAACCAACTCCCCTGCGATACCGGCATACTCAGCATAAATTGCCACATTTTCCACACCTTTTTCACTCGAGTTCCTCACTGACCCGTGGATCACTATTCCAGGAGCAGTCTCTGTGACTGCCGTGTTTTGAACTGCATTATTGCTAGTCCGGAGTTCGTTAATCGAACGTACTACCAGGATTGCGAGCACGACGAGCAGATCGGCACATATGATCGCAATGAACATCTTCTGCCCTTGTGATTTCATCCAGGTCTCCTGCAGCTGAACAGCAGCTCTCCATGCGCTGAATATTGCTTGCCCAGCCTGCATGAAGTATATGTCTACGCCAGCAAACCGAGCTACCTCCAGCCATTATAACTAATGATCAAAAATTCAGACCACTGATTGACAATATGATTATACATCCGCCAATCAGGTTTCACTCACTTGAGGATTGGATACTATTTAAATGCCGATTAATTCAATTTGACATCCACTGGAACTACGATTAAAGCGACTTCCTCCTAACAAACCTGTCAGGTATCATACCGCAGACTGCCTCACCAGTTATATTGCGGTAAAATTAATTGATGTTATTTTCTCTGGTCTTGTTTCTCCTGCGAGCGATCCTGCGCATTATCGCTCGCGTTACTGTATATGGCACCGAAAATATGCCTCCATCAGGCACGGTGTATATCGCCGTCGCCAACCACATCGGGCGGCTCGACCCGGCCTTCGTCTATTACCTGCTCAACCGCAAGGACATCATCATGTTGGTTGCCGAGAAATATTATGAACACGCCTGGTCGCGTCTGATAGCTCAGGCCGTTAACGGCATCTTCGTTGATCGCTACAACGCTGACTTGAGCGCCATGCGTGAGGTGTTACGGCGGATAAAACAGGGTGGGATCGCCGTTATCGCTCCTGAAGGCACCCGCAGCCCCGGTGCATCTTTAATTCAGGGTTGGGATGGCGCGAGCTACATTGCTGCTAAAGCCGGCTTACCCATCCTGCCGGTGGGAATTGCCGGCAGTGGAGATAACGAGGTAGTGGAACGCCTGAAACACTTCAGACGTCTGCAGGTAACCGTCGGAGTTGGTCAGACCTTCACCTTGCCACCGTTTGACAATAAGAACCGTGACGAGCAGCTGGCAGCGTACACGGAAGAGATCATGTGCCGTATCGCGGCCGAGCTGCCGGCCGGGTACCGGGGCATCTATGCTGACCATGCGCGCTTAAATGAGCTGCTGGCATCAAAGCCAGCCCAGGTGCTTCAACCACCGGTCGTGCTCGGATGAGCGCTCTGATTAGGACATACTCCCAATGAATACCAACCGCCGACTGAATGCCATACAGGAAGCTCGTCTGCTGGTCGAATCCAAACCGGTCTACCTCGATACCGAGACTACCGGGCTACACCAATCCGCCGAGGTGATCGAGGTCGGGATTATCGACGACCATGGAGAGATACTTTTTGAACAGCGTATCCGCCCGCGCGGCAAGATCGATCCTGCTGCAGCGCGTTTACACGGCATCACCCTTGAGATGCTGGTGGATTCTCCCACCTGGGAACAGGTCTGGCCCAAAGCAGAAGCAGTACTATTGGATAAGAGGGTCGGGGTGTATAATGTTGAGTTCGATCTGCGTCTAATCAAGCAATCGAACCAACGTACCTGGATGAAATCGAATCTGATCGAGAGTAATTTCTTCGATATTATGAAGGTGTATGCGCATTATTTTGGAGATTGGAACCCTTACCGTCAATCATTCCGCTACCAGTCATTGGAAATGGCTGGCAGGCAGTGTGGCATCCACCTTCCTAATTCACATGGAGCAATCGATGACTGCTTGCTTACGCGTGCATTACTGCATTACATGGCAGAAAGTGTATGAGTTTAAATTTCTAACAGGTTAATGAATGGACCATTTCAGAGAATTGCTAAACGCTGATGGCTAATTATGACCTTACTCGAAACCCAACTTGAAGCCCGAAACCTGCTCCAGCAGAGTCCCCTGTTCTTGCACAGCAAGACTACAGGTGCCATGGAGCTCTCCGAGGTCGTGGAAATTGCCATCCTGGATAGCTCCGGAAAACCCCTGGTGGACGATCTGGTTAAACCGAAGCGTCACATTCGACCAAATGCTACGGAGGAACACGGCGTCACCGACGACATGGTGGATACAGCCCCCAGGTGGGCGGAGATCCTCCCCAGGGTTGAGGAAGTGCTGGTCGGGAAGAAAGTCTGCGTATATGATCATGAGAGCGAGCTGCAAGCGTTATATAATTCTTATAATAATATCAATCAGCGCTGGGTTTTCGACCCCAATGATTTCTACAGCCTGATGGATTTGGTTTCGCGTTACAAGAACGAACGCGATCCACGCACGGGGGCGTTCCTGACCTACTCTCTCGAAGAGGCAGCCCGCATGGTAGGTATTGATATTGAGATCATCGCTTTTAGGCGTGCGCGTGAGGATGCCTGGCTGATGCGTGCGATTTTATTGGCTATTGCAGGCTGGAAGGTTTATTATTAATGCAACGAGAAACAAAGGAAGTGAAATATTCCGTCCAGGGGATGGACTGCGCAGATTGCGCTCTGAGCCTTGAGCGCAGCCTGGCGCAGATCAAGGGGGTCGAGCAGGTAAACGTCAACTTTACCACCGGTTTCCTGGAAGCGAACGGCAGTTTTGAACCGCAAGAATTGATTAAGCGAGTGGAATCACTCGGTTATAAGATCGCGGATCCGGGGCAATCAGCAGAAATGGGATCCGCGAGTAACGTTTCTCAGGCTAAATCTATAATCAAGCTTCCCGGATTCCTGGGATATCTTTATGCCTCAACGCAGACCCGCCTGGCGCTTTTAGGCGCTGTCCTGCTATTGCTATCGGTCCCGTTAGCATTTCTTCAGGGCTCGATTTCGATCCAATGGTCCAAGATGGGTTTGCAAATTGCCGCCGCCGTACTGGCAGGCTACCCGATCGCCAATCGCGGGGTGAGAGCGCTTGTAATCGGCAGGCAAATCACGATTGACCTACTAATGAGCATCGCCACCCTGGGCGCCCTGCTGATCGGTCAGATGGCAGAGGCGTGCACCGTGATTTTACTGTTCGCCATCGGTGAAGCCCTCGAAGGTTACACAGCAGAGAAGGCACGTAATTCCCTTCAGAGCCTGTTGGCGCTCAAACCCGAGCAGGCACACGTAATGCGCGCTTGCATCGACTGCACCGAGCACATGGGTTTGAATGGTTACACCGGCGGTCCCTGCCCGGTGTGTGGCGAGCACGAGCTTACCGTCTCTGTAGATGAAGTCCTGGTTGGCGAGACGGTGATCGTACGCCCGGGAGAACGCATCCCTGTGGATGGTCACGTCGCCAGCGGCATTTCGTCGGTAAACCAGGCGCCTGTCACGGGTGAATCTATCCCGGTCCACAAGGCACCCGGTGACAAGATTTATGCAGGAACTTTAAATGGCAATACTGCCCTTGAAGTCACCGTCTCCCAGCTGTCTACCGATTCGACCATCAGTCGCATTGTACGCCTTGTGGAGCAAGCTCAAGCCCAGCGAGCCCCCGTCGAGCGTTCCATTGACCGCTTTGCAGCCTGGTATACCCCAGCAATCGTCTTAATGGCGGTATTCGTGGCGATCATCCCACCCCTGCTGTTCAATGCCCCCTTCCTGGATACCAGTGGGGTCCATGGGTGGGCGTACCGAGCTCTAACGCTGCTCATCGTCGCCTGCCCGTGCGCCCTTGTCATCAGCACACCCGTCACCATGGTCAGCTCTTTGACCGCCCTGGCGAGCCGGGGTGTGCTGGTAAAAGGTGGCGCTTACCTGGATGTGCTCGCGCGCGCCCGCCTGATTGCGTTTGACAAGACCGGCACACTCACCCTTGGTCACCCGACCGTAACGCAAGCCAGGTCAGTGGACTGCGTACCCAATGCCTGGCGCTGCCCGGCCTGCGATGATATGCTGGCATTAGCTGCCACAGTAGAGCGTCGTTCTGAGCATCCACTAGCTCAGGCGATCATGGCAGAAGTCGAAGCCCGCCAGCTCACTCATTCTTACCCGGCTGCAGAAAGCGTCCAATCACTCGCAGGTCAGGGTGTACAAGGCTACTCGAACGGCAGCAGCATCCTGGTGGGCAGCCACGACCTGTTCCATGCGCGTGATGACCGGCTGGACCAGCAGCTGCACGCTAATATTCAATCCGCCGTAGATGAAGGACAGACTGTGATGTTAGTGGGGAAGGATGACAGCCTGTTGGGCTATGTAACCGTAGCCGATGCACCTCGCCCGACCAGCACTGAAGCTTTGAGACAGATAAAGGCTATCGATCCATCCATACGTACAGTGATGTTGACCGGGGATAACCCGTTTGTAGCTGGTAAAGTGGCACTCGCTTTGGGAAACCTGGATGAGTTGCGGGCTGGTCTTCTGCCGGAGGACAAGCTGGATGCAATTCGTGATCTGCAATCGCAGCATGGATTGGTGCTCATGGTTGGTGATGGAGTGAATGATGCCCCAGCGCTAGCGGCTGCCGATGCCGGCATAGCAATGGGAGGGGTAGGTTCTGCCCAGGCGATGGAAACCGCCCACGTGGTTCTTATGCAGGATGACCTGACCCACCTGCCTGGCACAATCCGAACTGCACGCCTGACCCAGAAGATCATTTCTCAGAACATCGCCTTCAGCCTGGCGATTAAAGCAGCTTTCTTATTGCTGACCTTGCCTGGTTTGGCGACGCTCTGGATGGCAGTCTTTGCCGATATGGGCGCGTCTATACTGGTGACGCTGAACGGGATGCGGATGCTGCGCTCAAAAAACTGAGTCTTATCCGAGAGGTTCTTCCGGTACTACAAAAAACATCACCAGATAGATAAGGATGAAAGAACCAAACCCAAGCAGGGCTCCGACAACGAAAACTAAACGTACGATGGTTGGATCGATGGCGAAGAATTCGGCAACCCCGCCACATACACCAAAGATCATCCGGTTGGTACGGCTGCGGTAAAGTTTTTTATTTTCAGGATTCATATTTTTCTCCTTGAGCGTACATATCTATTAACTCCCATCGCCTCGAAAGGTTGCGCAATATGGTTGAGAATCCTATTCCCGAGCTATCACGTTCTCGTTTTCAGGGCTGCCTGCTAGGTCTGGCAGCCGGAGATGCGCTTGGCACCACCCTGGAGTTCATGCGACCGGGTAGTTTTTCACCAATCAATGACATCATCGGCGGTGGACCGTTCGATCTCGCTCCCGGCGAATGGACTGACGACACATCCATGGCGCTGTGCCTGGCTAAAAGCCTGATCGAGAAAACCGGGTTCGACCCGATCGACCAGCTCGAGCGCTACCTGCTCTGGTATCGAACTGGATACCTTTCATCCAATGGCCGCTGCTTTGATATCGGTATCACCACCAGCGGTGCACTGCATCGCTTCGAGCGTACGCGCGAACCATTTCCTGGTCCGGATGCACCCCATACAGCCGGGAGCGGTTCTTTGGTGCGCCTTGCCCCAGTGCCCATGGTTTACACCCGTCACCAAGTGCAGGCCCTCGATTATAGCGCCGATTCTTCACGAACCACCCATGCAGCTCCGCAAGCCATTGATGCCTGCCGCTATTATGGCGCTCTGGTGCTGGGAGCATTACTGGGTCAGTCGAAGGATTTACTTTTGTCTCCCCCCAAGACCTGGAAATTATTAGACCCGGTTGCAATTGAGGGGCTTAGCGGGCTCGATCCAACCATCGTCGAAGTGGTCAATGGATCATACAAGGAGAAACAGCCGCCTTATATCCAGGGTAGCGGGTATGTGGTGCGGGGTATGGAAGCCGCCCTATGGGCGTTCCATCAGTCCAATGACTTCCGTGAAGGAGCCCTGCTGGCGGCTAACCTGGGCGATGATGCTGATACCACTACCGCCATTTATGGTCAATTGGCGGGGGCGTATTACGGGATTGAGGGCATCCCGGCTGAATGGCGCACTAGGATCGTGCAGGCAGATCTAATTCTCAGTTTTGCGGATAAACTCTTCGAGCTGGCGAATACGTTATAAGTCAGCTTGTGGCTCGCTTCGATACCCAATGCTAATTATTTGCTAGTATTATTGTACCGGGCGGGTCGTGCCCATTCTTGAAAGACTTCTTCGCAATGCATTAATTTACATCGCAATTTCCGACCTTTATTGCAAGACCCGCCCCTACCCAAGGACCGCCTTTTAGGTACGTTTTCGCTCTTATTTATTGGGCGGGTCACGCGCCTACGCAACGATCCACCCCTGCACACGACCAAACCTTCCGTGTCAATTCCATGGCAGGAACCACATCCAATTTGGAGGATGTAACGTAGAATATACTAACTCATCTAGGTTTAATGGGGATATGAAAAAAAATGAAAGCGATTTTGTTAACCAATTATGGATCCCCGGATGTTCTTCAGCTCAGAGAGGTGGAAAAACCAAATCCCGCCGAGGATCAAGTACTGGTAAAAGTGGTCGCCGCATCGATTAATATCGCCGATTGGCATACCATGCATGGAGGCCCGGTGCGTGTGATGGGCCAGGGGTTCAGTAAACCAAAAGATCCAAGATTTGGCTCCGATATCGCCGGGCGGGTAGAATCGGTTGGCAGCAAAGTTACCCAATTTAAGCCAGGAGACGAGGTGTTTGGTACGTGCACGGGAGCTTTTGCCGAGTATGCAGTAGCGCGCGAGGCCAGGTTGGCGATGAAACCAGCCAATAGCACTTTCGAAGAAGCTGCCGCCGTGCCTGTGGCAGCCATCACCGCTCTGCAGGGTCTGCGTGACAACGGACACGTCCAGCCTGGGCAGAAGGTGTTGATTGACGGTGCCTCCGGAGGTGTCGGTACATTTGCCGTTCAGATTGCTAAATCATACACGACCGAAGTCACTGCCGTAGCCGGTATTGGGAAACTGGACACCCTTCGCTCGATCGGTGCAGATCACGTCATTGATTACACGCAAGAAGATTTCACAAACAATGGGCAGCGATATGATTTGATCCTGGGGGTTAATGGATATCATCCAATTCAAGACTACCGGCGCTCATTATGCCCCAAGGGAATGTATGTCATGGTTGGGATTGCACCCCACCATATGGTTCAAGGGCTGGCTCAGACGATGGTCCTAGGCCCATTCCTTTCAAAGGAGGGGGGACAGAAATTTAGTTTCATGGGGATTGCCAAAATCAACCAGGGGGATTTGGCTGCTTTACAACAGCTTCTCCAGGCAAGGAAAATTGTACCGGTGATCGATAGAAGGTACCCACTAAGTGAGACTGCGGTGGCCATGCGCTATATTGGTCAAGGACACGCAGGTGGAAAAATAATCATAAACATGGATTAGATCAACCAAACCAAAAAAGCACAGCAGGCAGGCTTATGAAAGCGATGATATGGACTAAATATGGTCCACCAGACGTTCTTCAGCTCAGGGAGGTGGAAAAACCCATCCCCAAGGACAATGAAATCCTGGTGAAAATAACTGCGACAACAGTAATGATCGGGGACTGCGAGCTTAGGGCACTTAAAATCCCTATTTTGTATCAGATCCCTTTGCGAATTATTTTGGGGATCACGAAACCAAAAAGGGTTACGATTTTAGGGCAAGAATTATCCGGTGATGTTGAAGCTGTTGGTAAAAAAGTCACTCGATTCAAGATCGACGACCCGATATTTGCCCCCACCTTGTTGTATTTAAGTACTTATGCAGAGTACACATGCCTACCTGAACAATATGCGGTGTATAAACCCGCAAGTATCTCCTATGAGGAAGCCACCACAATTCCTACCGGTGGAATTTACGGATTACATTTGGTTCGAGAGGCAAATCTTCGACCTGGACAAAAAGTTTTGATCTGTGGTGCCGGCGGAACGATTGGCACATATGCGCTACAGATCGCTAAGTCATTTGGGGTAGACGTGACCTGCGTAGACAGCGCAGCTAAATTAGACCTGCTGCGCTCAATCGGCGCTGATCACGTCATCGATTACACGAAGGAGAATTTCACCCGCAGCGGACAGAAATACGATGCCATTATCGATGTGGTGGGCAAGAGCTCGTACTCAGGGAGTATCAGATGCCTGAAGCCGAGTGGCCATTATGTTTTGGGGAATCCGGGTATATCGGGGATGCTAAGAGGGCGGTGGACTTCGAAGACTACAGACAAGAGAGTGCTATTTGAGACAGCAGGGCAAAGTGCGGAAGCGTATGCCTTCCTTATACAATTGATTGAGGCTGGGAAGGTGAAACCAATTATCGATCGCTGCTACCCGCTGGAACAAATAGCCGAAGCCCATCGCTACGTGGATACGGGGCAGAAGAAGGGGAATGTCGTCATAACTGTGCGTCAAGCTTAATTTTGGCTATAATCATACTAGCGGTTTAAAATATTTCTGCATGCTGCTTCTGCGGGATTGGTCATTTATTATTCCACTTCCGTAAGGTGACCAACCACCTTGCCTGGGGAGTATCGCCATGACATTAAAAGAAAAGGTTTTCTGGCACGAAACCGTCGAAATGCCAACCGCTGAACCCCTTAAACCCTTACCTCCTAAGCTGGACCTGGCGGTGATCGGTGGTGGAATCCCTGGACTGGCAGCGGCACTCCAGCTGGCTCGCCGAGGCGTATCGGTAGGCGTGCTGGACGCCGAGACGATCGGATGGGGCGCCAGCTCACGCAACGGAGGCATGGCTCTTACCGGTCTCAAGCTGGACGCCGAGGTGGTCGAAGCTAGGTACGGTCGCGATCTGACTCACAAGCTATTCGAGGATTCCCTTGCCTCACTCACTACCGTTGAGCATATCATCAGTCAGGAGCAAATCGAGTGTGCGTTCGCCCGCACCGGTCACTTGCTTGTGGCGAATAAACCCGCCCATTACACTGCACTCCAGCACGAAACGGAGTGGTATGCCCAACATTTCAACCACCATACCCGCCTCATCCCTAAGGACGAGCTTCAATCTGAGATAGGCTCACAAGTCTATTTTGGTGGTCTTGTGGACCAAATCAGTGCAGGGTTGAACCCTGCACAGTACGTTGCCGGCCTGGCGAGGGCGGTTGAAAAATCGGGAGGCCTACTGTTTCCCAAGGCTGGGGTCCTGTACATCGAAAACACCCCAGATGGATATAAGCTCAATACCAAGCGGGGAAACTTGCTTGCTAACCGGGTGCTCGTGACGACCGGCGGATACACCGGTCCAGTCACTCCCACTTTGCATAGACGCATCATCCCCATTGGCTCGTACATTATAGCTACACAACCTCTGCCCGAAAGCCTAGCCCAAAGCTTAATTCCGCATAAACGGATGGTCTTCGATTACAAGCATTTCCTGAATTATTACCGCCTCACCATCGATAACCGCCTGGTTTTTGGTGGTCGGGCTGCTTTCTTCCCCGAGACGAGCGCTACAATCCACAGGAGTGCCGAAATTCTGCGCCGCGAGATGGTCAAGGTTTACCCACAGCTAAAAAATATCGAAGTGGAATATGCCTGGGGTGGCACGCTCGACTTCGCCTTTGATCAGATGCCGCATGCCGGTGAGCTGGAGGGCATCTACTATGCCCTCGGTTTTGCCGGTCATGGTGTGGCGCTAGGTACCCATCTGGGCATGCAAATGGCCGATTCGATCCTGGATGGGACGGTGAAGGAGCTGCCGTACAATATGTATCAATTTCCCACCGCTCCATTGGGATTGTATGATGGCAGACCTTGGTTCTTGCCGCTGATTGGCTTATGGCACCGGATATTGGATTGGATTCAATAACCAAGGCAGGTACTTACCCCATGGTTGTAAGGCCGAAGCATCTGCTTCCAATTTTTTTCGATAACTCTCCATACAAGCCAGGTGCTTCGCCCCAACGTGTTGGTGAACATCACTGTTAATCATTCACTAGCACGATGCGATAGCGCGCCTTATTCTCCCTCACCCTCTGGATCGCCTGGTTGACCTGTGACATTGGCATAACCTCGACCATGGGGGTAATGTCGTTGGCGTGTGCGAAGGCCAGCATCTCGCGCATCCTGGCGCAATTCCCAATGAGTCAAGTATCCTCCACTCAGGTAAAACCCTCTAGAATATCCTACATTAACAATTTTTCAGGTCGCCAAACATACGAGGTGATCCGGCAGCATTCCTGAAACCCCAGCGATTTATATACGCTCAACCCAATCTCGAACGCCTGTAGGACGCCAACCCGAAATCCCTTCAGGCGCGCCTGGAGGAGCGGGTAAAGCGTCACCTGTGCGCCAATCCCTTTACGGCGCGCTCCAGGGATGGTCGCTACCGCATAAATCCCTGCCACACCCCCACCCAGTTGCAACAGGGAGGTTGCCACAGGGCTGCCATCCAGCCAGCCAATGTAAGCTTGTGTCGTTTCTGGGTTCACTTCGCTGATCAGGTCATGCCAGGTATTCACGGCGAATTCGACTCGTTCGGGAGGTGCTTCGAAACCCTGTGCCATCGTCTTGCTCCATGCCCACCAGGATGCGTCATCCAGGGCTGGCTGTATGGATAATCCCGCAGGTGACGGCAGAATTTCGCTTAGATTATTCAGGTCAGCTGCCATGCCAGGTCCGTCCTCATCGACGGTAAAGCCATACCTTAATAGCTGCAAAGCCAGGTCAGCCGGACGAGTGGACGGACCGATCCACCACAGAACAGGGACATTACGAGATTTAGCATCTGCCAGGATATACTCGATGGTTGGCGCCACTTGTTCATGCGTGAGATGTGTGTCCATGATGCTGTTTAAGAACGACAAGGGGATATTGCTGATCGCTCTTTTCATCATTGGTATATCATCCAATCGCCCGCCCTTCAGCTTACTCAACAAGGGTATCCAAGATGCTAGATTATCTTCGTTCGCAATAGCGAGCCTGGCGGGTGAGAAATCCTGCAATACTTCATCCATGAGCTGCCTTCCGTGAATTTGGAATAATCCTATGTATTTTACAACCGCCTATCAATTAATCACTATTTTTGGAACCCCATTTTATTATTACCCGACAGTTATAATTGTCCAAATTTCACATTGAGTGGAGATACAATATGATCCCTAACCAGTGGTATGTTGTCCTTGAATCCAAGGAAGTCCGGCGTGGAAAGCCGGTCGGTGTCACTCGCCTGGGTGAGAAAATGGTCTTCTGGCGCGATCGCCAGGGAAAAATTGCCTGTGCAGTTGATCAATGCCCTCATCGTGGTGTGGCTTTCAGCGCCGGCAAACTGGTCGGCGATTGCATCCAGTGCCCCTTCCACGGGTTCGAGTTCGATTCCACCGGAAGATGCACGCTCATCCCAGCTAATGGACGGAATGCCGAGGTGCCGATGGCCTTCAAAGCCAAGGTATATCCGGTGCGTGAGTTGCATGACTATATTTATCTCTGGTGGGGTGAGCCGCGTGCATGACATGATCAGTGTCTGGTTCGATAATGAGCCTGAGCATGGGCAGATACCACTTATGCCCAATAAAATGCCTCCCACGGATAGGAACCCTCAGATCCAATTCCGCTTTCCCAATGTGTGGCACAATTGGCTGGGAGATACCTTCCACCTGTTTCTCGGCTTTGCTCCCATCGATGGTGAGCACACCAAGCTCTACCTGCGTTCGTATCACTCGATGAAAATACCCATTGTGCGCCAGGTATTCAACTTCTTCAGTAATCTGGCGAATATTTTTATCGAACGGCAGGACCGGCGCGTGGTCATCACACAACGCCCTTTCCGCTCAGACATGCACATCGGTGAAAAGCTCATCCCAGGTGATGCCCCGGTGATCGAGTATCGCCAGCGGCGGGAGAAACTGATCCGTCAGGAAACACAACCCGAGTAGCACCTGCGCACTATTTTCCATCCGCATTTTTGGGGGTTACCCTTCACGTACATTCTGGTTGAATCATATAATGATTCCTTGCCTGGCGTAATACTTGCATCTCCATAAACAGATCACAGGATTGCTCCTGGATGCCAGGGGTATCTCGGGGCATCCTGTGATCGAAATCTTTGGAGGAAAACGTCCAGAATGGAACTGAGGAACAGTCTCCCCCGCTACGTCTCAACCGAAGACCAGCCGCACCATCTCTGGGTAGAGAAGGCTTCTTTGTTCGTATCATCTGCCCAGGTGGAGTTGCGGGCGGGGCTGAGCTGGGTTTTTGACCTCGGCATCACTTCCGAGATGCCGTTCTATCAAAAGAAAAACCTGGCACTGATTAACCGGATCACATTTCTCAGCCTGCTCATGGCGTTCCCTGGGACGTTCTTGCTCATCCTGATGGGGTTTGCTTACCCTTTCAGCTTGCTAGTGAGCGGTATGCTGCTAGGCTGCTCGATCATTGTGCTGAACGGGGTTAAGCTCGTCGAATACTCGAAAATTCTCTTTACCTTCATACCGGCCTCTCTCATCGTGGTCTTCACCTTGCTGGAACTGAACACTGCTGCCTCGGCTGATCCGCTCATGTACATACTTACCCGCCAGGGTTTGTGTTTCGGGCTGCTGCTGCCAATCCTGATTTTCGGCTTCGAGCAGCGACGTAAAGTAATCGGGGTGTTCGGCGTATGCGTCCTTATTTTCATGGTGTTCGAGGTTGCCAGCATGCGGCTGGGAGCATTCCAGGGAGAAGCATTATTTGGGGTAAGTCATGGGCTTTTCTCCTTGTTATCCGTACTGCAATACACCGTGCTGGCGGTGTGCATATATTTCATGCAAAGCTATACCATCCAACACGATCTCGAAGTTCAGCAGCAAACAGAAAAACTGCACCGCCTGGCGATCAGGGATGGAATGACCGGGATTTTCAACCATACCTTCATGCAACAATACATTACCGATGCTATCAATCGCTCCAAACGCTCCAGGAATCCTTTGTCGTTGTTGATGATCGATGCAGACTTTTTCAAACACATCAATGATACGTTTGGGCACAACGCCGGGGATGACGTTTTGAAGGAGCTCATCCGTGTGATGAACGGCAGCACCCGCTCCACCGACTATCTCGGAAGGTGGGGTGGTGATGAGCTCGTCCTGCTGCTCACTGATACCAACCTCCCCGGTGCGGCCAATCTGGCAGAAAAGCTGCGCCGGCTGGTGGATGAGCATCACTTCCCCCACTGTGAGCATCTAACCATTAGCCTGGGGGCAAGTGAATACCGGGATGGTGACAGCTCCGTGAGCCTGGTCGAGCGCGCAGATGCCTCTATGTACCGCGCCAAGCGCGGAGGACGGAATAGAGTGGCACTGGAAAGAATAGCCATCAGCCTTCCACAATCGGTTGTCAGCCAAACCGAGGGCTTCACAGCAGAGGTCGCTGGGAACTCAGAGAGGTATACTTAACCAAATTACCCCGCTCCAACTCAATAATCCCTCCCCATAATTTCATCTTGTTTATTAATAATATATTCTCTTATCTGCTTTCATAGGCGTTTATCTGCGGTTTAATTTTTTTATCAGTGTTGAAGGGCGCTCTCTTTGCGCATTATCTGTGTATATCTGCCTGCCCCCGGCAGCTTTTCGAGGGGGTTGGTCAATTATTTTTCTTATATGCGGTTAGAATGAACCCATGCAGATCAGGCCGGTGACTCGATCGAAAAGCGACGCCCAAATAGCCTACGACCGTATGAGCCGCTTTTATGACCTGCTGGCGGGCTCGAGCGAGACACTATTGATGCACAAAGGATTGGAGATGCTGGCTGTCCGGGAAGCCGAATCGGTTCTGGAGATCGGCTGCGGCACCGGAAGAGCATTAGTGGAGATATCAAATGAGGTGGGAAAAACCGGCCGAGTGAACGGTATTGACCTCTCCCAAGGTATGCTCCGGCAGGCGCGGACAAGGCTGGCAAAGGCGGGAATGCAAAACCGTGTGACTTTGCTTGAGGGTGACGGTGCCCGGCTGCCCTATCAGAACGCCAGCTTCAATGCTGTCTTCATCAGCTTCACCCTGGAGTTGTTCGATACGCCCGAGATTCCCCTCGTTCTGGCGGAGTGCCGGAGGATATTGGTACCTGGCGGCCGGCTGGGTGTGGTCTCGATGCTGAGGACCGACCATCCCGGCCGGATAGTTCGGCTATACGAATGGTTCCATGATCATCTGCCTGCATACGTGGATTGCCGACCCATCGACGCCCATACTCTGATCCAAGCAGCAGGTTTTAGGATAGATCAATTACAGACCAGAAATATGTGGGGATTACCGGTGGAATTAGCGCTGGCAAAGAAAGCATGAGATAATTAATCAATATGGAAATCTTATTAACATTATATGCTATCGGCGGGCTGGTCCTGGCAGGTCTATCAGTGCCATTAATATTGCGCAAGATCCCACCCAACGGGTTATATGGTTTCCGTATCCCTGCAACACTTGAGAACACCCAGCTGTGGTACAAGGTCAACGCCTACGCTGGAAAGCGTCTTTTAGTGGTAGGGCTCGCTACTGCTGTTGGGGCAATTATCCTTTACTATGCGGTTAACTCAAGTTTAGATGCATATGCCCTCAGCTGTCTGGGGTTATTCCTAGCGCTTTTTCTATGGGCGATCATCAGCAGCTTCCTCTATCTCAGGTCTGTGCAACGGGAAGCATAAGATGATCGATTGTAGAGATATGCAGGCTACCTTCAACTCAGGGAGGAAGAAAAACCGATGTTTACAGACATGGGAGCAGAAATCTTAAAATTACCTCATTTCTACTCGAACCTGTAGTAAAATCTTTTCTATGACCAAAACGCAGTTCCTGCTTAATCTACAGAACGGACGCAGACAGTGGCACCAGATCTGGAGAGGGATCGACCTGTTCGGCACTTCCAGCCCGCGCAGACCCGGCGAGCTAAGCTTACGCGATATTCTTTATCACGTCGCCTGGTACGAGCGCGAGATGGTGAACATGATGAAAACGCGCTGCTTTTCTGGCTCTCCCTGGTGGGATTTACCAGAGGAGGAGCGCAATGCCCTCATCAAGACTGAGGGCCTGACTATTTCATTGCTCCAGGCCTGGAGGGTGGAAGAGCAAGCCTTTACTGACATCCTGGCACAGCTCCAAGCACTCAATGATGATGAGCTTGAAAATACCGCCGCCTTCAAGGAGATGCCTGCAGATGCTAAGCCGTGGAAAATCATTGCCGGCAATACCTACGAGCACTACATCGAGCATTTCCCCAGCATCTATTAACTCTGCAGCAAGGCACGATCTCGTCCAGGCCATACAAAAGCCGGATCTTGACAGCAATCATCAAATTAATAACTAAATCACCTCCAGCCCAATTTATGAGCTGGATTTTTTTTGCTTGTGATTGCATTTATTGGGACTAGCGCGTCGAGTTGCTTGCTGAATATCTCCCGCGCAGTCTTTCCGGCAGCAGCATGGCAATATGATTCATGACGATCTCACCCACCAATTTATCGCGATCATGGGCTGATAGTCGGGGGGGCACATCCAGATGGTATGGTGTTCCAAACCGGAGGTCGATGTGCCCCTGCTCCTTCCACACACCCACTGGAATGACATTCGGGCAGGTTTGACTTATCAGGTGCATGAATCTGCCAACACCCGAGGGCAGATTGCCCAGCACACCTCCCGGCTGATCACCTCCCTCTGGTGCCATGCCGATAACCGCTTGCCAGGTCCGGCTGGCATACCTCAGCACGTCGCGCACTGCAACAGCCCTCTGCACGGCTTCTGCAGGGTCAGGCGGCATGGCCGGCATCGGTGTGAAGTTCACTAACCTCGCCCCCCGCGGGAAAACCCAGTGCGTAATCCCCTTTGCCCATTCAGGTTTGGTCCAAGCTGAGGTGACTACCCAGTGGATATTGACCGGAACGACCGCACTGATGGGGATGACGAACCACCAGGCCTGAAAATCGGGCGCCGAATAATGGTTGACGGTAATTAGCGCTCCTTGCCCACGATTTCCTATCGCCAGGGTCTTAAAGAATCCTCCACAGGCGCCAGGTCCACGATGGGGGATGGATGCAAAGTGCGGTTGAGAAGGCGGGCGATGGGTCGGAAAGGTATCGGCATGCTGGGTTTGATGAGATGATTATAATGTTAACTATGCAGGCTTGCAATTCAAGCCCTGCCATCTTACAATTACCACACGAGCAACATCCAACCTGACCAAGGGAGTGATTGGCATGCGACCAGAATGGGATATCTATTTCATGAAAATCGCGCACGTGGTAGCACTGCGCAGCACTTGTGACCGTGCTTTCGTCGGCACGGTAATGGTGTTGGATAAACGCATCCTGACCACCGGCTTCAACGGCAGCCCCGCCGGTCTGCCCCACTGTGATGAGGCCGGTCACCTGATGGTGGACGGTCATTGTGTGCGCACCATCCATGCTGAAGCCAACGCCATCATCCAGGCAGCTTTACACGGCGTGAGCACCAAAGGCTCAACCTGCTATGTCACCCACTTTCCATGCATTCAGTGCGCCAAGATGCTGATCAACTCTGGCGTGGTACGCATCGTCTACGACCAACAATACCGCATCGACGAGAACACCCTCGAGTTCCTGAACCTGGCGAATGTGGAGCTGGTGCAGGTGAACGGGGAGGAATGACATGGTCAAGCATCTCAAGCTGTATACTCCCGGACCCGGCGATGTAGATGAAGATGTGCTCGCCAGCCTGGCCACCCCTGTTATTCGGCATTACGGCCCCGAGTGGATGGAAATCTACCATGAGACGCAAGGGTTGCTAAAACAGGTATTCAAAACCAGCAATGAGATTTTTTTCGTCCCCGGACCGGCTTCGTCCCTGATGGATATGTCCATCGGCAGCTTGCTTGCAACGGGTGACAAGATCATCGTGGGGAATAACGGTTTTTTCGGTGCGCGCCTGGCGCAGATTGCTCAAGGATATGGATTGGAAACGGTCACGCTCAATGCCGCGTTGGGCGAACCACTGGCCATCGATGATTTACGCAATCTACTCAAAATACATCCAGATGCCAAAGTGGTGGCATTCGTACATCACGAGACCGGCACCACGGTGATGAACCCTTTATGCGAGCTTGCCAAACTCTCCAAAGAGGCAGGTAGGGTCGTTGTCGTAGATGCTGTCTCTTCAATGGGCGGAGCGGACGTGCAGGTGGATGAATGGGGCATCGACGTATGTGTGACTACCCCTAACAAGTGCCTGGAAGCCCTGCCGGGTATCGGCTTCATCAGTGTGTCACCCGATGCCTGGCAACTTGTGGACAGCCATGCCCAGACCAACCATGGCTGGTTTCTCAACCTGAAAACCTGGCGGCAGTACGCCACTGAATGGGGCAGCTGGCACCCTACCCCAGTTACCTTGCCGACGAACATCATCCTGGCGACACGCACCAGTTTGCTGAATATTATCCACACAGGCCTCGAAGCCCACTTTGAGAAGTACCAGCGTGCCAGCAATGCTGTGCGGGTCGGGCTGCGATCGATAGGTTATGAGATGTTCGTGAAAGATGAATATGCCTCACCTATTGTCACCGGAGTATGTCGGCGCCCCGAGTTTGAGCTGAACGAGCTGAGTACATGGCTGGTGAGGAATCGAGAGATCGCTGTCGGAGGAGGCCTGGGCGAACTCTCTGGCAAGATGATCCGTGTGGGTCATCTGGGTAAAGCCAATACGCGCGAATACCTGATGGATTTCCTCTTCGCCATGGAAGAATTCCTGCGTTATAAGGGTATCCCCATCGTAGTTGGCTCCAGCCTATCAGGATTGGAATTGTAGGAATCTGATTTGACCAGTCTCGGCTATTCAATTTCGTCGGATATATTCGATAAATTTCCGGGTTATGCCCGAGGGGTGGTGTTGGCATTTGGGGTGCACAACGGCCCTTCGCCCGATAAGTTAGTCCAGATGCTGCGTGCGGCTGAAGATTCGGTGCGAACCCAGGTAAGCCTGGAATTGATCGCCGAACACCCGCGCATCAAACCCTGGCGGGAGGCGTACAAAGCCTTCGGTGCCAAGCCGAGTGAGTTCCGCTCTTCCATCGAAGGAATGGCACGCAGAGCGCTGCGCGGCGATCAGATTCCCAGCATCAATGCTTTAGTGGATATTGGCAATATCGTCTCGCTGCTGCATTTGGCGCCGGTGGGTGGGCACTCCATGGATGAGCTCGCACAGGATATTACCCTGCGCCTGGCGACAGGTGAGGAGAACTTCGTGCCTTTTGGTTCCACGGAAGTCGAACATCCCTTACCTGGTGAGGTGATTTTCGTTGAAGGGAATACAGTGCTCACCCGCCGCTGGACGTGGCGCCAGGCGAACTACACCCTTACCATCCCCGAAACAACGAGCGTCGAGATAAATATCGATCGCCTGCCGCCGGTCGAGTTGGAGGAAGTGCATGCCATCGCCAACCAGGTGATGGGATTGGTGGAGGAGTTCTGTGGGGGGAAGATGCGCTACGAGATATTAAATGCAGATCACAGGCAGATGATGCTGGAATAAAGCAGCGGGGAAGAATCCCCCAATTTCTTGTAATATATCAACTTCACTCTTAAATCATATTAGCGCAATCTCGATTTTTTAGATATATGCAGTTTTGCTTATATGGTCACTTTCGCCCACCGTTTATCATTCGGGAAAGGATTTCTTTTATGATGTTTTATGAACAATTCGATGGGTTTTCCGCCCGGGTGACTAGGCTGAATCTCCTGATCGGCAGCCTTTACTTATGTTTCCATATAATTTGATTGTTCTCTTTATGAGTCCGCTCTATTTGATAGCTTTATAAAAAGCCAGCGTCCCAAATAATGAATCTGAATGACCGGCTTCCTCCACCTGGGAAAATCCCGCCGAGCGGAGCTAGCTGATGAGCTTGCCCTGGATGTTATCGTTTACGTCTTCGAACTTCCGCATAACAGAGGCGGTAATACGGGCGTAGGCATTGACCGGCGTACCGAAATCCACCATATGAAACTCACCCTGAGGCTTCAGCACCCGGCGAATCTCACGCATCGTGCGCCCCTTGTTTTCTGCAGTCAGGTGGTGCATTACCATGCTGGAGATCACCCGATCAAAATAATTTTCAGGGTATGGTAGCTCAAACGCCATTCCCAAGTCAAAACTGATGCTCAAACCTGCCTGCCCAACCTTATTTCGGGCAATCGAAAGGATTTCACGATCGCCATCCAGACCAATCACCTCCACCTGTGGATGCATTTGTTTCACCATCAAAGTAAGGGTGGCAGTGCCGCAGCCCAGGTCCAACAAACGCATCCCAGCTTTCAGCCCCGCCTGGTCGATCAGCCGCAGTTTGAACACATCCTCCCGCATGAACCACTTTAGGAGGGTGTCGTAGAAAGGCGTCAGGAATCGATATCTTAGTACAGGGACATACTTCTCAGATGGATGCATCTCCTTACCTGATTGTTTCGAATGACGAAATCCCCCAATTAATAAAAAAGGAATACAAAAAGATTAAGGTATCTTTTCTACCCTCGAGTTCATTAAACTGGTGCGCCACACTGTGGGCAGTGTGTCCAATCAGCTTGCAGACCGGCGCCGCAATGTGCACAGTAACGTGTGACTGAGACGCCGTTGGTTGAGCTGTTTATTTTGCGTTCAACCTGCGGTTGCTCCCGAACAGGGGCTACGTTCAAGAACCGGTTCTGAAACAAACCGGCGGCGGCCATCAGGATTAAAATTACACACAGGATCGGCAAGCCGATCATGAGCACCATCATTAACCATCCAAATCCAAGTGTCCCGAACATCATATCAAACCTCCCAAAGTGCTTAGCACTCTACCATTCTCATAATCGATCCAAAAACATCACGTGATGCACCATTTAAGCCGCTAATTCGCCTGATAGGCAAATAATCCGTAGCGCTATCTTCGGCACCACTATTGAACCCTTTTTTTGGGCCGGGCTTTCCAAGGATTCAAAATCAAGCGGAATGCCCATGCTGGTGTTGGTGTTCATCTATCTTCGTTCCAACCTTCACATATTTCTGCGGCTCTTTATCGAAATCCTTTTTGCAGCCTGATGAACAAAAATAATACGTCTTCCCCTGATAGATAGATGTATATTCCGCTGTTTTCGGGTCAACTTCCATACCACATACCGGGTCTATTTCCATGGTTACACTTCCTTCCTTATCACTGTTTCTGTTATAGCACAAATTCATTAATTCCAAATGAACTGGCTAATGTTCAATGCTCTGTCCTGCTTGCTCCCAGGCAGCCATCCCACCATTCAAGCTGAAGACGTTGGTGTAGCCTAAGCCCACGAGGGTTTCAGCCGCGATACTGCTCATCCGACCGCTGCGGCAGTAAAGGACAATCCTGGCGGCTTTCTCCGGCAGTTTATCCAGGTTCAGGGCGATCTTGTCATATGGGATGGATAGATCAGTGTGGGCGATATTGCCCTCGAACGGGATATGTACATTCACCAGGGTGAAGTCCATATTCGCTAACATACTTTGCAGCTCGCTCACGCTGATCCCCGTGTAAGTGCCTCCCTCGACAGATACTGGCTTTCCCAATATTCCTACCGTTGCTTGCGGCGCCGGGGAGGAGCTACACCCTACAAGGAGTAATACTACCAATAATGGGGATAACAAAACCGATCGAGACATCCTATAATCTCCTATCCTGAACCTGAAAAACATTGCTATACCAATAAATACGTCGTCATCGATGCCTGGCCTTCTGTCAGGTCAAGCAGCTTGCTTCGAGAACGGCTCGAGGGGGAGCGTTACCATCAGGCTGGTGCCGTTGCCCGCTGAAGACTTTATTGATAATGCAGCCCCAATTAGCTCAGCCCGCTCATGCAGTCCAAGCAGCCCAAAATGACCCTTGGCGGCATACTCAGCAGGGCTATCGGGCATATTGAAGCCCACTCCGTCATCTTCTACCTTCAAGGTCACTGCGCTGGGTGAAAAATCAATGCTCATGTAGGCTGTCTCTGCATGAGCGTGGCGGGTAATGTTGCTGCATGCTTCCTGCGCCATCCGGTAAAGCGCCAGCTCAGTCGAGGCTGGCAGCCTGATCTCGACACCTTTGTGGTGGAATTGCATGCTGAAAGCCATTCCCTCACCCGACTCCCGCGCCAGCATCTCGAGTGCCGGCACCAGACCCAGGTCTTCCAGGTATACGGGCCGCATCGCCCGGGTTAGACGGCGGAGGTTCTCAATCGTTTGCTCAGTCAGTAGCAAGATCTCATTCAAATCGGCTGATGCAGGTGCTGGTTCGCCCGATGCAGATTGCAGCTCGAGTTGAGCCAGCTGCACCCTTTGTTTGAGGGCGATTAATGCTTGCAAGGTGTCGTCATGCAGCTCGCGCGCCAGCCGTCTGCGCTCATCCTCCTGGGCTTCAGTGATAGCACCGATGTAGCCGTGAAGGCTGCGCTGGGCTTCATCCACCTTATCCGCCATCTGGACCAGCTCTTTTTGCAGGTGCTGGATCTCGGCAATCCCACCCACAGACTGCTGGATGGTCTTAAAATCTCCGCCTGCCAAAGTAGCGGTCTTTGATTCAAGGGCACGCAGCGGTCTGACCACCTGGTTTGCCACGAACCACATCGCCAGCAACATGATAAAAATCGCAGGGACGAGCATCAATGGGGCGATTTGTGACATCCGCAAGGTGGGTGTGGAGACAGCTTGCCAGGATTCTTCGGTGATTAACCCCCACCCGGTTGAAGTTACCGGGCTGTACGCTGTAACGTGCTCGTCGCCGCCAGCTTTTACATAAACGGTGCCACTTTTGCCTTGAAGGGCTTCGGTTACTCCGGGATGCTGGACAGATTGGTCGCTTAAACCCACATTATCATAAAGGATCTGACCATTCGGTCCTACCAGCCATACAGACAGATCCCCAGGCGGAAGGATATCTCCCAAGGTGGATTGGACCAACTGGTTGATCGAAAACGCCCCCACGAGCAGATCATTATCGGCCAGCCTCGTCGAGATCAAACCAATTAATTTGCCATCGATTGGGTTGTTAGCCAGCACCAACTTAGCTGGTTCTGAGGTTAGCTTAGTAAATACGTCCTGCCAGCTGGGATCTGCAATCCAGGTCTGCAATGTTGGTTGAATATCTCCAGATGGCAATAACTGCCCTTGCGGTTTAAATCTGGCAATTCCGGCATCGAAGTCGGCCGTCAGGTAGCTTAAACTATCTAGAGTAGTGGTGATGGGTTGGGATGAATTTGCAGAGAGTAGCGTTGCGATGCTGCGTACTTCTTGCACTCTGTTATCGACCTGCGTGCTCAGTGCACTCGCCGCGCTGCGTACTGCACGCGCGTCCCTTTCACCTACAAGATCGCGCATGGCTCGTTCGTGGATGCTGATACTACCAAACGTGATCACCAGCAGTAAAATCGTCAGCGGCAGGAGGATGATGGCGAACAGCTGGAGCACCAATCCCATGGCAGGCAGTTTGAGCCTGATCTTTGGGCGTTTAGACGCCTTCATAAACCAACTTTCATTCTTCGGCAATATCTCCGACGGTCTGCGATATCCACCCCAGTGAGACTGCCCGCATAACAGCTTCCGTACGGCTGCCGGCCTGCAGCTTGTTGAAGATATGCGCCAGGTGCCCCTGGACGGTACGGTCACTGATGCCAAGTTGTACACCAATAGCTTTGTTAGTATAGCCTTTGGCGGTGAGCGAAAGCACTTCCAGCTCACGTTCGGTCAGCTGCTCCACCTGCATGGCTTCCCTGGGCTGGCTGAGCTGAGCCAAGATTTTTTGGGTGATAGACGGGTCTAAAACTGATTTCCCGGCGTAAACGTCACGCACCGCCTGGATGAGATCATCCGGGGAGGCAGTCTTCAGAACGTACCCATTCGCACCCGCCTGCAAAACGGCCAGCACGTACGGGTCATCGTCGTAGGCCGTCAGAATCAACACGCCAACAGAAGGGAAATTTGCCCTAACCCAGCGCGTCACTTCAATTCCGCTGGCTTTTGGCATCTGAATGTCAAGCACAGCAACATCCGGCTGGTTTTGGCTGATCAAACTGCGCGCCATATCGCCGTCATCCGCTTCAGCCACCACCTGGATATCATCGGCGCGCTCCAGGTACTGGCGGATGCCTGCCCTGACGATGGCATGGTCATCTGCCAGGAGCACGCCAATAAGATCAGTTTTGTCTTTCATATTGAGAATTTCTCAGGTTGCTTAACCGGCTCTGATGATGGTCGGGCATCCAATGGTTGGTCTGGTAAGGTGATAACATGGTCTAAGTATGGATAAGTGTACCAGACGATTCCCATTCCAAACAGTATGCCAGTTAAAAGCCTGATTAGGGAATTAAACGTTCCGAACGTCTCACCGGAGTAGAAGTATGTCGGGAATAAATGCCGTGTGATCTCGACCAGCCACAGATTCCCATAGCGGAAACCCTGCCCAATCCCTGCCAGGTCACTGATGAAGTGGCTGGTGCCGTCAACTGCCATGGGCAGCAGGAATAATATCAGTCCCCACCAGGGGAGTACTCTGAGCTTGTGCCGCAGAGGCCACCACAAGAAGCCAAACAGCCATAAGCTGGTGAACATAGATACCATCCGGTCAGACCAGGCTACTTTCCAGCCCATAGCCGTGTTGCCAATGAACTGGCGCAGGATCAACGGGTTGTTGGTATGCTGCCAGGCCTTCTGGATTTCAGCCAGGGAATAAGTGAAGTGGCTACCAAATAGAAAGAATGAGCGTTCCGGCAACTGGTGGCATAACCAGGAATAGATGAAGTAAATCACTTTGGCTGCGCCATCCAGGCCGGCATGCATCAGGAGAGGCGCCAGGAATGGCATAAAGGTGTAAACCCCCAACACGATACTCAAGGGGATGATCCAATTTCGACGGAGAAGTGAGCGCATAATGGAATTAAATCAAATTATGGAATTCCTACCTTGTTCTCTGGATAGTATTCATCCAAGGCGTGCTATTGTACCCCGCAGCTCCCGCTTGAGCTGGGCGCTTGCTCTAGCAGTCCATTTTGAGACAGCCATTGGTGCACCGCCTGGAATCCGGACGCCGATGAATAATCGGCACTTACGACCGTTTTGGCGTCCACCCGAGTGAAATCCTCTTTATCCGAGGCTTTGAAAGCTGTCGCCAGCTCCAACATCTGCTGCGGGTACCAGAATGCATTCACATATTTCCCCGCCTCGAACATTTCAGCGGTGGAAGCGTCTTGTGAAGCCATGAGCTCGAGTAAACCCAGCATCGCCATGCCATGGTTGCAGTCTGGGAAGTGGGTAGGGTTATTACAGCATGGGCGGTAAACTTGCGACGCCACTTCCAACAGTCTGGCTTGCTGCTCGTCGGTGAGCGACATGATCTTGGTACTGGCATATAGCTCGGTGGCTTCTTTAACACCGAGTGTCCACCCACCGGTGGAAGCGAACCCACCCACCTTGTCCTTCCCTCCGCTCATCATCGGTCCATCCGTGAGAATGGCATTCTGGTTGGTCAATCCCAGCGCCCAGAAGAAGTTCAGCAAGAAGTACGCATTTCCCGGTGTGAACACAATGTTGGCATTCGTTCCTTTTGAGAGGATCGCCTGTTGATCAGTGGTTAGAGGCTGGTTTTGCTGCTGGTATAAGCTGGCGAATTTGGGCATATCGATCGCCCCGGCAGCCACCAGCTGGGGTCCGACATCACCGTAAACCGCCGCCACCTGATAACCATCTGGTGGGTTGACTTCCTTCATTAGTGCCATGGCGTCTGGCTGGCTTTGAGCTTGGCTGGTGGGAACAGCCCCATGCATCGACTGCCGCCCGATCATATATCCACCTCCACCCCCGAGGGCAAATACCACCAACAGCACTATTGCTTTGATCGCCACCCCTTGCCGCCGGTAATCTGCCTGGCTGGAGCCGGGTATTTCGTCGAGGGATTTGTGTTCAGCTTCTATGCGTTCCAATCGATCTGACATGTTCATTCTCCTTTGTTACCAAATTACTCTCAATATTATTGAGCCAGACCAGGAATACCTTTGGACCTTCCATTTCATGCTCCGTTCCTCCCAAAGGCAACATTGCATCCATCGATCAGCATGAGTTTAAGTCTGGTGCACCGGTCCGCATACGATCGGGGATGAAGGACTGGAGATCATAGTAGATTGGTTTGGAGACTTGACCAGTTGCCGTAGTACAGCTTCCAGGCGGGGGTCGGCACGCTGCTGAGGTGTATCCACCACGGAAAACCAGGTTTGCCCCTCATAGCCATGGGCGACGATCGCCAGAGGATCAAGGTGGTCCTGGTACATAAGCAGCACCACCAGCTGGCAGTCACACTGGTCAGTCCCGTGGTATGGGCATGGGCAAGACGTCTGGGCGTGGCGGGCGATCTGCAGGTCAAATGTGCGCAGCACCGATAAACCCGCCTGGCGCGCCTGTTCACTCAGCCAATCGACGGCAGTGTCACAAGGCTGATCCAGCATCAGGAGAGCGGTGTTATCGCTCAAAACCATTCTGGGGTCTGCTCCCTAACAGCCATATCTTCCTGCTGTGCTCCTTGAAAACACATATCCTCGCTTCTGTCTGCATTAATCCTGCGTATGGTTAGGAAATATTTCTGTCATTCATCGTAGATGGAATCCAACGGTGCTCATCATTTTCCATGTGCAGCGCTCATGGGTGATCATGGCCCCCAATTCGACAATACAGTCAAAGTTTTGTCACCCCAGGCAGTATCATTGCTGGGCATGTGGACGCGGAAGTCGTGCATCCCGTCCATACCTTCATGCATCATGAATTTCATGTCGAGTGTGGTGGTCTCTCCAGGTTTAAGTGCCATCGAACCGATGGTAGGAGTGGGGGGTCAGCACCCCTCCAAGACTTCAACAAAGGGGGTCTTGCTGAAGCGCAGCGTTTTATCGCCCACATTGGTGAGGGTGAACTTGACGTCAACGGTCTGCCCCAGCTTGACTTTACCCAGGTCCACTTTATCCTGGTTCACTTTCAGGCTCGGTGCGCCGGTGATTTCGACGGCTGCCTTAGGTTGGGATGGCTTTCGAAAGGCAAAGAATAGGCCGGCAACCAACAGCAGGCCGCCTGCCAGCAGCAGGATAGCCGGCCAGCGCTGCTTTTTCCTTCCATTCCTGAGCGATTTCTTCTGTTTATGTTGACTCATGGTCTAACCTCCGAACTAAATTGGAATGTCCATAAATATGCGATAAGCTGCCAGGTTTGATCTTCGGTAAAGATCGGGCCCCACGAAGGCATGCCCGTCCCCATGCCGCCACGGATGATTTTTCCTTGCAAGTGAGCCGGGCTGGCGGAAAGCATCGTCACCGGGTCGGTGAAATTTGCCGGACGCTGGGTATGCTCACCCGTGCTCTGGTTTGTGTCTGTGCTATTGGTGCCCGCTGCTAATTGGTCAGCGTATACCCCATTCCCAGCACCCTGCTCTCCATGGCAAGCGGCACAGTTAGCTGCATAGATTTCCTTGCCGGCTTGCACCTGCTCTGGGGTGGTATTGGCCAGCCACACCCAGGCGACTAGATCCCAAACCTCCTGGGCAGACAAGTCTTTATAAGCCTGTTCAGACCTGAGCGCCGTCCACAGGTCAAGCGGCGTATGCGAGAAGTAATAATCCCGGTTTTGGTATACTTCCGGCACGCTGCGGCGCAGGAGCGCCCCGCGCCAGGCAGCAGGAATACCCGCTGGTATAACTGCGGCTTTATGGGCTTCATCGATATCCAACCCCAGCATGACGTACAGAGGCGGTTTAGCGGGTTCCGTCTTCGTCTGTGGGTCAGTGACTTCGATCGTCCCGCGCATGCGCCAGTGGTTCAAGCTGCACCAGCGGGTGCAATAAAAGGTATATTTTCCCGGCTTAGTGAACACGAGTGTGATATCAGTCACCTCGCTCGGGTTGATCTCCACTGCCGGCTGGTTGAGCTGTCCTACGGCGAACCCATGCGACACATCATCAGAAGTCAACCGCAAGTGGAGTGGCTCACCCACTTGCGCGGTCAGGTTTTCGGGAGCCCACCCACCGTTTTCTGCCATGCGGGCGTGCATGACAATCCCATTTGAGCCATGCACGGTTTTGAGCACAGGTATGGAGATTACCGCTGCCAACCCCAGGACGACGATGCCAC
Source organism: Anaerolineae bacterium (assembly GCA_041479245.1). Lineage (GTDB taxonomy): Bacteria > Chloroflexota > Anaerolineae > Anaerolineales > UBA4823 > FEB-25. Next base: position 84,451 of record JBGOXS010000005.1, read on the forward strand.
GCGCAATCCACTCTTTAATCATCGTCTACCCTACCAGAAGCCATAAGAATGCACCTGCATATAAGAAATAAAAAACCAGTACCGGATAGTTGGTTGGCAAGTTTACCTTCCCTTCCGATTGAGAGAGTCTCCGGCTTACCCGGGCGGACCAGGCCACGCCCACCGACAGCAGGACAATCTCCAGCGCCAGGATGAGGCGCGATACGTCCGGATATGCGCCTGTGCCTGCGCCCAGGAGCTGCCAACCCCATCCGAATGGGTCATTCAACACTCCAACGACGTAGCTTAGTTTAGGAATGGCAAAGGAGATGGTAAACGCCATCCAGGCGAGCAGACCAAGCGGCAGCAGTCCTTGAGCTTCGTTGGCAATCATCCGCCGCAGTGGCAAGCTGTTGTGGCTGATTTTTTTCCACACGGCCACGGAGAGGGTGAATATTCCGGGCAGCAACAGCAGGTTCAGCGCCAGGAAGCCTGCCGCATATACCAGCCAGGCTTGCGAACCAAGATTGAATGCGCTCATCTTAAGCCAACCCCACGGGCCGAGGAAAACAGCCGAGAACACCAGCGCCGAGCCGAGCATGATCAACGCCAGGAAAGTCTCATCGAGCCGGGATGAAGTTATGGGTCGTGCCAGATCAGTTCCATACGGACGCAGGTTCAGCGCCAGGTTGTCCTTCGGGCATGCTCGCAGACATTCCATGCACAGCCCACAAGCTGAGCTGTCCTTCATCGCCACCGGGTATATGCCCCATGGGCATGCCTGATAGCACGACTTATCTCCATGCCGGGCACATACTTCCTTGTCGATCACTTTCACTTCAACCGGGGTGGCTTTAGAATACATCCCACTGAAACCGCCTATCGGGCAGATGTAGCTACAGAATGCCCGGTGCTCGAAGACCAGGCTCATCCCGATCGCCAGCGCAAACAGCGCCAGCAGCACCCAGCCGGTGACATGCGGGTCGGTTAAAGTGACTGCGCTGAACATACCAATCAGCAGGAACCCGCCCGATTGCAGCCAGGAGCCGCGCAGTGCTTTTGGCCATCGTAAATAAAGCCCCAGCCTGCGCTTCCCTTTTTCCATGATCCCCCCTTGCTGCAGCCACTCCCCAGGCAGTGGAATGGGGCAGATACTGCACCATGAGCGCCCACCCAGGGGGATGAACCCCAGCTTCAGTGTAGTCCACCAGGCGATCCACACCATGATGATGGCGAAATTATGGCTGCCAACCCGCGAGCCAAGCAAGGCGGTGGCGATGGTGAATACAAACCCCACCAGCATCACCGTCCGGATGAGGAATTGCGGCCAGCGATTTTCTAGCATAGCCTTCAGCCAGGGAATGCGATACAAGTTGATGCGTGAAGGGACGCGGCGCGTTTTAAGCGATTGCGGGACCGCAACATCAAGCGCGGAATCTTCCATCCAGGGGAATTCCTGCAGACGGGTCATTTTCGCCCTTTCCACACACCAGCGAAGAGTGCCAGCCCAACCAGGCCAATTGCCCGCCAGAGAACAGTATTCTGTCCCACTTCCAGCTTGCCGGTCATGAAGGGGTGCATATTCCCGCAGGTCACCGTGCAGTGGAAGCGGAAGGTACCGCTCCTATCGGCAGTAAAGCTGATGCTGGCCGTCATTCCGGGGTCAGCTGTGGTCTGGAGGTCATAGCCTTCAATGGTCAGTCCATGAACAACATCTGTAGCTGCCAGCTCGATCGTGACCCGATCGCCCGGATTAACTTTCAAGATGGCCGGGTCGTATTCGAAGCGCCTGGCGTCAATGCGGAATGTGCGCTCAATCGGTGTAGCTGCTCCTGCAGGCACGGGCATGAAAATGACCGTAAATGCCAGCCCGGCGAGAATGACCCAGTGCCACCAGTGGTTTAATTTCATTCTTGAAGGTTTTTTCGGGTTACGGCATGTTGGAAGGACCATACTGGGAGTAAGTCTGGTCGATATACGTTTTGATTTCGGGAGGTGCTTTGCCCTGTTTCATTAACCTCATCACATCCTGGGTGATATCCACACATATAGAACACCCAAGCGCATGCGAATCGTAGCTGATCTGCCCGTTCGCATCCACGCCAGATACGTAACAGGAATAATTCGAGGTATGACCGATATCATCACACCCGCAGTAGCATGGCACCTGCTTCATCACATCGGGGTTGGCGGCCACGAACTGGTATGCTTGCTGGACAACTGTCGGGGCCGATTTCACACCGTCAGGCATGCCATCCATGGGAGCCATCGCCAGGCTGCTCTGCGCGGAAGCGCCACCGCTGCAGCCCACCAATGCTACCGTAAAAATTGGGAATATTGCCAATAGTACTAGTACCTTTACCAGAGTGGATGATCTCAATCCAAGGTCCTCCGTTTTTAGGGATGTTCAGGGATTATACGGGTTGGACTAGCCCAGCATGAGCGCCATCCGACGGGTGCGGTTATAGGCATAATTGCCTATATGAAATTAAGGCCTTTTGATCTACTCTAAGGTGGATTTATTGAGGTTTTACGATGTGTAAATACCAGTCCATCAGCTCATGCGAGGCGATACTATCTCAAAGAAAACCCGGGCGGATCTCGATATTGTTTGAAATTGAGGAGAGAATTAATTGAATCGCGGTTGAATTCCTGGACTTTATTTCGTGGTCATTAAGAGGGGGTCATGCCGGTAAACAGCCGCTTTTGCCCAGACCTCAGCCCAAGCGAGAAGACCCTGTGCTGGCAGAACAAACATCTAAGGGTTGTCATATACGAAGAAAATGAAATCTTGAGACTCTGTTTTGACACCTAAATCGTGTAGTATTCTGAGAAGTTGAGCACGATGATCTGTACCATGATTAGCTACATGGAGAAGCACTTGCCACACGATTAGATTTTTGTCTTCTTCTTGGGCGATCGGTTTTTTGAATAACATATCGTCTTGCAATTCTGCCAGATAATCGCGCATATTCTGCTCAACGCTGTCCCAGTGTGCACGAATGATTTTCCGGTCATCAATGTTAGCGGGATTATTAAATTCTGAGATCTCGACGCCCTGTAATTCGCTAAACCATAGTTCATCAACGCTCATGAGATGGATGATTTGATTTCGAACAGACCCATGTGAGTAGTCCACATTTTGTGTGAACTGTTCATAAGATAATGAAGTGATATATTTATCCCATGTTTTGCGATTTTCAGTGAAGTGATATGCGAAGAAATGGCGAAAGGCATCTGCATTCATGGCGTATCATCCTCCTCATATGACCAAACCTCTTTATCACGCATGTTCGAAGAAAGGAAAGCCGTGTTCTATCAATAATTTATTTAATAACAGCAGCGGAACGTGGATCTCGGCATCATGGGAGCTCTCAAAACCATTTATCTAAATTCTCCAGCCACTTGCGCACCGCCTTGGGAGATTTTAATACATAATCTCCGCCAGTGGAGCGGATATAGCCAAAATACTGCGCCACCGAGATGGCTATGCCTCCATTGGCATGGATAGTCAGGAAAGCATCAGCGTCATTATTATCATCACCAACGTAGACTAATTGCGCTCCCTGCATTGGGAAGCTGTTTAATAAGAATGTGACCGCATTGCCTTTGTGTGCTTTTGCTGAGCTGACCTCCAGGAATTTGTTCTGCTTGATCAGGCGGTATTCATCGGTGATCAGGTCATGGTCGAGAGATTGCTGGATCTTGGATATCACCCGTATGGCTTCCTTTTCAGGGGCGAAGCGGGCGTGCAATGCCAGCGACCAACCCTTGTCTTCCAGATAGTAGCCTTTATGCCCGTTGACGATCTCCGCCCATTGCGGTTTCAGCCTTTCAAGATAGGGGCGGACGAGCGCGTAGTCCTCCCTCTGGATCCGTTCCCCCTCAGGTGTCTGCACCTCGACCCCATATGTGCCGGCAATAAAGATCCCTTGCACCGGCAGCAGCGTCTGGAGGTCTTGTAACCGCCTGCCACTGACAATCGCCACGCGGATTCGGGATTTCGACGCCAGGCGCTTAATCAGATCAATGACTTTTGGATCTGGCTTGATGATATCTGGTGTCCGGGTGAATTCCACCAATGTCCCATCATAATCCAGGAACAGCCATAGCTTTTCGGCCGCAGACACACTTACATTTAACTCATTTTCGGAAGCAAACTTCAAGCCTTCTCTCCTCCTGTCAGCAGTGGAAGGATATCATGGTTGAAGATGGCTTGCCAGGTGAAATTTTTTCGTACCTGCTGCCGTAAGCGTTGTGTGGGACTGTTCCGTGCCCATTCAAGGATCAGCTCTGCCACCTGCTCTGGCGATGCGTCTGCTGAAAACCGGATCAGGTCCTGGCCGCCGATCTCCTCCGTCGCAGGGATTTCAGTGCTGAAGATGGGCATACCGATCAGTCCCGCTTCCAGTATGGGCATCCCGAACCCCTCCCGGTGGCTGGGCATGAACAGCGTATCACATGCCCGGTATAGCTGCCTCACTAGTGGTATATCAATCGTGTAACCGCTTTCGCCCGGTTGACCTGCTGAATAGACAAACCGTGCTTCCTTCTCGATGCTCAGCTTCTGGCGCAAGTCCAGCAAACTTTGATAATAGGCCATGTTTTCAGGGTCATGCGGGTCGGGCGGGCCAGTTATAACCAGCTTCGGTACGATATTTTTAGATTTTAGGCTGGCAGTCACTTGCAAAGCGAATTCGATATTCTTCGCCTGGGTGATGCGCACGGGCATCAAAAGGATCAAATCCGCTTCACCCAGTTCGAGCCTCTCGACCAGCACCTTACCTTCTTCAGACAGGCTGTACAGGTCCGCCGGGTCCACGCCATCGTAGACCACATGGATGTGCTCGGGGTTGCACTGAAATAACCCTGCCAGCTCTGTTTGGCGGTGGCGAGATACCGTCACATAGGTCACATCCTCCCTATGCGTCCGCAGCAAGTCCCAAGGATACCCTGGGTGCACTCTCGATCTTGAGTGGGTGCTGGTCCAGGTGAAATCATGGCACCAGGCGATGCAGTGCCTTATCCTCCCCAGCTCGAGCAATCGCACCAGGGCTGCCGTCAGCGGCAGGTTGAAATGCTTGGTAAAGACATTGTGAACAATAACTTGATCCATCCCTTCAAGGGCAGCTTTCAGCGATCTTTCCAGGCTAGCTGTTAATGCGTCAAAATTATCCGGCACATCGCCCGTTTCCAGCTGCTGGCTGGCTTGAATGATCTGCGGGTGGCGCGAATCCATCTCAGGGATCAAGTTGAGCTCAACTCCCTCGGGAACAGCAGACTTCCCACCCGCTCCAGCGATCAGCGTCACCGGGTATCCCGCGCCGAGCAATAATGAGGTGTGCGCCTGGATAACCGCTTCCACCCCCCCGACTACAGGCAGGACGGAGTAATGCAGGATCGCTGTTTTCATAAACCCAGCTCGATGATGGTTTCCAGCTGCCGGCACAACCAATCGACGATATCATCCTGCTCAATCAGGCTGCGTAATCGCTCAGCCTTTTCTTTCCTTTCTTCAGGTGACATGACCAAAGCCTGGTGCAGCGCGCTGGCAGTCGCCGAGATATCCAGCGGCGGGATAACCAGTGCACCCGACCCGAGCTGCTCGTGTGCTCCCGTCCGTTCAGAGAGCACGAGCACCCCTTGTTGTTGGTTAACCACCGGACCTTCCTTGGCAACCAGGTTCATCCCGTCTGCAATGGAATTCACCAGCAGTACGTCGTACAGCTGCATAGCCGCTACAGCCCGTGGGTAGTTTTCTCCCACCACCACCCGCACAGGCTCCCAATTGCTATCCCCAAACTTGGCGTTCACCTGCCCCGCTGCACCCATTAGTTCGTTTAAATAATCTTGATATTGCTCCACCTCCATCCTGGAAGGGACCAATAAAGCCAGGAACTGCACCTTTCCACGATGTTCCGGGTATATATCGAGCAGCTCATCAAATGCCTGGAATCCGCGTACAATATTTTTACTCGGCTCGATGCGGTCAATGCGTAGGATCAAGGGATTGCCACCATACTGCTCCAAAAATGACTGGTGGTGCTCAGCCACTTCCTCCGATTCAGCAAAACGCACGAGCGCATTTACATCGATCGAGATGGGGAAGTCGCGCACCTGGGTTGTATGGTTTCGATACCAAACACGGCTTTTTTTGAAATTCACATGCGCATGGGGTAAGTGGCTCTCACAGGTGCGGATGAAATTCAAGCTATCCTCCCGTGTTTGAAACCCCAGCAGATCCACCGAACAGAGTCCTTCCAGGATGCTCTGCCGCATGCGTGCCGGCAAGTAGCCCCAATCCTCTGCCCCAGGCCAGGGGATGTGAATGAAGTGCAAAAGGGTATATTTTTTACGCGGGTGGAACACTCGGCGGATGTAATATGGCGTCAGGTATAGGTGGTAATCCTGGAGCATCACCAGGGCTGGCTTGTCCTTCGCCAGGATTTGTTTAGACACTGCCTCAGCAAATAATCGGTTGACCACCATGTAGCCATTTTGCCAGTTCTGCCAGGTAGTGCGGTCGATTGTCGGTGAGCGGAAAATATCCCACATTGAATGCTGCAGGAACCATAATAGCGGGTTGGCGATCACCTTGTAATACCCATTGTAGGCTGATTCTTCGGGCGACACAAACTGCACTTGCACCGACCCGCTTCCTTCCCCGATGGGCACCTTTCCCCCTCGCCAAGTTTTATCTTCTTCCGAGAGGGCGCTGGCGATCCAACAGGCATCCACATGCTGTGCGATGCCAGATAATGCCGATACCAATCCTCCTCCACCACTGCGCTGCGGCTGGATCACGCCGTTCTCATCCGTGTGGAAGGTAACCGGTCCATGGTTGGAAGCAATGATCAGTTGCCGGTTTTGCAGCAGCTCTTCCCATGAGCCGCAGTATGCATCGCTGCCTATTAATTCTATTAAATCTGGAGAAGTATCCATGGATTTCACCCTAAGAATGAAGATTTGTAATCGTAATTCATTACCCCAATAAACTATCCCCGGAGAAACGTTGTTGCCCAGATTAATAAAGAATACTCAAGAACCAACTCATTCGTCGATTATTATTATACCGTTTCACTCCACCGACCTTTCAATAAGAACATGAGCAAGCATTAACCTGGGAATCATATGAGAATACGATCGGTATTAACTGAGAAATACTAGACCACACACAGCATTCAGCTTCAGCTATAATAGTTTTCTCCATATTATCATAACCCCCGCCTATTTTTCTGGCGGTAGATACAACCAGATATCGCTCATTTGTTTGGCAATTACCAAACCTCGTAGCGGAGATTGCTCCCGTGTGCATCCACGGCAGATGATTGCACACGGTTTGAAATCGGTTGGGCTGTACCGGGCGGTGGGACCGCTGACAATCCATTCGAGTCTTGCTGAGCTACGTGGTGCGCCCATCAACTCCCATAATAAGTATTCTGGGTCATCCCCTTTCAACATTACTCCGATATCCGTACATCCTTGGCTCTTGATGATATCGGTTAACTGGATGTATCTATCGCGCTCACTCGGCGCATTGACAAAATACAGCTCTTGCCGTGTAGTCTCCAGGATGCTTTTCTGCACGAGTTCACTTTTAGGGGTGATAACCAGGGGCCGCTCATCAATGCTGAACAGCCATGGTAGCGCTCCGATGAACAGCAGCCCGGCGACCAGGTAGCCTGGTTTCAATTTATCAAATCCTCCCAGAATCACCCCCGCCGCTGGAGCAAATAAGACGAAAAAGGCCATGTCATAACGTGTGCCGAACGCATTCCATTTGTAAATAAAACTGAATAGCAAGAAAGTCGCTGCAACCAGCAGCCCGTAAACGAGCAGCGACTGGCTGTGTCTTTTTATCACAAAAAACATGTAGATAAACAGGGCAAAGTACAGGTAAGCATGATAAGGGTTGGAGGCGACCGCTTCGTGGGTCGTAGGAGCAACTACTTGAAAATAACCTACTGCTGTCATGCGCGGGTCGTTGATATCCAGCCCGAGCTTGACCACAACTTTCAAGATCAATAAATACCAGGCATGGTTTAGCTCACCCAGGCCAGGCAATCCGACATGCATCCCGATATTTTTCAACAAGGTGGCTATTAAACCTTGTATCGAGTGCAGCTGGTTGTAATGGGTCTCGAAATCAATTGGGTTGGACAGAGCCCCGTAGGTAATGTAGTTCCGCATCAGGTAACCCGCATTGAGCACGGCAATGATGAGAATGGCGATTCCGCCCCATTTTATTAAGGTAACGACCCCATGGCGTTTTATCAGTAGATATGCCAGCCAGAGGGCGAATGGGATGAGGAATGGCATCGCCACGGGTTTGGTCAAAATTGCCAACCCGGCCGCGGCTGCAACATATAACAATGACCGATTTTCGTCATTTTTATAATAGGCAAGGGTTTCTACTACCGCACACACGACCCAAAAAGTAGCCAGGTAATCGTTAATCGTGCTGGATGCCTCGACGACGCCCATGGGTATCGTGGCAGTAAACCCGGCTGCCAGCCACTGACCGGTCGATTTCGCCCCCAGGTAATATGCGATCAGCGATACTCCAATCAGGCTTCCCAGCATGGCAAACCATTCAGGGAAGGCTGCCAGCCTATCGCTTTGGGTTAAGACATAGGAATTCAGGATCAGCTCTTCTGCGCCGGGAGGCATGCTCGTCTGCCGATCGATCCCCGTGGCATAATGCCAAATGGAGCGGTCTTGTGCCCAGTGTGCCACCCGGCTCAAATGGTACGTCAATGAGTCCCATGTCTGAGGCGGGGTCACCCAGGCGACCACAGCCGTGATGACCACGACCGCACAAATAAGCACTAATATGAACCGGTTCCACCAGCTGTTTGGGAGCTGAATGTGCGGGATGTCAACGCTCTCCCCAAGTTTTCTCTTGCCCCACAACCAATAAGCGAAAATCAAGCACGGTACCAGCCAGGCAATGATCAGACCCAGGACGGTGATCCACTTGAAAAAGCTGAACACCTCCATCACCGCCACCAGGTAGCAGCCAACCCAGATGGCTGATTGAAGTATCACCTTGCGGATCGGGTCAGCTTGGTACCTGTTTTTGAGATAGATAAATATACATATGTAATCGAGCAGTGGAATCAAAGCAAGAAAAATCTGCATTCATCGGTTCCAAACTTAATAAATGAGTATTCCCCAGGCCAACCTGTAAGCCGCATTCTGTCGTGCAGGTTTCCCTGCACGGATGATCATCTCTCTAGGATGTAAGTTACCTTACACCTCATGCAGTCTACCCGAAGCTGCGGACCTTGCGGTCCAGGTGACGAGCAGCCACCTCCCGTGGGATTGCCTCTGCTTGACCTTGCTCCAGGCGGGGGTTACCTAGCCGTGGACGTTACCGCCCACGCCGGTGGTCTCTTACACCACCTTTTCACCCTTACCCCTTCCCTCATCTTTCCCTGAAATCCTAAGATTCGAGGGAGACAGGAGGGAATTCTTCCCTCGTCCCCTAAATTCCGTTTATTGGAATTTGGGGAGGTAGGAGGGGGCGGTATGTTTCTGTGGCCCGATCCGTCAGGTTGCCCCGTCCCGGGGGTTACCCGGCGCCTTGCTTTATGGAGTGCGGACTTTCCTCGATGGCACTAGTCCACCGCGATCATCCGGTCAGCCTGGGGATATTCATGATACCATAATTTCATCCATCAACGATGCGATATAGCCAGTCTGGATGGTTAAATCCGTGCCGAAAGGATATTCGGAACCTTTCTAAGAAAAATACCGTCTACGTGGAAATGACTGGATACGGAGACCGGTTATTGTCTTATCCACCCCACCTTTAAAGGTACCTTAAGCTTGGGTTACTTCTATATCTGCTCTGGTAATCAGCAAGAGGAGTATAATGCCGTGTATTTTATCCTTGGAGATGATCATGCATAGAAAATCATTGATTTCAGCTACCGTAATCATCCTGTCAATCCTGGCATTATCAGCCTGTAACCTGCCCGAACGGCAGATATCTCAAGTCGCGTCACCTACTTCAACCACCGTTGTGCTCCCTGAGGCCTCCCCCACCCCGGTTTCCTTGTGCTATAACCAGTACTTCCCCAGCCGGCAGGGGGATACCTGGGAATATTCAGGCAGCAACACTGCCACCGGCGTGTACGTCCGCACAGATACCGTCACCCAGTCCAGTGTTTCAGTCTTTAGCGTCGATACCACGTTATCCGGAATCTCTTATGGAGTAAATTATAGCTGCTCGTCGGCTGGCTTGTCTGCCGATAATCCCATCCAGCAGTATGCTGGCGCGCTCGTGAGTGGTCCGAATGCCCCGCTGAACGTGAAATTGACCTCTGTCTCGGGTATCTCCCTGCCGGCCAAAATATCCCCTGGTGATACCTGGCAGCAGACCGCTGATTTCGAAGCCACCTCTCAGCAGCTCAATATGAACGGCAGATTGGTCTTCAATTACGCTGCGGTGGGATTTGAGAACATCACCGTGTCTGCCGGCACCTTCAATGCCTTACGTGTTGATGCCACCATCCACATCGAGGTCAGTGCGTTCCACATTGAAGCTGGCACATACACTGTTTCTACCTGGTGGGCTCCCGATGTGGGCATGGTTAAAAGCGAAGGTACCAGCCATATCTCCCAGATTGATTTTTATGACAGCATGCAGCTGACCAGGTTCAACCCAGCACCATAGTATCTATCAATTGACTTAATCTTCGTAATGGAAGTGCATCAACTTCGGCCAGAGTGGTGGTTTTCACTCTGGTCGATTTCTATCCTCACCCCGATATGCCCCAGGCGCAGCTCATCTCCATGAGTGATCACCACCGGGGTGGTCACCGCATCACCGTTCAGGAAAGTCCCATTCGTCGAAGCCAGGTCTTCCAGCCACCACTGTTGTTTTCGGTACGCCAGTCTGGCATGGTGAGACGATACGGTCTGGTCATCCAGCAAAAAATCGCAAGCCTCCTCCCTTCCAAGGATGATCACCGGCTTTATGTAACTTTGTGATTTTTCCTGGTCTGCCATTGTATTGATTATCGTAATGAGTGGAGGCTGCCGAGCGGCTAATAGCTCACCCTGCTGTTTCAAGTCCCGCATCAAAATATAGATTGCAAAGCCGAGGAACCCATACAGCACGACTGCTAATAGGATGCGTAATATTAATAAAATGATTCCGCTCACAGCCGAATTATACCTTTATAGCACTTCCGGTGGTGGTGGCTCTGCTGGTAGTTCTTGAGTGAATCCGGTCGGGAGGTCTTCTTCCACCCCATAGACCAGCGGCACACCTGCCAGCCGGATGACGTCCCCTGGATGAAGGATGTGGCTGCTCACGGCTACGTCATTCACGAACGTGCCTCCCAAGGAGTCCAGGTCGAAGATCACGAACCGCCCCTGGATCAAGCGCAGCTGGGCGTGCATGCGCGAGACGCGTAGGTCTTCCAGGTGTACCTGGTTGGTCGGATCCCGGCCGATATTGACCACTGCCTCGGTGAGCGAAAAGGTTGTCAGCCCATTGACGATTAAAAATGCATTCGGCATCATCCCCAGACTGCTAGGGATCGATTCCTCCGGCTTTCCGTCTACTTCGGTGGTATGCGAATCTCCTATCCCCTCCTGGCGATATTCGACCAATACTTTGATTCCCGTTGCTTGAGGTGACGCTACTACACGCAGCATTGGATCCATTGCAAATACAATCCCAGATTGGGTCGCAGCCGACGCCAGTGCCTGGGTCAATCTATCCAGCTCTGCCGCATGGGTCAGCAGCTGCTGCGCCTGTTCGGTGGGAAGCAGCAGGGTATAGATTTCTGGTGCACTCAAATTGCGGCTCTCCGCTTCATCCCCCCTGAATCCCTTATGAACTTCTGAACGCATCGCCGTAATCAGCTCGTGCTCTAGCTGTTTATGCAGCTTACGTGTTATTCCTTCCACGCCTGGTTCACCCTCAATCAACGCTCGCAGACGTGCTTCCAAACGGGTCAGAGAAGATTCATACCATGGCATATTCATAATTTAACCACATCGCGCAAGAGTTTGCAGGTTGGATAATCTCATCAGGATGAGAATTTTGGCTGGTTTGCTCATTCTTTAATAAAATCCTCAGTACATATAAATACGGTATACTCTCTAGACGTATGCAGGCTGAATTTGGTTTCCGCGAACTTGCCCATACCGCCGATTGGGAGCTGGAAGTTTGGGCGCCCGACCTACCCACACTATTGGAGCAAGCCGCCCTCGGAATGTACACCATCTCCGGCGTGCAGCTGGAGCCTGGTGAAAATCAAACTCGCAAAATTATCCTCCGTGCTGCCGATGCGGAGAGCCTGCTCGTGCAGTTCCTGAGCGAGCTGCTGTGGATTGAGCAGGATCAGAATCTTGCTTTCGTCCGCATCTCCGTAACCGTGGACGATGATTACAACTTAAACGCTGACCTATCTGGCTCCTCGATCGTAAAAATGGATAAAGAGATCAAGGCGGTCACATACCATAACCTGCAGGTTCAGGCTCTTTCCGCCGGGCTCCGTGTGAACATTGTGTTCGACGTTTAACAGAGAGAGTACGAAATGGTAACACTTCAAGACCTCAAGCACATCAGTGATTACGAGTGGGAGATCCCTAAAACCTATCGCCCCGACATGCGCGTGCCTGTGCGCCTTTTCGCAACCCGCCGCTTGCTCGAAGATGTGATGAAGGATAAATCGCTGGAGCAGGCGGTGAATGCCGCTACTCTCCCAGGTCTTGTCGGGCACGTCATCGTTATGCCTGATATGCACCAGGGCTACGGATTTCCCATCGGCGGTGTGGCTGCCACGCGCCTTCCAGATGGAGTGATCTCACCCGGAGGCATCGGTTATGACATCAACTGCGGGGTGCGCCTGCTTGGCTCCCAGATCGGCTACGAAGCTGCTCTCCCCCACCTGGATGACCTTGCCACCGCCCTCAACCATTACTGCCCCAGCGGAGTGGGCGAAGGCGGATCAGTTCATACCACCGAAGCCGAGCTGATCGCCGTTTGCCGCCAGGGTTCGCGTTGGGCGCTCAAACAGGGCTTCGCCAGTGAGGCTGACCTGCGCCGCACAGAGGAATCGGGCTGCGTGGAAGGCGCGAATCCAGATAAAGTGTCCGTCCGGGCGCGCCAGCGCGGTCGTCCGCAATTGGGCTCGCTGGGTGCTGGAAACCATTTCGTCGAGATCGACCTGGTCGAGCAGATCTTCGACTTACAGGCAGCCTCGGTCATGGGCCTGGAAGAGGGCACCCTGGCCGTTCAGATCCACTGCGGCTCGCGCGGTTTCGGTCACCAGATTTGCACCGATTATGTCGAGGAATTCCAGGCCGCGGTCAAGCGCTATAACATCCACCTGGTAGACCGGGAGCTGGTGTGCGCGCCCCTGAATTCCCCCGAAGGCCAGGATTACCTGGGTGCGATGCGTTGCGCGGCCAACTATGCCTTCGCCAACCGGCAGATATTAGCCCACAGCGCTCGTAAAGCTTTTGAGCAAGTGCTGGCAGGCAAAATAAAAAATTGGCACCTGCATCAGGTGTACGACATCTGCCACAACATGGGCAAGATCGAGACCCATATCATCGACGGTGAGCAAATGCAGGTGTGCGTGCATCGCAAAGGCGCCACGCGTGCTTTTGGCCCGGGCACCCCTGAGCTGCCGGAGGAATATCGCTCCATCGGTCAGCCTGTGCTCGTCCCCGGCAGTATGGGCACCGCTTCGTGGGTTTTGGTGGGTACAGCCGCCAGCATGGAGCTGTCTTTCGGCTCCACCTGTCATGGATCTGGGCGTCTGATGAGCCGGCACGAAGCCAAGCGCAACGTGCGCGGTGAGAAACTCCGCCAGGATCTGGAAGCAGCAGGCATCCACATCCGCGCCGGGTCGATGGCTGGGCTCGCAGAAGAAGCCCCACAGGCATATAAGGATGTTGACCAGGTTGTCGATGCTGTTGTAGGTGGAGGCATCGCTCGCAAGGTTGCCCGCCTGCACCCCCTGGTGGTGATTAAAGGTTAGGGGTTGCTTATATTGCAATAGCGTCAATTTAATCAATTTAAACAAAGCCATGTAGGGGATGATGAACGGCGTGCTCGTAGTCAGGTTTGGTGCAGGTGCAACCACTCCTCCCGGGGTGGCAAATTGACCCACAAAAAGGCAGCAATGTATCCAGCCTCATGCAGCAGTGTCGCCACCGTGTCACATATCGAGTGACTGCCGTCTCCTAATTACAATCGGTAATAGATTGGGAGCGAGCCCAACAATAAAACACCTTCGAGATTAACTATTTGGCCAAACTTTCGTATCCGTGGATCGGGATGGTTGGAACCAACCTGCTCCTGGTTTCGTTAAAGGATGGTTACAAATACTATTCTGCTCCTAACCCTGCAGGAGAAGCCTGCAAGATATAATATGCCCTGAATGGACTAGGAGGAAAAGTTTATGAAGAGAACATTCCATATGCTATTGTTGGGCTTCATCGTCCTGTTGCTGGCGGCTTGCGCCACCACTGGCGTTCCCGCAACCAGCACCAGCCAACCCTCCAACCCTCCACCCTCACAATCCATATTATCTACATCCACTATTTCAGCCCCCACCGAGACCCCAACAGTCATCCCACCAACTCCCACTGCCACCAGCCTGCCGGCGAACGCCATCCAAAAGTTCCCCTCCGGACAAGATTTTGATGTCACGAGCATCGATATGATCGATGCCACCTCCGGTTGGGCTATCGGAGGGCTGGGAACTCTGGGTGACCATGTGCTGTTTACCACCGATGGCGGTTCCAGCTGGAAAGACGTTACGCCTCCAGAGACAGAGCCGCTGAGTGGGACTCAAAAAACTGCGCTCGGCTTCTTCCAAGACGCCAAAACCGCCTGGGTGACCTACGCCATCAGTGGCGGAACTCCCGTCCCCGCCCAGGTCGTCGTCTGGCGTTCCTCCGATGGGGGAATTTCGTGGCAGGCCAGTCAACCATTGGACCTCACCGGGCTGAGTGAAATTTACGTTCCATCTGACATACAAATCGTTGCTGATCAGAACGGCTGGCTGCTGGTGCATGTTGGGGTGGGGATGATGCATGATTACGTCGTCCTATACCACACCACCGACGGCGGTGCCAGCTGGAAGAGGGTCATCGACCCATATACTGACGGTGGTATCCAATCCTGTTCCAAGACTGCGATGCTGTTCACGGACGCCACTCACGGCTGGCTGACCGGGGATTGTCATGGGGTCAAGGGCGGCGTCCTCCTTTTCAACTCAACAGATGCAGGACTCACCTGGAAGGAAGTCACTCTGCCCGACCCAGCCGGCGCGGCGAACCTGTTCGAAGATATGAATAATGCCTGTGGATCTTATGACCCGTTCTTCTTCGGCACTGACCTGGGTCACCTCAGCGTGACCTGCACTAACTTTTCAAGTCAACAGACTACCAACAGTTATTATATTTACACCACACAAGACGAAGGCAGCACCTGGACCGGCGTCGCCTATCCTGGGATTGCGCTGTATTTCTTCTCGGCAAATACCGGCTGGGCTCTTGCCAACAAGATCCAGCTCACCACCGACGGCGGCGTGACCTGGAAACCGGTTTCCGACATAACCTGGACCCCCCAAATGGACTTCGTCAGCGAGCAAATCGGCTGGGCGGTTGCACGCTCGAGTAACGCTATCGCCTTGGTGAAGACGGACAATGGCGGTACCCGCTGGACCGAGCTCACCCCCTCCGTTGGTCCGTAAGTTTTTCGTCGGCTCATGATAATTCAAACCCACGAAAATAATCCTGTAGAAAAAGACCTCACAGGTCTTGGCAACCTGTGAGGCCGGCTTAATAGTACGATGAGTTTTCTATTAGCTCCTCCCCCATTTTTATAAAATAAATGGGAGAAGAAGAAGAGGGTTTTCTTGAAAGGGTTTAGTAATCCGATCGGACTAAACTCTTCCCTCATTGGCTAATTGCTAATAGTTGATTACTGTACTACTTCCCCGTAATGTAAAAGAAATCGTGCGCAAATCCATCCAGATAACGATTAAGATTATCGATCATCTCTTTGGGTAATAGTGGGATCCCGGTTAATTTACCTCCCTGAAGCTCAAATGAGGTGAAAAACACGTAATAATTATTAATGTCCAGCTGCATCGCCAGGTATGCACCGGCATCCTGCATGGCTTTTGCCAGGGCAGGCATGGTCAGGGTATTCCCCGCAAAGTAGTATAGTGTCGTCCCATCCTGGCTGATCCCGATCCCCGATCGGAAGGTGACGATATTCCCACTGATCGTGCCACCCCAATCATTGACTGAATTGTTGAAGACTTGAGGGTTGATCTCTCCATTCCGCACCATCAAGGGGCAGTTTTGACGGTAAACTGCAATATCCGACGTGTATGTCAGGTCGGTGCCCCAATCGCCGATGCGGATGCTGCCATCCTTGTAAATGGCAATCGTACCCATCCCATCGATCGGGGGCACAAGCACAGTTTCGTCGGCTAAAACACCGTAATATCCATGCACAGTCTTGAACCCGCCGTTAAAAGCTGCCAGCAAAGTGCCCGGCATCCGATCTCCCTCCGGGATTTGCCCCGTCCGGGGCACACTGACTGATGAAGTGGGTTCCATAATCCCCAGAACATAATGCAGGTTTGTGCGGGTCAGGTCGAAGGCCACGATACCCACTGTCACGTAGGGTCGCTCACGATCAGGCTGCAGGAAAGTCCTGTACGCCACAGTATTGCCGGTTGTATCCCGAATATAAGGCGCCCACAAACCTTCGTCGGCGATACTACCCAGAGGCGTGAGCGGTGCAGGCACCCACAGTGGCTGAGTGGATGTGGGCGTTGTTGGCTGCAGTAGATTTGTGAGTACTGCTCTTGGAGTGCCGGTTGCGCTTGGAACACTCGCGTTGATGGGTGTGCCCTTACTCACCTCTGGCCTGGTTAAATTCCGAGCCACTTGAGTTGGAGTGGTAGTAGGAGTATTCGGGCTGAGGGGATGATTATTTTGCGACCTAGCCACCTGAATATTGGATACGTCCCACGGAGCGGATGGGGTGCTCTGTTCAATGTTATATTCTAATTGGTGAAATTTATCCTGGATGGTGAACACAAAGGCTTCGAGCTCAGCTACCGGCTTGTTACCGATCAGATTGCGCAACCAATCCGCACCCTGTGCCCCAGTCTCCGGGCTGGCACTGACCAACAGCACCAGTACTCCCATAGCAACCGTGCCGAACAGCACGGCTGCCACGATTGCCCCGACGATCAGGGTCCATCTCGATCTGCATTTAAGGCGGAGTTTACCCATGCCTCGCTTTGGTTGGTTCTCTTGCACTTTTTGCCCCACCCTCCCCAGAGCATACAATCTTCATACTGTAGTCTTAGTATAAAGGATATTCGTGTCGTTTGCATGAATTCATTATGAAGGGCTATTAACTTCGGAGGAGCTTGATATCCCTTACAGGTATCCGAAACTTGTGAGAGCTCGCTTATTCTTCCGCTAAAATCGCATATAACCTTGACTAATCCCCCTCCCACACTTATAATAGGATATAGTGGGTCTTAAATAGCATAATATCCATTCTTACAAACCAGAAGGGATTATATACCGCGATGGACACGAACAACAATACTAAAATGCAAAGATATCTGATCGAAACACCTCATTCAGCCCAGGATTGTAAGATGTTGATCGATCAGGTGTACGCCATGGGCTACCTGTATCATTTCGATTGGGGTTGCAAGGTGGGCGTGCATTCAGGCTGGGCTATCATCGAGGCTGAAAACGAGGCTGATGCTCGCTTGGCAGTGCCTTCTATTGTACGCAATAAAGCCCGCGTGATCCAGGTCAATAAATTTAATCGCGATCCTGCGTTGTTCCCGGTCACCCATTCCGATCACGAATGAGCTTGAGTGATCGCTTTATATCCAAGAAAGCGTGATCGAGCAATCAGCCACATGATATCAGGCTTCGTTAGCAATAATTCCAACCGTTAGAGAAATTTTCATGTATAAATTTTAATAAACCGGCTCTCGCCTGGGAACTGGTTTTTTGCCTGCTTATTGTCCAATTAATCAGAAATCTTAAATCTTCAGAAACCCCTTGCAGGTAATTACTCACCACATTCCTAAGTATTATCCGATTAATCAAAAATCATGTGAGGAAGCCGTCATACACACATGTTTGTATATCCAATCTGGAAAATTCGAATGATTTATATTGTCTATTTTGTAAACCTTGTAGATGCGCAGGGGAGGAATCCCAAATGCATCATTTCAAATACCTCCCCTACGCTGCTACAAATGTTAATCTTCAGCTGGTGAGTAATTACCCTTGCAGAACAGAACATTTGTGCTATAATGTTGTTGTAGGCGGTTTGTTTCCTGATTAGAATTTTTGGAAGACACTTTCACAAATTCACTCTCGCACAGAAAACCCTTCGTTTCTATTCGTTTTTTGCCACCAAACGAACCACTTAGGTCCAAACAATACGGTTACATATCCTTTAAATTAAATATCCTTCTGACTAAATTATCTGACTACCCAGTTATCAAATCACCTGATCACCCCATTGCCGCAAATCGAGTGATCTTCTCGATATGATTATCTTATTACCTAATTGCCCAATTGCCCGATCACCAGATAGCCAAATTACCTAGTCATCCAAAATCATGGATGACCCTTACCCCTCCCTAAACCTGCGCACGAACCAGGTCTTGACCACCTGGGTCAAGAGCACATAGCACACCAACATCGCCAATAGCAGCAGCCAGTAGAGCGGTGGCAGCGGGACGAAGCCGAGAGTCGGTGCCAGGAAGGAATAAGGCAGCCAGGCGCCTACTGCCACAATCGCCAGCGAAGTGAGGATCAGCGGCAAGCTCGCCCGGCTCTGGATGAACGGCACCTTGTTGGTGCGGATCACGTGGATGATTAAGGTTTGGGTGAATAGACTCTCCACGAACCATCCGGTATGGAAGAGCTCCGGATTCGTCCAGGTCTTGAAGATGTAGAGCATAATGAAGAAGGTCAGGTAATCGAAGATCGAACTGATCGGACCGATGAACAGGATAAAGCGCCGCAGCTCGCCAATCGCCCACTTGCGCGGCTTCGCCAGCCACTCTTCATCCACCGTATCGGTAGGGATGGAGGTCTGCGAAAAGTCGTACAACAGATTGTTGGTCAGTACCTGAATCGGCAGCATCGGCAGGAAAGGCAGGAACACGCTGGCACCCAGCACGCTGAACATATTGCCGAAGTTGGACGAGGCTGCCATCTTGATGTACTTGGTGATGTTGCCGAACACACGGCGTCCTTCCATCACGCCCTGCTCGAGCACCAGCAGGTTGTTCTCCAGCAGGATGATGTCCGATGACTCCTTGGCGATATCCACCGCTGAATCCACCGAAATGCCTACATCAGCAGCCTTGAGAGCCGGGGCGTCGTTGATGCCATCGCCCATGAAGCCCACCACATGCGCTTTCCGCTGCAGTGCGTGGATAATGCGCTCCTTGTGCGCAGGTGAAAGTTTGGCGAACACCGTTGTGGTAGACACTGCCTCAGCCAGCTGGTCATCGCTCATTTCCTCAATGCGGTTGCCCAGGAGCATATTCTCCACCGGCAAACCCACCTGCCTACAGATGCTGGCAGTGACTACGTCATTATCTCCGGTGAGGATTTTGACATCCACATTGTGGGAGTGCAGCTTGACGATAGCCTCCTGTGCGCTCTCCTTAGGTGGGTCGAGAAATGCCAGGAAACCCATCAGAGTCAGGTCTGACTCGTCATGAACAGTGTAATGCGGCTCGTCGTTATCCCCAGGAAAATACTTGTATGCGATGGCAATCACACGGAAACCATCCGCGTTCAGGTCATGGATCATCTGACGGCGTTTCGCGTCGTGCTCTGGGAGAACGTCCAATACCTCACCCTTAACTTCAACCCGAGAAGAAAGTGCCATGATCTCCTCTACCGCTCCTTTGCATATCAGCAAGTGGCGGTTCAGGTTATCCTCCATGATCACAGACATGCGACGGCGCTGAAAATCAAAAGGTATCTCGTCGATCTTACGGAAGTCCTCGTCCACCTGCAGGTCGTAATTAAGGTGCTCGTGTTCGAGGATGGCTTCGTCCATCAGGTTCTTGAGTCCGGTCTGGTAATAGCTGTTCAGGTAGCCGTAGTGCAGAACACGGTCGGAATCATTTCCACGCACGTCCAGATGCTTTTCCAGCACGATGCGCCCCTGAGTGATGGTTCCAGTTTTATCGGTGCACAGCACGTCCATGGCACCAAAGTTCTGGATGGCATTCAGGCGCTTGACGATGACCTTCTTGCGTGACATGGAGATGGCGCCCTTGGAGAGGTTCACCGTGACAATCATAGGCAGCATCTCAGGTGTGAGACCGACTGCAACTGCCAGGGCAAACAGGAATGCTTCCAGCCAGTTATGCTTGCTGAGCCCGTTGAATAGAAACACCAGGGGCACCATGATCGCCATGAAGCTGATCATCAGCATGGTGAATTGGTTGATGCCCTTATCGAAGCTGGTGACCTCACGTGCCCCGACCAGCGAGCTTGCTAGCGAGCCAAAATATGTCTGGCTTCCGGTCTGCAATACAATCGCAGTGCCTGTGCCTGATTCGATGTTGGAGCCCATAAAACAGATGTTAGGCATTTCAAGCGCATTGCTAATGCTATCAGCTGGGACGGCAGGGGTCTTTTCCACCG
The DNA here is from genome assembly GCA_041479245.1 of Anaerolineae bacterium. Taxonomy (GTDB): domain Bacteria; phylum Chloroflexota; class Anaerolineae; order Anaerolineales; family UBA4823; genus FEB-25. The sequence goes on from JBGOXS010000005.1 coordinate 105,139, forward strand.
GCATGGATTCACCAGTGAGGGTTGCCTGGTTGAGGAACAGGTCCTTGGCATTGATTAAACGCACGTCTGCCGGAACCATATCACCCGCTGAGAGCAGAACGATATCCCCCGGCACCAGCTGCGAAAGCTTGATCTCCTGATGCGTGCCTCCCCTGACCACTGTAGCTGTAGTGCTGACCATAGCCTTGAGCTCTTCTGCGGCATGGTCAGCGCGCTGTTCTTGGAAATAGCGCAGCACAATGCCAAGTACCACCATCAATAAGATGATGATAGTAGCTCTCAAGTCACCAGTCAGGTAAGAGATGATACCCAGGGCTACCAACAGGATGACCAATGGGTTCTTGAAGTTATCCCACAGGCGTCTGTACCAGGTTATGTGCTTTTCACGCGCTACCTCATTAGGCCCGTAGGACTCCAGGCGTGATTCGACTTCCTCAACGGTCAAGCCATTGGGAGTGGTATTGAGCTGTTCAAAGACAGCCGATAGATCTTTGTGAGCGTTCTCGACGAGCTGCTTTGAGATTCCGATTCCATTGCCGCGCAACGCACCCGTCAGGCGCATGGGTGTGCTAATTAAGGTTGCGAAGAAGCCCATAGTTACCTCCTTGTCCAGCAAAATAAAAGCCCCCGCGCCGGAGGGGGTCGCGAGGGCAGGCAATGAGAACGATTATCTCAAAATAAGCCTTACCTTACCCCGTTGAAACTCCAACCGGCAGGGTGGGCGAACTGTTTATGACTACGATCAGATTCCTTAGTGTCCATTCTATATTCCTGCTCTTTCTGAGCTTGCGCAGTATAGTACGATATTTTAGACGCGTCAAGACCTTAATAAGTGACTGTTAGTGCAAAGTAGTAGAGTCCCCTTTGTGCAAAGTTAAAATGTCCCCTTTAAAGGGACACAACATGGACGAACTACTGACAATGAGCAATGCAGAAATAACCAGATTAGAAGTCATGCAACGCCTGAAAGGTAAACG
>JBGOXS010000006.1:0-101779 GCA_041479245.1 Anaerolineae bacterium
GAGACATATTCGAATACATCGCCGGGTTTTATAATACCGTCAGACGGCATTCGACCTTGGGTTTTCTGTCACCGAACCAATTCGAGGCCCGTGATCACAATTCTCCTTAACTATCTGTCCACCTACTGGGGTGAAGCTCAGGTAGCTGATTCATGATGTTCACTCCCCACCTTTCTCCCCTACAATTTCGAGATCGAGGGGGTGCATACACGGCAGGTTTGGAAGGATGATCGGACCTGCCAATTGCTTTTAAGAGCAGGGTATGCGCCATCAAAGCAGGAAGTATCAGTAACATTATTATGATTTTTTAAGGGAAAGATAATTACTTATCAATCCGTGAAGTAGCTTAATTTGCTTTATCACGGAATGCTCAAGGCAGATTGCTTCGCTGAAAAGCTTCGGCTCGCAGTGACCTGAATGTTCGTACTGTTATCCTATTCTAGTCAACGCCGGTATGGATCAGCCATTCTCTGAAGAAAACATCATATTAAATTGTGATATTTATGATCTCATAAACCACTTTTTTTTACCTATCTTTACTGCTCAACCTTCTCTCCACCTACACGCGGACCCAGAATACGTTCAAGGCCCTCCCGTTCAACAGTCTCATCTCTGAGAAGGACCTCGACGAGGGTGTCCAGCTTAGCGTGTTCACGGTCCAACAAAGCTTTCACCTCCTCATGACAGGTGTTGAGGATAGTCTGTATGTCTTTATCAATCTGGGCTGCAGTCTGCTCAGAGTAATCCCGACCTTGTGTCAGCTCATAGCCCAGGAAGGGCTGCTCTTCATCGGTAGCAAATGCTTGTAATCCAAGACTGCCCATACCCCAGCGGGTGATCATTCGACGCGCCAGGCGGGTGGCTTCCACGAGGTCATTCTCGGCGCCGGTAGTTATGTCATCGCAAGCAATCTCCTCAGCCGATCGTCCTCCCAACATCACCCGGATGCGCGCCATCAGCTCTTCTTTACTGTAATTGTAGCGGTCCTCTTCAGGCATCTGCTCGGTGACACCTAATGCCCGTCCATGCGGGACAATAGTCACCTTATGGACAGGATCTGTATTGGGGGTAAACCAGGCAACGATGACATGCCCCGATTCATGGTATGCAACGATCCGGCGGTCCTCCTCTTCCAAGATCAACGGGCGCACCTCCCCCAGGATTATGCGGTCAATGGCTGCTTCGAAGTCACCCATCGAGACGGAATCGTGGTTTTTACTCGCTGCCACCAGAGCAGCTTCATTGCATAGGTTGGCCAGGTCAGCACCACTCAGCCCGGTGGTGGAGCGTGCCAAAGTAGTCAGGTCGACGTCTGGATCCAAGTGAATCTGCCGGGTGTGGATTTGGAGGATCCCTTCGCGACCCTTGCGGTCAGGCAAAGCAACGTTCACCTGGCGGTCAAAGCGACCCGGACGCAGCAGGGCGGGATCGAGCACATCCGGACGGTTAGTGGCAGCCAGGATGATGACTTCATGGTTGGCATCGAATCCATCCATTTCAACCAACAACTGATTCAAGGTCTGCTCGCGCTCATCGTTCACATTGCCGATGCCCGTACCGCGCCGCCTGCCAACGGCATCCAGCTCATCAATAAATACGATGGCTGGTGCGGTGGATTTTGCCTGCTCGAACAACGTGCGCACACGGCTGGCTCCCACTCCGACGAACATCTCAACGAATTCTGAGGCGCTGATGTTGTAGAACGGGACGTCGGCTTCACCAGCAACAGCCCGCCCGAGTAGGGTTTTGCCCGTGCCAGGCGGACCAACTAGCAGGACGCCGCGAGGGATGCGTGCTCCTAGCTTGTGGTATTTTTGCGGACTGCGCAGGAAATCCACAACTTCTTTCAGCTCGCGCTTGGCTTCATCTGCACCAGCGACATCAATGAAGGTCACCTTGTTTTTATCTTCAATAAAACGGCGTGCCTTGCTGCGCCCGAAGGAGAAGATATTTTCTTGCCCGCGGGAGGCCTGTCGGCTAAGGAGCACCAGAAAACCCACCATCAACAGGATGGGTAAGCCATCGGTCAATAAAATCGTAAACCAGGGGCTGGCGGGGGGCGAGACAGATATTTCCACGTTGTGAAGGTTCAAAAGCGGCATCAAGGTAGTATCACCGACCACATTCGGGAAGTTTGTGGTGAAAGTGGTAAAGGTCACCGGTTGTGTTACTGTGGGACTGGCGCCGAACGAAGGAGTTGCATTGGGTGAAGTCGTCGGCACAGGGTTGAGATCAGTTAATAGCTGTGGTTGGGTGAACGTACCTTTTATTGAGCTGCCGCTGATCTGTACAGATTGAACATGGTCGGCTTTGACCTGATCGACGAAGCTGCTGTATGGGAGGCTGATTTGGGTTTGGCTGCGTGGCCAGAAGGCATAAACATTCCAAGCCAATAATCCCAGCATAATGACCCACCAGATGGGATTTAGACCAGTTTTTTGTGGTGGCTTCTGTGATTCCATTCAAATTCCTCATCCCCATTTATCAATTGTAACCTAATGGGGTAGAGTGTAAAGAGGAAAGACGGGACGGGAGAATGGGAGACACCCGAAAAGAATTAGATTTCCTGACCCTTGAATTGAGCCATATACAGATGATGGAAAAAACCCTTCTTATCGAGAAGTTGCTGATGGCTGCCCTGCTCAACGATCTCACCCTCGTTAATTACGATCACGTTATCGGCGTCGCGGATGGTGCTGAGGCGGTGGGCGATGACGAAGCTTGTCCGACCCTCCATCAGGCGCAGGAGGGCTTTCTGGATGCGCGCTTCGGTGCGCGTATCCACCGAGCTGGTGGCTTCATCCAGGATCAGGATACCCGGGTCGGATAGGATGGCGCGCGCAATCGAAATCAGCTGGCGCTGCCCCTGGCTCAGGTTACCTGCCCTCTCAGACAGAATGGTCTGATAGCCCTCAGGTAGCTGGCGTATGAAATGATCCGCATCCGCCATCTGGGCTGCATTGATCACTTCGTCATCGGTGGCATCCAACCTTCCATAGCGGATATTCTCCATCACCGTATCGGAAAAGAGAAACGTATCTTGCAGTACAATGCCCAGCTGCTGGCGCAGGTCATCCTTATGAATATCACGGATATCTTTCCCATCGATGCTAATGCTACCGTCGTCAAACTCATAGAAACGGGATAACAGGTTGATCAAGGTCGTCTTACCAGCACCAGTGGGACCGACCAGAGCGATGATCTGACCAGCTTTAGCTTTTAATGACATGTCCTTGATCACCGGCGTGCCCGGCACATAGCTAAAGTTAACATGATCAAAATTCACGTCCCCATGGACAACATCCAGCGAATATGCATTTGAGCTATCAGGAATCTCAGAGCTGGTGTCGATAGTATCGAAGATACGCTCTGCACCTGCCAAGGCAGCTTGGATAGAATTGTACATGTTCGCTAACTGACGAAGTGGGTTGATAAATTTCTGTGCGTATAGAATTGAGGCGGCGATGATCCCCACACTAACCATGCCGTTTAGTGCCAGCACTCCACCCAAGCCCGCCAGGACGATAACGAAGAAATTGCCCAATACATTGGTGAGCGGCATGAGCAATAGGGCGTAGCTATTGGCAGTCACGCCGGCCTTAAAGACTTCATGGTTGCGACTGCGGAAATTCTTCAACACCGAATCGTTGCGGCGGAATGCTTTGATCACCTTTTCTCCGCTAATGGACTCTTCCATGACTGCGTTCAGCTCTCCCAGATGCTTCTGCAGCTCCTGGTACCCCTTACGTGTGTAGCGGGCAACGAAGTTGGTGAACCAGAACATGATCGGTACCACAATCAGGGAAGCCAGTGCCAGCCTCCAGTCGAGCAGGAACATCGCCACCAGGATGCCAACCATGGATAACACACTGGCGATGAGTGAGGTGACGTTCTGCGACACAGCCTGATTGATAGCGTCAATATCATTCGTCAGCCGGCTCATCAGCTCTCCAGAAGGGTTGCGATCGAAGAAACTGAGCGGCAAGATTTGCAAGTGAGTGAACAAGTCCTTGCGCATAAGCTTGAGCGCTCGCTGGGAAACTCCTGCCATGACCCAATTGGCTATTGCGGTGAACAAATTGGTCAGCAGATAAGACACCAGCATTAATAAAGAGAATCCCAGCAGTTTAGATGCGTCCTTGGGAATGATCGCTTCATCAATGGCTCGATGTATCAGGTAGGGCCCTGCGAGGTCGAATAAGGTGTAAATGATTACAAATCCCAATACCATCACTAGCTGGAGTTTAAAGGGCAGCAAGTAAGATGCCAAGCGGACGACTGCATTGCGCGGGTCTTTAGCCTTCTCGATCTTGCCAGGATCTGCCGGACGGCGCTGCATCATGGTAACACGCACGCTACCTGCGCCATAACCTACAGGTTTGGTGCTCATGACTGCACCTTTTCCAGGCTATGCTGCAAGGGCTCTAACAGGTTATTGCCACTTCCGAGCTGGGAGGCATAGATTTCCTGGTAGATAGGGCTAGATTTCATCAGCTCCTTGTGTGTGCCTTGCGCCACGATCATGCCTTGATCCATAACAATGATCCTATCGGCATTTAAAACCGTGCTTATGCGCTGGGCAACCACGAAACTGGTGTGATGATATTGCTGGCTTTCCAAAGCCTCCTGGATGAGTGTTTCAGTCTCTACATCTACCGAACTTGTGCTGTCATCCAAAATCAACACCCGTGGCTTCAGGAGCAAAGCCCGGGCGATTGCTATACGCTGCTTTTGCCCACCAGAGAAATTCGTCCCACGCTGCTCGACGTGGTATACGTAACCCTCCGGAAGCTCCATAATGAAATCGTGCGCCTGGGAAGCTTTGGCAGCTGATATTACTTCTTCATCAGAAGCCTCCGGACGACCGTAGCGTATGTTATCCGCCACGGTACCGCTAAAAAGCACTGATTCCTGTGGCACAACACCAATATTTTCTAAAAGCGAATCCTGCTGCAGCTGGCGGATATCGATGCCATCAATGGTCACCCGCCCACCGGATACATCATAAAAGCGCGGGATCAGGTTGATAAGGCTGGATTTGCCTGCGCCGGTGGCACCCAGGATGGCGACGGTCTCACCTGGCTCCGCCACCAAATCCACATCATTCAGCACGGGTTCATCTGTCGATCCATTGTAATGAAAATCCACGTTCTCAAACACGACCTTCCCTGGTGAATTAGCCGGCAGCTTGACTGCTCCGGGTTGGTCCTGCACTTCAGAGGATGCATCCAGTACCTGGTTGACACGCTTGGCAGAGGCGATGCCATTCGCCCAGGTTTGTGACAGCTGGGTCATCATGACCAAGGGGGTCATGGTGGTCATAAGATAGTTAATAAATGCAACGATAGCACCAACAGTCAAGGGACCATTGATCGCTTGCATTCCGCCAAAATAAATAACAAACACCATGCCGATATTGACGAAGATAGTTAATGTTGGCTGCATGGTAGACATGAAGCGCATTACCCGCGTAGAATGGTCGGTAAAGCCCTCATTAGCGGTCTCAAAGCGCTGGTTCTCGAAATCTGCGCGCACAAAAGCTTTGACGATGCGTGCCCCGGCAATATTCTCCTGTAAAACGTTATTCAGGCGGTCTAACTTTTGCTGCACGCTCAGAAATAGGGGCTCCATCCTGCTGATGAAAAATATAATGACCACTGACGTAACCAACAATAACGGGACTATGGTTAGAGCCAATGTTGGGCTGGTTCGAAACATTAAGATCAGGCTGCCGATCATCAAGAGTGGGGCACGTGTGCCGATGCGCAGCGATATTTGGACCACACGCTGCACCGCGCCTGAATCACTGGTCAGCCTGACGATCAGCTGACCGGTTTTCATCTTGTCCAGGTTGCCGTAGGAAAATGACTGAATCTTGGAAAAGATGGCATCCCGGAGGTCGCGCCCAAAATTTTCACTCACCTGAACAGATGTGATGTTATTGCCAATTGCAATGAGGGTACTCAGGGCTGAAATTCCCAGCATGAGCAATGAAGTTTGGATAACGACATCCAGGTTTTGCTTGTTAATCCCGTCGTCAATGATTCTTTGCACCAACCTGGGTATGCTCAGATCAAAAATCACTAAAGTTGTCAATAGAACAAGGGCGACTACGGCGCGGCGCCAATAGGGTTTTATGTATTTTAAAAGTTTGAATACATCATTCATCGATTATATACATCTTTAAGATTCCCTTCCCCCCTTTAGGAACAAACCTAAATGATAATACGGTTTAGCATAATTGAATATGTAGATAAGTTAAGTAATTGATAAATGCAAATCATGCACTCCAGGTGATATTTAGGGGATGCCAGGATTCAGTACTTCTTATCTGGTTAGCGACATTGTGTATAAAAGAATACCTGTCTACGAGGATTTTTGAGATGAAGAATGTTCGGCTACATGACTGACCAGCCGCTGGGCAATAGATTTAACAATATCGTCTGGCACACCTTCAGCTGCGTTGGACTGCAGACGCAGATCGATCTGGTCATTCACATAGTCCACCACCACGAAGCGGTCTTCGGATACCAAGGCAATTTCGGTCGAGAACAGGTCCAAGCCGCACAGCTCTGCAATGGCATGGGTAATTTCTGCCAGCGGGTTGAGACCGTGGAATTCTTTGTCGGCATCTGTTACCAGGGAATAAATATGGCTGGAAGGGTCCCACCAACATGGGTAGATCTGCCCTGCGCAATAAAGCACACGGAACCATGCCGGGCGAGTATCTAACTGGATCGGTGTGATATGAGCCTGAAGAAGATATTGGTCAGTGGCATGCTCCTGGCGAGCGGACAGTGCCTGTTCCCAAGAGGTGGCATTGGTTAACACCCCCACACCACCGCTGCCATGGGCAGGTTTGATGGTAAATTGCTCGCCAAGGGGGCACAGGTCGAGAGGAGGCAATTCGGGCTTCTCGATATAGGGTGGAAGGATAATGGTAGACGGTACGGTGAAACCCTGGGAGACAAGCGTGTTGTGCATTTCGGCTTTATCCCAGGTTCGTGAGGCGCGCTCATAAGCATTGATCGAACGGATTGAAACCTCGCTCACCCACTGGATGAGGGGTAGAAATTGAGGATCGACATCCGACGCCCGGTCAAAAAAAACGCGGCAGCTCAATTCTCCACCGACGAGCGAATTTAACATCTGGGGTAGGTTTTCAGGCTTGATTTGCAGGAGCGATAACCCCGTTGATTGGCAACTCGAGTCAAGCAAACCGATAAAATCAGCATCATAAGCCCAATTCCAGGCTACACAAAGATCATAAATAATCATAATTGATACCAATTCTACGTCTGCTTGGCACCGATGATGGCGAAAATGTCGCATATATCAGCCGTCTATAAAGCATTAGTAGATTTCCGCAGTATATCACAACTGAAATCGGATGAAAATTATATTTTTTCACTAAATTCGATAAATTTATCAATTATGATCGAAACTGTTTCGATATTAATGAAAAAATGGAAATTAATGGTTGGTAAAATCACTTTTACTGATTTACCACCCTGTCTAATCGAATACAATGCCAGAACAACGATGATCTGAACGCTACCCGCCCTTATTATATATATAATCTATCGCAATGTGTGATTTTACCTACGTGTTCGCCACGAGCAGCTTCTCCCCCTCTGCCATATGGTCTTCTAAAAGGCAGTGCGCACGTTCGATCATACCATCCAGCAGCCCATGACCCATGGCGGCAAGCTCTTCAGTGGTCAGTGGGTTAGCGAAGGAAAGGCGCGGGGTCACGTGAATTGAATTGGGGAAAAGCATCTGCTGAATCACCTGCAACACTTCAGCCACACTGCGTTGCTTATGGTCATCCCCTAACAAGCGGACGAACAGGTTCCAGCGCCAACGAGCCGACAACACACCGCTTACAATGGTCAGCAGGACGCGCGTCTGGGGGACACGTCGTAGTATCAGCTCGAGGCTGGGCGACCAATTCCCCAGGTCATCGGCGGCCTGGGGAGATAAAGCAGGATCAGGGTCGATGCTACCGCTAGGGAAAATGAGCACCGCTCCCCCATCCTGTAGATGGCGGATGACCTTGCGTACCACCATCATGCGCTCGTGCATGTCAAGGGTGGTATAGATCATATTTTCAGCGGCATGGCGAACACCTGATATGAATGGATTGTCAGCAGCGACAATTTTCAAATCAGGTCGGGGAATACTGGCGGCAATGACAAGCGAATCGCACACGCCGGGGTGGTTGGAAGTGATGAGCAATGGGCCTTCACGGGGGACGTTCTCCACGTTGTGAGCCTCGAAACCCTGGGCAAAAACAGGAAGGATGCGCATGGCGGCCTCGCGAAAGCCGTATTCCGCCACATAACGGTCAAAGGTATCGGCTACATGGGAAAAACGGTGGGCAGGTATCTTCAACAAGGGTCCAAATGTCTGGCGGACCCAGCTTTGCGGAGAGAGCTTAAACATTTTGAAAATCTCATCCGTAATGGATTTGGAGAGGGATTCGATGTCGCTGTACGGTTCCATATGGTCTTGCTTTACATTGACGTGTGAGCTGGTAACAGGTTTTCCCCGTGTGACAGGTGATCTTCCATCAGGCAGCGGGCACGCTCGATCATCTCATCCAACATGGGATGGTCCGCCTCGACCAGCTCATCCGTGCTCAACGGGTCTGAAAATGTCAGGCGGGGAGCCACCCGGTTGATGCCGGGGAGAATGATCGACTGGATCACCTGAAGCACTTCTGCGACGCTGCGCTGTTTAAGGTCATCTCCCATGAGCCGCACGAGAGGGTTCCAGCGCCAGCGCGCTGACAACACATCACTGATCACGGTCAGCAGCACCTGGGTTTGAGGCACTTGCTCCAACATCAGCTCAACGCTATGCGACCATCTGCCGAACTGCTTGGCTTCATCGGGGGATAAAGCGGGGTCGGGGTCGATGCGTCCACTCGGGAAAATCAGCACCGCACCACCGTCCTGGAGGTGACGGATGGCTGCGCGGACGACGAGCATTCGCTCGTGGATACCTTTCCTTGGGGTGTAGATCAAATGGTCTGCAGCATTACGCAGATTTTGTATGAAAGGGATACCGGTGGCGACGATCTTTAGATCGGGGCGGGGGATGCTAGCGGTGATGACCAATGAATCGATCGTGCCAGGATGGTTGGAAGTGATCAGCAAAGGACCTTCACGAGGGATATTCTCAGTATTACGCGCCTCAAAATTCGACACATATTTAGAGATAATTCGCAAAGCAGCCTCTCGAAGTCCATATTCTGCTACATAGCCATCAAAAGTGACCGCCAAGGATGCGAAGCGATGGGCAGGAAGCCATAGAACGGGTCCAAAAGTCCGCCGGACCCAGGATTCAGGTGACTGTTTGAACAGTCTGAAGACCTCATCGGTGATGAATTGGGTTAATGATTCGACGTCGTTATATTTGTCCATAGTCTCCCACTTCGCTACAATGCGTCATCAACCTCTTAATTGTATATTATTTTATACAATTGTCATCCCCCAATATTCAAATTTTGGCAATTCTGTAATCTGATTTACAATCAGCGGGTATGTAAAAAGATATCTTGATTTGCATTTGTATCATTTGCTACGAGGTTGGAGGCATCGGACATAAATGCAACCGTATTGCCATCGGATGAGATCTGTGTGCCATAGGCGAAGTCAACCCCAGTGCTCGTGATCATGGTAAATCCTGATGCTTGATCCCCCTGCTTGCCGTCCGTAGCAACAGAAACCAGCTCAGTTTGGCCGGTATCCCGGTCGTGTAAAAATACGTCCATAACCCCGTTCAGATCTTCACTTACCAGGTTGTTGCCATTGGAACCGAAGGTCACGTAACGCCCATTGGAGGAAATTGAAACACCCAAGGAATCCCCATTCGATTGCATCCCATCGCTGGAGACAGACACTCGAGTGGTCTCGCCCGTATCCCTGTCATGGACGAAGATGTCCCAGACCTGATTCGTGTCGTTAGGAACCAGGTTGGTAGCCAGTGAAGGAAAAGCCACAAATTTCCCATCCTCTGAGATGGATATGACAAACGCGGCAGTCCCTTTATCCGCTGGAGTGCCGTCGCTGGCGAGGGACACTCGAATCGTCTTCCCAGATTGGCGATTGTATTCGAATACATCACGGCACCCATTCGTATCCCCTTCAACGATATTGGTTGCATCCGATGCAAAAGCGATAGAGCGACCATCTTGAGAGATCACAGGGTATTCTGATTGGGAATTTGCAGGCGAGCCATCATAACCTAATGAGACCAGATTAATTTGTCCTGACTTCCTATCTTTCAGAAATATATCCCATGTATCGTTGCTGTCTGATTGCACCAGGTTGGTGGCACTAGACATAAATGTCACATATCTGCCATCGGAGGAGATGGAAGACCAAAAAGAAAGGTCATTCCCAATTGTGCCGTCGGTAGTGCGAGAAATCAGCTGCGTCTCCCCGGTCTGCTTATCATGCACGAAGACATCACCGACGCCATTGGTATCTGATTCAACCAAGTTGTCGGCGTCTGATGTGAAGGTTACATAACGGCCATCTGAGGAGATGAACGGCCAATAAGAGGCTTTATCACCCTCGATCCCGGCGCTGGAGACGGACACACGAGCGATCGTATTCTTCACCAGATCGCGAACAAAAATATCGGTAACACCGTTATAGTCGCCATCCACCAGGTTGGAAGCGTCAGAAGCGAAAGCAACATAGCGCCCATTGGCAGAGATGGAAGGCTCCTTCGAACTCAGGTTTGCCTCCATACCATTAACTCCAACGGAAACGCGTTGGGTGCCTTTGGTACGAACGGCGGTGCAGGCTGTGGACGTGACCAGGGCTAATAGCACAAGGATAAGGACCGAGATGCGGAGATTGAGCTTGCAATGCATGAAGACCTCACATAACCAGGGTTGCGCACATCTGTGTGGCAGGATTCAGGGAATATATTATAGCGAGTATAGTTCAGTGCAACGATTGGTGAGTATACCACTTACAAAGAACGATTTTTAATCTAAAACAACTAAAGCAGACAATCTTATCCACCCTGCCCATCAAGCGGATACATGTGCGTCGAATTATGGGTATGGAGATATTTTGATAATAGTCGGAGGATGAGATGAGCTGATGATTGGGCGAATAAGGGTGTGTTGGAGTGGTGAGTCGCCGCGTTAATGGATACGCTGGAAAACTTCCCAATCCCATATTGAATACTTCAAATCATAATTGGAGGCGATATACTGCTTAAGCGTCTGCATTCCCTGCAGCGTCTGAGAGGTGCAATTGGAGCATAAAGAGCTATCACTCGCTGCAAAATAGGGTAGACCCATGGAAGATACTGGTTGGACAACAATAAGCTCAGGCGGATCAGCCGCCAGCTCGGACAAGAATTGGTTAAACCCATTGGGACCATTCGGAGTGGGGGCAAATAAGTGCAATAGAAAGATATATTTCGTGGGGGATCGCCGGTGGGTGACAAAATTCATTCCCGGATGACCTGCCCAGATCAAAACAGAATCACTAGCAGCGCTGTGGTCAATGATATATTGCTCCAGCTCGCTGGGTTGATATATCGTCAAGTTGGGTGTAGTGAAGAAAGCTTTTAGCTCCTGTAGACTGGGCAGCTCTTTGGCAGCAATTTCCAACCCACCGCCGATGGAAACAATCAGGATTGCCGTTAGCACGGCTGCCTGCAGGCTCCGGCTCAACCGGTCCTGCCGGATAGATTGGCGCAGGAAATACAACAAGTACACCATGGCGACCACCATACCGGGAAGCACTATCTGCAGGTAGTGCCCAAAGTTTTTACCGGATGAGGCCAAGAAGGCGATATCGAAGCTGATCGCCACGAACACTCCGGTAAGAAACCAGACCCGCGCTTGTTCCAGGATCATCAGTCCGGGTGTAAAGCTATCGACTTCATCTAGAGGTGGTCTCTTTACCGAAAATATTCGCCGTCCATATTGATATACGAATACTCCAAAGGATATTGCCATGAGAATTGTGAGCCCAACCATGGGTTGTTGGATCAGGAACATGCGTGCCGTTCCATATAGACTACGCACGGAAAAACCTTCACGAAGATAGTCCACGTTGTGGAGAAAGCTGGCGAAAAACAACTCATAAAAATCCTGCTTCACCTCCCAATACAGGCCAACCAGCAACAATGGCAATAATATGGATAGACCCAAAACTAACAAGTCAGTAGGCAATGTTCTGAAGGAGCGGCGTCGAATCTCGAGATAGGTGATGATGATAACGGCTGCCAGACCGATGGAAATATACGTCTGCTTGAGCAAAAATTCAGCTGCAGTGAGCAAGCCCAAGACTACCAGCCAGCGCCTGTGCCCTGATTTTAAGTATGCCCAAAATGCTCCCATCGAGAGCACCACGGGTAGGATGGCATAAGTTTCGGTGTAGTTCCCACCCTGGAAGATATCGGGGTATAAAACCAACATCAATAGAACGAAAGCAGAAAGCGCTGCCAGACCGGTGTGTTCCCAAACCCGGGTCAGGATCAGGAAAAAGGCGAGTACAGCGATCGTCAGCCAAATCGTCTGGAAGAGCCAGATGGCGAAGGGATTGGCCCCACCGAGCAAAATTGCGATTGCGTTAAGGTAATACACCCCGGGCGGCTTGTTATCCCAACAATCGCGATACATCAAACCCCCACTGCGGATCACTTCTCCACAGTAAGCGAATGTGCCACTATCTGTGGACATATTTTTATAGCCGGGTTCTTCATCGATCTGGATGATGAAGTTGGTGAGCACCAATCCAAGCATGATTATGGTTGACAGGAGTAATGTTTTTCTCATTTAAACCATATTACTCATGACTCAAAAGCCAGTGGGCACATTGATTAATACCCTTCAGGAGTTTACTTGCGGGAATTATACCCCGCCTAGAACAGGTGGGTAATCAATACCCTTAACCCAATGCCGATGAGGATGATCCCACCTAAGACTTCCATTGTCTTGCCGAAACGCATACCGAGGTGGTTTCCGAGCAATAATCCCACCAGGGAGAGAGCGGCCGACACCCCACCTATCAGCAGCGCAGCCCAGATCACGTTCACCGAAAGCAGCGCCAGGCTGAGCCCGACCGCCAGGGCATCGATGCTGGTGGCAATGCTCAGCATGACCAGAGTGAGCCCACGAGAGGGGTCTGGGATGGAAGGTTCTTCCCCGGCTTTTTGAAGACCCCCACGGAACATGCGTAATCCCACGAACAACAACAGGCCGAATGCCACCCAATGGTCAATACTCGAAATGTAGTTGACCACCGTTTTACCCGCCAACCAGCCCAGCAAGGTCATCCCAGCCTGGAACAAACCAAAATGGAAGAACAAACGAAAGGTTGGTCGCAGGCCGACGGCTGTTCCAGCCGTTCCAACCCCGAGCGAGACGGCGAAACAGTCCATGGCCAAGCCGATAGCAATGAGGAAGATGGTCCAGAATGGCATGGTATCTCTTACAGGGGGAAGATTATATCATGGGGCGATGTGAGCGGTCAGCTTTCAGCGATGAACTCTTATAAATTAGTAATTAGTGGTTAGTTATTCGCAATTAACCAAATAAAAGTGGTGATTAGGATATAGGATTAAGCAGGTTTATTGGTACAACATATACAGTTATAATCGTAAACTCGAGTTAGTGCAGTTGGCTAATTCGTTTTCAAGAATGCAATTCTCAACGGAATAAATCTATTCTCCCGATAACCAGAGTGTTGACATTCCCATCCAGGCACATTCAAGTGAGGTTAACCTATATATGACCGATGAAGCTCCTGCCATCACCCGAAATTCTACCGTCAGCCTGCGCGAAGTGACTGCAGATACAGTGGGTGACATCTGCCAGCTGGAGGTGAGCGAAGCACAGAAGCATTTTGTCGCCTCCAATGCAGTGTCCATCGCCCAGGCATATTTCCAGCCGAAGGCCTGGTTCCGCGCCATCTACGCTGATGAAACCCCAGTGGGTTTCCTAATGCTGTATGACGACCCGGACAAACCGGAGTACTTCTTGTGGCGCTATATGATCGATGCCCGATACCAGAAGCTGGGCCTGGGCAAGAGAGCGATGGACCTGCTGCTTGATTACGTCTGCACCCGCCCGGGCGCGAAGGAGTTAACTTTGAGCTGTCATCCGGGTGAAGCCGGTCCCGAACCATTCTATCGGCGGTATGGCTTTGCGCTGACTGGCAGGATGCTCGGTGATGAAGCCGAGATGCGGGTCGACCTGAACCAGGAATAAAAATAATCATCTTTGATCGAACATAATAAAAAGACTTCCGAATTTCGGCTTATTCGGAAGTCTGATTAATGACCAACTATTCAGTAGAATTGTATTCGCCATCCTTGATGGTGTTCTGGCACAACTCCCAGGGGTGTTGTTGGTTTCTGGAGAACCTGAGCGGGCATCGAAGCTTAACGCATTCACCAACACCTTACGCAAAAAAGCTAATACCTCCCTGCGACTTTATATCCGGCCGGATTACAAGCGCGACATGGCAGAAACGCGACAGCAGCTGTAGGTATCATTGGTAATTAATATGTCGGGATGCGCCAGATTATTTCTCTAATTTCTGCAGCATATGTAGATAATTGACAATATCTTCCCGCCGGAGCATGCCTTCGATTTGACCATCCGCCATGACCGGCATCTGGTTGACCCCATCTGCACCCATCTCATTAAGTACCTGCACCAAGCCAACCTCGGGACGGGTGACCTTCACTTTATCCATCGGGGTCATCACCTGTGCCACAGTGGTGGTCACCCACTGCTCACGCGGAAGCTGGCGGACGTTGTGCAGCGTGAGAAACCCTGCTGCCTGATCATTCCGCATCACAACCACACAGCGCTCACCTCTACCGAGGAAATATTGGTTCACCAATTCCTGCAAGGTGAGATCAGCAGAAACCATGACGCAGGTGCGGCTCATGACCTGGTCGACGGTGTGACCAGAGAGTATTTCGTGCATGCGCACCTGCTGGACCTGCCCCACCACTGCAGTCTCGAGGAACCAGCCGATAAAGGCGATCCACAGCCCATTGATCCAGTTGCCCTGGAATAAGAGCCAAACACCTAACAGGATGAATACAAAGGCGATACCCTGGCCAAGCAGACCAGCAATCTCCGTCGCACGGCGCAAGTTGTGGGTGATGCCCCACACGATCGCCCGAAATACACGCCCACCATCCAACGGGAAACCAGGGATCAGGTTGAACAAGCCTAAAATCAGGTTGATATATGCCAGGTATTGCGACATCGCATAAATCGGGGCATAACTGTGAAAGACCAGCTGCATCAAATAAAAAAAGGCGGCTAACAGCAGGCTGGTGAGGGGTCCGACAAAGGCGATAATTAACTCAGACAATGGAGTGGACGGCTCAGCTGAGATCTCTGATATTCCGCCAAAGATGTACAAGGTTATACTTTTCACGGGTAGCTTATATTGCAGGGCTACGATCGAATGACCCAACTCGTGTAGTAGAACACTCATAAAGAAAAGGAGGGACGTAATTGCTGCCACCACCCAAAACTGCAACACGCTCCACTGACCGAACTCCGACGGGAAATAGTTCACCGCCAGAACCCATGTGATGAGAGCGAAGACCAGGAACCAAGATGGATCAAGGAAAATTGGTATACCCATCACCTGGACCAAGCGAATATGGTTGTTTTTCATCATTCACCTCCTAATTCGAAACATCCCCACCGTTACCCCATTCAAATCGTGATGACCTTGGATGCCCGCAGCTGAGCCTCGAGGATATCAGCCATCCCACCGACGATGCCCACGCGCACCTTCTCGCTCAGTTCATAGTAATTCACGCAGGTGGAGCACAGGATGAGACGCACCCCCAACCTTTCTAAGGTCTGAAGTGTGACCAATACAGGTGATCCTTCCACCGTCAGGTACACACCTTCGGTATAAAAGCAAATCGCAGCTGGCAGGGATCTATTTTCAACCAGCAAGGTGAGATAGGTCGCAATTAGCTTATGCTGTAACACCTGGTCGGCTTCACCCATGCCATTGCGGGTGATGAGGATGACCGTATCTGCATCAGACATACATACCTCCCTATTAGATGATCCATGACGATATAAGTATCAATCTAAAATCTTCTACAAAATATGATAATCAGCTTAGAAAGTCGAAGTGGAACTTTAGGGTTTATTCTTGAGCTTCCATCTTTATTCCGGAAGAGATCAAATAACGAGTCACACTCTCAAAATCGGTCAGCCCCTCATCAATGAAAGCTTTGTAAATGTAATAACCGCTATAAGGCGGTGTACGCTTTTGAGAAGTAAGCACCGAATGCTTGTAGCTGATGATCTGCTCACGCAGCGAGGGTGTCATTTTTTGTTGGAAATGGCGCATGTCTTCCATTTTCTTAAATATGATATCTTCAGGCAGAGACCAAAGGTCAATCTTCCAAGGGCGTCCCCAATCCCCATAATTCAGGCGCAATTTTAAGTATAATCCGTCTGGCAAGTGCACCGGGTCATCCGACCTTTCAAACACCACCTGGGTGATGAGATCACACAAAGCAATCTGAGAACCAAGATCGAACAACTGCTCTATTCTGACTTTATTAATATATAGGTCAATATCAGGATAGGCCATCACATCCAGGTAATAGCTACCGGTTGGGAATACCCGGCCAAATGGAAGCAGAATCTCATCCATCCTGATCAGCTTTAAAACCAGATCGGCTTCCCTTCTCAAGTTATCTGCGCGTTCAAGTGGCCACATTTTAATACCTGTGTGAATCCTGACATTACTAATTCCTGAATTGACCAATACCTTGTAATTACACCGATCCGATCTCTGATTATAAGGGAAATGCTCCTTTCTGTTTTATACCGGTTTACAATCCAAGATTTTATATGAGGTTCATTGATGGAATCCAAATATAGTCGTTCGATTACGTGATTATGGTATAGTAAAATCCAATGAAACTTTCTTCGATTTTTGTTTATGAAAACAGATTTAAACCTCATTTCGTTGTTACTAACCCAAGGCGGTCCAATCTTGCGCTGGCGTACGGCCACAGAGCTGGCCCCGGATGACCCCACGATCGACCGTAATGCACTTTTAGCTGACCTGCTGGTATGCCCTGAAGTCAGCCGCTGGCTTAACCTGCTGGGAAGCGGACCCGTCCACCACTCCAAGGATTCTTCCGCTGAAAATGTGTTAGCCAAACTGGGTGAATACGGTCTGCATGCCGGGCTGACAGAGCTGGATGAACGCACCTTGCCGTACTGCGCGGTTGGGGAAGCTCAACCTTACCGCGATGAATCGCTGATCCTGGTCCCGTTCCTGGTACGGCTTGGGTATGAATGCGCACCACAAGTGGCGAACTGGCTAACCCGGCGCATCGATATGTTGTATCAGCTAGCCTGTACCAACGACTATGATCTCTACATGGACGAAGCCGAGCGTCAATGCCTGCCACCCAACCAGCGTGAACTCCATGGAAGTCCCAAACTCTTCTATAAGCAACATTTCAACAATCACTGGAATGATATAGTTTTACCCACCTGCTACGACTTGTATGCATTAGCATATCTGTCGAAAGGGGATCCACTCGTGCGACAAAAAGTTGAGTCGATCGTCACGTATCTGCTCCATCCTGATTTTCAGGACACATACGGAGGGTACATCTGGAACCGTGTGCTTCACCGCCCATATGCCGCCGGGCGAGTTTTTCTGGCATGCCTACCGCGCCAGAATGAACCCCAAAAGCTGGTGTTGTTCCTTGAAATGATGGCTCAATTTGAATCTGGCAGAACCAGTGACTGGTTCAGCCAAGGAATGGCACACCTGGAAACTTTCCGTACCGTCCGTGGGACTTATCTCCTTCCGAGCGATTACCTGAGCGAGAAATCCAGCTATTATCTATATGCGGGGATGCACATGGGGCTGGGTGAATGGCCGAGACAGTCACGAGCTATAGAGCTGGAATCAACTTTTCGCATCCTACGGCTCAAAATGCTAAGCGGTTAATCAGGATTATCCCCACAGAGGCACCAGCTTCAAGATCCAACGGGTCATATATACGCCGAAGAACGATGACCCGGCGGTCACCAGCACCATCACAACCCAGGCGCGCCAGTCTAGGGGAACCACGCCAAATATGTCGCGTAGAGGGGTGTATAGTACCAGGAGCTGTAAACCCACTGCGACAGCATAACTCACCAGCAACGCCGGGTTCGACCATACGGACAGGTCGTCCAGCTGCCTGACCACCATCACGCGGGTGAAGGCATGCAGGACGATGGCAGTGAACAGCATTGTGCGGGCATAAATCAGACCACCAAACTGGAGGCCAACCCAGAATATTAATCCATAGGCGATCAAGGTGCGGAAGATGCTGCCGGCAATGGTGGCGTAGATGGCTTTATTCATGATGGGTTCGTCATGCCGGCGCGGACGGCGGGTCATCACCAGGCGTACCGGCGGGTCAGCTGCCAAAGCGCTGGCGGGAATAAGGTCAGTAACCACGTTCACCCACAGCAGCATGATGGCAGATAACGGAAAATAACCGAATGCCGACGTACCTGCTCGACAGACAGATTATGCCAGTCGGTCATTGCCGCCGACAACTTTCAACCCTTAATAACTACATCCGGTCAGATTAATTAGTTCTCCTACCTTGAATTCCATCATTATCTATGCTAACTTTTGGATGCTTATCCTAATGAACAGTTGCAACTATAGTCGATAGACTAACGAATAATATTATCTCATAAGCAATCTCTCTGATTAACCATAAATTAGATTTTATGACCGGGCATATCCCAGTCAAGAGTTTTACGTCATAGAAATTAGGAGTGAGAAATCTCCTGTACCAGGTTAATCTGCTGAAAGGAGACGAAGGATGAAAAAAGTTGCGTTTCTAGGAGTCGTCTTGATCCTGCTGGCTGCCCTTGCGGTTCCTGCTATGGCGAAATCGCCTAATCATGGAAATGGGAATGGCGGCAAAGGTGGGCAACCAAGCTCAACAGAAGTAAGCTCAGCCGATCAAAATGAAGGAACTCAAACTAATCAACATAACGATCACGGTCAAGGCAATCAGGGAAATCACGGAGCGAAAGGGAATGGGAACCAGGGGCATTCACATCCGAACACTCCATTCTACCTTCAGGGGACTATTAAAACAGTTGATGTAGGCAGTAAAACGATTATTGTCACCTTAATTCATGGTAATGCTATGGTTAAGCAGTTCATCGGAAAGGATTTAACCATCAAAACCACAGATGCTACCCAGATCTTCAAGATAACTCAAGGGATCGATGATGAGTCGGGCGAAGGAGAATCTGTAACACCCGCCCTAAGTAGCTCTGAGTCTGCAGCGAGTGAAGAGGGGGATTCCAACAGGGTGGCAATTCCATTCGATAAACTTGCAGTCGGTCAGCGTGTGGCCATTCACGGAAACCTAGTGGAAGGGGTCTATACAGCCAGATTGATCACCATGTACATACAAATACCGATCGGGGAATCGGTAGGTGAACAGCCGTAGACTCAATAAACCTTAAATTCGATCAGCGGTGCGGAGCATATTCCGCACCGCTGTTTCGTAAATACGGATATATGCGTTAAAATATTGAGCAAAACTCCGGTGGTCAGCCCGTTTCGACCAGCGGAACTATACGTCATATATTATGAAAAACAACCCAGATCAGGCAATCCTGGAGCGAGCAAGAAATTTTGAGGCCCAGGCGCTCGAAGAAATTTTCGACGCCTTCAGCCCCGGGATTTATCGCTACGCCTACCGACTGCTGGGTGACGAGGAGTTAGCTAACGAGTGTATGTCAGAGACTTTCAGCCGCTTACTGGCTGCCTTCAAGCGCAAAAGCGGGCCAGATACGTATTTGCAGGCTTACCTGTACCGGATTGCTCATAACTGGATCACCGATTATTACCGTACAAGAACTCCTCCCACCCTGCAACTCGATGGGGAGCTCCCTGCAGACCCAGCGGATGATCCGCACCAGCGGTTGGCTGATGAGATGACGAATCAACAGCTGCGTGCGGCTCTCGCCCTGCTAACCCCTGACCAACGCCAGGTGATCGTCTTGAAATATCTGGAGGATTGGAAGAACGAAATTATTTCTGTGAGTATGAACAAACCTGTAGGCGCAGTAAAGGCACTACAACACCGCGGACTTGAAGCTTTACGGCGGATTTTGAGCCGATATGAGGAAAGATATGACCAGAGCTGAAGATGAATTAGATGAGTTTGGGAAGCGGACGCTTGCCCCACTGCGCTCTGCGCCTCCGTTAGATTCGCAGGCTATGACGGATGTGAAGGCTAAATATTTACTGGAGGGAGAAAACCTACGCCAGTTAATCAGTTCGCACCCAGTTGGGGAAAAACCAAAGCAAAGGAAAAGTACTATTTTCGGAATGCTACAACGCAAACCAGTCATGAAAGCGCTGGTTGCTGTTTTACTGGCTTTCGTGGTGATCCTGGCAGGTAGCAGCTTCACGGTATTCGCCTCCCAGAACAGCCTACCGGGAGAGGCGTTGTATCCGGTAAAATCCTTGAGCGAAGACGTGCGCCTATCTTTAATATCCTCACCTGATGCCAGATTGGGTCTGACGCTGTATTTTATCAACCGCAGGATGGATGAAATCTCGTCCCTGATGGCAGGCGGATATAATGTGGACGAGCAGACAACGGACCGCTTCCGACGTGAACTGGAAGATGCGCTACAACTCGCAGCCCAGCTGGATGATACCCAGATGCAGCACGCCCTAGGTGAGATCAAAAGCCAGGCTGAGAAGCAGGGGATGACCATGGCGGAGCTCATCAATAAACTACCTCCCCAGGCAGAACCAGCTGTTTTGAAACTTCAGGAGCGCCTCAATGAGCAGGTGATGCTGAGCAGCGTCGGGGAGAACAACCCCAAGGAGTTTAGGGTACAGGTCCACGAGCGAAGGGAGAAGCAACAGAAACATTCAACCGATTCTGGACAATCGCAGTCCACACCTGATGAAACAGTCACTACACCATTGCCTTCGGAGGATGCCAATAATCATGGGAATAAACTGAACCGACCAACACAAGAGCCTGGTCAAGGCGGCTCAGGGAATGGTAATCACGGACTGAATCCGACCCATACCCCCAAGCCGTGAATGAAAATCAATAGCGAATAAAACTGCAATGGAGTTCAGCGGGAAGCATCTGTCAGGTGCGGCTTTTTAAGTATTTTTCCCGATAATAGATTACTCCAATCAGCACAACGAATTGGATCAGCACGATAAAAATCGTCGAAAACTGCTCAAAGTAGAACAAAAGTAAATCTAGCACAGTGAGCGATACAAGTAGGCATAGATAACCCAGGTCAAACGCTAACCGTTTTTGCCGGACAGCGAGCAGCACTACAGAGATTAGTAAAAGCAATCCCACCAAAACTTCTAAAACCAGCCGTGTATTAAAGAGCACCGGCGCTTCGGCCGGTGTGATCTGCCGGCCGGCATGGGCGTTGAGATATGCCACCAGCGCTGAATCGGGCATGACATGTTCCAACCACACCTGGACCGGATTTTTCAACGTTAATAGGCTCGATAACAGCAGCCCAAGCCCCAATAACCAGCTTAATCGTGACTTGGTTAACCAGAGATCCAGCTGTTTAGAATAATGCCTCCACCAGCCGGGGTGTGCATCGGGTGTAGCTCGCGAGTCTGAACGAACAATTTCCAATAATTTCTTCGCTATCTCTTGATGCAGCTCATCCGGATCGGTTTCAATCACCTTACCCATATCAGTCTCGATGTGTGCCCGCTCAGCCGGGTCCAAGGGTCGATAGAGCTGTTCACGCACGATTTCGAGTGTTTTCACCAGCTCTGCACGCCCATCAATAGCTTCGGGGCGGCGGATCATGATCAGCAGAATAACGATCAGCAGGAAAAAGATGTAAATGATTGGCGCAGCAGCGGGAATAAAGTAATCGTATTGGCGGGTGATGAACTTACCAACTTCATCAATAAATAGACCAACACCCACCCCTGATAAGATTGCATCAAGGATATGCAAGCGTGGGTTGATATA
Organism: Anaerolineae bacterium; assembly: GCA_041479245.1. Classification (GTDB taxonomy): domain Bacteria; phylum Chloroflexota; class Anaerolineae; order Anaerolineales; family UBA4823; genus FEB-25. The sequence continues at coordinate 22,060 of JBGOXS010000006.1, forward strand.
GATCAATGGCAGGATGGCGGCGATATACAGGATGAGCCCTCCCCACAACACATGGGCGATGTGCAATGTGCCACTCCCGATCTGAGGGTAGCCAGTGAGCACCAGAAAAGTCCGAACAACGATCACCGTGGCGACGAAGCTCAACATCGAGATCATCATATACCTGACCGCGTTCTCGCGTTCGATCAGCTTCCAAAATATGAGCGGTTTACGCTTTGGCTTCATAGCGATTCTCCGGTTAATCTTGCAGATTCACCGATATTGGGAGATTTATTATACAACGGCAGGAAGTTTGTTGTAACGAAGTTTCAGAGGGCAAAGCAATCAGATTAGTTCACAAATACATTAAGAAAAAGTCTTTAATGATCTGAAAATCCATCGATTCCGTAATTGTTTTTTCGAATAACCAGAAGTAGGGGTGCAAGGGAGAGATTTGTGGTGGACCCATGAATCTGGACACTTTTTTAGGGATTCTTAGGGGGTACCCTCAGCAGGCTGAGTGAAAGCGAGCCGATAAGCCAGCTCGAACAAGTTGAATTACCACACTTCGTTCGTAAGCACTTTCGCTAACCAGTTATTTAAATGTACTATAATTCACATCAACGGAACAATGCATCATCTTTATATCGATTGGCAAATACCGATAAAAGAAAAGAAAGAGCAAGAATGTTCACGAAATATACCTTCATGATCTTCACCCTGATACTGTTGGTCTCACTGGCGGGTTGCGGAGCGAAATCCTCCACCCCCTCCAACGCCAGCGATAATAACTCTCAGAATAGCGCAAATCCCACAGAGAGCGATAACGCTGATAATTACCAAATGCTGCCCATCATCTCGGGGAAGGTGGCAAATGTCTCGCTAGACGCCATGGCGGATGGGACCACTCAGCAACTCAAGAAGGGTGAGGTGATGTCAATCACCCTCGAGTCAAATCCATCAACTGGTTACAGCTGGTTCGCGCTGATTTCCGATCCGGCAGTATTGGTGCAGATGGGAGAACCTCTATACCAGGAACCCGCCAGCGACCCCAACCACCCAATTGTAGGCGCAGCGGGAAGCGATACATTCTACTTCCAGGCAGCTGACACAGGTACTACCACCCTTAACCTGGATTACACGCGCGGATTCGAATCAAGCGTAGCCCCCGAGAAGACCTTCACGATTACGGTGGAAGTGAAATAAAAGACAGTAATCAGCAGTTAGCAAGTAGTAGTTAACTGTTGGCTTAAAATATATTTCACTACTTGGAAATTTAGACGTAATGTGCTTTGGTGGTGATGTGGTTAATTTGAATAGGTGGTTATTTACCCCAACCGCGATCTGACCTTTTCCCACGAATTGGTGATTAGGAAACTTTCGTCCATGTAGCCGACCATCTGCATGAAACGTTGATATGGGATTGAAAAGGTCAGCTCATCTATTCCCACTTGCGGTCGGGCAGAGACGTCGAACATACCAAGAACGCAGCGGGGATTCTCCAGCTTCGATTGCTCGATTGGATATCCAATTATCGACCCACATCCTGCACCCATCGGAGCGATCACCCCATCTGGTTCAGCTACGTCATAATTCGCCAGGGCGAACAGACCGCTCAGCACATCCCCTGTGGCAAAGAAAATCACTACCAGAGGCTCATCGTCTTGAGTAAGTTTATCCCAGCGCTTGAAGATCAGGAATTTACCCGGCGCTTCAAACGGAGGGTGCTGGAGCAAGTACTGCTTGACGAGATCAGGGTCACGTTTATATCGCTCCCCTTCCAGCTCGCCGGTTATCCCACAAGACAGGAAATATTCAAAATTAGGGCGCAGTGAATGGCTGAAACCGCTGTAGCGCTTGCCGCCAGAACAACCTGGAGTGTGGACGTCGTACACAAATGGATAGCCCTGCCTCACTCGCTTCAGGTTGCCAATCAGGCAGCGGTCCACCACCTGGGAGGCGTTAGTAACCTCATCATCAACATGATCGGTGTAATAAATCGCGATTGGCAGCTCGACAGCAGGAAAATATTTACTCCACTGGTTAACGAAGTGGTTTGAAAACTGGGAATCCATCGTCCTAAACTCCTTTCCTCACAATTTGATTATAAATCCGAATGATTAAACGGATTTTTCTTACCGCTCACGGTGCCATCAGTAGCGACCGACCCTGGTTCTCACGGTTCTTGGCTGGATGCATATCCACTGCATCTCAGGTATAATCCCTCGTAGTGTTCCCAGTGTTGAGGTGGGTCAGTGATCCAATATGTGGATATTGATGAAATCGTGATTCAATGACTGCCCTAAAACAAATAACCTACAAGCCCAACCGCCTTGCAACCGCCATTATCCTCGCAATCACCCTGGTGGGTGTCGTTTTTGTGGCCGCGGATTGGCAAAAGATGCACCGGGTGCTGGCTGAAGCCGATTGGCGATATCTGCCTGTTGTGCTGTTATTTACCTTTCTTTCCTACGCATTTTATAGTTACGGATTTGCCGTAGTCGCCCAAATGTTGGACATCCTGATGCGTAAACGCGAACTGGCGGAAGTGTGCTTTATATCCACAGTGGTCAACCACGTATTGACCACAGGTGGCGTGGTGGGATATTCCCTACGCTATCTGTTGATGAGTATGTATAAAGTGCCGTTCAAGGACGTAATCAGCTCATCTATCTTTCACGTATACCTGACCAGCCTGGACATGCTGACGATCCTTCCCTTGAGCTTCATCTTCCTGATGGTCCACGCGACAGTACCACAAGGGGCAGCTATCACCCTTGCAGTGATGACCCTGATATTTCTAGTGGTGCTGATCTTGTCTACCGGTTTTGTGTTATTACCGACCATTCGGCAACCGATCATCAGCCTGCTTGCATCCCTGGGTTCGAAAATCCTGCGGCGCGATTACAAACCGTGGCTCGCCCAATTGAATGAGACCATGACACGTGGAGGCCGAGCAATCCGCAACCGCCCAATCATCCTAGTGTGGATCATGGTGCTCACCCTGGCTGACTTTATCTGCAGCATCGCCGCAATGGGCTTTATCTTTACAGCATTTGGAACTACCGTGTCACCGGGCGTACTGGTTACCGGTTATGTGATTGGGATCATGGCTGGGTTGTTATCGATGGTACCGGGGGGATTTGGTATTCAGGAAGTCTCATTGGCTGGTATTTATGCCCTGCTGGGCGTTCCATTTGAGGTTGCCGTCCTAGCAGCCATCCTATTTCGCCTCCTTTATTACCTCATTCCTTACTTTTGTATCCTACCGTTCTACAACCGCTTGCTACACCAGGCAAGGCAGCAAGCAGCCGGCGAAACTTGAGGAACTCATCGATGCGGATTTTGATGTTCAGCCATGGTTACCCGCCCACGCTCAGTGGTGTGACGCTGGTCGTCCAAAAGATTGCCCGTGCAATGGTCGAGCGCGGGCATTCGGTGATGATCGTTACAGCCAGTGAGAAGCACCTGCCTTATCGCACTGAAGACCATGGTGTTCAACTCGAGCGGATATTAGGCATCCCCAACCCGTTCTGGTGGGAAGGACCCATGCCGATCATCAGCCCGGGTGCGATCCGCAACCTGGCAGACCGCTTCAAACCCGATATCATCCATACACACGACAATGGCTACCAAAGCCTAGTGCTACCTATGGTGAAGTGGGATTCGTCCCAAAAGCTGATCACCTCCTGTTATACCTTACCATCTTTTTTCACCCAATTTCTAAAGCCTGGAGAGCTGGAATCCAGGATTGACATGATGATGTGGAAGTACTATCTTCGAAACCTGGGGCATTATGAACATGTGGTATTCTGTACCCATACACATGAACGTGATTTCCTTGCCCACGGACTGAGCAGGCCGACCACCGTCATTTCGAATGGTGTGAATATCGAACGTTATCACCCTGGTAAGGAACCCGGAGAGAATATCGAAACACGATATCACCTTCCGCAGGGACCACGCGTCCTGTCGGTGGGACGGTTGATGAAAGATAAGAGGCTCGATTTACTAATCAAAGCGATGCGGGTGGTGTGTGATGCTCAGGAAGCCCACCTGATAGTGGTTGGTCGCGGAAGCGAACGCCGACACCTCAAGACTCTGATCCAGAAGCTGCACATAGAGCCATACATCCATTTGCTTGGTTATGTGCCCGAGGAGGACCTGCCAGCCCTATATCGGGCATGCGATATATTTGCGATCCCATCCATGGTGGAGGTGCAGAGCCTGCCCGCTCTACAGGCTGCGGTCACAGGTCTACCCATCGTCGCAGCAGACTCAGCCGCTCTACCGGAGCTGGTGCGCCAAGGCAAAAATGGACTCCTGGTCAATCCGCTGAATTCCGCTGAGCTCGGTGAGGCAATCCTGTTCATTCTCAGCCAGCCGGAGAAGAGGCACCAGATGGGGCAGGTTTCCCTGGAAATCGGCTGCGCGCATGACGAGCGACTCACATTCCTGGCATACGATCAGTTCTACAGAGAGCTGGCAAAGAACGGCAAGTAATGCCTACTTGATAACTACCGACAAATCTAACGATATTTTCATTCGGAAGATCGAGTAATACGAGTACTTTCATAGTAGGAGAAAGCCCAGTGCCTAAGCACAAACCGATCGCGCCAACGTAATGGAACCAGCTTTACGATAAGCTCAAGCTCCTGGGCTTCCGAACTCAGTAAATATACATTTTTGGCAAAATGCTACACATACCCAATCAATTCCTGTTTTACATTAACAGAAAAACCAGCAGAGTTGGTCGTCTCATGAGATAATATCGAAAAGCGATTACATGATCAATTCCGACCCAGGACTCGATCTTGGAGTACGACTACTATTTGATGGAGATACAGATATGATCCTAGATACGACTTCCCTCACCAAGACTATTGATAACATCAACACCATTTTTCTTTCAGGTGCAGAAATCGCGCCAGCAGAAGGATTTGAGGTGGCGCGATGGATTGTCTCCCGCCAGGGAGAGAAGGGGTCTTATCGCGGTATGCCTGCACCCACACCGGTTGATTTCGAGCAGGGAATTCGCGTTTTTACCGGTGAGAGGCTGGTATCTGCCAGCGCCCGGCATATCATGGGGCAGGAAGCTGCCCGCGCAGCCTGGCTGTTGGGCCGCAATGATGTGGAAGTACGACGTGCCTACGACCAGGCTACGGCTTGGATGCATGCCGCCTCGGATTTCCTTGAACAAGGAACTTTCTGCTGTGGACGGTGCTCATTGGCATTCTGGAGACACACCTGGGTGACCAAATTTGACCATAAGGAAGCGCACTTGGTAAAAGGATTGCAGGTAATGAAAGACCTCCGCCTGGGGGATGGCAAATGGCGCAACTTCCCTTTTTTCTACGCAGTCTATACGCTTTCAGAGCTGGACCTGGATGCGGCACGTGAAGAACTCAGATATGCCCGCCCGATCATGGAGCGATATGTTAGGAATATCCGCATGGATGTGTATTCAAAACGCAAAGTCACAATTATCACGAAAATACTTGAGAATTTAAACTAGGCCAGCTGAATTCGTAATTAGTCCTGCTGGAAGACACCAGCCAGAAAGGAAATTCAGTGAATAATAGACCTTTCACAGTGACTCTGACTAGTGTGTTCATCATCATAAATGCCCTGATCCTGCTAGCCTTGGGCATCATCATCGGGGTGAATGCTCACCCGGCTCTTCCAGTTTCTCCCGAACTAAAATGGATCATGGCAATTCTATCCTTAGTGATGGCAGGTATCCTGGTGTGGATGTTCATCTTTCTCCATCGGGGCTGTCGGATCGCATTTTACCTCATGGTCGTGTTATTGGGTTTCGTCGCCTTCCTGACAATCTTCGACGATGTTGGCTTATCCGATATTTTTGTGCTCGTCCTCAATCTCATTCCTATCATCTTACTTATTAAGGACCGGAAGTGGTATCTGAAAGTTGAGACCCAACCTTATACAAGCGTCTGAGTGCTGCTACAAAACGTAAAGGGATGGACATGTCAAATATCGCCAACCGGGAATTAACCGAGGTGTCTGCAAGTTTATTACTGCCACTGTACATACGTGCACAGGAAACGCAGCGACCTGATGCCATTCTCAGAGATGCAAGGTCAGTCGAAATAGTCCAAAAGCTTAAGTTGAATGCCTCCCATTTCTCCCAGGCACAGGTTAGCGATGAAGTCCAGGTTTCCATCCTGCTCCGCAACCGCCAATTTGACCTGATTACGAGAAATTACCTGGCTCGCCATCCCAGGGCAGTGGTTGTGCACCTAGGCTGTGGGCTGGACTCACGCTTCGAGCGACTGGACGACGGTTTGGTCGAGTGGTATGACCTAGACTTGCCGGAAGTAATAAAGCTGCGGCGTGAGCTCATCGGTGGTGAAACTATGCGTTACCACCTGATTGCCTGCTCTGCTCTCGAAACAACCTGGATGGATACAGTCAGTATTCACTTCCTGAGACCATTCCTGTTTTTAGCCGAGGGGCTGTTCATGTTTTTCGAGGAGCAACAAGTCAGAGAATTAGTGCGGACGATGCAAGATCGCTTCCCTTCCTCCGAGCTTGTGTTCGATGCATTTTCTCCTTTTTTCGTCTGGGCGAATAACCGACGGGTCGCCCGCACCCACATCGGTGCCGAAGCTTATTGGGGATTAAAACGTGGTGAGGCCCTTGAGGATTGGAGGGAAGGCATTCACCTTTTGGATGTGTGGTATCCATTCCAATGCCCAGTGCCGCGCCTGGCACACATCCGCTGGGTACGGTATATACCACTTCTATCCAAAGCTGAAGGGACGTTTCATTATCGGCTGGATTAGAACCAGGATGATTATCAGGTTATTCAATTCCAACACAGTCCACATTATTACTTCCTAAGTCTTTTGATATTGTGTCCCAAGGTATTTTTTATGGGTGGGTTATAATATTTTGGCTTTTTGATTTTATTCAAGTAAAATCGATGATTATACAGTTCGATCATCTGTAAACAAGGGTTCTTTTCCAGGGATAAGCGCTCACGGGTTCAATATCAATGACGGTACGTTTGCATAAAGACAACCAAAATCGAATCAATACCGGGTTTTGTGCAATACAATCATCTGGTGAAGGAGCGGGAAAATGAGCGCTGATCAACTCTATGGTGGCATTGAAGGCGGCGGCACGAAATTCATCTGCATCGTCGGTCGCGGACCGGATGTGATCGTCGATGAGACACGCGTACCCACCACCACGCCTCAGGAGACCCTGCAGCGCATCACTGAATTCTTCAGCCCATATGTTCACTCGAACCGACTCAAAAGCATCGGCCTGGGTTCGTTTGGTCCGGTGGATATTGACCCGACTTCGCCGACCTATGGCTACATTACCACGACGCCCAAGCTGAATTGGGCTAACACTGATATTTTAGGGATGCTGAAACGTGAATTGCATCTTCCAATAGCGATCGATATGGACGTGGCAGCTTCAGCCCTGGGCGAATTCCGCTGGGGAGCCAACCAGGGCTTTAACCCCTCCCTTTACCTGACCATCGGGACTGGGATTGGTGGCAGCTACATCCTGGATGGTAAACCCTTGCGCGGGTTGGTCAGCCTTGAGATGGGACATGTTTACCTCCCACATGACCCTCGACTTGACCCTTTTGCAGGCTCTTGCCCGTACCATGGCGACTGCTTCGAAGGCCTAGCCAATGGACCCGCCATACAAGTGCGTTTCAACAAACCGGCAGAGACGCTGACTGATAACGACCCGTTCTGGGATCTAGAAGCGGGATATATTGCCTGTGCGTTGGCAAACTACATCTTCACCCTTCCGCCGAAAAGAATCGTCTTGGGTGGCGGTGTAATGCACCGCGTTCTCTTATTTAACAAGATCAGGACCAGGCTTTCCAAATTACTTAACAACTACCTGAGCCACCCCACTCTGACCAGCCGCCTGGATGAGTACATCGTCCCACCAGCCCTGGGTTATAGGTCGGGCGTGCTGGGCGGTATTGCTCTCGCCATGAACCTGGAAAAAGAATCGTCACATTAATTCCTACCTGGTATTACCATCCAAGGGCAAGCTTCAGTGTAGGCTGTGTTTGCCAAGTAGAAAGCTGGGATGATGTATAATCTGGACGGCTCACTACCTAACAATCATATTGATTGAGTGGGGAATGATCAGAGATAATACAGTAAATGACAATGGAACAATCTGAGATAGCATTTATGCGGCTCGCCAGCCAGCAGCTGGTGGAGACCGATTTTTCCACACCTAAGGAAATTGTTTATTGGATGGGTGCCATGCAGGCACAGGACTTCCCGATGGCAAAGTGGGCTATTGGTGTGCGATTGCCAGGCCTGACCGATATGGGTATAGAAACAGCGATTGCCAATGCAGACATCATCCGCACCCACCTGCTCAGGCCTACCTGGCACTTTGTCGCCGCTGAAGACGTTTATTGGATGCTTGATCTCACAGCCCCTCAGATCAAAGCAGCCCAGAGCTCCCGTGAGCACCAGTTGGATCTTACGGAGGATGTAATTGCGAAAAGCAATTCCGCCATCGAAAAAGCCTTGAGCGAGGGGAGGCATCTCACGCGTGAGGAGCTGATCTCAACTTTGCACAAGTCGGGGATTGCAACGGATGGAAATCGGGCTTCGCACCTATTCGCACAGGCCGAGCTCGAGAAGATCATCTGTAGTGGCGCCACGCGCAGCGGCAAGACCACTTACGCCTTACTCTCCGAGCGGGTACCAAAACCCCCCGACATTTCCAGAGATGAAGCGCTGGAAAAGCTCGCCAGGCGCTATTTCACCAGCCGATCCCCTGCCACTTTACAGGATTTCACCTGGTGGTCTGGTCTCCCTGTCCGGGATGCAAGCAAAGCGCTAGAGCTGGTCAAATCGGAATTCGGTCGTGTCCAGATCAACGAGCGCACTTATTGGATTTCCTCTGGCTTCACGCTTCCACATAATGGTAGCGATAACGCCTATCTATTACCCACCTACGATGAGTACATCATCAGCTATTCCGACCGGAGCGCGGCCATCCATCCACGACTGGAGCAGCATTTGAAGGAGATCTCGGACCGCGGAGTATTCCGTCCAATTATCGTGGACGAAGGGCAGGTAGTGGGAATTTGGAAGCGAACACTTAAGAGCGACGGTTTACGCATCGAAATCGAGCCTTTCATACAACTCGATCCTACCGCAAAGGGCAGGATTATTGATGCCACGACCAGGTATGGGTCCTTTATGGGTAAGGAGATAGAGATTGGTTAACGCGCATTTCGGGGTAAAATCAAAACCCCTTATGGATGTGGGATAAAATGAAGGCAGGACACCTGCAAGAAGGAAAATCAAGGAGCCACCCATGACCCAACAAATCATCCCCTTCCGCTTACCCCTACCGCTCAAACTCAGCCATGTGTACAGTTTTTTGATCAGGACTGAAGGAGGATTTTTTCTGGTTGATACCGGGATGACTAACGCCAGGCGCCAGATTGAGTCAGCTCTGGAGCATTTCTGCACCCAACCCGGCGACCTCAAACTCATCCTGCTTACCCACGGCGATTTTGACCACACGGGCAACGCCCGCTATCTGCGCGAACGATTCAAGTCGCGTATTGCGATGCACCAGGGTGACGCTGGTATGCTTGAAAATGGAGACATGTTCTGGAACCGCAAGGTGAGTAACGGCCTGATCAAAAAACTGATGCCAGTTTTCATCCGGTTTGGAGAAAAAGAAGAGTGCACCCCAGATTTGCTGCTGGCGGATGGAGAGTCACTGGTTGACTACGGACTAGACGCCCAGGTGCTGAACACCCCCGGTCACTCATCCGGCTCGATATGTATCCTGACCGCTACAGGTGACTTGTTCTGCGGCGACTTATTCACCAATTCCTCTAACAAACCGATACTCAATTCGATGATGTATGATAAACCCGCCGGAGATGCCAGCTTCGAGCGGCTAAAGTCCTTCTCAATCAAAATGGTCTACCCCGGGCACGGATCGCCATTCCCATGGAATAGGCTGCTGTGAAATAATCGAGCAGTCGAGAGTGTCTAAATTCCCGCTCTGCTGCCTGTCCATGTGGCATCAGCGAGGCGCGTTCGTGGTAATGATCGCAGGATCATCACGTGATTGATTTCTAGCGTAATTTTAGATAATGTTTTTGCCGGTCAATGTTGAACAGAGATAACAAAAGCAGGGATTAACAGGCCGATACAGCAAAAAACCAAGACAAAAACCACACCGATGGGTATCAATACAGTTGCAATCGCTCCCCCTGTCCCAACATTTTCAGTAGCCCTGATGGCCAGAATATATAAAACAATACTATAAATTAAGAGGGTAATAGCGATTATTCCGAAAAGTATAGCTACCAGGAACAAGAGCACTCGTACTTGTGAAAAGATCGACCAGATTGCGCTGACCACAGTGCTTATAATGCTAGCTGGGGCGGTTACTGCGGCCATACAAAACACCAGATCGCTCCAATTGCCTCTTCCACCGAATAGCTTCGCGATCAGATGGTATATTCCAGTCAGGATAATCATCCCGATAATCGTAATTATAGGAGTGATTATGATTGTGCACAGAGTGGTAAGGAGAGTTTCGCCGCTGCTTATAAAACTTGGCACCTGTGACGAAATGCGGTTGAGAAGCGGGATTGAGACAAGCGCGCTGATCAAACCCAAAATCAGCGATGTAACGCCAATCCAGATAAACCCTCGGGTCGCGCTGTGATCCCGATCTTTTAATATGGACAAGAAAGTTTCCACGCTAGGGTTCGTCCAAACATCCCGCCATAATTCGTACCATTTTCGGGAGCTAACAGGTGCTACTGATGTTATTGGTGATGCTGGTGATATATCCATCAGATCATTCTCCTCGTTCAAAGTCATTTATTTCTATATATATAACAATTGATCCTAGATTAAAATTATAGCATCGACAATGATATTCACCTCAATTGTATCCAAAGTTGCAAAAGAATTACAGGATGATCGTCGCAGTCGTCATGGATGAAGAGTCAAAAAAAACAGGCTGCACCTTTCTGTAAGGGCAGCCTGTCGGGTTAGAATTAAACATATTCTGGGTTGTGGATGATTGGATCCCAATTACCGCTTACGGCAGGGTCACATAATTCGACAGGAAACTGCGGGCTGACTCTGTATCCATGCGGTAATCCTTATCCGTTGACTTGCATTGGGCATCCCCGGTTACTGTGATCGCTGCCACGATGTTGGTTTCAACCCCATTCAAGTGTATGAAATGCGGTCCACCCGAGTCACCATAGCAGGTTCCACCATTTCCAGTGGCCGGATTCATGGAAAGGGTAATCCACGCTTTGGTGAGTGACTGGAAGGTCTGGTTAACGCGGTTCCTGTCGAGATTATCCTTAATTGCCTGCCAACCGGTGTGGTTGGTATCGCGCACTGTGCCATATCCAACCGCGGTGAAGGAGGTGTCATTCAGGACATGCTGATTCTTTAGCTGGTTCAACAATCCAGCAGTGGGCAGCTGCGCAGTAGTGATCCCGGCGGGTGCATCTTTAAACAAAATGACTGCCACGTCACCAGGGTCATCAGCGCCGCGGGCTAATAAATACGCCGGGTTGGTGATCCATTGCCCCTTATAGTAGGTGCTGTTGGAACTGATGGTTGGGTCGAAAGTCACTAACATTTCCGAATCTGGAGTGGCGGCCAAAAAACCATCTACTGGAGCAGTGCAGTGGGAGGCGGTCAGGAATACGTTTGGAGCAATTAATGTTCCCGAACACCACTGGTAATAATTCGTGCCAACCCTGGCGACCATTGAACCTACATTAGGATGGGTATTGCCGTCAAATTCTCCAAAGGTGATAGCGCCTGCTGGGGTGAAGGTGACAAGCGTTAGGATCAGGATGATGCTCAGAATGAATAACTTGCGAACCATATTTTCCTCCTCTGAATGGGTAGAAACTCCAATTGATTTACTGGTTTATACCATAAAGGTTTACCGCTGTTGCTTTACGATCCTTGTTTTTAACTCAATCCTCCTCGCTGCCTCAAAGTTCTATTACGCGATATATATCTACAGATTTCGATAATCTTGGAGCTTAAAAGTATACTCGCCTATCATCTTATAATGAGGCTAAATTTCTATAAAGTTGGTATACAGCAATGACATCGCCCTGTAGTTGTATTATTGCATACGACCAAGAGGATGTCAACAGACTCTCATAATCCGTTTTGTTGGCGAATATTCATTCTCCGAATTCGATTTTCGTCATTTCAGAAAATCAGGAGCGTGTAAGTCATAGAAATATCCGTCAACCTCAGAAATCTTTATATTGGAGTGTGAGCTTTCAATACCTTTATAACAGCTAGCAGGCTTCTTTAAAACATGCAACCATATCAAGAATATTGCTTACAGCTTTCCATCATTGCCATTCACGTGATTGGCGATCCTGGTTGAAGGCATCGACCGAATATAAAGCCTAACCAAAATACTCAGTTAGCGGGTTATCTAGGCTATAATTAATTCACCTTGGTACCACAGACCTCGAATTCACAAACTCGCACTCGTGTCCCCCTCTGGTTGATCGGTGGCACACTCACTTGGCTTGCCTATGCGATCAGCCTCAGTGTTCTGCACCTGGTATTGATGGAACAATGGGGAGTGCCCTATTCCATCAAGATTTACAGCCTCAATCCATCCGAACCCTTTTCAATCGTTCACGCCATCCTGGTGGCAATGGTATCGCCGGGATTTTTCTTGCTTGAGGCACTTTCATTCCTGCATGTCCACAGCCCATGGTTGGATTCAGCAATCTACAATTGGGGTAAGCTTACCCTGCTCTCCAGCCTGCCGGCATTCTTTGTTGGAGCGTTGCTCTGCTCATCAGATCGGCGTATGAGGTTGGTAGGCTCCATCCTGGGGTTATTGCTATTGGGCGGTAGCCTATTGTTCGTTCTTAGCGGTTCATTCAATTCATAAGGGACTGATCTCCTGCATGATTCGACCACGCAGTCAGCTTCCCTATAATATCCTTATCCTGCTGATCCTTGTCGCACTGGCCTGCGCAGTTCCTCAGACATTAGCTTCCACCCCCACTAACCGCCCTCTTACTACTGTCACCGCCCAAGCCAGCCAACCTACCCCAACGTACAGCCATGCAACCCTTGCCATTAGCCCCTCTGCCCGCCCGACATCACCCCCACCAGTAGCTGATCACCACATCTCCACGCACCGCATCTACGGTATTGCTGAGTTTTTCGATACACTCAGCTCTCAAAACTTCGTCCCGCGCGGGGTGAAGTATTTCGTCCTGGTGCCGGTGCAGGACCATTACGAAGACCGCTTGTTTGCCAGCGGCGTGTATGATCACTCCCGCACCAAGGCTGATTTCACGGCTCTCTCAGCGGCAGGCTATAACACTGTGCGCATCATCTTCGACGGCTGCACCAGCGGCGACACGTGCATCGGTGTTCAGGATGGTCAGGGCTTGAACCCGGCTTATCTGGATAATATTACCGACCTGATGAACCTGGCAAAGGAGGCCAATTTGTTCCTGCTGCTGGTCTCAAGCGATTTACCCGAACTGGGAGGCTACGCTGATCTTGCCAGCCAGGAAGCCAGCGCCAGCTTTGCTGCCGGGCATAACGCTGAATACCTCACAGCAGCCGGGATTCGAGCAACCCAGCGATACTGGGCTGACCTGTTAGGAGGACTCGCTTCGCGTCATGCTCCCTTTGAGATTATCCTTGGCTGGGAGCTGTTGGACGAACAATATTACTTATCCGATGAGCCACCTTTCTCCCTCAGCACTCAAAAAATTACTCCCGCTAATGGGAAAACATACTCAATGTCCGACCCAAAACAGATGCTAGGACTCGCAGTGGACGGGATGCGCTATTACATCGACCAGCTACGCCAGACCATCATCACCTTCGACCCGACTGCGCTCATCAGCATGGGATTTTTTGCTCCAGACAAACCCAACCTCTGGCGAGAGGGTGACAACCGTTATGTGGAAACCGTCGGACTGCTCGCCAGCTCCTCGCTAGACTTCTTCGACCTGCATACCGACCCGGCGGGTGAGCTGACCCTGCCGGAGCTAGCACAAAACTTCGGGCTGGACGAGCACGTTACCAAGCCCGTTATTATGGGTGCAGTGGGAGCGTCAACCTGGGCATATCCGGATATTTCGGATGGGGCGATCGCCGTCCAGGATTGGATTGCCGCCTCCTGTTCACAGGGTTTCTCGGGATGGGTATATTACGGTTACTACCCCACTCCAGCGGGCTTGTCCGATGCCACCTGGGGTTTCGTCGACAGCCAGAATTACCTGATGAAGGCCTTATCCCCCAACACTCAACCGGATGCCTGCAGAACTACATCTCTGCCCGGGCGCAACCTGGCGCTGAACAAAAAGGTCGAGGTTACTGAGGCATTACCAGAGGAGACTGCCCAGATGGCGGTTGACGGCGACCCGAACACGCAATGGAGTTCCGGTGCGTTCCCAACCCAGTGGATCCAGATCGACTTGGGTGCTTCATACACTATTGGGGAGATCCGCCTGACGGTGGGACAATGGCCCGCAGGGGACACGGTTCACCAGATATGGGTGGGCGCCACCCAAGATGCCCTGAAGCAGGTGTATGAGTTCAGCGGGCATGAATTCGACTTCGATGTGCTCAATTACGTGCCAGCAATACCCCTGCAGATTGTACGTTATGTGCGCATCGTCACCACTGAAAGCCCTTCATGGGTCTCCTGGCGCGAGATCGAGGTGCTGGCGCCCTTCCCTACCACCCCCACGCCAACTCCAGAGATTACACCCACTCCATAACTCTTCTGCGAACCAGAAATCAATCGCAGTAGCACAAAATTCACCAAACACATCTAACCGAACCGTGAAAATCGTGTCGTTACCACCCTATGGATGATTTTACCCTCCTTAAATGACACTCCGTGTAAACCTCATAATCTTTACCAGGCTCTGCCAGCTCAAACGTTTCGGTGAATTCATCCGGCGAGAGTACGTGATAAGTCTCTTTCGCCCGCCAACCGGGTGGGATATTTTTAGATGGATTCGCTCAAAAAGGAGAAAGATAGAAAATCAGACGAATGAGTTTCTAATATAAATTGGTTCACAAAACCCTCAACGTGAAACTGGCGGTAGACGAAGTATTTACGACCTTTGTCGTAACTGAAGAATCCCCAATTCTCGTGAACCTCGCCTTTGGGGTTCTGTTCCTGCGGGGGATAAGTGGACTTATTCCGCTCGAAAATAAACTGGTCGTTTAAAACAAGCTCATACGATCGTTCATATTTCCCACTACCCGGTTGCCCTCTGCCAACACCCTCCCATTTTCCGATCAAAAAGCTTATTGGTTCCCACATTTTGCTAGATACTCCTGAAAAATTTGATGATTTAACACTCGCAGAATGAATTCATCATCAGTTTTTTTTCTTCCAGCGCTTAACCCATTCCGCGTCCGTACGTACCAAACGGTTTTTCTTAAGGTTCTCCTGCATGATCCATTGGACGCCCTTATCCGGTTTTACCAGCCATTTTTCCATCAGCGCTTCCCCCTCGAGCGGTAGGGCTGCCACCGCCACGCTCCAGCAATATCCCAATCCCTTGCGTAATGCAATGAAATCTTCTCCTTGACGATCAGTTGTTCGATCCAGATTGACCATGATCGTATCCAGGATATTTAGAGTGCCTCTTGCATATTTCGCATCGCTTAGCAACCTGGGTTCACAGGTGGCTGCAGCAGCTGCACGCTGCTCCAGCCAGGAGCCATGGCTCCACGTGTGCATCGATTCGAGCAGCTGCCCCATATCCACCTCCCCCAGCCGTTGAAGCGCCATGGCAACAGCTTCCCGCATCCGCCAGCGGGGATCGGATGCCAGGATCCTCAAGACCTGCAGCTGGCTTCTGTCTCCATCCGCCAGCAAGCGCCCCAATCCGAGGGCTGCACAAAATGCCAGGAATTCGTATGGTGAGTTGACGGGTGCGATATCGGCAGTATAAGCGAGGTAACGCTGAAAGAGCTTCAGGTTGCCTTCATTGGCTACTGCCTGTGCCAGCTCAATATTCCCTCTTGGTCCAGGTAGACCGGATTCTTTCAACAGATAGTTATCCCAATCATCCAGAGTGCGTAGTTTTAGCTGATAATCAGTGATTTTTGACATGGTGAAACCGGTTCGGGGGATTGTCCTTCAATTGTTGATTTTTAGAGTTAGCGGGTCAGCTTGCCCTGTAAGGCAGCCTGTTAAAAAAGAGATGATCGACGTATCCGGCTGTCACCCAGATCAGTGAGCTCGATTAAGTGAGCTAACAGAATAAAACCTGTGAGTGTCGGTTCACCCGATTAATACCGCTCGCCATGGATGAGCGACCAGTGGGTGTGGATGATTTTCCAACTCCCTTCGGTGCGAACGAAGACCTCGCTGCAGTTCCAAGGGACCCTGGAAGCTATCGATCCGTCAGGGTTGAGCCGCGTGGAGAGGAAGCGGTAGAACATCACCGCCATATCACCGCACGCCAGCACCCACGGCTCGATGAAATCCATCACCTCGTAGAATATCTTGCTTTCGCGCAGCTTATATTCCGCGCTGAGCGCCTCCCTGCCGTTTATGCGTTGGGGAGTACCGGTATCGAAGTAAGTCACTTGAGGGGCGCTAAGCTCGATGAAACCCCACGGGTCACCTTTGCGCCAGCGCTCCATCGCCGCCGCCTCCAGCCGCATCAGCTCACCGAGTACACCACTATATTCCACATTCGTGGTACGCACTGTAAGGGGAACATCGACCGAAACCGGCGCCCTATGCTTGATAAACGACCAGTGATTATGCACAATTTTCCACTCCCCCTTGTGCCTGAAGTACACTTCGGTGCAATTCCAGGGGGTCTGTGAGCTTAGCTCTCCTTCCGGGGTGAGCACGCTCGATCGGTAGTTGTAGGACAGCAGTGCCGCATCACCCATCAGCACAACGCTAGGGTCGATGAATTCGGATTTCTGGTAGTGGATTTTCCCCTCAATCTGCCTCATGTATTCCGTATAGTCCTCCAAGCCGATGATAGGCTGGGTGAGCCCAGGGTCAACGTAGCAGATATCTTGCGAGCTTTGCTCCACAAACCACATCGGGTCGCCATTGCGCCAGCGCTCCATGGCTGCTTTTTCGAGTGTTAGAATGGTCTTGTCCACTTGACTTACTACTGTATCGTTCAAGGCTGGTTGAGCGGCTGGTTAATCTCGATCAGGTTGCCATCTGGGTCGCGGAAATGGGCCACGCGGATGCCCCATGCTGCCCGGTCGGTCGGTTCTGTGACTAAAGGAATGGACTGCTTTTTCAGGTGCTGACATTTTGCATCCACATCCTCTACGGTAAAGATGAGGCACATTTTGTCTTGCGCCTGCACATCTGTGGGAAGGTGGGTGGTGCCAACCGCCTTACTCATCTCAGACCGGTCGAAGAGAGCCAAAGTCACCGCGCCGGTATTAAAATCGGCATACACATCGTTTTCCGATCCGAAAGTCGCCTGAAATCCCATCACGTCGCGGTAAAACAGGAAACAGGCTTTGAAATTGTTAACCAACAAACGGGTGTAGGTGAATTGATAGCTCATTTAAGCCTCCAATATCGGATGATCCTGGTAGTCAAATAATTCAATAATCATTATATCCTCCCTAATAATGATCTATAAGGTGATCTTATCGGACGGGTCTCAGAAGTGCCCACGCACTATACCTGTCCGGTCAACGGGGTATTCCTCCACATATTGGAGACCGAAATGTTCTAACAAGCTCACATTGCCTTTAGTCACCTTATCGGTAAATACACACACTTTTTCTGTGTCAGCCTTCACAATGAATGGGCCGATCAGGCGCGAGGATATGCCCTTACCCTTCTCGCCCGGCAGTACACTGGTATTGTCCAGGTAATAATGAGGCCCCTGGCGTACTTTTCATGCAGCAGGTCAGCCTGCTTGATGATGGCCTTCGTCCTGAAATATCCGATTGGGTAAAAAGTGAATAATAGTAGGATGAGCAATCCCAGGGATTTGATATTGATCGAGAGATCCGGTTTACACGGCTCCAATCAATTTGATATTCCTTTAAGAGGCCCGCCCACACCAAACCCGCGTTGATTCTGGATGTTCCCCATTCCATACGCTCGGAAGAATTTTTCCGGGGTCCGGATCCTTGTCCGCGTAATCGGCAGCATGTAAGTGTACAATGGGTCATTTACGATTACCTGCGTAATGACTTCTGCGGCTTGCTCAACCTCAGAAGCTCCAAGCACCCTGCAGCTATCATTATCGATGAAACTATCTCTTTATAATCAGCAAACGATTTCCAAAGCTCTCTAGATTTACCAAACTGAACAACTAAGGTTTACTGTACACGTAGGTGGAGGTGGACTGAAATGGATCACCGTTATCGAATACACCTGAATCATTGACAGTGATCGCCCCAGCTATACTGGTAGAGATGACCACATTAGCGAAACGGATCGCACCAACCTGCGGGTGGTTGTAATCGATCGTGCCGAATGCTGCCAGATCCACCAGTCGGTCGTTGATGAACATCTGGTAATTGGAATGAGTCCAAATCTCGTCAAGGTTACCTTTACCGGTAGTGTCAGCTATCCCTGTTGAGACGTTGATCACCTCCCCAACTGTCGCGTTACACGAATAGGTGTTATCTGGGCCTGGCTCGGAACAATCGATTGAAAATCCATAGGTAAAGTTCCCCTGTTGACCGGTGGTGATCACAAAATCGCCAATTTTATCACCCGGCTCGATCGGTTTATTTGTATTGCCAGATGATCCTTCACCGACACAGGCCGTTGCCAAAATCAACAACAATAAAACTATAAATACATTAGTCCGCTTTTTCCTCATGCCTGACGCACCTCTTATCCCATTTCGCATAATTTCACTCATCGGTTCGACTATACGAATAGCTTGTGCGCCCACAGCTCAGCCCGCTCCATCTCCCCTTCTACCAATGGACCTTCAGTATCATCTACATAGAAACCTTCCCCAGGCACAACCAGCACCCCGCCTTTTTCCTTCAGCTCCTTTGCGATGCGAGCAGCTGCATAACCGAACATCCTTTCAAAAAAAGACAGCGGAGGATGCTTGTCGATAAAGGCCTGAGTTAATCGCGTGTCAAACGCTGAAACCCGGATCCCTTTCAGCACATCCTTGGGCAGGTTTTTTAAGAACTCTCGCATGGCTTCAGTAGCTCTGAACTGCTGGGTGGGAGACCCAACCACGAGCAGATCAATCCCATTGAGCATCTCTGGCTTTACATCCGCCACCCTGACGACCTCCACTTCCCCGTGCTGCTGGAGCGTAGTGCCGATAGCGCGGCTGATTTTCTCCGTGTTGCCGTATTGAGACTCATAAATGATTAAAGAACGCATACCGTTAGTTATCCTTTATTCCTGCGAGTTTCTTTGCCAGACCTTTTTTAAATTCCAGATCCATCTGGCGTTGGATTTGAATACGCTGTGCCTGCGGTGAACCCGCCCCATGCAGCGATTCTGTCAAATATCCCACCGCATTCCGCCCCAACGTCAGATTTTCGACCAGCCGAAGGATGCGCATTCGATCCTCGGTCGGCACCTCATCTATCCCCTTGAGATACTTATCAAGCAGCCCGCCGATTTCCTCGCTGCGATAATCGGCTTCAGATGGTAGTGTCACCAGCAGCCCACCCGCCAGGTCTTGTGCCAAGCGAGCCATCTCGTAGGTGATGCGCGTCACCTGCTGCTTGCACACATTGGCCAGCAGCTCATCACACAAGTAAGCTCCCGAGGCGGTTGCACGACTTTGGTAAGAAGCGGCGATGCCCGTCGCATAAATCGTCTCATTCAGGTGGGTCATCTCAACCAGTTTATCACGGATATGAGACGCTCGTTCAACACCGTTGTATTCCGATACTGTCGCGGCTGCACCAATGAGCACATCTCCCACACCTGATTTACAGACGTAGCTTCGTCGATGGAAGGCAGTGAACCTCTCCACCAGCATAGCACTGAATTCCGTTTCTCCATCCATGAAAATCTGATCATTGGGGATAAAAGCATCTTCGAATATGACCAATGCTTCCTGCCCGCTGAACCCGGCATTACCTGCCTCGATCTCCCCTTCAAGGCTGCGCGTGTCGCACGACTGCCTGCCAATCACATACGTGATGCCCTCCGCATCTACTGGCAGGGCACCCACAATGGCATATTCTCTTTCTTCAGGTTTTAGGCGCAGGGTTGGCATCACGATCAGCCAGTGTGAGTTGACGCATCCCGTCTGGTGAGCTTTAGCGCCGCGGATGTACACTCCCTCCGCCGTGCGCTGGCTGATATGCAAGTACATATCTGCATCTGCCTGCTCTGCGGGGCTTTTACTGCGGTCGCCTTTTACATCCGTCATCGCTCCACCAATAACATAATTGTGCGCCTGCATGGATTGAATAAAAGCCTTCAAGTGCGAATGGTAAGAAGTGCCATGCTGAGCGTCGATCTCATATGTCACAGAATACAACGCATTCAAGGCATCCATGCCCACGCAACGCTGAAAACAGGTGCCCGTTAGCTGACCCAGCCTACGCTGCAGCATGTTTTGCATCACCACTTCCTCAGGGCTCCTGGCGATATGCAAAAAGCGGTTGACCCTCTCACCGGTCTCAGCTGATATTGCTGACGCCAGATCGGGCGCTTCCAAAGCCAGAATATAGGTTTTCGCCAAGGCGTTCACCGATGGGCGGATCATCGGGTGGTCAACCGGCTCTTCCACCCGCTTGCCCATCAGGTAAACCCTCAGATTGCGTCCACGCAAACTCTCGATGTAATCTTCCCCAGTCGCAATGATCCTATCTTTCATTTGATACCGACCTCTCTTTTTGGCGAAAACCAGGCCAGCAATTTATAACTACGCTCGATATTAAAGCCAAGTTTATGGGCAATTTTCATCGAGCCGATATTTAGCTTCGCACAGTCCCAATCGGTTGAGCGACCCAATTCATCACACCACGGGAGCAAATGTGCCACAATACTTGTACCAAACCCCAGCCTTCGGTAGCGCGGCTCAGTGACGAGACCTACTTCCCGCGCCCCTCCCACTTCCATATCTGCGCCAGCCTCACAAACGTATTCGTGTCCATGCAGGATGCATACACCCAATCCAGTCCCGAGGAAACTATCGATCGTTCCATAACCGAACAGGGTTGCATTCAACTGAGGGCTTTTCTCGATCAACGCTCTTCCCATCCGGTACACTTCGTACCCCACCGGCAGACTCAAATATGGCGATAAGTCGCTGCCGCCTACGGGTCTTTCCAGCTCGACACATTCTGCCCCAGCTTCCGGATCTGGTGGAAATAATTCCACGGAATTGTCCCCATCCCTGAATCCTAAGGCTACAGTACCCTGCTGCCTGAGCAGCTCCACGATCTGCCGTACTACCTGCCAATCCTTCTCACCGCCCTGGTATAGATGACCATCATCCCGCTCCCACACATATCCCATCGTTGGGAGCTCGGGGTCATCCACAAATATCCTACCTGCGTTTCCGCTCCCCAAGACAGCACGGCAGCGCACCCAGGTAGGATCACTACGATCGAAAAGTGACTTGATTAGTGGTGTAACTTGGCTTGATGTTATTTCGATCATTTTATTCCTGAGATAGATGACGCACCATAGTGTTGATGACCTGGTCCTTCAAGCCGATCTTCCTTGGTGGCTGCTTCTCTACTACCTCAAACCCCATCTGCTGCCAAAACCGGTAGGCTTTCTCATTCTCGTCTACGACACCTAAAAAGATATACTTAACACTGAACTGAGCGGCCCAACGCTCGAAAGACTGATATATCTGCTGTCCCAAGCCTTGGCT
Source organism: Anaerolineae bacterium (assembly GCA_041479245.1). Lineage (GTDB taxonomy): Bacteria > Chloroflexota > Anaerolineae > Anaerolineales > UBA4823 > FEB-25. The sequence goes on from JBGOXS010000006.1 coordinate 43,904, forward strand.
ACGTCTAGATGGATCGAGCAAAAGCAGGCCTACCCACCAGCAGCCATCCTGGGGATAATCGCGCATTACATCCAATACACCCACAAGGCTCCCATCTGTGGCAGAAATACCATATACAACCTTATCATCGCTCGACCGTCCAGGCGGGAATTCCGTGAGCAGGTTTTGTGCAGCAGATGGTCTAAGCGGTTCACCCGACACCAACAGGTTATAGTCCGCACACCGCTCCAGGAGGTCTTGCAGAGCTGAGACGGCTTCAGTGCCTAAAAAGCTCACTCGATATTCAGGAATATCAAATAGGGGATTATTAGCGTTCATCGATCTGCATTCTTAACTTGCAGAAAAGTATCTGCTTCACCCTTATCATCACTATTCGTTCGCCCGGTGCCTCGTTCGAATCGAGCAAATTCCGGCGGAAGTGGCATGTCAAAACGCTCGCATAATGCTTTGACATCATGGAAATCATTTTCGTCCAGGGTGTATCCCCAATGAAAATTTATCATGTTCACCAGGTCGATGCACCTCACGTGGTATTCGAGGATGGATCCTACCCCATTCAATGATTCGGGCGGATAATCGAGGCCTTGTTCAGGATGATTCAACCGGTCGGCTGTGTAGGTATGGATATCCACCAGGTGTTTGAAATTATCACCCATCACGAAGTTAACCATGCGCGTATCCGGTCGCGGAATATCCGCATATCCGTTCGCTTCGAGCAACGTCCGCAGCTTCGGCACATCCTGATAGGCGATGACGATATCCAGATCAGCATGGGGTCGGGTTTGCTCACCTAACAGCGCATCCACCCCCCATCCACCATCCAGGATCACTTCTATCCCAGCCTGATCGAAAAGCTGCACCAGCTTAACCACTACCTGGGCAGGCATATCAGAGACATCAACTCGGTTCACGCTCATATCACCATAGCCTTGACTAAACATCCATACTGCGAGTTCATTATCCAGCTGACCGTGGTAATACTGATTGATCTCGAACCAATTAAGATAATAGGATATTCGTGAAGGGTCTATCCCATATCCCTCACCAATACCAATAGAGTGATGTCATCGAATTGGGCTGCCTTGCCCACAAAACGACGAACCTCATCACGGAGTGCATCCCTGATCTCTTCTGCCTTCTTATCACGCTGCCTGGAAAGTACCTCCTGCAGCCGCTCCAACCCAAAGAATTCTTCAGACGGATTCTCGGCATCGGTAATTCCATCCGTATAAAGCACCAGCGCGTCACCCGGCTGAATCTTCACCGTCTCACGCTTCCAGCTGGACTCCTCCATCACTCCGAGAGGGATCCCGGTGTGCTCCAATTTTTCGACTGTGCCATCGCTTGCCCGTAAAAGCAACGCCGGGTGATGACCCGCACTGCAATAGGTAAAATCTGCCTGCTTGGGATTAAGAATACCGTATAGCAAGGTGATATATAATCCTCCATGGGTATCTGCCACGATGCGCTGATTAGTATCCGCCATCGTCAACTCTGGCGCGGCTGGATGGTTGATGGCGAAAGTACGCCACAACGAGCGGCTTAGTGCCATGAACAAAGCTGCGCTGGTGCCTTTATCGGTCACATCAGCGATCACCATCCCCAGATTTCCATCCGGAAGCGTCAGGAAATCGTAAAAATCACCGCTGGTCTCGTGAGCTGGCTCCAGCAGCACCGCCACATCCCATCCAGGAAGCTGTGGAGGGTTTGCCGGCAGCAGGCTCTCCTGCACCTTGCGGGCTTTGCGTAGTTCACTGGTCATCTGCACATTCTGGACCGTCTGGGCGCGCTGGCTCGCCTGTATTTTTTTCAGCAGCTCCTGGGCAATAACAGGATAGTGCCCTATCCCCATCTCATTAAATTCTGCCATCGCCTGGCTTAGAAATGTCAGGGCATTTTCCAGGTCGTCTGAGTTGCCGCGCTTGATCAAGAGATCGGCCCAACAAACTAATGAGACTGCAGCATGGACTCTGAAGCCCAACCGCTGCTCCTCCCGAGTAATCTTTTCGGTCGTTAGGATAGCTTCATTCCAATTTTGCCTGGCGATAGCGATCTCTACCTCACCCTCCCCAATCAACCGATCATCCCACACAGAATATCTTGTGGCAATCCCTTGGCAGTTTTTTTCCAACCATTCCTGAGCTTCTGCCAGGCGCCCTTGTCGAGCTTTGAGTATCGCAATGCGTGAATATACCCACTGCCGCTCATTCGAATTAGCTTTTTCAACGATCATCAGCGCTTCTTGGAGCAATGTGTCAACAATACCCAGATCCGTTGGTTCTCCCCATCGGTTCTTCTCCAAGATCAACCAGGAGAGCTCGTCCAACATGGATATCTCTGATTCTTGATTTTGTTCCTCACGGTACTCTTGCAGGCATTGCCCTATTTTAGAAATTGCAGTATCCCAATCACCTCTAAAACTTATCAACACCGCTTTGATAAATTTAAGTGTGGTCATCATGGAGGCTGGATTTGGTATTTGCTGTATCAGCGCTTCCAGGCCAGGCAGCTCAGCATCAATCTCATTTAGCCTGCCCGGAGTGAACAAACAGGCAGTATAACTCGAAAGCCCCAGCACCTCTTCTGAGGCCACGCCTCGAAGTTTTCCGAGCTCGGCAGCCCGACGGAAATGCTGCAACGCGGTTTCATTATCTGCCTGCCAAGCCCGGGTCATTGTGCCAAGGTTGATGTGGGCGCGCATCGCCACATTCAGCAGACCATTAGCTTCAGCCAGCTCAACCGCTTTACGCAACGCCTCCAATGACTCCTCGGGTTGGACCCCAGCCAGGATGCCCAAGGTTGCCAGAGCGTCTGCCTGTTCGGGCACCGCCCCAAGCTTTTCTTCCAGCGCAAGTGCCTGGCGGCATAACGGTAGAGCTTTCTCTGAATTGCCATTGAAATAATACGCCCTAGCTGTCTCATGGATCAGGGTTGCCTTACCCAGGCTGTCTGGCGTATCTTTCACCAGCTCCAACCCCTGCAGGCAGATACGTAAACTTTCCGGGCGATGGCCTGCATACCACTCCACGCGTGCCAGACGGGCGTATAATCTGGCAACGCCCTCGTCATCTCCAAGCGATTTGAAAACATTGATCCCATCGAAGTATGCTTCAACCGATTCGGCAAAGCGGTTCTGGCGGTAAAGCGCTTCCGCCAACCCGGCATAAAGCAGGGCAATTTGAGGCTCGCTGCAGCAGCTCAGTTCCAGGGCACTGCGGTATTGGATCTCGGCCTCCTGGTTGGCATAAACCGACAGGGATTCATCCCCGGCGATAAGAAAGTAATGTAATGCCCGGTGATCTTCTCCAGCCTCTTTAAAGTGATAGCCCAGGATCGCCGCAAGCTCGTTCGTTCGATCGGGGTACAGACTCTCGATGGCTTCACCCACTGCGAGATGCAGCCGTTTCCGGTCACTTTCTAACAATGAGGCGTACGCGGCATCCTGAACCATAGAATGACTGAAAAGATACTCTAGGTCAGGCTCCACTTTCGCAACCTGAATTAAACCGGCGGTCTCCAACGTGCTCAGGTTATTGAATAAGCTCATCTTTGACTCCTTCAATCACCCACGAGAGCACCTTCACCGGGAAATTCCTTCCAACCACCGAGGCCACCAGCAAGGTGTAGCGCGCCTCCGGAGGCAGCCGATCAATACGTGCCAAAAGCAATCCTTGCAAGTTGTCGGGGATGTCGTGGTCAGTAATCTCCTGTTGAGCACTCCAGCTACCATCCTTATGGACGATCGCCCCTCGATCGATCAGCATGCGGATAACTTCCTCCATGTACAGCGGGTTCCCTTCAGCCTTTTCGAGGATTAATTCCCGCACCCTCTCAGGTAGGGTATCGATTGCTAATAGATTTGACACCAATGACCGGCTGTCCTTTTCGTCGAGGTTCTGCAGATAGACTTCTGTTAAACTGCCACCCAGCAGCTCTCGGGCTGCGTTCACAAGTTTCCAGCCGGCAGATTCACGCTCCAGCCTGGTCACCAGGCAAAAGAGGATCGGTCCTTTTGATACCAGGGATAACAGCTTGGTAAACAGCTCAGTTGATGAGCCATCAGCCCAGTGCAAGTCCTCCAGTACCAATATCACCGGGGTATGCTTTACGAGCTCTTCCAACAGCAACTGCATCGCCAGTAAGTACTGGGTCTGCAATGCTTGAGGGTCGGTTATTTGCGTCCGTTGCAGTGCCTCTCCTTCCAATTTAAGCGTCAGCAGGTGACCCAAGTATGGATATACGTCCAACGGCAACCCGCCGAACAGCTTTTCTAGAAATGACTGCAACGCAACCCGGGTTTCCGGTTCATCGCTACCTAAGGTGACCCCAATCATATTTCTTAACAGGTCGATCAGCAGTTGATACGGCAAGCCTCTTCGGTAGGATACACACCTCCCGAGAAACCATTTTCCGGTAACCGGCTGATTACCCGTCTGATTTTCAGAAAGGACAATGGTTTTAGCTTCAGCAGCAATTTTCCACTCCTGGATTAATCTCGTTTTCCCCAAGCCCGGTTCCCCACTGATTAGCACTGCCCGTCCCAGACCAGCCTGGACAGCTTCACAGGCGTGCAGCAATGTTGCCAGCTCCTCACTCCGACCGACCATCGGGCTTTCCAGCTCCGCAAAACCTCTCGTCCGTCCCTGGACGGAGCGGGCTTCCTGCACTTCGTAGACCCGTACTTGCTTCGCCATCCCTCTTACGTCGATCAGTCCCAGGTCTTTGCAATCAAAATATGGAGATATAAAGCGATGGGTGTTGCCTGTGACCATAACGGTCATCGGTTTGGCTGCAAACTTGATCCGTGAGGTCAGATTGACCGTTCCACCGAACGCTGTAAAGTCATATTTCAGGTCATCCCCCACCGGTCCCACGATCACCGGTCCCGTGTTGATACATACACGTATGGTGAATTCAATCCCCTGCTCATCCCTGACTTCCTGGCAAAAATCACGCACCTGGTTAATAATCTCCATCCCAGCCCACACCGCACGTTGTGGATCATCCTCATGGGCGACAGGTGCGCCGAAGAATGCCAATATCGAATCGCCGAGCAAACGCGCAATCGTGCCCTCGTACTTATAGACAACCTTGGCAATACTGTCGAAAGCATAATTGATCAGCCCAGTCCAGGTTTCAAGGTCCACTTTCTCCGATAAACCGGTTGAATTGACCACATCGACCAGCAAGGTAGTGACTGTGCGCCGTTCCCGCAGTGTTCCAGGGTGCTTGAGAGCATCCACCTTCGATTCCGAGACCATTTTTTGGACAAGAGACCCCGGCGCCACTGCAGTCAAGCGGCTCATGCGATTGTCATCCACCTGTGATTGTTTTTGTACCGGCTGACCACAATGCATGCAAAACAGGGCGTCTGGTGCCAGTTCAGATGAGCAGTTGGAACATTTACGCACCAACTCCTGACCACAATTCGAACAGAAGCGGGCAGTATCGGGATTATTCGTTTGGCAGTGAGGGCATAGCATCATTCCTCGCTCCTAGCAGCATGCTGCTTCCTCCCCCAAGAAATTTCCTATCAATTCTATCATTTTTTCGATACCAAATAAATCAGCGCCTTAACATTCGTTCGGAATTGGATAAAAATAAGCGGTATACAAGGTCACAATCAGTTTTCGACGATCTACGAGCTCCATGGCGCATAAGACCATGAGCGCTACACCTGTACCAAACTCATGGTGTAGTACTTTTTATTCGGGTATTCCATCAGGCGGATCACTCTACAATCGGTTATTTTTTTCTACACCAAGTCTTGAGAGTGATTTAGCCATTTATCACGTCATATGCCTGGATTGCCGTCGATAGATTAATGCCAGGATCAGAATCCCGGCCGCCACCAGGAAGGATACGGTGATCACTATAGCAACCACTCCCTGGGCAATGAATTCCCCCACCATGTCGAAGAGTGCCAACCCAATCAACAATCCTGACACCCAGCCTCTCTGCCGCAGCAATCCAACGAGGCTGAGCATGAACAGCACAGCTACAATCCCGCCGAGCACCATCAGTACGTCGGGGTTCACCGCCACGCGGGACCGTATTCCATTCCAATCATTATAGAACGCCAGGGTGACCGCAGTGTGTTGGACGATCTTTTCGCAGGTTAATACGATAAGCGCATACCAGGTCCAAGGTTTGCCTGTCTTCCGTGGAGCCCTAGCTGGAGTTTTTTCGTCTACCACCTCCACTGATTGAGGTTGGATCATAACTCACCCTTAAGCGACGACCGCAAATTGTCTCCCTTTAGAAGGTGGAGAATTCCGCTACTCCACTATTAACTGAGAGAGAATGGATTCTGTTAATAGTTTTCTCCTAACTGTGGATATGAATCTAATAATGCAACGATTCTTGGAAAAGTGGCATGCCCTCGATGGCCAGAGATTCAGCTAGTTCTGTTACCCGGCTGCCTCATAGGCTCTCTGGACCCAGTCTATGATGGTCTCATCCACCTGACTAGCGTTGGTAAGTTTTACTTTATAGTTGCACATACCCCCAGCAGGTTGCAGAATCAATCGAGTGTCTTCCTCCAGGGCTTTGATATTAATTCCCAACTCAACGCGGGTGTTTGAGCCAGGTCCGAGCATGGCAAATTGTCGTTTACGACGCAAACTGACATACCCCTTCTTGGGTGCAATCTCAAATTCGCCGAACTGCTCGATGGCGTTCATCAGCTTCGCGTGAATCGGCCTCAGACTGGCTTTGGGACCGTTGTAAATCTCATCCAGCACCTGTGAGGTTGATAAACCCTTTTCCTTTGCAACCAGCTGAGCATCACCCTTCAGCACATAGAGGGCCAGGCTATGCGCGTCACCGTAAGTGAGCCCCAGATTCTCCATCAGCATGCTGCGAATCTCGCCATGCTTGGTCAATCCACTGGATTTAATAATTGCGGTCAGCTCTTCCAATGTTTTGCCGGTTTTTTTCTGGATATTTGAGATCTGGGTCTGCTTGGCATGTTCGATAGTGGTCATATTAAATCTGCTCCTTTTAATCATCAACCAAAGTTTTAGATGTCTTTATTTTCAATGATTTTCGAAAATTATACAATGCGTTTGCCAAGGTGTCCAATGAATCCGAATCACCCAGTGCCCAGATTATAAGTCAGGTCAGCTGATAACAAATTGGGAAGGCTGTCCACTGCCTCCCCTATTTGTTTGAAGTCTATTTTGCCACCTGATGATTGGCATGAATATCTTCGTTTCCGCCACCTTCATCGGGAGATTAATATCGCAGACAATATCCTAACGATGATTTTCCCAGTATTCATCGGCCTCCTGCTCCATTTTAGCCAGCCGGGTATAGTAATCAGGGAATTCTTTCAGATGAGCCAGGGCGATCTTGCCCGTTTGAATTTCATCGTCATCCGTAACGTTTGTCTCCAGGTCCCGCGCCCCGTGCTCCAGCTCAATCCCCAAACCAGCCTGGAATTCTTCAAGCCTGACCTCTGCCCAATTGATGCCGAGAGCATCTCCGATCCGCTTTGCCTCATCCGGGGTAAATTTTCGTTTGGGTGACACTTTTTCTCTCCTATATCGGAATGGTTGATTTATTCTGGTTTATTTCTACCACCGAATTTTACCCTTTTGTTCAGTTCTGGCAAATTCGGAACGGATTATCCAGCGACTGGGTTAAAGGTGCGCATCTATCCTTATGGTTTATACGCATAGCGTTCCGAACAAAGGCTCTATTTACCTACTTGCTCAACGAATCCTCCGTCTTCCGCCTGCTTCATCACCCCCAGGATCACCTCCACCAGCTTCCGCGCCGAGGCTGCATCCAACTCAACCGCCACCCGCACCCCGGGTGACCCGGCCTGATTGGTGAAATCCAGATTCAACGAGTATTCCAACGGCATATCAAAGGGGTGGTCGTAGCTCACACTCGCCTGGTTTATCCTGAACCAATCTGACCCTGCTTTGCCACTGCCGTAAATATTCACTTGTTGGGCAATCATCGTGCACATATTAACACCTTCCTATCCCGTCTAATTTAAATCCGCTTTACCATTAGGAATGCAATCATGCTTATTTCAAGTTCTTCGCTAAGAATGTAAAAACCTTACTCCATCCATCCATGGCTTGTTCCTGGCGGTAGGCAGGGCGGTTGTGATAAAAGAACGCATGCCCAGCCCCATCGTAGCGGTGAAACTCATATTCTTTGCCATATTTTTTCAACGTATCTTCCAGTGTATTCACTTGCTCAGGCGTAGGCGTGTGATCTTCATTACCAAAGATACCCAGCACTGGGCAGCTTAGGTCAGCGGTGTAATCGATGGGGGCCACAGGCTGCTTGGGTGTAAGCTCCTCAGCGGTCATGACCACCCGCCCTCCCCAGCAGTCCACCAACGCGGCAAAGCCAGGTATGCGGCAAGCGGCCAGATATGCATGCCTGCCGCCCGAACAAGTTCCGAAAACGCCTACCTTTCCGTTGATATACGGCAGTGCCTGCAGCATCGCCAGGGATGCACCCACATCTCCCAACACCTGGTCATCGTCGATGCCCCCTGCTCCTCTTACCTTTGCTGCCACATCCTCTGGCGTGCCTTGCCCTTCTCTGAAATACAGGTTCGGGCATAGGGCAGCGTAGCCATATGCAGCGAACTTGCGCGTTGTCTCCCGATACCATTCATCCCAGCCCGGCATGTGATGTACCAACACTATTCCCGGGAAGGGTCCCGCACCGAGTGGGCGAGCAAAATATGCATTGATCAGGTCAGCATGGTAGCCCGGCAGAATCACCGTCTCAGCCAACATGCTTTCGTATTGATTGGTTGTGTACATAAAACCCTCCTAAAAATCAAGTTATTAATATTCGGTTATACCACAATGAATATTAAATGACGGTGAATCATCCTCTGAATATATTATCTTTAAGGAGTGACCTTCAAGAGAATACGACTATGCGCAATCAAACGTGGCGAACAATAGCTAAATATAAAGCATCTGCATCGCGGTCGAATTTAGTTTATTTTGTATGTTCACTTTCTATTTACTGGCGACTGCATTCTCCAATCTGGTCATACTCCTGCCTGAATACCATGATCCGGTTGTTCTGGTTGTCTGCCACGTAAATCATTCCTTTGTCGTTGATGGCTATCCCAATTGGTCGATATAACGATCCTCCCTTTATGAGAGGTCCTAGAATGGAGAACAGATAACGTCCAAAGGCATTGAACACAACCACCATGTCCTTGTACGAATCGGTGACATATACTCTATCCCACTTATCAATAGCGATCCCTCGCGGATGGGAAAGTTCTCCCGCCTTCTTGGTAGTTTTTCCAAATATACTGATAAAGTTCCCTTCTGGGTCAAACTTTTGCACCCTGCTGTTTAATTCATCCGTTACGTAAGCGCAACCCTGAGGGTCGAAAGCGACATCAGACGGATTAGAAAAGTGACCCAAGCCATTCTTATCCCGGCCCAATTTACCGAATTTAAATAGGAAATTTCCGTCTGTGTCAAATTTTTGCAAGCGATCATTATCCCGGTCAACTACCCACAAGTTATTATCCGGACCGACCTTTATGCTCAAGGGGTGGTTGAACTGCCCATCTTCCTTGCCTTGCGTACCGAATGACTTCACAAAGTGACCTTGTGCGTCATACTTGAAAATGCAATTCATTTTAAAATCGGCTACATAACAGTATCCAGTGCCATCCACGGCGATTGATGCGGGTCGGATCAGGCGTCCCGTCTTTTTTAACAAGCTTCCTTCTCCTCTACCAAAACTCATCACCAGCCAGCCATCCTCATTATATTTGGTAACTTTGCCCCCCGACGCCTCAGTTACATACACATTATTCGCCCGGTCGATGGTGATACCGACCGGTCTCAGCGGCCGTTCATCAAACGATTTTATAAAAGTAACCGGAATGTGAGCATCCATAACTGCATATCCTGCTTCAATATAAGGTCAATACTGGAAAGATTGCTGTTTCCAATGTAATTTATACTGCTTGATATTAATACCACACTGACGTAATTTAAGATCAAAACATACGAATGTCAAGCCAATTTCTTGATCAAAGGAACCAACTCACTGTCATTGAGAGCTGGTCGACCACACGATGATTAGCTTCGCGCCGCCTGGTAGATACGAGTGCAATTCGGGTTGACGATTTACCGATCTCTTTATATTATCCTACTTGACACTCCTCATTCTCGCGCTTATAGTCACTTATATGCAGCTCAGTTTCGACTCTCACCAAAAAACCCGCCGCGCCTACCTCATTATCACATTGGGATGTGGAGTTTTCATCCTCCTTACCTCGATTGCTATGCTGACCTACTCTGGCGGGGCAGTAGACAACCACACCGCCCAGGGTTATTCCTTTACCCGCGATTTCCTCAGCAACCTGGGAATGATCACTGCCCTATCCGGCAAACCGAATTGGGTATCGGCGGTACTATTCTTTATTTCCCTCACTGCGGCAGGAGCCTGCCTGGTGGTCTTTTTTATCCTGTTCCCCCACTTCTTCCAGGCTAACCGCTTTGAGAAGGTGCTCAGCCTGATCGGCTCAGTTCTTGGTGTGCTGGCAGGGATCAGTTTTATCGGCATCGCCTTCGCTCCCGCTGATATTGCCCGCCCCGCCCATGTGCAGTTCGTCATATGGGCGTTCCGCCTGTTCCCTCTGGCAGTGCTGTGTTACGTCCCGGTGATGTTCGTGGATAAGCATTATCCCAAGGTGTTTGCCTGGGTTTTCGCCGTTTTCTGCTTGCTGCTCATCGGCTATTATTTGCTGATCACGAACGGGCCTGGCTTTACTTCACCACAGGGCTTGGTGATTCAAGCCGTCGGGCAGAAGATCATCGCCTACGCATCGATCATCAGCATCTTTATCCAATCACTTGGAGCATACCGGTTCCTCGAAACACCATCCGCGTAGAGGCTTGAAGCAATAACGTTCGGTAACTCGCCTGGGTTCAACTCGAGACTGATTTTTCAATATTCACTGCTCGGCTTTTTCCTCAACACCTTCCCCACCAGCTCTCCGGTGTGCACATCCCCATCCACCACCAATACCCCATTCACGAAAACATAATCGATCCCCTGCGGGTATTGGTGTGGGTAGTTTTCGAAGGGGTATGAGTGGGGGTATAGGTTTGTCGCCCTGTCATGCAACCGCTCCAGGTCAAACACAACCACATCGGCCCAGGCGCCCGGACGAAGCACACCACGATCCGTGAGCCCCAGCCTTTGCGCCGGAAAAGAGGTCATCTTTCGGATCGCTTCCTGGAGCGTCAGAACCGATCCTTCGCGTACATACCTTTCGAGAACTCCCGGGAATTCGCCATAACTGCACGGCTCGTAAGGCGGTGGATCATTCAAAAACCCATATGGCGCCTGTACCTGCCCATCAGACGAAATCATCACCGCCGGATGCTGCAGTAGTATGCGGATATTCTTCTCATCTATATAATCGAAAATCGCCTCCGCTGAATGGCCATTTTCGATGATCAGGTCAAAGTAGGTGTCGAATGGCTCCAGACCACGTTCTTCGGCGATGGCTTGAATGGTTTTACCGATAATGCCCAGGCTTTTCGAGGCGTGCAGCATGGTGATGCGCTGCCACTGACCATGTTTAAGCAGCCCAACAGGACCGAACGCAGGTTTTTGGTCTGCGACGATCTCCTTCCGGATCGCCTCTCGCTTATCCGCATCTTTGAGCAATTCCGCAATCTCCTCTGCCGGCAGGTCCTGGATTTCCTGTGGCAGACCGCCGGTAAGCGCGGGCCCCAGGTCGGTGTGCACGTCGTTATCCACGGTCACATCCTGACCAACCGCCCTTGCCTCTTCGACCAAGAGTAAGTTGGCCCTGGCATCACAAGGAGCGCCGAATTTGGGGGCATTATGCGAGATTTGCACCGGTATACCTACTTCTCGCCCAATCTGGATAGCTTCTTCAACTGCTGCCAAAATTGTCTCCCGCTCGCCTCGGATATGAGACGCATACATCCCATGGTATTTTGCGACCACCTTGCACAAGGTAATGATCTCCGGTGTGTCCGCAAAGCAGCCCGGTGGATATACCAACCCGGTAGACATGCCGAACGCCCCAGCTTGCATGGCTTCATCAAGCAATTGCTTCATCTCTTTGAGCTCGTTGACCGTTGGATCACGCTGCTCCAGCCCCATCACTGCCATACGCAGAGCCCCATGACCCGACAATGCAGCAATGTTGATCGCCAATCCACCCTCTGCTAATGATTGCAAATACTGCCCAAAAGTCCGCCATTGCCAGCTCACTTCAGGCTGGTCGGAGATCGGACCCCAATACCGTTTCAGCTCAAGGATGTGATCGTCCGTCACAGGAGCAGGACTCATCCCGCAATTCCCGATCAGCTCAGTGGTGACCCCTTGCCGCACTACGCTTTCCGCTCGCCGGTTAACCAAGATCGACAAGTCTGAATGGGTATGGATGTCGATGAACCCCGGTGCAATGAATCGGCCGACAGCATCAATTGTTTGCTTACCGTGCAACGTGCCCCTCGAGGCGATTTCGACGATCTTCCCCTGCTCAATAGCCAGATCGCCCCAGTACCAGGGGTTCCCGCATCCATCCAGGATCCGCCCGTTAATAATCACAAGCGCATAAGTTGTCATAGCAGCTCCATCATCCTGAGGATGAGGTTATTATAGTTGAGGATGTCCCAGGCCAGTGGATTGTATTATTCTCCTCGCCTCACCCAGATAAAATCATCCACCAGAAGAAAGGTGGGAGTCGGTATGTTGTTTTTTGACTTACTTTTGTACCTTTCGAATATATTTCGCATCAATTGTGTTCCAAATGGTTTTTTGGGGCTGCATCATGCTGGTAAAATACCACAGAGATCCTATGGAACAAATCCTGCTCTCGTCTGCTTGTGCCCTGTACGACACGTCCGCTGATGAGCTCATCCCGTTAACTGGTGGGCATTACAACGCTGTGTACCAGTTCCCTCACGGTGATAAATCCGCCATCCTGCGGATTGGTGTAGAAGATTGCCCCGTCAACCAGACCTTAGGAATGCTCGAATGGGTGAACTTCCTAGCCCTTCACGGAGCGCCGGTTAGTGCACCCTGGCCGTCGATCAATCATCATTTACTGGAAAGGCTCATGTATTATGGAAAAGTTTACACCATCACCGCGTTTGAAAAGGTTGATGGTATTCTGGCAGAGAACATTCCACCCACAGAATGGGATGAAGCCCTTTTCCACAGCATCGGTCAGGCTACCGGCAAGATGCACCGCATTTCCTCCAGTTACCACCCCTCCCGTGCTGCCCTCACCAGACCGCAGTGGTTCGATAGTTATGAGGTTCGGGAAGCATCCGAAAAGCTTGCTCATACCTCCGAACCTGCCCGAGAGAAGCTGCTCAAGATTATCGCCGAACTGAAACAACTCCCCACTACTCCCACCGATTTTGGTCTGATCCACGATGACCTGCACTTCGCCAACTTCCTTATCCAGCCTGATGGGCAGATGACGATCATCGATTTCGATGACTGCGTCTATGGCTGGTTCGCCATGGATATCGCTATGGCACTATTCGACGTTTTGGTGCTTTTCAATGCCACAACTGATGCTGACAGCCGCGATTTTGCTCGAGTTTTCTTTTCAAACTATTTACGGGGATATCGCCGAGAGTACGAACTGACTGGGTTCTGGCAGGAACAGATTCCTAAGTTCCTAAAGCTAAAAGAGGTGTGCATTTACGCAGACCTGATTGAGCTCACGACTGAAGCTAAACAGGGCTGGGCGGAAAACTTCATGCACACTCGTTCTTCCCGCATTAATGCTGGTCTTCCGTACGTGGATATTGATTTTTCAGAATTATGAACACACCAGTATACAAAGTGACCTGTTTCATTACTCGCGCTGGTATAAACGGGGATGAGCTGCTCCTATTCAATCATCCCAACGTGGGGGTGCAGATCCCTGCAGGTACGGTCAACCCGGGGGAGGTCTTAGAATCTGCAGCCCGACGTGAAGCTATCGAAGAGAGTGGGCTTGCTGATTTAGTCCTCATGCACTCGCTCGGTGAGGTGGAAGATCCCCCAGCACCTGGTTTTATCGTGGTCGCCTATCCTACCCCGGTCTATTCCCGACCTGATACAAACAGTTATGATTGGGCGCACTTCCGCACTGGGCTGCCAGTGCAGGTCCTGCGACAGGCGGAGGGTTTCACCCAGGTGTGTTTTGAGGAAACTGACCGACATTTCGACCACCAATACATCACCTACAATATTACTGGTTGGATACCCGATGATGCCCTGAGCAGCCAATGCATACGCCATTTCTACATGTTCACCGCTCCTTACCCCACCCCTCCCCGATTGAGCGTCACGGTTGACTATACTGTTTTCGAGCTTATTTGGGCACCATTGCACGCTCTACCTTCGATCGTTCCCCCCCAGGCTGGCTGGATCAAATGGTTACCGTCTTTTGATTAATGTTTAGCCTTGGAATTTTGTTGACCAAAAGATAAATCAATTCATATCAAGACTGGCTATCGTTTGTTCTGACATCTACAGGCATACCTGGCTCTCTGGTGCAGTCCTGCCTGGCCAGCACAGCCTGGGCTTCGATCATTTCCATTAACTTCCTGGTCAGCTCGCGCCTTTTTGCATATTCTTCTTGTTGACCAGTTTCCTCGCCTGGCTTCCATGGTGGCCCAATATGCAGATAGCAGTGACCGTGAGTCTGCCAATATGCCTTCGATATTCTGTATTTTTTTTGTCGTTCGATATAGCGCAGACACTGCGCAGGGACGTAGAAGCCAATCGGGACGATCGGAGCCCCAGTTATTAGCGACATGTGTACCGCGCCAGTTCCGCTTCGAATCCCTTGCCTTTCCGGGTTCAAACGCGCTTCCGGGAAAATCGCAATTACCTTACCCTGTCTCAAGTATTCTTCAGCCCGGTTCAATGCGAATAATTTTTTGTCCGAATGCACAGGGATCTGATCGGCTTTGGCTAGTAGCCAGCCAATGAATGGAATGTCAAAGATATCACCCTGGACGAAAAAATGCAGTTTTTCGTGGAAAACGAACGGCAGGAACAGACCGTCAGTGGCATTGGGATGGTTGCCGGCGATGATTTTTGCCCCCTGCGGCAGATTTGTCTCACCATGCACCCGGCAGTTTTGGGGAAATATCGTTTGGAAGATGCGGATGATCCCCCTGGCAGTGTTGTAATAAATGTCCATGTCGTCCATGCCTCGATACTATCTTAATGTAAATTTGGTGCCAGTATAAACCTTTATATGACGAAAAGAACCTAAATTGTACATTAATTTGTTTGATTCACACTTACCGCTGGTGGAGATACTTCAACTCCGTCCGTTGCAGCCGTACTCATCCCTAATCATACGAACTTCGACCGATCATTCACCTCAAAAGATGCTTTTCAATCAGACATGCTATAATTTACTTGGCCTCTATTTATCAAGCTTCTCACCAATCGATATTTCTCTTCAATAGTATATATCTACGCAGATGCATAAGGGGAAAATATAATGAATAATTTGATCCTTTGGCTTATCATAGGTTCGGCAATCATCGGTCCGTTAATCTATTCAGCGGGTACGATCAGGAAGATGTTCCTTGGTTGGAGGGTTCCCATCACCTGGATCAGTGCTCTCCCTGGGCATGGATGGGTTCAAGTGAACGGTAAAGTGAGAGGCGATCCTATCAAAAGCTTATTCAGTAAATCCGATTGTGCATATTGGCAGTTAGAAGTCCAACAATATCAGAGCAGCGGCAGGGGTGGAGGCCGCTGGCGCACGGTACACAAACAGTCTGCTGGGAGCATTGAAATTGACGATATGACCGGCAGGATTAAGGTCAAGGATCAGAATTCCGACCTTGTGCTCAATAATGAATCCGTTGTGGATAAACTTGATGATGGCACAAAAATGTTATTGGAAAACCTTGGCGTAAGAACCAAAGGTTTTTTAGGGTTTAATCCCAAACTGCGTGTTTATGAGCGCCTGCTCGAGCTGCAAGAAGAGATCCTCGTTTTAGGTAAGCTTGAAAAGAGTGAAAGTGCAATTTCGATATCCGCAGGAGCGATTGTGCCTCTGGTCATCAGCAACCTCAGCAAGCCGGAGATGATAAAGACAATGTTCTGGCGCTCCGTCCGACCGATGATTGTTCCATACTTATTCGGTTTCGCCTTTCTTGCCTATTTTATCTACATCTCAACAAGATAAAGCCATTCCAGCAACAACCAAATTCCCCTTCTTAATTCTTTAGTCCAAGTTATCAACCTGGATATATTCTGGGTGCCAAAATCACTATTCACACCTTACTACATATTCCGAATTGGATCTATATGCTGTCCGACCACTGGTTGGGATGTTTTAATCCTTTATTTAACCAAGTCGCCGGTTTGTGGCGGATCAATGGTGTATATTACGCATATAAGACAATAAGGCGGGAGTAAAGCTTATAATCGACATTGATTAACGCCTTCATCCCAAATAACTCTCTCATCAAAATCAACGTTTGCAATGCATTAAAACGGAGGAGACATATGGAACAATTAACCACTAATCTCGCAGCTGACCTGATTCGCATCCATAAGGTGATCACGCGCGGACTCAATGTCGGCCTGGTGAAGGGGAGGGAATATTCGCAGTCAGGATTTCCACAGCCTCAAGCATTGGTAGGGTATTCGAGCTACACGCACAGCCTGGCATCGGTATTAGATTCCCATCACATGGGTGAAGATTTAATCGCCTTTCCTAAATTTCGCCTCGTTATTTCTTCTGCGCCATATGCAAAATTAGTTTATGATCACCTGCAGATTGAAACCCTCCTGGCTCCATTGCCACCCATCATCGCAGCGCTTCCCGATGATGCTCATAAGGGATTGGTATCCATCGTCGATACCCTGCGCAAGATTTCTGAGATATGGGAACCCCACATCCAATTGGAAGAACGTTATTTTTCAGAGGCAGCAATCAATGCAGTGATGTCCACAGAAGACCAGAGGCGGATCAGCGAAGCTGCCGGTAAGTATAGCCAGGAGCATTCCGGACCTCCGTATTGGGTGGTTCCTTTCGTTTTATACAACCTTGACCATGATGAAAGGGCAATCATGGCAGCCACTTTCCCAGCGATGATCATGGATGAGCTGGTTCCAAAGGTTTGGGCCGAGCAATGGTCCCCAATGAAACCACTGCTGCTTGATTAATTGATCTCATTATGCAATTTATAGCCGGGATTCTTGATCTCGGCCATCCGCCTTTCCCTATCTTTCATTTTTAGTAATATGAATCCCGAAAACAAGTTCGGGATGGGGGTTCTCCTGTGCTGGGATCGCTGACCCCGGCCTTCTATTTTCCTCTGCTTGCCATCGCACATAAATTGCTGTATATTGATGATATTACTCTCTCGTCGAAAAAATGAACCCGTCAAAGGTTGTGATGGTATCGATTACATACACCAGCCTTTATTTAAAGCCACCCGGAGGATAAAGTGGACCGTTTGCTGACCTTGCCCCACCGCCCTTCTCACGGAATGTGCCCCATTAACGGCATCCGTGATCTCGTCCAATGGCGTACAGGCAGGGATTGGTCCAACGAGTTCCTGCACGGACTTGGTCAAGGCGGGGGGTTTGCCTACCTGCGCTTCAATTTCGCCGACCCTCCCCGCCAGGTATATTGGGGCACTGCCAGCCCACGCCAACACAAGTACCTGGCAGAGTTGTTTGATGCCCAATATAATGAGGTTGAAAACAGGTCCTATAAATACTCCTGGAAAAAAGCTACGCAGGCAGTGGACGGTGGAACTCCCCCGATTATAGGTCCCCTGGACATGTACCACCTCCATTTTTATCCGCAGATCTATCACCAGCGCCATATCCCCATCCACTACCTGCTGATGGTAGGCTACGATGATTCAAACGCGTATGTTTACGACACGGGTCTCAGTCCTGTTCAGACTCTGCCCATTTCGGAGCTAGAACCAGCCTGGGATGTGAACAGCCCCGGTCTGGGCAAACGCAATCGTCTGGTAATCCTTGAGCTCCCGATGGTCATCGCCCCCACGAGCGCTCTCATTCGTAAATCAATTTTGGACCAATCATCCATGATGCTAAGACCACCGGTGAGCCTGCTGGGTATACCAGCCATGCAGAAGTTATCGCGGGAAATTGCAGCCTGGCCTCAGGAGCTGGGTGAACAGGTTTCACTGGGATGTCTGCGCCAGGTACGGGAATATCTAAACTCTCCGCCCGATATAACGGGTGATCATCTAACGGCCGGTCGTGATATCTACATCAGCTTCCTGGAACAGGCTGCTGAGATGACCGGATTGGATTTCTCCGAGGCGATTCATCGCTTCCGTTCTTCCATGTCGATCATCCCGAAAATCGCAAATTGCATACAGCATGATGATCTTCCCAGTGCATCAGCTAGTTTTGCTGGGATTGCTGAATTGGAAAAGGAAGCGTTTATGATACTGGCTCAATGTATTAATTGATCAGGAGCCAATATATATAATTGAATGGAGTCAATCTGCGAACGGAGTGAAATAGAAATATAAAGAGAGTTAATAGTCATCGGAGGCTCTGATGAAATCAACCCGACAGACTGCCAAGAAATGGTTGATAGCCTTTATCGTTGGGTTGTTCCTGCTCACTGCCTGCACCGGGCAGGCGCCTACTAGCACGTTGTCGTCACCATCACCTGCTCCTACTGAAGACATTGGCAGCCTATCATCGAATGCCGCCTCGACTTTGCGCAGCCTGGAAAAACTCGATGATTATCCTTTCTATGTCATGCATTACGTAGGTAACTATTCCTACCCACCAACCGGTTTAAGTATACCTGCGGACCATGATTTCTCTTGCTCCCTCTTCGCTGCCCTGGGCAATGCTGGTGACAAGTATTATGGGCGCAACTTTGATTGGGAGTTTAGCCCTTCCCTACTGCTCTTCACCGACCCGTCCGATGGTTTTGCATCGGTCAGCATGGTCGATCTGACCTTCATAGGCATCGATCCCACGGTCGCAACAAAACTGGATGAGCTACCGCTGTCAGAACGAACAGAGCTGCTTGCTTCGCCTTCATTGCCTTTTGATGGGATGAATGAATATGGACTGACGGTCGCCATGGCTGCCGTGCAGGTTGAATATGCTGATTATACAAGTTATGACAGCTCCAGACCTAACATCGGCTCGGTCGGCATCATCCGTCAAATCCTCGACCATGCTCGGAATGTGGACGAAGCGATGGCAATTTTCAAGCAATATAATATCGTTTTCAGCGGAGGTCCGCCCATCCATTACCTGCTCGCTGATCCTAGTGGTAAAGCCGTACTGGTTGAATTCTATCAGGGTAAGATGGTACAGATTCCCAACCAGGATCCCTGGCACCTGGCTACGAACCACCTGCGCTGTATCGTCGAAGGGGATGGCGGCTGCTGGCGTTACGGTATCCTATCAGATCGGCTCACCGCTGCGAACGGTCAGCTGGACCTGCATTCTGCCATGCAGCTACTCTCGGATGTTAAACAGAGCAGCACCCAATGGTCAACTGTGTATAACCTGTCTTTGGGTGATATCAATGTGGTTATTGCAAAACATTACGATACTACCTACACCTACCACCTCGATTTGCTCAATCCCTGATAGATCAGATATTTACACAGACCAACAAAGTTTTTTCCGCTAGAAACATGCTTCGAAGTGTTCTCAGGACCTAATAGTAAAAGTTGAAGGATCATAGAGAAGCTACCATGCATCTATCGACATCGATCGGGAAAGCTGCGTCGTGTGCGCTGGCGAAATAAAGTAATTTTGACCCTTCGTAGAAGAACGTTCGCTTACGGCGTCGATACAAGCGAAGTAGATTTAAGTTAGTCTCCATCATCGTTGTGTAAAACCATTTATATCGCCTTGATCTGACAACAATATGGTGCTCAGAAAAATACCCGGAACATCACCCAATTAATACCCTTAATAGGGCCTGCTTTCTCAGGTCCTATACTGTATTATGAAGTTGTAACCAACTAATTCGGTCAATGGACGGTTATCAAAGTTAATTTAAAATTCAAATAACACTAATACCAAACCACAGAGCGAATTTGTGACAAGGAAACATTTGGCTACAATTTGATATCTAATAACGATTCTGAGAGGCATGTGGTGAGTGAAGAGAATGAATACGGTCATAAAAGTTGTAGGACTAAGCAAGACCTACGGTGCGACAGTCGCTGTAGATGAGGTTAATCTCGATGTGCAGGAAGGTGAAATTTTCGGCATGGTTGGACCGAATGGCGCCGGAAAAACCACGACCATCGAGTGTCTGGAAGGTCTGCGCAAGCCGGACCGCGGGATGGTAAGCGTGCTCGGCGTTGACCCCCAACAGGAGAGCCATTTCCTCCACCTTCATACTGGGATGCAGCTGCAGCAATCAAACCTACCCGAACGGATGAAAGTTTGGGAATCCCTGGATTTATACAGCTCCTTCTATCCCAGAGCCCGCAATTGGGAGGAATTGGTTGTCCAGCTGGGCTTGGCTGAGAAGCGGAATACTCCCTTTGGCAAGCTGTCAGGTGGTCAGAAGCAGCGCCTCTTCATAGCTCTGGCACTGCTCCCTGACCCTCAGCTAATTTTTTTGGATGAACTGACCACCGGTTTAGACCCACAGGCCCGTCACGTCATCTGGGAATTGGTTCGTGATGTGCGCTTGCAGGGAAAGACCGTCCTGCTAACCACCCACTATATGGAGGAAGCCGAGCGCTTGTGCGACCGGGTGGCAATCCTCGATCACGGACGAATCGTTGCGATGGACACACCTGCAGAGCTTATCCACAGTAAGGGATGTGGCGAAAGCCTGACCTTCACTGTGGATAAACCCCTACCGGACGAATTCATAAGCTCAATAGATCAAATTGGACGGATGGATATCCAAGCAGGCAAGGTTGTCATCTATGGAAATTCGACCCAAACGACGATGGTCAGTGATGTTGTCTTGCTTCTTGCCCGCCTGGGCGTACCTTTCAGGAATTTACGTTCTGAGCAGTCCAACCTGGAGGATGTATTCCTCAAACTGACGGGGCATGAAATGAAAGATTGAGGTGGGTATGAAAAGTCTACTCAAGATGACCTGGATGGAAACAAAGCTATTCCTGCGCGAGCCAGTGGGTTTCTTCTTCACATTGATATTCCCGCTTATGATGCTGTTCTTGTTTGGCTCGATCTACGGCAACATACCTTCGGAATATTTTAATGGTCAAGGCACAGTGGATATCTCTGTTCCGGCATATACAGCAATGATAATCGCCACCACCAGCTTGCTGGGTCTGACCATCACCGTGACTGCATATCGTGAAAATGGTGTGCTGCGCCGCCTTCGCACCACTCCCATCAATCCATTTGTCATTCTGGTTGCTCAGGTTGTCGTATTGTTTTTGGTAACATTGTTTGGCATGCTCCTTCTCATTGTTGCCGGAAAATTGGTCTACAATTTACGCTTTGAAGGTAATGCACTGAATGTGTTAATAGGCTTTGTGTTGAGTATCCTTAGTTTCTTTGCTCTTGGTTTTATCCTTGCCGGGCTGATGCCTACCGCCCGTACTGCCCAAGTCGTAGGGATGGTTATCCTTTACCCGATGCTTTTTCTCTCGGGTGCCGGCTTCCCGCGCGAGCTCTTGCCTGAAACGATCAAACGGATCGCCAACTTTTTGCCCCTAACCTACGTGGTCACACTCCTACGCGGCTTATGGGTCGGCGATCCCTGGAGCAAACATCTTACTGATGTGCTCGTCCTTTTTGTGATTCTTGTGCTTGGTGTACTTATCTCCATTAAAACATTCCGCTGGGAGTGAATTATCTCAAACAATCTGTCTCCATCAGGTTCTTTCACCATTTTTTTTGATAATGAATCACGGATAACCTTGCAAGTTCTGGTGGAGAGAGATAAACTTTTGCAGCTGCGATCGCTGATCTCATCCTGAAACTGTTCGAATCCAACCAGGATGGGCACCAGCCGAATAAAGATTGATCTCTAATATTCAACTATGGATGCAACTTTCATCATTTGGCATGCATCTAATCATATTTAAGGAACGTATTTAGGGATATAACAATCATTTAGATAAGCCATATGTGCGCCCACCATGGTCGATACACGAAGGTTTCGATTTATCTGACAGGCATCTTCTGTGTCGGGGGTAATTATGGCTAACAGGATCTATGAATATTAATTTGACAATTCTGTCTCGCCAAGGAGGTTAGACTATGCGACGCACTTTCATTATCATCCTCACCCTGATCACTGCAGGGATCCATGTTTATTTCTACACCACCGGACCAGGTCTCACATTAACGGGGCCAGATAAACTGTTCACCTTCTTCCTACTAAATGGTCTCGGATACCTCGGTCTGCTCGGTTTATTATACCTACCGCTGGGGCTGCCAGATTCGATCCACCGGCTAGTCCGGCCTGTGTTTATCGGCTACACCATCCTGACTATCGTACTGTATATTATCATCAGCGCACAGTCGGGGATCTGGTCACAATGGCTTGCACCGATTGCCAAGCTTGACGAGCTCATCCTGGTAACACAGCTCTGGGCTGAAGGCAGATCAGAAATGCCAGCAACAGCCTCACGCAAGTCAGATGCCATGCTATAATTAAGATTATCCCAAAAAAGGAGAATCAAGATGGCTGGATCGGGAAAAGCGGATAAAGGTAGAAAACAACAGAAAAAGAAACCGCAACACACGCTGAAGGAAAAACGGAAACTCAAGGAAGAAAAGAAGAATAAAACCACAACCGGCATCGGTGTGTAGGTTCTTTCAGCAAGCTCAAGATAATTACAGGACATTACGAGCAACCATTCCGAACGCTGTGGAATGAGCTCGTCTGATAGCAAGTTCTGAGCGGATTTGGGAGGGCATGCGGTCTATCCCGTACTCTCCCATTTTCATTTCATAGAGTGGTTGAGTTTATAGCTTCTATGGACTGAATCAATCACTCGATGCCATAAGCTGCTCAATCCATTAACCCTTTTATCATCGAAAATGACCGACTCATTGGTAAAGGAATTTTATTCGGGACAGGTGCTTCAGGAGTGGCATCGGTTGGTAAAGAATCCTTACTACCGGCTTGAATTCGACACTACCGTGCATTTTCTCGATAAATACCTTCCCCGGCAAGGGTTGTTGTTGGATGCTGGCGGTGGACCTGGCCGCTACACAATCGAGCTGGCGAAGAAGGGCTACGATATGATCCTTCTGGATGCAACCCAGGCCAATTTGGATTTTGCCAAACGGCAGATAAAACGCCAGGGACTCGCAGCCAGCGTCAAGCAAATCACTACCGGATCGATCGTCGACTTAAGCAGGTTCAGTAACTGTACGTTCGATGCAGTTCTCTGTACAGGAGGTCCGCTCTCCCACGTCCTGGATCCACAGGACAGGCAGCGCGCCATCTCAGAGCTGGTGCGGGTGGCGAAACCCGGCGCACCCATATTCGTCTCCGTGATCGGGCGATTGGCCGTCTTGGTGGTCATCCTTATCGAATCGCAGATCGAGATTGATATGCCCCACTTTAAGCTGTTTCGCGATACGGGTGATTATATGGGTGAGCATGGCTTCACTGCCTGCCACTTTTATCTTCCCGAAGAGCTGCAAGGTGATTTTACCCGCCCAGGGGTACAAATTTTAGAGCTGGCGGGTCTGGAAGGTCTCAATGATCACCAGGTTAAACCGCTGAACCAATTGGCTAAGGATGAAAACCGCTACCGTATCTGGTTGGAGACACACTACCAGACATGCACCCATCCTGGGGTAGTCGCCATGAGCGAGCACATGCTAATCGTGTGCCGTAAAGAAGTCCTATAAGCTTGACTATTGGCTGATTCCGAAATTTATCCTTACATTTTCAGCATTGCTTTAGTAACATTAAAATTGATAAAAGACCGTGAAATGGCTCTGATTAAGCCGCAATTTCGGAGGTTTTATTGCATTAAATCCCCTTCGGATTCGGTACTACACAGACAATCCGGTTGTGTCATTAGATCGCCAGGAGGGTTAATGATATTTCCCAGCTGGGTGGAGAAGGCGAGATTTCTATTTCTCGTTCAGCTTACCCCCCGACCGGGCAATGACCTGCTGGTAGAAAGTTGAGATGTGCATGCGAAAGCCCCAACCTACGCCGGTGAGCACGTGCGCTCCAGCCGGGAGGCGGATCGGTAGAGAGTCTATGGTCGCCACCTCACGCCCATTCACTATACGGCAAATTTGGCGTTCACAGTTCACGCGGTAGAGGCAGCCATCTTCACAGCTGATATATTCTGCTCCCACCTGGTTCTGAGTCTTCAGCCGCCTAAAGTGCCAGTAAACATCATCTGGAGGCCGGATATACTCTCCCATAAGTTCATTTTACTGCTTCTAGAATATTAATAGCACTAATACCCTGTCTGTAATCCGATACTACGGTGCTTGCCATTCATGGGTCCTAGTGGATGGCTGGCGGCTCGAAGCTGATTTCACGTGGCTGACCGCTGTTTTCCGTTAGCTGCCTGCTGCTCTACCGTTTCATCCAGCAGGAATTGGCTGAGGAAACCCCTGGCTGGACCGGTTGGCTTTTCAATGTCGGGGAACGGTTCGCGACCGATAATCTTCGCCAGAAAATAAGTATAAACCACGCGCAACGTGCTGACCATCACCTGGAGGATTTTATCCAGTCCAGCGATAGCTACACCAGGGAAGGATTGTGTAAACAGTGAGGTTCCAGTTGCTATCCCCTGTAGATTAGAATGGAAAACTGCAGCCGTTAGTGATAAATCGGTTATCATGCCCTGTAAATAATCGACGAGAGATTTCCAGCCGACAAAAAGGAGTAAGGCCAGGACGACATAAAGCACCACATAGACTAACAAGCGGACCAATGGTACGTCAGTGACGTCCGCCGGACTAGATAACGAATTGGGATATCGAAGACGAAAGCGAAAAGCTGCGCTGCGGACAGGTCCCGAGCAATTGGGGAGATA
Source organism: Anaerolineae bacterium (assembly GCA_041479245.1). Taxonomy (GTDB): domain Bacteria; phylum Chloroflexota; class Anaerolineae; order Anaerolineales; family UBA4823; genus FEB-25. Next base: position 68,911 of record JBGOXS010000006.1, read on the forward strand.
AAAATGAACAGCCCGAGCAGGGCAAACAGAAACATCACCGTAACGATAGCGCGGGCAGCGTTTGGCCATTGGTAAGTGATAATCTTTGGTGGTTCTGCAGGCGCTTACTTATTCGGGTTTTCCATAGTTTTCAGCTTTGATCAGCTCTAATAAACCGGATAACGATCACTTACTACCTTCCGGCTGGCGAGCGGGGAGATTGATCATCCCTGGAACATAAAAACCTACAATACCAATGAATAAAGAAGCCTGGGCCATTATCGGCTGCCAATTGTTGGTGATCAGATCATAGAATTGGGTTCCCGTAGCACCCACTGGGACGCTGAAACCAATGGGGAGGAGAATGAGAAGTGGGATCAAGGCACCTACTACTGTGCCGATTAATCGTTGTACTGGGAAACGCCGTTCCCCTTTCCACACCCAACGCAGGGCAACCATCCCGACCAGGTAAATCCCAATGACATAACCCAGCCAAATGACGAGAAGTGATGCCAACCATCCAATGCGGGAGGTGGTATCTACACCGGCGAATATGATCGTGATTAGAAAGATGATCAAATACGAGACGGCGACTTGTAAAATGATAGTGACCAACCAACCGAACAAACGCAGAATGAATTTAAGCACTCCCATTGGATCCTCCAGTTTGTAGCCTGGTTCCTTCTGCCATAGATATTTTACACTCATAAAGGAAGGTTATTTTTTTGTTCTTTAAGGAGACCAAGGCCAATAGCGAGGGAGGTGACGGCGAATGCAGCACAAACAACTGCTGTCCATTTCCGTCGCTTAGTTATCGCTGCCCCTACAGCAACACTTAAACCACTTCCCAAAGCAAGATTAACCACCTTGACAACTTCATCGGCTTCAGCTGGGGATCGACCGGCTTCCACGAGTGACCACTTGAGAATCGGTCCACCATCAATGCCCGGGATAGGCAACAAAGAGACCATCGAAATAAAACAATTCGTCCCCAGGGCAAAATTAGCTATATAACGGGAGAGAGTCCCGTCTTGTGAGTAATGGCTCGCAAGCCAGGCAAATGGTATCATCACAACATTAAAGATTGGTCCTCCCAATGCCCGGGTAATATGCTGTGTGGGGGTAACTTGCTGATCATTGATATCATAATAGATTAATAACGGGGTTCCAAAAAAGATACGTATTGCATCAACCGGTTTTCCGATTCTCGATGCTGTTGCTGCATGGGCCAAGTTGTGGCACCATTCGGAGCCCAGGAGGACGATGGTGGTAATTGCACCGGTATATAGGCGTTTTCGCCACGACAAATCAGGCAGCTTCTTTCCAGCGACCCAAGATAAAATTATCCAGGCAACCAGTTCTAAAACTGGCAGACCAGTCCATCCCTTAACTACCACAGGTGTGCCAAATACCTGACCGACCACGGTAGGTTGATCTTCAGCTATAAGGAAAGCGGGTTTTATCATTATGTATCAAATCACAACTCTGCGAAACGCCCAGGCATAGCCAGTAACAGTCCCTTTACGGAGTGAAAACTGACCATTGGTAATGAAGCCGATCCGAGTTCACCAATCCTTCGTTACCGGCGCAATAGTTGCCCCGGTTGATTACCGAGCATAACAAATGTGGGAAATTAACCGTCAAGATGGGAGGGTCCTCGCTGACGCGATAGACTTCATGCCATGAAGACAGCTGTGACATAACGCTGGCATTCCAAACCTGGAGGCTGGGCTCGTCCAGACCCATGCGTACGGTCATTTTCGGTTGATTGACCAGCTCAGCCAGCAGGAAATAGGTGCCACGAGGTTGGTCCTTCAGGTTGGACATATCCTCACCCTGGTAGCTGACCAGCTCTAAATCAGGTCGATTATAGTAATTTGCCAACATAAGCTGCATCTGTTCGATGTATTCGTTGGCGAGCTGAATATTCACTACCACCTGACTGCTTTGTGGGGCGTTTTCAGCCACGTATTGAAGCACACGGGCGTTGGCTGAATCTTGTGCGAGCTGGATGGAGGCATCGGTGAAGCTATTTGCCTGAGTAGCCAGAAGCAGCAGGCCGGTTAAAACCAGGCTGGCAATACCCAATCCCTTCCAGAGTGGGGTAGATTGGGTAATAAATTCCCAAATCTCGGACAATATGACCCCAGACAGGACCGCAGTCCCCGCTGCGAAGGGGAGCAAATAATACTCGACTGCGAAATGCCATGGAATGTACATACCAAACCAAAACGCCATCCATACACCTGCTAGCCACCACAAGCCGAAACGTGGCAGGCGTCGTTTGACCAGGCACCAGACAATAACCATCAGTGCCATGGGCAGCAGCCAGATAAAATCGCGCAGTAGCCAGCCACCCCAGCGCACGATGCTGTTGATGATGCTGAGGCGATCAAAGTGAAATTCGGACGATTGACCAACCCCGAGGATTTTTGATGAAGCCAAAAAGATTGTCCGACCGAGATAAAAGATCACACCGCTCGCAAGGCTGGCAAAGATGAGCAATCGGCTAACCTTTTCGACCAAGGGTGCAGTTGGGAAATGTCTCCACCTTCCAAGCATGGCAACACCCCACCAGACCAGGCTGATGGGCAACAGAAGTAAGGTGGCCTCCTTCGTAAAACAAGCAACCAGCAGGAGAAGTGACGCAATCGCTGTGAGCAACCAGAGCCTGAAACGATTGGCAGACCTGGCGGCAAGGATGACCAGGGTGATAGCGCTGATCATCAACAACAGCTGAAAATTTTCAGCCTTAGAAAGGGTATAGACGTCCTCAATCACGGAGGTGCTGAAGGCGAATATGACTCCTGTCAGCAGCGCCTGCAGCTTCGAGCCGCCGACCTCAACCACCAAACGGATCAACAGGAATGTTGTACCTGAAAAGACGATCAGGTTGCCAAGGAAATACCAGAATGGATGCCCACCCACCAGCACGTACCAAAAGGCAAAAGCCGCCCAATAGATCGGGCGTGCACGACCGGCAACGACGTCCCAGCTCAAGTCAAACTTGCCGTGCAGCAATCCTTGAGCAATGGTCAGAGCACGCCCATCGTCCATCAAGCCGAATTGAGCGGAGACCAGCCTGGGAAGCATGATCAGGACGCACGCAAGGATGGGGGCGTAAATCCAATTACGGGAGAGCCAGGACGAGGCATGTTTCAGCTTAATTTCCAGGTGGAGCTCAGACATGCATCAATTCCTTCACCATGACCAGCGTTCCTGGCGTGCGGGTATAGCCCAGCTTGGTATCGATGGCAATCATGGGGACGTTCTCACAGTTGTGACTGGTGTGCACCCGCCCCACCCCGAAGGTGCGTGCCTTGCGCAAGGCGAGAGTTTTGACAGCCTGGGCGAGTTTACGCCCACGGTAACGAATATCAGTGCCGGTGAACAGGTTATAGGCGTGGTCAGCCCCGGCGAAGACGGTGATGGCGCTCATCGCAGCCCATTCACCAGTTTGTGTATCGATGGCGACTATCTGACCGTCAGGATGATACCAGGATGAATTGCACACGTCCCGCTCGAATTCCTCGAATGATGACCAAGGAGGGATGCCGCCCGATCCAGGGTCGGTGGCGGCGGCGCCATTATTCAAAGCATAAAGCTTACGCCGGGCATCCTGTGTGTCGCCCAATTCCGCCATATTGGTGAAGAGAAATCCCTGATCGCTTAGTGCCTGAAGCAGCGGCACATAGTTCTGGTCATCCCAGGTGTTGAGCTCGAGCATCATCTCTATACTATGATACTTTTGCACAAACCCGCGCCGGTCGGCAAAACGGATGGAATGATCGGAGTTATCCCTAACCCTCGTTCTGAGAGACTTAACCCCCAGTCCAGCCGCGTAGAGCAATAGGTGATCAAGCAGCTGGCTGCCCAGCCCATAGCCCCACAATTCTCCGGCAACAACCAGGTACATACCGTAATATCCGTCCAGGTTGGTATTCATGCGATAGAGACCAGAGAATCCATGCACACTACCTACTGGATCGACCGCCACGAAAAACTTAATGCCATCCGCGAGCTGTTTATAGTACCACTCCGACAATGATTCAGGCGTGTTTGGTTCAGTCTCTATAGTATTCAATAAGGCAGCAACAGCGCCGAAATAATCGACGGGATCAATCGCCTGGATTGTTATTAGCTTCAGATCCATATAAGGGCTACCCCTAGATAGAATTTCACTGTAGAATTCCCATTATAATCTGCCTGAGTGATGAAATGGAATCCTTTATCAACCGGTGGAAAGCACGTGCGAAGCAGCTCAAGCTCGAAGTCTATGCCTTATATATAGCATATAAGGACGAGCGCACGCCCTGGTATGCGAAGGTTTTTGCCGCATTGGTAGTAGGCTATGCGTTTAGCCCGATCGATCTGATCCCAGATCCCATCCCGATTGTGGGGTACCTCGATGACCTGGTGCTGATCCCATTAGGCACATACCTAGCGGTGAAGATGATCCCGCCGCAGGTGATGGCCGATAGCCGACTGAAAGCCAGTGAGCTGGTTGCGCAGGGTAAACCGGTCAATAAGCTGGCGGCAGCGATAATCGTGATCATCTGGATCGGTCTGGCTGTAAGTGCAGGGATAATCGTTTATCTTTTCTTTCATCATGAGTATTCATTATCAATAAAAAATCATAGCTTTTGAAACCACAAGGCGAACCCCCCTTCACAATAGCTGAATAATCTCATGCGTAAAAGCAGCCAAAGCGGTGGCTGTCTCATAACGACATTGGTTCGGGGGGTTGTCAGATCCATAATATTCTGATAATATCCATCGGATTAGTTGTATTTATAGGAATATACATAAGACCATGTCAAAGATAGTCCATTATTGATCAGGTGGAAATATATCAGATGCCGGATTAGCTATATCTTACAATCGAGACATATAAACGCGTTTAGAACCACACAACCAAAGCAATTAACAATCAGGATCATCCATAGCGAAAATCTGAATACTTTGGCGTGTGCGATTGTTCAGAACTCATCATAAAGCCACATTAATTGAGAATTGCTTATGAAGACTGCTCGTTTGATTAATATTTTTCTTGTCGTATTCGTTGACCTGCTGGGGTTCGGTCTCATACTGCCATTATTACCTTATTATGCCGAGACGTTCGGTGCTACTCCTCTCATCATCGGCTTCCTGGTTGCGTCTTATGCAGCTGCGTCATTGATTGGCGCCCCCGTGATGGGTCGCCTCTCAGATCGATATGGCCGGCGGCTAATCTTACTGCTGAGCGTGGCAGGTACTTTTATCGGATATTTGCTGCTCGGATTTGCCCAACCCATCGGCACTTTTTTTGCGAACGCTTTTGGATCGCAGGAAGTCAACACATTTATCATCGCGGTATTATTTCTCAGCCGCATGATTGATGGTCTGACGGGAGGCAATATCACCGTTGCTCAGGCATACATCAGCGATGTAACCGACGAAAGCAACCGGTCACGAGGATTTGGTGTAATTGGCTCTGCATTTGGCCTTGGGTTCATCATCGGACCCGCCGCAGGAGGATTCCTCAGTCAATGGGGTTATAACATTCCGGCATTTGCTGCAGCAGGACTGGCGTTCCTCAATCTAATTTCCATTTTCTTCTTCCTGCCCGAATCTCTCACCAGGGAACGTCGTGATGCCATCCAAAACCAAAAACGACCCGCGATAACGCTAAACGCGTTAATTGATGCGCTTAACCGGCCAAAAGTCGGTCCGCTGCTACTCGTACGATTCTTCCTGATGATGGCATTCTCCATGTTCCAAACTGTATTTGCGCTTTTCGCACAGCACAAGCTGAACCTTAGCTCGCAATCCACTGGTTTCTTTCTAACGTACGTTGGCTTGTATTCGGTGTTGATACAGGGAGTGGGTATTGGGATGCTGACTAAGCGCTTTAAGGATGGCAGACTCATTGTCATGTCACTTTGGCTGATGTTTTTCGGTCTGGTGGGCTGGGCGATCACACCTAATGTGTTGATCATGTTAATCGCCATTCTGCCCTTAGCCGGAGGAGGCTGGATTGCTAATACGATCCTCACCAGTGGTATCTCTAAGGCGGTTACGCCGGACGAGATCGGTGGGATGCTCGGGATATCCAACTCCGTGGAGAGTGTGACGCGAGTGATTTCACCAACCATTGGAGGGCTGCTATTTGGCGGTATCGGTGTGTGGGCTCCCGGGGTTTTCAGCGCTATTATGATCCTTCTGGCTATCTGGCTGGCTTACCAACGGATTATTTTGGTCAATGAAAAGGAAACTGAAATGACCTTTCCAACAGGAGAGTGTTGTGCGTGAGGGGAGCGATGGATTAGCAGATAATGGTTCGAAATATCGAAAAATCGCCGATGGTGGTAAGCAATTAGCAGTTAATAATATATGATGTATGTATTCGAGCGGAAGAGTCAATCTATCAACCCTAAAACGCAGTTATTTATGAATAAAATAGCAAAATACAATTGCATTCAATCCATTCTTTAGAGAGATAATAAGCCAAACGCTCAAAATGGATAGGTCGCCATATTACTCGTAGGTAGTGCGTAAAGTTCCAAAATATTCAACTGTTCCTTCACTATATAGATGTAATTACTCACCACATTCCTAAGTATTATCCTATTAATCAAAAATCATGTGAGAAAGCCGTCATACACACATGTTTGTATATCCAATCTGGAAAATTCGAATGATTTATACTGTCTATTTTGTAAACCTTGTAGCAGCGCAGGGGAGGGATTTGAAATGAGGCATTTGGGATTCCTCCCCTGCGCTGCTACAAATGTTAATCTTCAGCTGGTGAGTAATTACATATAGATTATAGAACTTATGTTTTTATTCAAAATTATGTGTAGGCATTATTCAGAATATATCAAGGTAAGCGTAAGTTAGAAAATTAGTGCTTAAAGGATTGGGGGGAGAAAACAGGCCTATCCACGCCACCTGCATCATTATTCGTGATATTCAGAGGGTTGTCAAAAATGAAATAATCTGATAAAATAGATCCTATTGGTTGGTTTTATGGGGAGATTTGTCAACCAAACCCTAATAAAATCATTCTATAAAGGGGGCGAATGATAAAAATAAATCAGGTTATCTGATGACCATAACCTTTGTAGAACACCAGGAGTATTTGGATTCCGCAATCAAAGGTCAAGATCAAAGGGTCAAAGTACAATATTTTGCCAAAACCAGGAATTGAAAGCTTAATGGGGGTTATATACAATAAGAGATGGGTATAAAAACCAGTCGTTTGATCAATATTTTTTTGGTCGTATTTGTAGACATGATGGGGTTTGGCCTGATCCTGCCTTTATTACCTTATTATGCTGAGACGTTTGGTGCCACGCCCCTCTTGATAGGCTTCCTGGTGGCATCATTTGCGGCCGGATCATTGGTGGGTGCTCCACTGATGGGCCGTCTATCTGATCGATATGGCAGGCGGCCGATCCTGCTGCTGAGCGTGGCGGGAACGTTTACAGGCTATGTGTTGATGGGATTCGCACAACCCATCGGCACTATATTAGCTAATGCATTTGGATCGCCGGATGTTAACATGTTTATTATCGGGATATTGTTCCTGAGCCGAATGATTGATGGTCTGACGGGCGGCAATATCACTGTGGCACAAGCATACATCAGCGATATAACAGACGAAAGTAACCGGTCAAGTGGTTTTGGGGTAATTGGCGCTGCGTTTGGACTGGGATTCATCATAGGACCCGCCGTGGGAGGGCTTCTCAGCCAGTGGGGTTATAACATCCCCGCATTTGCTGCCGCATGCCTGGCGTTCATCAATCTGATATCCATTTTCTTCTTCCTGCCCGAATCGCTCACCAAGGAACGCTGGGAAGGGAGCCAGGGCCAGCATCGAGAAGCCGTGACGTTAAAAGCACTAACAGAGGCTCTCAACCGACCTAAAGTCGGTCCACTACTGCTGGTGCGTTTTTTCCAGATGATGGCTTTCTCTATGTTCCTGACTGTGTTTGCCCTGCTCACCCAACGCCGCTTAGACCTCAACTCGCAAACCACTGGTCTCATACTGGCATTCGTTGGTCTATACTCTTTGGTTTTACAGGGCGTTGGCATACGAATCCTGACCAAGCGCTTAAAGGATAGCAGCATCATCGTGATGTCTCTTTGGCTGATGTTTATTGGTTATATTGGTTGGGCGATCACCCCCAATCATTTGATCATGCTAATCGCCATCCTACCCCTAGCGGGAGGTGGATGGATCGCCAATACGATCATCGCGAGTAGTATCTCCAAGGCTGTGGCACCAGGTGAAATCGGTGGGATGCTCGGAATTAACAGCTCGGTGGAAAACATAACCCGCGTGATTTCACCCAGCATAGGCGGGGTGCTATTTGGTAGTTTTGGGATGTGGGCTCTTGGGGTTTTCAGTGCGAGCATGATCCTTATTGCAATATCGCTGGCATATAAGCGTATCCTGTGGGTCAAAGAAAAGGATCTAAAAGTACTTTTGTCAGTGGAGGAATGTAGTGATTGAGGGAAGAGGGTAATTAGCTATTTCGATAAGAACACTCGATCGAGGTTAGATTAGCAGTTCGCAATTAGCAGTTCCCAATCCACATATTCAGTCAGTACCAGCTCACTGTCCGGTCAGGAAATAAGTATAATAGCAGGAACAGATCTCCAGGTTGATTGATAATACTTATGGAAGGCTCTCAATTCTGCGTTTATATCATGACAGATGAACAGAACAGTTTGCTGTACACCGGTCGGACTGGGAATTTAAGAAGACGAATAATCCAGCACCGATCCGGAAACGGAGGGGTAACTACCCGAAGGCACAACCTGATCAAGCTGGTGTACTATGAAATGGTGGAGGATGATAGGTCGGCAAGAGCGCGAGAGAAGCAGATCAAACGAAGTTCAAAGAAACAAAGGGTTAAGATGATCGAGGGTATAAATCCAGAATGGGAGGACCTCTTTACACAGATATAATTGAATACTATCAACACTAAGGTCATGAAGTGATCTCAAACAAAATTAACCCATATAAATATAACTATCATCAAAATGCCTTTGTGGATATTTAATCGGAAAATATTCTAATTACTGCATGTTGTTTTTACCTTACAAGAGGAGATGTCTATGAAAGTTGATACGGTCCAACGGGCACGAGACTTATTTAGGAGCACGGGTTATTATTGAGCGGAGAGCGTGTTGCAGGCGGTCGCCGAGCATAAGGGCATCGAAAACGAGTTGATCCCACGCATCGCCACCGGCTTTTGCAGCGGTATGGCGCGTACCGGGGGAATGTGCGGTGCCGTTTCAGGTGGGATCATGGCAATTGGGTTATATTTGGGTCGTACCTCGCCCACTGATAATCTTGACCCATGTTATCAAGCAGTGCATATATTCCTGGAGAATTTTACAGCCCAGTTTAATGCGCTCAGCTGCCTGGAGCTGACAGGCGTTCACCTGGGAACAGCGGAGGGGCAGGCGGCATTCAGGGAGAAGGGGAAGATCAACGATTGCACCAATTATGTAGGCGAGGTTGCGAGGTTGGTGGTGGAGATTGTAGATTAGAGCTACCGTTCACGTTTGAATGGGGATTCGACAGTTAGCCGATCATATCCCCCAAAGGCATAGGTGGTGAATTGATTACGCAAAAAATTGGGGAGGTTGGTAGTAAATAAAATCGTTTACTTAAAATCATTCCTACCCATATTGAAAAAAAAATGAATGAGAATATCAGGTCCAATTTGTGAATTAGTGATTAATGAGTGGGAAGGAGATAACTCATGAAAATTATTGATTACGTCCAATGTATCGATTTCCCCTGCATGGAGGCCCGGCAGGAAAGCTACCTGATACCCGATCTCGACATTGATCCCAAGTCAATCAAGATCGTGCTCATCTCTGAGACGGCCCCAATTGAGGCGAAAGAATACTATTACGGTTCTTGCGAGGCGTTGTTCGCCCGAACAACCGTTCAGGCTTTCCAGGAAGCTGGAGTCAAGGTTGGAACCATCCAGGACCTTTTGCAGCTGGGGATTTATATGACCACCGCTGTCAAGTGTGGCAAATATGATTATGCGGTGGCTACCAGCACGATCGTACATTGTTCTTCGCTGCTGGAGCGAGAGATTGAGCTCTTCTCAAACGTCAGAGCGTACCTATTAATGGGTGATGTGGCAATTAAAGCATTGAATGCGATTGCCAAGCGCCAGGGAGAGCCGCGCGTCATACCGGCTGGTTCGACCTACAAGATACGCGGCGGCGAGTTCGTCTATCGCAATAAAAGGGTATTTCCATCCTACCTCCAAGCAGGTCCAAGCTTTGGGATTGAGAAGAGCAAACAGCGTATGATTGCGGAAGATATAAGCGAGGCGATGGTAGTAGCGGGGATTGGTTGAGCAAGCTTCAGTAATCAGCAAAGTGGTGATCGTTTGCTGATAGAATACGAGTACATTTTCCAGTTACTATGAGCATTAATGAACTTGTGTATCTTTTGTGACATCCTCTCTGGCTTAAAACCAGCCGATTTTATTCACCGCGATGAGCTGTGCGCGGCTTTCATGGATATCCATCCGGTGAACCCGGGACACGTCCTGGTAGTCCCCACCAGGCATACAGCTTTGCTCGCAGAGCTGGAGGAAGACAGTGCAGGGCATTTGCTCAAAGTAGCACGGTGGGTGGACGTCGCCTTGCGATTGAGCGGAATCCGGTGCGAGGGTGTAAACCTGTACCTGGCAGATGGTCGGATCGCTGGGCAGGAGGTGATGCACGTGCACCTACACGTCATCCCACGTTTTACCGGAGATGGACATCACCTTCGCTTCAGCCCGGCTTACTTTAACCGACCTTCAGCTACTGAGCTGGAAAAGAATGCTGAGCTGATCCGGAGCCAGATGGGAAACAGGAAGTGAAACAAATTTTCTTTATTCTATTGGGAATCAGTATCACTTTGGCTGGCTGTGCTACTCCTATTGCTACATCTACCCAAACCCCAATCCCACCTGCATCGATCCAACCCAGCTCAACCCCGCGGAACCTCATGCTGCCCACCTGGACACCCTCGCCAACACCACCTACCAAACCTACTCGCACGCCGCACAATACATCTACTCCCGCGGTCACCACTTTAGGAGCTAGTGCCTCCAACCCGACAATCCTAACCAGTGAGGTACTTCTTGACCGCCCAACCTATGCCCAACTGGTAAAACCAGCGCACCTGGTATCGTTGGAATACAACCCGACGGTCTGGACGCTTAACTCGTATTATCCAACCTCGTTCATGGGTTATTCACTCAATAGTCGTTCAATCTATGACTGCAAGCTAGAGCCATCGGTCGGAAAAGGCGCAGAAGGCTACGAAGTGGAGAAATACAGCCGACCCATTGGTACGACTAAGTTCGATGTGGCACGCGTCAGCCAGGCAGGAGAGTTATTATTTGCCAACTATTGCACAGGTGAAGGTGAGGACTATACTTGCTACCAGATGACCCCTGGCATTGACCATGCTGCCTGTACTCAGGCTGCCGAAGATGTACTTGCAAGCTTTAAACTCGTCCCGAACCCGTTTTTTGGAACTACGACAACTCCAACCAATCAGTGGATCTGCCAGGATGCAGCCGGAACTGTGGGACTGTGCCTGATCTCCTACTCCATTCCACTCAATGCTCTGGGGTTTGGCCCAGATGGACAGGCATGGGCGGTCGGAAACAATGGAATCATCCTCCATCGCGATGGAGTAGAATGGAAAGAAGCAAGCTCACCTGCCATACATCATCTGTATGATCTCAGTATTTTAAGCCAGACTAGCAGTTGGGCTGTAGGCGATGGTGCTGAGGTGATCAAGTATGATGGGAGCAGGTGGAGTGAAGTTCTGCCCTACCACGGACCTGGAGAAGGACCCGGCGGTTCGACACAAGTGTTATATGCAGTAGATGGTTCGTCCCCGAAGGATGTGTGGATGGTGGGTGTGATGAAGGGCATCGACGGGAAGAACAGCCCATATGCACTGCACTGGAATGGGACAGACCTGGAGGAAGTGAATGCATTTCCGGACTGCAATTGCGGATTAAGCGCAGTACTTGTAGTGGCCCCCGACAATGTATACGCGGCGGGTGGTTCTGATTTGGGTGCAATCGTATTCCATTGGGATGGTTCGGAATGGTCAAGCACTGTGTTACCTGGTGCGGACCACTTGTATGCGCTGAGCCGGTCGAACGATGGCACGATTTGGGCTGGCGGTATCGAGGTGGCACGCGACCAATCAGATACACGCGGGGCACTATTCCGCTGGGACGGTACGCAATGGCAGCGAATCGCAACACCTCCCCTCACCGGAGGTATTTATGCACTTGGCGCGCTGTCAACAGGACAGATTGTGTTGGGAGGAGATTTCACTGCCCTACGAGACGGATTGGACTGGCAACCGATTACCACAGACATCGCTGGTTACGGATGGATTGTTGACATTGAACAGGATGCTCAGGGCAACATATGGGCGTTGACGCATTCGGGGAACATATTCAAGCTGGGACTGGGGAGATAAGAGCGGCTGAATTCAGTAAGTAGAGAATAGACTACAACCTGATATTTTTGTTCTGAAACCTTAGATTTGATTTAAAATGTTAATCATTGATAATAGCCTTAACCATTTTCGAAATGATGCTCGTAAATTCCAAGCATATTTCGATTGATTTTCTCGGTTTTGCCAATTCAAGAATACCTCTGGCACCCGACTTAGCAAAGATGCAAACTATCCGCGGGCCATTTAAGCATGACATTTCAAAAATGTGAGCTACAGGTGTTACAAAATACCTTATACTGGGGTTGATAATGAATAAATAATAGGAGATTTATAAAATGAAATTTAATCTACAAATTAATATATCCTTTGAAAACGACGGAAACTAGATTGAAATCGACAAACGAATAATGGCCTTCCAGGATCGCCAATCGTTCTTTTTCATAAGAAAAATGTAGACAATAAATAATAAGCGCCTACTTCATTCTTTGATTGTGGCGACCAATTGTCGATAAAAATCTTGTAAATGTTCAAAATTCTTTTTAATCATGTTGAATTCAGGAGTTAACAAATGAAAAAAACCCGAATTTCCTTCATCTTGCTTGTTTTACTAATTTGGCTCTCTCTAACAGGATTCCAACCCCTGCAGCAGCCAGCAAATAATCCCTCGCAAATTTCATCATTTTTATTACACCCCTCGAATATTACCCCGCTAGGCCCTTTTGGAAAGCAATTACCTATAAACAATGCAGTCAATCAGCCATCCAGAAATCTTACGCTGCAATGGGGAGTCAGCAGTCCGAACGTAACCTACCAATACTGCCTGCGGCAAAATAAAGCATCTTGTCCACCTCCGAAATGGATCAACGTCGGGACCAACACCAGTGTCACCCTTCAAAGCCTTCCAGCAAACACGAGATATTACTGGCAGGTACGTGCTGTTGATTCCTCGAATCATTACACGTATGCCGATAACAATACATGGTGGCAATTTACTACTCAGGGCCCATCTTTGCCGGGGACTTTTTATAAACTCACACCATCGAATGCCCAAACCGGTGCACCGGTCAGCTCTCTGACGTTGACTTGGACCACCAGCAACTTTGCAACGAGCTACCAGTACTGCGTCGACAAAGTGAATAACAACACCTGCGATTTCTCCTGGACAGGTGCCAGTGGACTCTCCGCCAGTGTGAGCGGCTTGTCATACAATACAACTTATTACTGGCAGGTACGCGCAGTGAATTCGATTGGTATTGTACAGGCTGATAGCGGAACCTGGTTTTCATTCCACACCCAGATCGCGCCTCCACAGACATTCGCAAAGCTTAGCCCTGCTAACACCAGCCCGGATAAAGTGCCAGTGAATCTCACCCTCCAATGGAGCTCTAGCACTGGTGCCAGCGAATATTATTACTGCGTGGATACAACCAGTCATCCGGATCACGATATCACTTGTACAGGCGGTACAGGTTGGGTTGCAACCGGCACAACTGAATCTATTCATCTCAGCCTTGAGTACAATCGAAACTATTACTGGCAGGTACGGGCGTTTAACAGCCAGGGTGACTTACAAGCTGATAACGGTGCCTGGTGGAGCTTTACAACAATTGCCTCTCAACCGTTAAGTTTCACCAAAATCTCTCCCATCAATGGGGCTATTGATCAGCTTTTAGCGCCAAGATTATATTGGTGGACGCCAAGCAACCCATTAACTACCTATCAATACTGTATCGATTATGCTGTTGATTGTCCAAGTGGCATTTGGACAATTGTCGCAGAAAACGCTTCCATACCGATAACGGCTCCGCTAAACCATAACACCACCTATTATTGGCAAGTTCGTGCCTCCAGTGGTGGCAGTCCGGTTTATGCCAATGATGCCTGGTGGTCTTTTACCACCCTCAAGGCTTCCCCAACCAGTAGCGACCAATCGTTCAGCACAGATGAAAACACGCCTCTAGCCGAATCGTTGACAGCTGTATCGAATTATGGAAAGAATTTCGAGCTCTATGGCAGCACACCCGCGGGCACGCTGGATTTTCACCACGATGGTAGCTTTACCTATACACCCGTTGAGTATTTCAATGGCACGATTACCTTCCAATTCGTTGTTTCCGATGGCCATAACGCTCCCGTCGGCCCCTACACCGTCACAATCACAGTCAATCAGGTAAACAATCCCCCGACGCTTAGCCCCATTCCAGATCAGGTCGTTGAAAATGGCAACCAGGTGACATTCTGGGCCTCAGGCACCGATCCGGATCTTCCTTATGGCGATCTCCTGACGTACTCGATCGACGAGACGCTTCCTAGTGGTGCCAGCATAGATCCTGTAACAGGCTTCTTCAGCTGGGTGGTTCCCATCAATCAGGGATCCAGCGTTTTCACCTTCACGGTGCGGGTCACTGATAGTGGGGGGTTGTCGGCATTCCAGCAGGTGAAAATCACAGTAATATCACAACTATTTATATATATACCGATAGGATTCCGCTAAACCTGTCTGTTTCAAAATTATGCTAAACGTCTCTCCATCTTTTTAGAGATGGAGAGACGTTTTATCTTGTTTTCTTATCGCCCAAGAATGCCTGCATGAAAGCAAACAGGTCGGATGATGGAAGTTCTGTTGACTCTGGCCTCCTATACACTACACGGCAAAAAGTCCGTTCCAACTTCACGATGAAAGCTGATAACAGCAGGCTGTTAGAGAACAGCCAACAATTTGGTCTTTTTATTCTGAAACATTTGCATTTATTTATAATAAGTCAATCTTTGCTAATGATTAATGCTCTTTTCGAAATCTTGATTGTTAATTCCAAACATATTTCGCTGGATTTTCTCGATTTCGCAAATTAAGGCACGCAACCTGCATCGGACATTGCAAAGGTGTAAGCTGCCGGATGGTCAATGCCCGGTATACTACGCGATCTTTATTCTTAAAATCCAAGGAGAGGATAGACATGAAGTCAAATAAATCAATACTGCAATCCGTAATTGTAATTTCAATCATCATCATTCTAATATCAGTGACACCCCTTTCAACCGCGCTGGCGGATACAATTGGGCCTTTTGATCCACATTCTGGAATTAACCAGACAGATATTGGCACCGAAGAATGGCAGAATCCTGAGGAGATCACTACTCCAGGAGCGCCATTATATGCAACGGTGACCCTTCGTCACGGTCACCTTGAATCCAACTACCTGCAGGGTACAGATTACAGGTTTACGATCCCTGCTGAAGCTACCATCGAAGGTATTGAAGTACAAATTAACCGCAAGTCTGATTCACGCAACCCAAACGTTGTTGACACTGAAGTCAGTCTGGTTAAAGGAGGTAAAATCGTTGGTGCGAATAGAGCGCTTCCAGACAGCTGGCCAACGACTTTATCATCAGTGACCTATGGCGGATCAACAGACTTGTGGGGGCTCACATTGCTGCCTACAGACGTCAATTCTCCAGATTTTGGAGTGGTCCTGGCAGCCCATCGTGATAATAATGGTAACAGCCAAAGGCAAGCCCTCGTGGACTCCATGCAGATCACGGTGTACTATGAATTTACTGCTAGCACGACCATTGAGTGCGAATCCCCGGTCGTATATGGAGATAATACCACTTGCACAGCTACTGTAACTCGCGTCATCGGAGACCATACCCCAAGCGGTTTGGTCAATTGGACCAGTGATAGCAGCGGTAGTTTCTCCCCTAACCCATGCACGCTTTCGGGTGCTAACGGCATTTCAACCTGTTCAGCGACCTATACTCCAAATGCGGTCGGTAGCGGAATACACAAGCTCACTGCTTCGTACAGCGGCGATCAATACTTTGCCCCCAGCAGTAATAACCAAACAATAACCGTCAATCCAAAGGCTGCGTCGGTTACCCCAGCTGCGAAGACCAAGGTCTATGGTGCTGCTGATCCAACCCTAACCGGCACTCTCACCGGCTTCCTGGCTGGCGACAATATTACAGCTACCTACAGCCGCACAGCAGGTGAGAGCGTCTTAGGTGGAC
This sequence comes from Anaerolineae bacterium, assembly GCA_041479245.1. Classification (GTDB taxonomy): domain Bacteria; phylum Chloroflexota; class Anaerolineae; order Anaerolineales; family UBA4823; genus FEB-25. The sequence continues at coordinate 85,397 of JBGOXS010000006.1, forward strand.
CCTACACGATCAGTGCGGTGCTCAGCCCGGCAGGAGTGCTCAGCAATTATGACATTACTTACAACTCGGCCAGCTTTACCATCACCACCAAGGCTGCTTCGGCTACCCCCGATGCTCAGACAAAGGTTTATGGTGCAGCTGATCCTGCCTTGACCGGCACACTCAACGGCTTCCTGGTTGGTGATAGCGTCACGGCAGCCTACAACCGCACAGTAGGTGAGACCGTCTTAGGCGGACCCTACACGATCAGTGCAATACTCAGCCCGGCAGACGTGCTCAGCAACTATGACATTACTTACAACACGGCCGGCTTTACCATTACTACCAAGGCTGCTTCGGTTACCCCCAATGCTCAGACAAAGGTTTATGGCGCAGCTGATCCTGCCTTGACCGGCACACTCAACGGCTTCCTGGTTGGCGATAGCGTCACGGCTACCTACAGCCGGACACCAAGTGAGACTGTTTTAGGTAGTCCGTATACAATCAGCGCCAGCCTCAGTCCAGAAAGTGTATTGAGCAATTACAGTATTTCATACAATATGGCAGATTTTACTATCACAAAAGCCGATGCCACATGCTCGATCAGTGGGTATACCGGGACATATGATGCGGCTTCTCATAGCGCGACAGGCTCCTGTACTGGTATTGGTAGTGAAAACGCTGGAACATTGAACCCGGGTGCAAGCTATACAAATGTCCCCGGTGGTACTGCTCATTGGATCTTTACCGGCAATGGAAATTATAATGACCAGAGCGGTGATGTTTTAATTTTGATCAGCAAGGCAGAGGCTGTGTGCTTAGTTACCCCGTACGTAGTGGAATATGACCGCCAATCACATACTGCTACCGGTACCTGCACAGGTGTGCTTGGTGGGGAGCTGACCGGGCTTGATTTGACCGGAACAACCCACACCGAGATTAGCAGTTATCCCAGTGATCCTTGGACATTCATCGATGCAGCCGGTAATTATAATGCTGTCAACGGTAGCGTCAATGACGAGATCACATTACGGAAGATCACGGTAACAGCCGATGCGAAATCCAAAGCCTTTGGGCAGCCTGACCCGGAGCTCACCTACCAAGTCACATCGGGTACGCGCTTGGCAGGTGATAGCTTCAGTGGCGTTTTGATAAGGCAGCTGGGCGAGGCAAAGGGTACCTACCCCATCCTGCAGGGTAGCCTTTCACTATCCGACTATTATGTCATCACCTACGTGGGCGCTAACTTCACCATTAACGGAATTCGATATTTTTATCCCTTAATACTAAAATATGGTGTTTTTCATTAATTGATACTAAAGCAGCGGTTGGTTTTTATACCAATCGCTGCTTTTCTATTTAACCAAATCCCCCGATACGATTGGTATCTGGGAGATTTTATACTAGAATCATGTTAATCATCGAATAATAACGAAATCAATTCTTGGTCTCGACTGATTTTTGTTAAGTACTAACAACCATTATTTCGCCTGATATACGCCTATACGCAATAAAATGCCTGCCTGGATTTTGTCGCTTGATAAGGTTATTCAGTCGTTGGGTGCAGTTGCCGGACTGGGAATACTTGCCTACGCAGTGTACAAGATGCAGCTGGCACAATCCCGCCCAACCGGTCATACCACCGGTTCCGCAAGACAGGTGCTGCGTACTCCCTACCTGGTTACTGCCAGTGTAATATTCATCATCGTCGAATATATGTTATGGATTCCCCTACCCATCCAGGTGCCGTGGCCATATAGGCTCTTGACGCTCCTTGTAGGCGCGGTGGTATATTTCGCCAGTCTGGCAAGCTATGGATGGGGACTGCATACATTGGGGGTTAATTTCAACGCTTCGAGTGGGTTTGGCGTGCGACTACACGAGGCTCACCAACTTGTCACCAATGGACCCTACGCATACATCAGGCATCCTATGTACCTGGCCGTGATCATGGTCGGTTGGGGCGGGTTATTGCTTTATCGCACCTGGGCTATGCTGGGTTTCGCTGTGATCATGCTTGGGTTGATTTATCGTGCGCATAAGGAAGACCAGGCTCTGGCTGAAGAATTCGGCAATGAATGGGAGGATTATTCAAACCGGGTTCCTGGGTGGATACCGCATTATAAAAGAGTAAACTAAAATAAACGCAATAGATCACATTCAATTGAGAATAATATTATGTCTAACGAGAATGATTTCATTGACACCACCACTCAAGTAGAGATCATCCAAGATCTCTCAGAGAAACTAATAAAGCACTACGTTTTCCCAGAAAAAGCTGAACAAATAGGTAAGCACTTTCAACAGTGCATGAGTGACGGCGAGTATGGCGATATCAATGAGGGCAATCTATTTGCCCTCGCCCTGACAATGCACATGCAAGAATAGTCGCATGATGAACATTTATGGGTCAGATGGCATCAAGAGGCCTTGCCGGACCACGAAACAGAATTGAGGTTTGACCCTGAATGGCAAGCTGCTCGCAAGCAAGAAGCTGAGAGGGCTAATTTTGGCATCAGTAAACTGGAGCGACTGCCAGGAAATGTGGGATACCTGGATATTCATTATTTTCACAGACCTGAATGGGGAGGAGAAGCAATAGTAAGTGCGATGCAGCTTATATCGCACGCTGATGCGATCATCTTTAACTTGAGTCATTGCTTTGGTGGATACCCAGGCATGGTAGCACTTGTTTGCAGTTATTTATTCGGCGAGGAACCAGTTCACCTTGACAGTATATATTGGCGCGATGAAGATTTTACCCAACAATATTGGACCCTGCCATTTGTGCCGGGTAAAAGATTCCCGAATATACCAGTATATGTGCTAACAAGTAAAGCAACATTCTCGGCTGGAGAGGAATTTGCCTATATTCTTCAATGCCGAAAACGTGCGGTAATCATCGGAGAAAAAACTGACGGAGGTGCTCATCCAGGTGCCTCATATCGCATCCACCCACACTTTGAGGTATTTATCCCTATCGGACGCACGATAAACCCTGTCACTGGAACGAATTGGGAAGGATGCTGGATCACTCCAGATATCCTGGTTCCGCAGGAAAAAAGTTTCAACACCGCATACAAGGAATCTCTCCAATCCATCCTCGCAAACGTAATTGGGTCTTCAGCGGATACCAAGACAAAATTTATTGAGGAAATACAAACTGCCATAACTATGCTAGATACTCAATAGTTGGATGTACAACGACCTGATCCAACTTTCATAGGAATTCATAGAAAGAACGATTGGTGATACACTTTAAAGTAGATAATCACTCGAGGAGGACAAAGAATGAGTACTAAAAAAACAAAAAGAGAGCTGGTAGGACTCTGGCGCAGCTTGCATGCGGTGATCTGGTTGGTTGGATTGTACATCCTGTTCACGCGGGGTTCTTTTTTCCCTGGCATCCTGGTGCTGGTGGCAATCAGCGCAATTTACGAAGGTATTTTGCAACGTTTCATTCCGAATGCTTATGAAGAACAGGCACCAGTTGAACCTGTAGACACTACGAATGTACCTGCACAGCCTGATGCGATTATGACTCCCCCTGCTCCACCCGAGCACCGCATCGACCTGCTGCCCCAGGTGTGCCCAAACTGTAACGGACCCATCAGGGGCCACGAGGTGAAATGGACTGGACCACAGTCGGCAAATTGCCCTTATTGCGGCACTAATTTGCCGATGAATAAGGTTTGATATTGAATTATTGGTGAATCAATGCTCACTCGATGGAATTTTGGTGATGTCATTGTTCTGCGGGGAATCTGGAAGGGGGAGCTATGGTGGGCATGCCCAGCATATGTCGTCCACGATTCAGCAGCAATGATCGCCCTGTACTGGCCGGCTGGGACGCCGGTTAGGCGTTGGGGGCGAAGACCGACAGTCCAGGATTTATTAACCCCTCTGGTCCAGCTGATCGATGCAGAATGGATAGAAACGGATGTGCTCAGCCTGGTTGAGCCCGGCACCGCACACTCCATCGATATCATGTGGGATGCAGGTTGCCGAGTCCAACGATGCTGGTACGTCCACCTCCAAGAGCCCTTCCGTCGAACACAAATCGGCTTTGATACGATGGATCAAATCCTGGATATCGTTATCAGCCCCGACCTGTCGCGGTGGCGCTGGAAGGACGAAGACGAGTTCGCGGATGCTGAAAGGATAGGGGTGTATTCGCCGAAGGAAGCGCAATCAATCCGTGATGAAGGGGAAAGGGTGATTGAACTGCTCAGAACAAAGGCAGCCCCATTCTGTGGAGGTTGGGAAGAGTGGGTGCCACCGAAAGAATGGAGCATACCCAGGTTCCCACAAGGATGGGAAGAAGTGCCTACAGGTAAAAATAGATAACTGAAAAGTACACAGTGGATAGCTAGAATTTTTTATACAGAACATTCGCATTAAGTATCGACGCTCTGGTTGTCATAAAAACAAGTGAATTGAAGAACATTAAAATGGGGTTTTTGAGTTGAAAGATTCCAAAGAAATAGATTATGGCTCATATGAAGCGACAGTGGAACGCAGTCAGAAACTCGAGACTGATATTTTGAGACACCCGGACAACTATCGGGTCTTGACGGGTGACCGACCCACAGGTCGTTTACACATCGGCCATCTGTTCGGATCGATCCAGAACCGTGTGCGGCTGCAAAGATTGGAGGTTCAATCATACATCGTTATCGCCGACTACCAGGTGCTGACAGACCGCGAGAGTTATGGGACTATCGCTGAAAACGTGAGGCAACTGACCATTGATTACCTAGCTGCGGGGATTGACCCACAGGATGGAAAAACTTTCATCTTCCCACACAGCCACGTGCCCGAGCTGAACCAGCTCCTGCTGCCTTTCTTGACCCTGGTGACTATCTCGGAGCTGAACCGGAACCCAACCGTCAAGGAAGAAATCCAGGCAGCTGGCCAGCTTAGGATCAATGCCGGGATGTATACGTATCCGGTGCACCAGGCGGCGGACATTTTATTCTGCAAAGGCAACGTCGTCCCGGTGGGGAAAGACCAGCTGCCGCATCTCGAGCTCACACGTGTGATTGCACGCAGGTTTAATGACCGATTCGCTCCAAAGCAGCCGGTGTTCCCCGAACCCCAGGCGCTGCTAAGCGAGAGCCCGCTCATTCTGGGGCTGGACGGTTCGAAGAAGATGAGTAAAAGCAGGAACAATGCGATCATGTTGAGCGCGTCGGAGGATGAGACTGCAGCGTTGATCAGGAAAGCCAAGACAGATGCACAAAAACATATCACCTATGATCCGTTTAACCGACCAGAGGTGGCCAACCTGCTAAACCTGATCGCGCTGACTTCAAATGAGACAACCGAGGTCATCGCAAAAAGGATTGGAGACGGTGGGAGTTCGGAATTGAAGAAGATACTAACCGAGGCACTCAATGAATACCTGCGACCAATGCGGGCGAGAAGAAGAGAGTTGGAGGCAAACATGGGTTACATCCGCGAGGTGCTGAATGCGGGGGTCAAGCAAGCGCGGGAGGTAGGGGAGAAAACATTGTTGGAGGTAAGGCAGGTAATGAATATGGAGTATTAGAAGGATGTTTTTTAGGGAAATGCGTAGCGTCTCTCAGCACTTACTTGTGATCGAAATATAGACGGACTGAGTAATATTTGGTTTCGGGTTTACACCTCCAACCCAACCCTTGAAGGTTTGGTTGTTTATCCGTTTGAATCAGCTGCAAGCGGATTGGTAAGACTTGCACCAGCCGTGAGCCACAATTTTCGGTTTGCTTACTTTCGGACGGGTGTAGAACCATACGTCCGCTGGAGCTAGTGTTAACCCAATCTTCTATACCGAAGGTGATAACCCACGAACAGTGTTGACCATTTGATGAATGGCATCCGCCACTAGAATTGGTTGGTCGACCTGTATGGAATGGCCACTTTTTTCAGCCACCAAAATTTGACTATCTGACGATATTGTTGCTAGATCCGCTTGTAGTTCTTGCCAAACTTTTTCAGCCTGTTTTGCCTGCTTGGCAGGCATACTGGCAAACAAATCAGGTATACCATGCCGTATCACAATTAACGGTATGTTACCCAATGAGCCGGTCGCACTCAATTGCTTATCGCTCTCGGTACTCGCGGCTAATTCATCTAGGCTGCTTTGAAAAAATTTGGGCTGAAATCCAACTTCAAGGTATGTAGATCGGATTTCGGGTGGTAATTTCATTAATATTGGTGGGGCGGCTTTTTCTCCCATTATTTTGCCTAAGAGATTCAGCGCACCTACTCGTGATACCAATAACATAAAACGATACATTCCTTTTCCTGCCAGTTCTAATTTTTGCCATGCTGGGGGCATTCTTGAATTGATGGATTCGTGTCTTGCGTCAAGCAAAACGATACCCGCCACTTCATCCGGGTAGGTTTTGGCGAAGAGTCTGGCAGTGTGTCCGCCAAAAGATGCACCAACCAGGATATATGGTTTTTTGATTTCAGCCTTTTTCAACAAAGTATGTAGTTCGGTAACAATTTGCTCGCTGGTTCTAGGGTTGGGTCCTGAGTCACTCCAACCAAATCCTGCGCGGTCATACGAACAAGCGCTGGTGAACTTTACAACTTCGTTTTGAACCAAATACCAATCTAGGGACCAACCTGCTCCACCGGATTCAAATACGACAGTTGGGTTACCTTCGCCACTAGGATAGATATGTAATCGATGATCGCCAATATCTACCAACTTACCAATAGAAGGGTGAGAAATGAGACTCATTTGAATCCTTTCGTAAGAATAATTATTGGTTTATAAAGTGAAAACTAACAAGTATATATACATGGGGTTTCCTACTTACTCCCTCAATCCAACCTATCCACATATCACGATCAAGTGATAAAACATGTTACCCTGTGCTCCCAAATAATCAATCCTCACCTGCGGGTATTTGGACCGGCAATGAGATAGCTTGGGTTAGCTTGGGTTTCGACTGTTTCCAATGGATCAATCCAATTGAAAGGAGAATTAAGGGTGTGGCTAACAAAACCTTTGGGCTCAGTACCTCCCCAACCAGCAGGCTACCCAGGAATACCGCTACCAATGGGTTAACGTAGGCATAGGTCACCACCAGGGGTGTCGGAGCCACTCGCAGCAGCCAGGTGTAACAAACAAACCCGATCAGTGATCCGACCACGATCAGATAACCCAGCCCTGTGAGCGACCGCAGGCTGATAGTAGCCAGATCAAGTTGGCGTGTCTCCCCCAGCAACAAACCAACTATGTATGATCCAGCAGCTCCGGCAAGTAATTCCATCCCGCTGCCCAGAAGAGGGGAACTCGGTAGCTGCACTTCATGGCTGAAAATTGACCCTACCGACCAGGAAAGTGCAGCCAGCAAAACAGCAACAATTCCTAACAGGTTGTACACAGGCTGGTGACCGGAAACGCTGCTTGGGCTCACCAGGAAAAATATACCCACCATGCCGATCAGAACGCCGCCGATTGATAGCAAGCCAGGACGGTTGCCACCCGGACGGAATGTTTCAATTATTACAACCCACAGTGGGGTAGCAGCAACAACCAGGGCGGCGATTCCCGATGGGATGTACTGTTCTGCCAGGGTAACCCCCCCAATTCCACCAACCAGCAAAAACGTACCAATGATGATTGCTGAACGCCATTGTGAACGCGTGGGAGCAGGGTCACCCGCCAGCCGCCGCCAAATATACAGGACCAATCCTGCCACCAGGAAGCGCGTTCCGGTCATAAAGAAAGGAGGGATACTTTCGACGGCGAAACGGATAGCGAGGTAAGTGGTGCCCCAGGCAATATATAGTGTAAATAAGGCAAACCAGATGCGGGATTTCATGGCTCCTCCTATGAGGTGCAACCACCGGGATTGCTTTGGGTATTTATATTTTTCTGACCATGTGGATTATCACCAAACCGAGATTCCATATTTGAACCTAGGGAGGCCATACCCTTCCCAATCAACGCCAGCAACCTTGCACCGCTGCTAGGTTTGGGGTGATAACCTGCCAAAGCCTCTTGCGCCAACCGGTACATCTGTACCTGCTTGATCAGTTCTCTATGCTGCTGTTCTGATTCCAGAACAGGGTCAAAACCAATTCGAAACATGACACACCTCTCTTTACAACTTTTAAACCTGCTTTATTCCAGGTCACACTTGACACCTACTACGTAACCTGCTATAATTGTTTTGATGGTTATATAGTAGCATAAAAAATATAACCTGTCAAGAGGTATTTGAAGGTTAGGAGAAAGATGAGCGAATTTTCATTTGAATTTGATGCTGGTGACCTGTGCCTGGACTTCGCCAACACTAGCAACTGGCATGCGAGCGAACAGCCCGAAGAAAGCTTAAACAGCTTCTCCGATTTGCTTGCCTGGGGTAAAGCCGCGGGTGTGCTCTCGCCTGAATCTGCCGACCAGCTGTCGCGGCTGAAATTCGAGAAACCTGAGCAGGCCCAACTGGCGTACAAAACCGCCATTCAGACCCGGGAAGCCATTTATCGCATCTTCTCCAACCGCTATGCTGGCAGACCAATCTCCGAAGAAGACCTGGCAGAATTGAATGTGCTGGTGCACGAAGGCATCGCACACCGGCAGCTGGTACCAACTGATGAAGCCCTTAAGTGGGAATGGAAACCGGATAGTAGAGAACCAAACCTGATCGCGTGGGAAGTTGCCTTATCGGCTGCCGAGCTGCTCACATCTGATAAAGTTGTGTGGGTAAGGGAATGTGAAGACGACCGGGGCTGCGGTTTCCTGTTCATCGACCTGAGCAAGAACCATTCACGCCGCTGGTGCTCGATGGAATCGTGCGGTAACCGGGCAAAGGCGCGCCGACATTATTCAAGAAGCAAGAGCGAAAAAGAATAGCAGGGAGTTAATTTTTTTTACTGTATTTGTTCCGGTGAATGGGGGTATTTAGCTCAGATATACAAGGAAAAACCCGCGAATAAAATGGGTCAACATGACTCGCTCTTGCTGGGATAGAAGGTCGGACGGCGGGAAAAAATCAGCTATATTGAGCGGTATCATTAAAAAGCATATTACGAATTGTGATGAGGGGATCAGGATGGATAACCCCGCAATATTGGTGTTCAAACACTCTATGCAATCGGGTGAAAATTAATATAATTCATAGGTTGATTTCACCGAGATCGATTCCATGAATTGCACGGAGAGTGAAGATGGACAACTTTATAAGCCTGTCACCCGTTCTCCAGGCATTACTTGCCACCTTGTTCACCTGGGCAATAACTGCACTAGGGGCAAGCACAGTGTTCCTCACCCGAAATGTCAGCACCCGTTTTCTCAATGCCATGCTTGGATTTGCTGCCGGGGTGATGATCGCGGCTTCTTATTGGTCATTATTGGCGCCATCGGTTGAGCTTTCAAGAGGTGGAACTCTCCCGATATGGGTTCCTCCGGTGATAGGATTCTTGATGGGTGGAGCAGTGCTATGGATGGTAGACCGCCTGCTGCCTCACCTGCATCTGGGTTTTCCTGATGCAGCTACCGAAGGGCTACCGACCAGTTGGAAGCGCAGCACTCTGCTCATGCTGGCAGTGACTCTGCATAACATCCCTGAGGGGCTAGCAGTGGGGGTGGCCTTTGGAGCTGCAGGATTATTGGTCCACCAGGTGAATATTGCTAGCGCAATTGCGTTAGCAATTGGAATTGGCATTCAGAACTTTCCGGAAGGTATGGCGATATCACTACCTCTCAGACGTGAGGGGATGTCGATGGGTAAAAGTTTCTTCTATGGTCAGTTTTCAGGGATGGTAGAGCCAATTGCCGGAGTGTTCGGAGCGGCGGCCGTGATTGCGATCTCCCCCATTCTGCCTTACGCCATGTCATTTGCAGCTGGAGCTATGTTTTATGTGGTGGTGGAGGAGCTGATCCCAGAATGCCAGCGGGAGGGAAATACAAATCTGCCCACATTTGCGGCGATGATAGGTTTTGCACTGATGATGCTGCTGGAAATCGGGACGTAAAATTCTAGTCCATGGTTAAGCAATCAAGCTAGAATTAACCCTTCAAAGCAGTTAAAACCTGCTGCAAGTGGACTTCCTCAAGTGAGGGGAACACCAGGTCGGCGGTACCGACGCGTTCCATGGGTCCCAGGCCAATCGAGCGAAAACCACCGGCAACTGCCGCCTGAATCCCGGCAGTGGCGTCTTCTACAACCACACATTCAGCGGGGGGGAGGCCTAGCTGAGCCGCGGCGTTCAGGAATAGGTCCGGGCAGGTTTGGGATTCTCCACGGTGTAGCCATCTGCAATTGCATCAACTAAAGGTTCAATCCCCAGCTTGTCCACGACATCGATTGAAAGGCGTTTTTATTACACACCTGCGTTTAATTACTGATTGTTTTTATTTATCCACATTTGAGGGTGCATACTTTATTCATTATCTGAGGTTGAAGTATTCTCATCCAGAGGTATGCTTAATGCAGCCATAGGAATTCATAGGGAGACAGGTGAATCTGAAGATGCTCCTGCACGGCAATATACGGTTGGTCAACTAATAGGTTGGCCCATTTCGATTGGTTATATTTTAGATCCAAGCATACCCGTAATGGATCTGGGCTCAGGTTATGGATGATCAACAAGCGTTCATTATCGGTGGTGCGGTAAAAAGCAAGGATGGCATCCGTACCCGCTTCAATCCAGGTCAAGTCGCCGTCACCAAAGGCGGAGTGCTGCTTACGCAGCTGAATCATCCTTTGAATGGTGTGCCATAGTGAAGTAGGGTCAGCTATTTGAGCAGCTACATTCACCGTTTGGTAGCCGTACGGAGGTTGATCGATGACTGGCGAGAACAGGCTAGCAGATTTTGAGAAGCCAGCAGAGGGTGAATCATCCCACTGCATGGGAGTGCGCACACCATTTCTGTCGGGGAGCGCAATGTTATCACCCATGCCAATCTCGTCCCCGTAATATATAATGGGGGCGCCGGGAAGAGTGAAAAGGAGCGAATTGGCCAGCTCGATGAGCCTGCGATCATTATTCAGCAAGGGCGCCAGCCGGCGGCGGATGCCCAGATTCAAGCGCATACGCGGTTCAGGGGCGTATTGGTCCCACATCCATTGGCGCTCCTCTTCCGTCACCATTTCCAAGGTGAGCTCGTCGTGGTTGCGCAGAAAGGTGCACCACTGGGCCTCAGGTGGGATGGGAGGCGTGGTATCCAATGCCCAGCGAATGGGAGCAGAATCGGCACGTTTGAGCGCCATGAAGATGCGCGGCATGAGGGGGAAGTGAAAAGCCATGTGGAATTCATCGCCATCGCCAAAATACGGGCGAACATCCTCGGGCCATTGGTTGGCTTCACACAACAGGATGCGACCGGGATAATTCTTATTTATAAAAGTGCGCAGTTTCTTGAGATATGCATGGGTCTCAGGTAGGTTCTCGCAATTGGTGCCTTCGCGTTCAAAGAGATACGGGACCGCATCGGCACGAAAACCATCAATGCCAAGGTCAAGCCAGAACTTCATCACCTTCAGCATTTCCTGCCTGACCGCCGGGCTGTCATAGTTTAAATCGGGTTGGTGAGAGTAGAAGCGATGCCAGAAGAATTGACCCGCCTGGTCATCCCAAGTCCAGTTGGACTTTTCGGTATCAACAAAAATGATGCGTACATTAGCGAATTTCTGGTTGGTATCAGACCAGACGTAATACTCACGGTATAGTGAGGTTCGGTCCTTACGGGCAGCCTGAAACCAGGGATGCTGGTCTGAGGTATGGTTCGCCACCAGGTCGATGATCAGGCGCATCTGCATTTGGTGCGTCGCCTTCACAAGGTGTTTAAAATCCTCGATACTTCCAAAATCGGGGTGGATTGCGCAGTAATCCGAGATATCATACCCGTCATCTTTAAGCGGTGATGGGTAAATTGGATTCAGCCAGATGCAATCCACTCCCAGCTCTGCCAGGTAGTCTAGTTTTTGGGCCAGACCAGTCAGGTCACCTTTTCCGTCGCCATTGCTGTCCATGAAGGAACGCAACGAGAGTTCGTAAAAAACCGCATCTTTGTACCAAAGGTTGGTGATCATATCAAATTAGTGAGCTCTCGGTGACGCTCCTCTGTCGTGTTCAGCCAAGTATAGGAGCTTAAGCAATTTCGGGGTCGGCGCATGTTGACAGCGAATTCTGTTTCATGTATGACTGAACCAATGTCCATATTTCTGAATCGCTTCCAAAGTTCCTGTTTCACACGCACCAGATCAAATCGCGTGGCAAAACCGCGTTCCCATTCAAAATCGTGGAACATGGAAAGATGACGTTTCATGGTAAATCAATTACGCAAATCCACCATTCTTTTTATAAGGGATTCCAGCAAAGATGATCGATACGATCTGATCCAATCTTGACACTTAAGGTTGGGTTTCTTTTAGCTTCGGATACCGCAATAAGATTTCGAGGGCAATACCGGTCAGGATACCGGCCATCGTTCCTGTAATCATAACGCCGGGCGCCAAGGTCAGTCCAGTGGTCCACCCAACGATACTGAAAATAATCCACCAGCCTGCCCAGTGTAGTTCGCTGCGCAGTATCACCCATTGCGCTACTCCGACAGTCAACCCAATTATCACACCATCAAATATCTCAAATTCCCGCAGGGCTCCATAGAATGTAATGAAATATCCGATGGTCCATCCGCAAAATGAGGAAAAAATCCAGCGCCAGGGGCGGGCAATCCGCCCCTGTAAAACCAGCCATTGAAAAATACTAACCAGAAACCCGGAAATCACGATGGTTAGGGGGGAGGAAATTAATCCCCCAAAGAACCATCCCAGGGTGGTGGCCATGATCCAAAAGAACCATAAGGCCCAGTCAAAGGAAAGGATTTTTGAGATCACAAAATCGGGTTAGCCCTTTACTGAGCCGGCCAGCAGACCACGCACAAAGTAGCGTTGAAGCAAGAAGAAGACAATCAGCGGAATGATCATGGTCATAAATGCTCCAGCTGTCAGCAGGTGCCAATCCTGCCCACGGTCACCAACTATGTTTGCCAGATTCACGGTCACTATCCGGGTGTTCGGGTCAGGTCCCAGGATAACGAGCGCCACCAGGTAATCGTTCCAAACCCATAGAAATTGGAATATGGCAAAGGAAGCCAGGGCTGGAATTGACAGGGGCAACACCAGCTGGGTGAAGACAGTGAAATGAGAGGCGCCATCGATAAAGGCAGATTCAAGAGTCTCGCGCGGCAAAGCGCGAATATAGTTGTAAAGCAAGTATGTGGCCAGAGGCAAGCCGAAACCTGTGTGTGCCAGCCAGATTCCCAAAAACGTACCGTTGATATGCAAGGCGGCAAAATCCCGCAATACAGGGACTAATGCTATTTGCAGGGGCACAACCAGCAGCGCTACAACTAAAATGAACCAGAAGCGTTTACCCGGAAAGTTCATCCAGGCAAAGCCATAGGCCGCGAAGGCGGCGATCAGGATCGGAATTACTGTGGCGGGGATGGTAACCGTCAGGCTGTTGAGCAAGGCACTTGAAAAATCATCGCTACGTACAGTTTCCAAAGTTCCATCCGCGTGCTTGATTACCACATCCTTTTGTTGCAGGATCTGCCGATAGTTGTCCAGGCTTAGATTGGCCGTGATCGTCCACTTCTTCTCTTGAATTTGAATGTTACCTATTCGCCGATTGCCGATCCAGATCAGGCGTTTATTTCCTTCTTCGACCCCGGCGCGCATTTCTTCGAATGTCGCTGTCACCCCTTCCACCGTCATCGGACCGTTGGCGTCTAAACCAGCTTGGCGCGGGTCAATCGTCTTCGTCGCGACCCAGGCGCGATGAGGAAAAACATACCACCAGGGTGTAGTCTGGATATCAAAACGTTGTCTGAACGATGAAACAAACACGCCGATGACGGGGATCATCCACAGCACAACGATGACAGCCAGGATGGTGTTAACCTGGAAAGCCCTTGCGAACTTTTGAGTGCTAGCCTTTTTCATCGGAATGTCTCCTGCGCTCTCATCTGGCGTAAGTTGTAAATCATCACCGGAATGACGGCGACAAGCAAAACGATGGCAATGGCCGAGCCGAAGCCGGAGTTGCGGTTGATGAATGATTGCCGGTAGAACTGAGTGGCGATCACATCAGTACCGAACTGACCTCCAGTCATTACCCAAACCACATCGAATATCTTCAGTGTGAAGATGATGATCGTGGTGGTGACAGCGATGATCGTCCCTTGGATTTGGGGAATCATAATGTTGAAAAAGGTTTGGATCTCGGTAGCGCCATCCACACGAGCTGCCTCTATTATCTCTTCAGGAATACCTTTGATGGCGGCTGAGAAAAGCACCATGGCATACCCCGCCTGAAGCCAGACGACAATGATGACCAGAAAGAGGTTGTTCCAGGGAGCAATGGCAACGTAATTCGTCCAACCATGTGACTGTCCGCCCAAAGCGACTACAATCGCATTGAGCAGTCCGATCTGCGGCGTATCTGGCGGATTGACCTCGTAAATGAAATTCCAGATCACACTGGCGCCAACGAAAGAGATCGCCATGGGCATGAAGATCAAGGATTTGGCTGTACGCTCGAATTTACTACGATCTGCCAATACAGCGATCAGCAACCCGGCGATGACGGTAAGCGGTGTGGCAATCGCGATCCAGAAGAGAATATTGTTGCGGAGAGCACCGAGCATCAAGCGATCGGTGAAGACGGCAACATAGTTGTCCAAACCAACGAATTGGGTCGAAAGCGCGGCAAAGTATTCCTTCGGAGCCGTGAAGAGCAGGCTGAGCGGCGAAGACGGAGGTCCATAGCGGCCAAACATGCTGAGATAGAAGGTACGCAGGGTAGGCAATGCTAGAAACCACAGCAACATGGCGATCGCCGGTCCCACAAAAACCAATGGCTGGAGCCGTCTGGTCCATGTCACCGAGAGTAACTCAACCAGTGCGTTGAAGATGTAATATAAAATTGCGATGCCTCCGACCCCCCACACGATGGCCGCCAGCGCCATCACCCACTTGGGGGCATTTCCAGCGCGAAGAAAGAGAAAGCCTTGATACAATAAAAAGAAGGCGACCACCATGATGAGAATGGTCAGCCCAAAACGCAGGAACCAGGCGATCACTTTATTGACCGCTTTTGGTTCCCTTTTTAAAACCTGTTGCGGAGTAGCCAAAGGAGTCTCCTTTCTCTCATGAAAAAGCTGATAAGGAGAGAACGCTGACGAATCAAATACAAGAAGGCTGCCAGCCCTGTTTAGACTGGCAGCCTAATTGTATCAAATGTTAACTATTTCTTCGGCCAGGAAGCATCAATTTCTTTTAGTACTGTATCCAGGTCGGCAGCGCCGGAAACCCAGTCGGTCATGCCTTTCCAGAAGGAACCAGAACCGACTTCGTTCGGCATCAAGTCTGAGCCGTCAAAACGGAAGGCAGTTGCATCAGCAAGCACCTGGGCAACTGCGGCATCCAGCGGAATGGCGTACATTTCGGGTTTGGCATCCTTCTGAACGGCAAAGGCACCGCCTTGCGTCAAGAAACCAGAGACCGATTGCGCCAGGGTGAAGTACTCCATCAGGGCGCGTACTTCGGGCCGATCATTGAACATCACATAGATGTCACCAGCTGTCAATACCGGCTTACCATATTGCGCGTCAATAGGCGGCAGGTAGAAGAAATCAAAGTCGACGCCCGGTACGGCAGTGGGAGGGAAGAAACCGGTAATAAAGTTCGCCTGACGGTGCAGCCAGCACTGGGGTGGATCGGTGAACAAACCGGTCGGAGAAGTACCGAAGAAGGTTGAGACGATGGCATCTCTCCCACCATATACGTAGCCATCCTTGAACCAGATATTGCCAATGATCTCAGCCGCGTTCTTCACCTCGGGTGATTCAAATTTCAACGTGCCCGCCACCCATTTGTCGTAGTTTTCCGGCGTAGTGGTGCGCAACATGACGTCTTCCATCCAGTCGGTGGCTGGCCAGCCTGTAGCTGCACCGGATTCAATGCCGATGCACCAGGGTGTATCGCCATCTGCCACGATCTGATCGGAAAGTGCGAGCATTTCATCCCAGGTCGTCGGGACTTTGTACCCAGCAGCGTCGAACTTGGCTTTCGGATACCAAACCAGGCTCTTGACACTGGTGCGGTTCCATACACCGGCCATGATCGGGCCAGTCGGGCTCGTCATGGTAGCCATGTCCAACCAACTCTGGTTATACTGCTTTGTCAGCCAGTCCGCAGGGATGAAGGTGCTTACGTCAATGATCTTGCCCTGCGCGACAAAGGTCGCCGCCTTCGCCGGCTGAGGGAAGTCGGCAATGTCGGGGGCCTGACCAGCGTCTATGGAAATGGAGATGCGCGCTTCGAATTGCTTGTCACCGACATATTGGACAAGGATGCCGGTGGCGTCTTGGAAAGCCTGCCAGCCAGCGGC
>JBGOXS010000007.1:0-100491 GCA_041479245.1 Anaerolineae bacterium
ACCGTCGATCACCGCTGCTGGAAGGACAAGCTCTTCTTTCTCATCCCACCACGCCCCCAGCATGGCTTGTACCACATTCAGGTGCCTCGCCCAGCGATCCTGGGGAAGTGTCGGTCCATATGTGGCCAACATATCAGCCAGCGATAGTATGCAGATATCAATCCCGGCAGCCCCAGTGTCACGGAAAAAGTGGTATATCGCCTTCCTCGTTGGTAATTCTTCAGTATGCGATAGCAACGACGGGCGCATATGGTGCCCCACAATGGTGACCAGGCGGTCAATTTCCAGGTTGCTCAGCCTGAGTGCCTGCCCGCGTTGATAGACCTGCTGTCCGCCAATCTGGTCATGCCCGAGAAACCTGATTTTCCTCTCACCATCCACAGACTGACTTGCTTGCTTACCCACGTCATGGTACAACCCTGCCAGGATCAATAGTCCGCGGTGAGGTCTTTCTGGGTTCAGAGCATTTCGTAGATGCTCAGCAATTTCCTGCCGGTACTGCCCGAGCTTCGTAACAACCAGACCCATGATCAGATTATACGTTTTATCCGGGTTGTAATCCGGCCCCAGCACTTCAAGCAGTGTTTCAAGTTGCGATAATACGTCCAACGTATGGTTCCATGCATCCATGATGTGTGGTTTGGACTGCTGCACTTCCTTTAGTCTGCCAACTTCTGGCAGCAAATAATCCAACACAGTCAGCCTATCGAGTATGCGCATGGATGTGGCTGGATGTGATATCGCCAGCATCTTAAACAGCTCATCTCGCAACCTCTCCATTGAAACTTGGCGTAGAAGTGGGACAGCTTCGCTCATTAAGTGGATCGTGTCAGGCAAGATAGTGAGCTCGAGGTCCTCCGAAAATCGCACTGCTCTCAAGATTCTTACCGGGTCATCCAGGAATGCACTCGGTGAACACACCCGCAGGCGTTTGGCTGCCAGGTCCGCTGCACCTCCAAGCGGGTCCACCAGAGTTTGTAGCTGGTGCACCTCCACAGCCATCGCGTTAACAGTGAAGTCCCTCCCCATCAAATCAGCTGTTAGGTCTGCCCCTTGAAAAGCTGAAAAATCAACCCGGATCAGGTTTTTTCCTGGGGAAATAAAATCCTGACGAGGGCTTAGAACTACCCTGGCCACTTTTCTTGCGCTATCCAGAGGGAAATATGCTGCCCCCAGGTTATCTGCCAGCCTGCGCGCCATCTGCAAAGAATCGCCACCTGTGGCGAAGTCCAGGTCATAGCTTTGGCGGTTGAGGAATGTATCTCTTACCGCACCGCCCACAAGGTAAATAGGCACGTCCTTGGGTAACAAGGGTATGATCCGCTCCAACAGCGGTTGGCTTAATCTGGCTTGTAAATCATCCATCCAGGTGCCCAATCAGCGGGCTAGAATCATTCTAACCCACCATTAATCGCCCGGGTCATATTTCTCAGCTGCCAATACTCCAATAAAAGGCAGGTTCCGGTAATATTCATCTGCGTCCAATCCATACCCAAACACGAACTTGTCTGGGATCACAAATCCGTGGTAGTCGATGCGCACGTCCACTTCCCGCCGTTCAACCTTGTCGAGTAACGCACACACTTTCAAGCTTTTTGGCTCTCTTCCGCTCAACAATTCCAACACCGCTTTGACGGTATAGCCGCTATCCACAATATCCTCAATCAACAACACATGCATGTTATGGATGTCGGTATTAAGGTCCAGCGTGATACGCGATTGTCCCCGCGAGCGCCTCGCCCCAACACCATAGGATGATACTGACATGAAATCGATCATGTGGGGTATTGTGATATGGCGCATCAGGTCTGTCAGGAACATCACCCCTCCGCGCAGAATGCACACCAGCAGCAGCTCTTCGCCCTGATAATCCCGGCTAATCTCCGCCCCGAGCTCAGCGATTCGTTTCTGTAAAACCTCCTCCGGGATCAACACTTCCTCCAAGAATTCATGATAGTCCTGCATACCTCACTCCTTGGGTACCTCATGGTGTTTACGACAGCGTGCTTCGTACATTTCTGCTGCTCCAATAATGACCACTGGCTCATCGTACCTCGCTGGCTTCCCATTAATGATCCTTTGTGTGCGCGAGGCTGGTTCCCCGCACACCATGCAGATTGCTTGCAGCTTTTCCACGTGTTCCGCCTTAGCCATCAGCACAGGCATCGGCCCAAACGGCTCACCTCGAAAATCAGTGTCTAATCCCGCCACGATCACCCGCATTCCCTGGTCTGCCAGCTTCTGTATGATATCGATGATCTTGTCATCGAAAAACTGAGCCTCATCGATCGCCACTACGGTCGTATCACTCTCAAGGTGAGAAAAGATATCACTGGCTTGTTCAATCGGAATGGCTTCAAAATCAGTCCCTGCATGCGAAGTAACTTTTCGCACTGCATATCTAAAATCGATCGCCGGTTTGAAAACTTGCACTTTTTGCCGTGCAATAGTCGCCCGCCGTAGCCGACGGATCAGCTCATCAGTTTTTCCACAAAACATCGAGCCTGTGATGACTTCTACCGATCCTATTCGATGTTCCATCTTCTCCTCCTGCTATGATTGACTCATTGCCTCAGATAAGAACGGCTTTTCTTAGCAAACAGGCAGACGCGGGAAGCATCTGCCTGTTAAGTTTAACTGATATTGGTTGAGCCGCAAGCTTAAACGACAATTTCCTGTGCCGCTTCAGGCAGTTCATAACCTAACTGGCGTAGATGCTTCTTGAGATCAGCCAGTGACTTCCGGCCAAATCCGTCTACAGCCAGGATCCCAGCTTCGCCTTTTTCTAGTACCTCCATCACCTGCCCAACCTTGGTGATGTTAGCTTTCGTTAGGGCTTCTGTCGCTCGTGTGCCAAGACCAAGCTCGGTGATTGGCCGCTCGGGTGAAGTCCGGGCACTCTCTCGTGCAGATTTGTCATCGATATATTGCTGGCGGACCTGCAGCTTTTTATAGAAGCGGTCAACCTGCCCCTCGGTGTCGACGATGCGCTGCTCACCGGTGAAGAATGGATGACAGTTTGAACATACGTCAGTATGGATCACTTTCTTGGTGGAACCAGTTGTCCAGGTGTTGCCACAGGCGCAAATGACCTGCGCATCTGGATAATATTCCGGATGAATACCTGCCTTCATAATCATAATCCTTTCACTACTTTTAATAACTTAAGTCGCTTCTGCTGGTAAAACACTTACCAACTTGCGGTCATCACGGATGGTTTCATATAGGACGTATCCATCGATAACGGCAAATAGTGTAAAATCTTTGCCAACCATCACATTGTTGCCGGGTTTAATATGTGTGCCGTGCTGCCGGACCAAGATATTGCCGGCTTTGACAAACTCACCACCGTACTTTTTTACGCCCAACCGTTGACCCTGGCTGTCGCGTCCGTTGCGGCTGGAGCCGCCACCTTTTTTGTGTGCCATTTTTTATCTCCTACTCCTCGGAAATCGCATCGATACGAACCCGTGTATATTTTTGTCGGTGTCCCGTCTTGGTGCGGATCCGCTCCTTGGCCATATATTTGAATACGATCACCTTTGGGCCTTTAACCTGCGCGAGTACCGTTGCCTGGATTTTCGCACCCTTGACGAAGGGGGTTCCGACCTTAATGTTCTCACCGTCAGAGATGAGCAGAACCTTCTCCATGTCGATCTCTTCACCCACCTCTAATGGAAATAGGTCCACGTCGATGGATTCACCGATGACGGCTCGATATTGTTTTCCGCCATCCTCAACAATTGCATACTTCATAAGCTTCCTCCAAGCTTCACTTCGCCGGAAGGTCCGCGTGTATCGGTGATAGTCACTGTCTCTTACAGTTTTCCTATCTCACGCCGGCACTTCGGGGAAGTTGGGGATTAGTTTGCCAACCTACTAGCTCACTGGCGATTTCAGTTTTTTCATAGCCAGATAGACTGGCATATGACAAATAAGTGCCCCAGCTAGGCTGCCGGGGCAGTGCGGGCTGAATTATAATAGGGATGTTTTTTCCTGTCAACAGCTTAATCTAAGTACTTTTGTATCTTGTGTAATATGACAGTATACACTGGTAGCATGCTTTATAATTGACGATAATCTTGGTTGAATCTATCCGAATATTTTACACTGTAATGTTTAATCACCTTAGGAGGTATGGCTATGCCCGTCAAGGGATGGATTGAGGTCGATGAGATATTTTGTAAAGGTTGTGAGCTGTGCATCAACGAATGTCCTCAGCATGTCATGGCGCTGGATATGGAGAGGTTGACACCTAAGGGTTATCATCCTGTCATACTGACCAAGGATGGCTGCACAGGCTGTGGTATCTGTGCAATTATCTGCCCCGAAGCTGCTCTTTCGGTCTTCCGTGAGGCGCCTGTAAAAACCGCCAAAACCGCCACGCCAGTACCCTAGGAGAATCTCATGGCAAAAGAATTTCTCGAAGGTAATTTCGCCATGGCTGAAGCAGCCGTACGCGCTGGTGTGGAAGCGTATTTTGGCTACCCAATCACTCCCCAGACGGAGTTATTGGAGTGGATGTCTTCCCGCATGCCGGAGCTGAAACGTGTATTTCTTCAGGCTGAAAGCGAAGTCGCCGCGATAAACATGGTTTATGGCGCTGCCTGCACCGGATCACGTGTGATGACCTCCTCTTCCAGTCCAGGGGTGAGCCTTATGATGGAAGGGCTGTCTTATATCGCCGGAACTGAAGTTCCCATGGTACTGATCGACGTCGTTCGTGGGGGCCCTGGCCTGGGCAATATTGCCCCCTCTCAGGGTGACTATAACCAGCTGGTACATGGTGGTGGTCACGGAGATTATCACCCAATTGTCCTCGCTCCCGCTTCTGTCCAGGAGGCAATCGATCTGACCGTTCTGGCGTTCGACCTGGCAGAAAAGTACCGCAATATCTGCATGGTCATGGCAGACGGCAGCATAGGTCAGATGATGGAACCCGCTGAGTTGCCTGAAATGCGGCCTCTCCGCACCACCACACCCGATTGGGCGACCGACGGTTGCTTGAACCGAGACCAGCGCATCCTTACTTCGATCTTGATCGATCCTACTCTTGAGGAAGTCTATAACCACAAAATTCTCAACACCTGGTACCGTATCCAGGCCAATGAAGTACGCTACAAGGAATACTACCTCGACGACGCTGAATTCGTCGTAATCGGTTTCGGTACCGCTGGTCGGATTGCCCTCACTGCCGTGCGTAACGCTCGCGCAGAAGGCATCAAGGTCGGGTTGTTCCGCCCCATCTCCCTCAGTCCATTTCCATTCCCCCAAATTGAAGAACTGGTCGAGTCAACACAGGGCATCCTCGTCACCGAGATGAACACCGGGCAGATGCTGGAAGATGTAAAGATGGCCGTTAAAGGGCGGGTACCCATTGAGTTCTACGCTCGCCTGGGTGGGATTGTGCCCTATCCCGATGAAATCCTCGGCGAGATCAGACGTTTAGCCCATGAACCTAGGTCACCCGATGGTGACCCCCGCGCCCGCTGGATGCAGCGCCTTAAAGACGGTGTGATCACATTATCTTAGAGATGAGGTTGAAATAATGGATAATATTATGAGGACCGAAGTACAAACCGTATATTCACGACCGCCCTCCTTATCACAAACACCTACACACTATTGCCCGGGTTGCACCCATGGCATCGCTCACCGCTTGATCGCCGAAGTATTAGACGAGATGGACATTCGTGAGAAAACCATCGGCGTGGCACCTGTGGGTTGTTCAGTGTTTGCGTATAATTATTTCACATTTGATTGGGTTGAGGCTGCTCATGGCCGCGCCCCCGCTATGGCTACTGGCATCAAACGCGTCCTTCCGGACCGCTTCGTCTTCACCTACCAGGGTGATGGTGATCTGGCATCCATCGGCATGAGTGAGATCATGCATGTCGCTGGTCGCGGCGAGAACATCACGGTTATCTTCATCAATAATGCCATTTTCGGCATGACCGGTGGACAGATGGCACCCACCTCCCTGCCCGGACAGAAAACCACTACATCCCCCAATGGGCGTGATGTGGAAACCATGGGCTATCCTCTGCATATGTCTGAGGTGCTCTCCAGGATGGATGGCGCCGGATATGTCGTCCGCCGAAGCTTGCACGACCCCAAGAATATCCGTCTGGCCAAGAAAGCTATCCGCACTGCATTCGAAACCCAAAAACGCGGCCTGGGTTTTTCCATGGTCGAGCTGCTGTCTACGTGCAATACGAACTGGGGCATGACCGTTCAGGAATCATTGACCTGGCTTGAAGAGCACATGATCCCCATGTACCCCATCCAGGATTTTAAAGTGTCATCCGGGCTCGATGGATTCAAAGTATAGGAAAGGTCGAGGAAAGGTATAAAGAGATGCAAGCTGATGTGATCTTTGCAGGGTTTGGTGGGCAGGGTGTCCTTTTCGCTGGTCAGGTCCTGGCTTTTGCCGCTATGGATGCCGGGCATGATGTAACCTGGATGCCTTCCTACGGACCGGAAATGCGCGGTGGTACAGCAAACTGTACTGTCGTCATCGCTGATGAAGAGATCGGCTCACCGACCGTTAAGCATCCCAAAGCAGCCGTTGTGATGAATCTCCCTTCACTGGATAAGTTTGAGCCGCTGGTCACACCTGGCGGAGTGCTGATCGTCAATTCGTCCCTGGTGAATCGCGACCCTGCACGCACCGATATCATCTGGTTGATGATCCCCGCCCAGGAAATCGCTGAGATGATTGGCCCGCGCCGT
This sequence comes from Anaerolineae bacterium, assembly GCA_041479245.1. Lineage (GTDB taxonomy): Bacteria > Chloroflexota > Anaerolineae > Anaerolineales > UBA4823 > FEB-25. The sequence goes on from JBGOXS010000007.1 coordinate 6,733, forward strand.
TTACTGAACATGGTTATGCTCGGAGCACTGTTGGATAAGCTTCCTATTCTGCCATTAAAGGATATCAAGATCTCCTTAAGTGCCCATTTACCCGAGCGCCATAAAAAATTGCTCAAAAGCAACCTGGATGCATTGGATCAGGGTGCTGCTTTCTCTCGAGGTGAGCTGAAAGTTGAGAAGGTCACTTCCAGCGCACAGGAACCAACCAGAACCATCGCTCCCACCTCCGTTTAACCCTGTTCGGGGGGAAGTGGCGTTTGTAGGGAGGAACTCGCTTGGCTCAACGAAAACAAACCCTGCGCCGATTGGGGATGATCCTATTCTCAATTGCCATCCTATTGGGTCTACTCCTCACCTTGCTGAGAGCTGTACCCGACTTTGAAGCATCCCAATATGGCTTTTACAACTACGGTTATCCTAAGCTGGTTTCGCTTAGCTGCCCAGTCTTGATGACCGTCATGGACCAAGAGAATGTCACCATTCAGCTGCACAATACCCTTAACCGCAACCTGAAATATAATGTTGAATCCCAGTTCAGTTCTCCCCTCCTCATAGACTCCAGCGTCCAGCACCCGGAACTGGCACCTGGTGAGATCCGCAAGCTCACCTGGCAGGTGGGCGAACAGAACATCGACCGTGGCAATTTCATTTTCGCCAGAGTATTTACCTGGGCGTTCATCCCCAACGGCCGTCATGAATCCACCTGCGGAACGGTTGTTCTCAACTTACCGTTCAAGGGCGGTCCTGAGCTATATTATGCCCTGCTTTTCTTAACCGTGCTCGGCCTGGGTATCGGTTTATGGCTCTGGTTCAGGTATCGCAACTTGGCCAACCCTGCGATGCGATCAAGATCAGCTTGGATGATTTTTATTTCTGTGGTGATCGTGGTCGGTCTGGTGTTGTCAGTGATTCATATCTGGTTCGTAGCATTATTCACGGTCTTTCTGGCATTGCTTGGTATCGTTGTCTTTGTGATTCCGCAATCGTGACCCATGGTTGATTTTTGAAGCGGGATTATCGAATCTGGACATTTCTGTAGTTAGTACGTAGGTTGGGGCTACCCGGTTTATTCTCATACCGGGTTGAGCGAATTATGCTCAACCCAACTATTATTCACATTGTTATCAAAACAAATCCCGATATATTATCTTTATTAGATTCTTAAATCTTCTTAAACCTCTTGTAGAATAGAACATCAGTGCTATAATATGGTCGTAATTACTCACCCCTACCCATTGGTATCTATATATATTTTCATTCAGTCTTATTCAATCGCAATCTGATTCTTTTTTCCTCGCTTTGTCCAGTCACATCATGACAACAATTTCATTCATTTCGAGTATTGACGGTGATTCTCCTCCCCTAAATTCCGCTCTTTGGAATTTGGGGGAGGTAGGAGGGGGTCCTGGTGAGTAATTACATATGGTCGTGGAAATATACAACTCTTACATATCCATTTTTACCACCCGATATTCCAGACTTAATGCAACGTTTTACGAAATAAAAAGAATTGTTTCGATTTATTTTTTTTCAAATTCAATTACCCCGATCCATAAAAAAGGGCTGCCCAGATTACTCCTGGGCAGCCCGAAAAACTGTAGGGGCTGGTCGCGACCAGTTCTTAGTCTCCAATCAATCAGATTACTTATCCTCCGCCAATGCCTTGCCACTGTGCTTCAGGGCAGAATGTGCTGCAGCTAATCTAGCAATCGGCACGCGGAACGGGGAACAGCTCACATAATTATTACCGGCGATGTGGCAGAAATCGATCGAATCAGGATCACCACCATGCTCACCGCAGATACCCACTTCGAGCTCCGGTCGTGTCTTGCGCCCATCCTCGATCGCCATGCGCATCAACCGACCTACCCCAGCCCGGTCTATCGTCTGGAAGGGGTTCTTCGGCAAGATGCCCTCGGCAATATAGGTTACTAGGAAGTTGCGCTCGGCATCATCCCGGCTGTAACCGAAGGTCATCTGGGTAAGGTCATTCGTTCCGAAGGAGAAGAACTCAGCATACTCAGCGATCTCTTCCGCAGTCACCGCAGCGCGTGGGATCTCGATCATTGTGCCAAATTTATACGTGAAATTGACTTTCTTCTCTTTCATCACATCATCAGCAATCTTGATCAGGCGCGGCTGGATCCACTTCAATTCATTCACCGTGCCTGTCAACGGGATCATCACCTCGGGTTTGACGACAATTCCAGCCAAAGTACAATCGGCTGCCGCTTCGAAGATCGCACGCACCTGCATCTCGACGATTTGGGGCATATAGATGGACAGACGGACTCCCCGCAGGCCCATCATCGGGTTGCTCTCGTGCATTCCCCGGATATCTGCCAGCAGGCGCTCTTTTTCAGCTAAGCCCTTGGTTTCACCCTTCACCCGCATGGTAACTACGTCTTCGAATAGTGCTTCCTCATCCGGCATGAACTCGTGCAGGGGTGGATCGATCAGGCGGATGATCACTGGGTAGCCGTCCATTGCGCGGAATAAGCCATCAAAATCTGCCCTTTGATAAGGTAATAATTCATCCAATGCAGATTTGCGATCCTCCGGATTTTCCGCCAGGATCATTCGCTGCACGATGGGCAGGCGCTCTTTTTCAAAGAACATGTGCTCAGTGCGGCACAACCCGATCCCGACCGCGCCATATGTTCGTGCACGTTGCGCATCCTTCGGGTAATCGGCATTTGCCCACACCTGCAAGCCTCTCGTGGGCCAGCCGGGTGCAAATTTCCGCATCCCAGGCCTGGCGCAGATCTCATCCGCCCAGGTCAACAGCGTCAACAAGTCGGTTTGCTCCTCAAGACTTACAGCCATAGTTGGAATCTGGCCTAGATACACTTCACCCGTGGTCCCATCGACAGAAATCCAATCTCCTTCCTTAACCAGCTTGCCATCCACTGACATCTGCCGGTTTTCGAGGTCGATCTTGATCATCGAAGCACCCACCACGCACGGGATGCCAAACTGTCGTGCTACTACTGCTGCATGGGATGTGGCTCCACCTTCACTGGTTAGGACACCTTTAGCGGCGATCATACCATGAACGTCATCCGGCTTGGTGAATGGGCGCACCATGATCACGTCCTGCTTCTCCTGCTTGGCATACTTTTCGGCAGTATTAGCATCGAAATACACCCGTCCCACTGCTGCGCCTGGGGAAGCGTTGACCCCTTTGGCATATAGACGTCCGTCTTTTTTAGCTACTTCCTTGGCTTTACCATCGTATTGTGGGTGAAGCAGAGTATCCACCTGCTCAGGAGTGACACGCAGGATGGCTTCTTCTTTCGTGATTAACCCTTCATTGGCCATATCCACAGCAATCTTTACTGCTGCGAGCGCAGTCCGTTTACCGCTGCGGGTCTGCAACATCCACAGCTTGCCATGCTCGATGGTGAATTCCACGTCCTGCATATCGTGGTAATGCTTTTCGAGCTTACTGGTGATATCCATGAACTGGCGATAAGCTTCGGGGAGATTGTTATTCAACCGCTCGATCTGCTCCGCATTGCGGATACCGGCAACCACATCTTCTCCCTGGGCATTCAGCAGGTACTCGCCAAACATCTTGCGGTCCCCTGTGGAAGGGTCACGTGTGAAAGCCACGCCTGTGCCAGAGTCATCACCCATATTACCGAATACCATGGTGACGATATTCACCGCCGTACCCAGGTCATCCGGGATGCTGGTCGCCCGGCGGTAATCTATAGCGCGTTTACCATTCCAAGACTTAAAAACCGCCTCAGTTGCCAGCTTGAGCTGCTCTTTCGGATCTTGTGGAAAGTCCTTGCCATATTCTTTTTTGACCACAGCTTTAAATGTCACGGTGATGGCTTTCCAATCCTCAGCCTTCATCTCGGTGTCCAGCTTATAACCTTTTTTCTGCTTGTATTCGGCTAAAGGTTCCTCAAATGTCTCATCAGCAATTCCCAACACAACTGTGCCGAACATTTCGACCAGCCTGCGGTATGAGTCATACACAAAGCGCGGGTTATTGGTCAGCTTCACCAAACCTTCGGCAGTTGCATCGGTTAACCCAATATTGAGCACCGTATCCATCATCCCTGGCATGGAGAACTTAGCCCCCGACCGGCAGGATACCAGCAACGGGTTGCTCGGGTCACCGAATTTCTTACCCGTTTGGCGCTCGACTTTCTCGAGGGCTTCCAGCTCCTGCTCCCACATTTGCGCAGGAAATTTGCCTTCCGCCTGGTAAAAATTGCACGCTTCGGTGGTCACGGTAAAACCGGGAGGCACCGGTACCTCAGCCCGAGTCATATCTGCCAACCCCGAACCCTTGCCACCCAACAACCCTCGAACACCTTCCCAGCTTCCACCAACATATTGCTCAACCAGGTTTACTTCATCGAATGCATACACCCACTTCTTTTCAGCCATATTCGGTCTCCTATTTGCAATCATACTCTACAGTAACTGTAGTTTATTTCACATTAATGGCACAAACCCAACCGCTTAGTTTACCACAATCAATTTGAATCATGAAAGTGTTATTACTGGTGGCTCTATTCAATTTTGCTCGGTTGAAGCCTTGTTAGAATGAGGCGCCCGAAGTAACCTTATATTAGGAATCATACAATAAGTATGGAGGCTGAATATGTCAGGTATTATCGACCCCGTACAATGAACACAGACGGGTTACCGGGTATCTGGTCACCCGTACAGTGGGAACTGAACAAAGAAGAACGCGTTGAAGAGCTGGATACTCATTCCACAGCCACCTTGCTCTGGTCGGTGGATTCCCCTGAGGCGATCTTGCGCCTCCTATTACAGGAGACAGATATTCAGCGGCTCCTCGAGCCGCCTAAAGGCTACGAATCTACTGTCCAGGGTAATTGGGTTCCAGAGCGGGTCACCATTGGTCCTAAATACCCACTCGAGCTGATCAAAGTGAATAGGGAACCAAACTATTTGTATCTCGAATATAGAATTGGCGATTCTGGCTACTAGTATTTCGAGATCGAGCCCGAAAAGGTGACCATCAAGAGTTCCTAGATAAATATTATTATCAATTTACCAAGATTGTATAGACCAAGGCAAATTCTAGATGAAAAAATTTACGTACTGATAATCTCGCTTGATGCAATGCTTTTTATATCTATCCGATGATCCTTTAGTAAATAATAAATCGTCCAGCCTAGAAATATCAATATAACTATCACCGGTGGGCGGAGAATACTTAATATGCTAAATTTACTGAATGCCGATATAAAAAATATAACCGGGCTAATAAGTACTAAAATGGAATATGCTTTTCGCGGATAATTATTTTTGATTAAGTAATCATATAATAAAGCCGCAGGTAGAACCAGGATCAAATCATCATGTGGATACATATGCAGACTTAATAATGCCGTAAATGAGATAGTGAAAGCAAAATATAACTCAAACCTGAAGTTGTTTTCAAATACAGCCCGTTTCCATAATAACCAAATCAATATCATCCCCCCAGCAAGAGCTATGACGGCTAATGTATTTATGATAGAAGCATGAGAATATCCAAGGATATTCGTGAGGATTCCCCGTAATGTATATTGAATGTCGGGATAAAATCCATATTCACCGAAGTATCTACTCATAATAGGAAGAACTTGAAAATATTTCACCCAAGAATTAAAACCGAATAACAGACTTGAAAAGATTATTACCATAATGCAAATAATAACTGCGGAAATCGCCACGTGTATATATCGTTTATTCATAGTCATGCCCCCTGGCAGGAATAGTGACTGAGGTTTTATGATTAACATAAACATCCACAATCCGGCAATAATTTTGTTGTTATTTCTCATAGCAATATAGAGTTGGAGGAAGCAGATCAAAAATAATAATGAAAATTGGCCTAGCATAAACGTGTTTGCCAAAGGCCAAAATGCTAATAAGCTGATAATAAGGATAGTCTTCTCTTGGGTATTCCAATCTGCGAATGTGCGGTGTAGTAAATAAATCAACCAAGCTAGGAGACCAAGTTCAAAAAAACTCCATAGATAAAAAGCAGCATTTATATTCAACAAGGAAATGGGAGAAAATATGAGTGCAATAAATGGTGGATTAAGATAAGGGAGTAATCCATTCTCAAAAGTTAATCCACTTAAAATAGCCTGTTGATACTTAGCTTGTGTGTCTAGGTCATATAATCTCGCTCCATCACCTTCCTTAATCATAGTAAATCCGGTGTATAAATTAGTAAAATCTGCCGCTATAAATAGTTTTTGACGCGCAGCAATAATCCAAATTCCAATATTTATGAAAATTAGGCTAATATTTATAAGAACTAGAAACACAAAGATGAAAGAGATTGTTTTCTTTCTGATACTAATTAATAGTGACTCCTTTTCGCCAATCGTTTCATTATTTAATATGTTTTTTAACATATCGTTTCTTGATTACCTATATAACGGTTTCCATGACTTTGCTTAATAGTGTTTATTATGTTTGAGTTGAATTATGTAATTATTCCATTTTTACTCGGTTTCCGAAACTCCTTCATAAGATAATATAGTATCCAGACTAGGAATATCAAAATAATAATCACTGGTGGACGAATTATGCCGAAAAAGTTAAAACTGCTAAATGCAGCAACGAAAAAGACAGCTGGGCTAATAAGAACTAATATAGAATAAGCTCTTTTTGGATAATTATTAATCCTAAGATAATCATAAAATAGAGCTACTGGAAGGATCAAGATTACGTCATCATGAGGAATTGTATGCAAATTTAAAAAAGCAGATAGTAAGATAGTGAAACTAAAATACAACTTAAATTTTGGGTTGTTGCCTGGTATTCCTTCTTTCCATAACATGATTAGTACAATTGTGCCTATTATTAGTGCAACCATACTAATCGAATTAATGATGGTGGCGTGGGAGTATCCTAAGATATTTGACAAGATTCCTCTAAGTGTGTAGTGGAGATCAGGATAAAATCCATATTTTCCAAAATAACCCGTTAAGGTTGGTAAAATTCGAATGTACTCCACCCATAACTGATAACCTAGAATTAGACTTGAAATTATTACGATAATTACTCCTACGACTCCTGCAATAACGCCCGCCCGCCAATATCGTTTATTTATTGTCATGATGCTTGGCATCAAAAGGCTTTGTGGTTTAGCTAACAACATCGCTAACCAAAGTCCTGCTGTATTTAGGCGGTAATTTTCAATGGACACAAAATATTGAGTTGTAAAGACCAATATTAATAATGATACTTGCCCGTGAATTATTGTTAAGGCCAACGGCCAGAAAGCAAGGATTGTCAACGATAATAATAATTTCTCATGTTTATTCCAATTCTCGAAATAATGATTTAAAAAATGAAACAACCAGATTAGTAGAAGAACTTGACCAAGTGTCCAAATAAAATACGCAGTGTCTAGTGGAATGAGTGACAAAGGTGAAAAAAAGATTGGAAAATAAGGTGGATATGGAAGTGGAAGTACACTTTGTTGAAGGAAATAACCATTTAAAAGTTCTTGTTGATATTGAGCTTGAAATCCTGGCGTATATAAATTGCTGCCTTCGCCATTCCAAATTATCGCAAAGGCAGTATAAAAATTCGTGAAGTCTGAAGCAATATAAGATCGTTGCTGAATTAATTTTACCCATACTCCAATGTTTAATTCAACAATGGTTACATTTATTATCACTAGAGCGATAATAGAATATCTAAAAAGCTTAGTTCTGGATATTTTATACATTAACTTCTTTAATGCATAATCCTGATTTTTAGCACCAACCCATTAATATATTTCCTATACTAAATTTAAAAACCTTTTCTTCCACTCATATAGCTTGTTTAGTGCTTCAATTGGAGGTAAACCATTGATATCCAGCTCTTTTAATTCATCTAACAGGGGGTTCGTTTCAGGGAATAGCGCCATCTGGTGGGGAATTTCCGGGTCAATTTTGATTGCCTTACCGGAGGATTTCTCAAGCTGGAGCAGGATCTGCTCGGCCCGCTGTACTACGGGGGAAGGTAGGCCGGCCAGTTGCCCGACGTGAATGCCGTAAGATCGGTCTGCCCCGCCGGGGATGATTTTATGTAAAAATACTACCTGACCACCGCTTTCATTGACGGCGACATTGTAGTTGCGGACCCCTGGTAACAGGTCTGAAAGCTGGGTCAGCTCGTGATAATGAGTGGCAAAAAGCGTTTTCGCACGCAAAGACGGGTGATTATGGATATATTCCACAACTGCCCAGGCAATGGACACTCCGTCATACGTGCTCGTGCCGCGCCCAATCTCATCTAAAATGAGCAGTGAGCGGTTGGTGGCATGGTGCAAGATGTTGGCTGTCTCGACCATTTCGACCATGAAGGTTGACTGCCCTGAATAGATCTCGTCCTGTGCCCCGATACGGGTGAATATGCGGTCCACCAGCCCAATACGGGCAGAAGCTGCAGGTACGAAGCTGCCCATTTGTGCCATCAGCACAATCAATGCCACCTGCCGCAAGAAAGTGCTCTTCCCCGACATGTTCGGTCCGGTCAGGAGGCGGATACGCTCTCCTTCTTCAAAGATAGAATCATTGCTAACGAAGCGCTCACCCTTCAGGAAATGCTCGACCACTGGATGCCGACTTTCATGGATCTCGAGGATATCCTCAGCCACCACATCCGGAAGAACATACCCTCCTAAAGCAGCCACTTCCGCTAGTGAGGCAAACACATCTAACTCGGCTAGTGTTCTTGCAGTATTCAGCAATCGTTTCGATGAGGAGGCTAATTGCTCGCACACCTGGCGAAAGATGCGCATCTCGATAGCATGGATCGATTCTTCAGCGTTGAGCACCAGCGCCTCATACTCTTTCATCTCCGGCGTGATATAGCGCTCTGCATTCACCAGGGTTTGCTTGCGGATATACTCCGCAGGGACCAGCTCAGCATTGGCGCGCGTGACTTCGAGGTAATAACCGAAGATCTTGTTATAACCGACCTTGAGTGTCTTGATGCCTGTGCGCTCCCGTTCCACCGCTTCCAGGTTGGCGATCCATTCACGTGCATGCCGTGACCTTTCGATGACGCCATCCAACTCAGCCGAAAATCCGCTCCTGATCACACCCACGTTTTGTAAAGTCGCTGGTGGGTCATCTGCAATAGCAGCTTCGAGGAGCTGCAACTCGGTAGCACAGTCATTAAAATCAGCTAGTGCCGTGGCCAAGCCATTTAGAGGTTCTGCTTCTCCTGAAACACTTGTATTTACTAGGTGCTCTTGAAATAGGTGCAATATGCCGGGCAAACGCAGGAGCGTGGCACGCATGCCTGCCAGATCACGCGGCTGGGCAGATCCGCTTACAAGCCGGGTGGTCAGGCGTTCAAGATCGCTCAAGGGTTTTAACGCTGCCCGTAGCTCTGCCCGAAGCAACCCCTGGTTAAAGAGAAATTGTACGCCTTGTTGTCGGAGATGGATTAGGTTTAGATCCAGTAGCGGTTTGCTCACCCATTGCCTGACCAGACGCTTGCCCATGGGCGTCACGCAGTGGTCAAGCTCACCCAGCAAGCTGCCCTGCACACTTCCATCACGGATCGTCTCGGTTAATTCCAGGTTCCGCCGGGTGGAGGCATCCAGAGTCATAAACTCGGAGGTGAAATACGTACTCAATTCAGTGAGAAGCTTAAGTGAAGTAGCCTGGGTTTCTTTCAGATATTGCAAGATCACCCCCGCAGTCTGCACTGCTAAAGTCATGCCTCGCAAACCGAATCCGTCTAGCGAGGCTACCCTAAAATGGTTCATCAATATTTCCTGGCAGCGTTCAAACTCAAAGTGCCACGGCTGCCACGCTGACAAATGACCCGACAACCCATCTGGGAGCTGCAAGGTATCCGGGTAAAGGATTTCTGCCGGCTGAAGTCTGGTCAGCTCTGCCCGCAAGGCGATCTGGATATCATCGCTCGCCAACTCAGTAACAGCGAACTCTCCAGTGGAGATATCCACATACGCCACTCCTGCCTGGTTCCCCTGAACCTGCACGCTGACCAGGTAGTTGTTCGCATCTGCAGGAAGCAGCCCCGATTCGATGACTGTGCCCGGCGTGATCACACGCACCACTTCACGCGGAAATATCCCCTTGATCGGCTGATCTCCTATCTGCTCGCAAATGGCGACGTGGAAACCGCGTTCGATCAACTTAGCCAGGTAATTCTCTACTGCATGGTGTGGAATTCCAGCCAGGGGCACGCGTACGCCCTTTCCTATCGGGCGCGACGTAAGGACAATATCCAGCTCGCGTGCAGCGATCTCCGCGTCCTGGTCGAAGGTCTCATAAAAGTCACCCAGGCGAAAAAAGAGGATCGCATTGGGATACTGGCGCTTGATTTCCAGGTACTGCTTGCGGATCGGAGTGATATCTTCTACTTTAGCCATTCTGCCTCCGACTTTCATTCTAGTATGAGCGTCCGAAATAGGCAAGCATATTTCAAAATCCAGTAAATTTTCGGTTGTATTATTCGAACAGCAAAGATATAATTGAGTCACTATATTCGATCGAAAGGAGAAAATCTAATGGCTAGTGTCACGTATGATAGTGTTACAAAGCGTTTCGGTGATGTCACAGCAGTCGGCAACCTGAACTTAAAAATCGAGGATAAGGAATTTCTAGTTTTGGTTGGTCCTTCGGGCTGTGGTAAAACCACCGCGTTACGCTTACTGGCAGGTCTTGAAGAGATCACCGAAGGTCAAATCCTGATCGGCGACCGCGTGGTGAATGATGTTGCTCCGAAAGATCGTGATATCGCTATGGTGTTCCAATCGTATGCCCTCTATCCCCACATGAGCGTCTATGACAATATGGCATTCGGCTTGAAATTACGCAAAACCCCTAAAGAAGAGATCAAGAAAAGGGTAAACGACGCCGCAGAAACGCTGGGGATCAAGACCCTGTTAGATCGAAAACCTCGCCAACTTTCTGGTGGGCAGCGCCAGCGTGTGGCAGTTGGTCGGGCAATTGTGCGCGAGCCAAAGGTTTTCTTATTTGATGAGCCGCTCTCTAACCTGGATGCGAAGCTACGCGTTGAAACCCGCGCCAACTTGAGCAAGCTCCACCAGCAGCTTCAGACGACGTTTATTTACGTAACCCATGACCAGATCGAAGCAATGACCATGGCATCCCGTATTGCAGTAATCAACAAGGGTCTTTTACAGCAAGTGGATACTCCACAAATGTTATACGACCATCCAGATAACCTGTTTGTTGCCGGGTTCATCGGTTCACCTTCGATGAATTTCTTCAAGACCAAACTGGTGCAGGGCGACGGCAAGCTGTTCGTCGATGGTGAAGCCTTCAAGGTTGAGGTTCCCACCGTAAAAATGGAGTCTTATTCAAAGTACGTCAACCGTCCGGTGATCATGGGTATTCGACCCGAAGATATTCAGGACCCCAACTTCCTCCCACCAGGGATCATCCCTCAGCCAGTGGAAGGTGTTGTGGATGTGACCGAACTTATGGGAAATGAGATTCAACTTTATATTAGAAGCGGTGAGCATAGTTATGTCGCCCGTGTAGACCCACGCACGGCCGCAAAGATGGGTCAAAAGATCCAGGTTGTGTTCAACATGGGTAATATGCACCTGTTTGATCCTGATACCGAGCAGGCGATCCTGTAACATATAGTAAGATTGATCTACACAAAGTAACGTCTCCTTGCATGGTCACTTTCCAACCGGAAAGGATAATTGCCTGGGAGACGTTTATTATGTAAACGAGATAAGGAATAAATATGGACCCTTCTTATAAACTTGTATTAATCCGTCACGGGCAGAGCACCTGGAACTTGGAAAACCGGTTCACCGGCTGGACTGACGTCGGTTTGAGCACCCAGGGAGAAAACGAAGCGCACGAGGCAGGAAAACTATTACGTGAAGGTGGCTACCCCTTCGATATGGCATATACTTCAGTCCTTAGACGAGCAATCAAGACATTGTGGATCGTGATGGAAGAGATGGAGCTGGAATGGCTACCGGTGATCAATGCCTGGCAGCTGAACGAGCGTCATTATGGCGCACTTCAAGGCTTAAACAAAGCTGAAATGGCGGAGAAATTTGGCGAAGCGCAGGTGAAGATCTGGCGAAGAAGTTATGACGTCCAACCGCCAGCCCTCGAGCCGGATGACCCTCGCCACCCTAGGTTTGATCGCCGTTACACCGGCCTCCCTGCAGAAGAGCTCCCCCGCACTGAATGCCTCAAAGATACAGTCAAACGAATGCTGCCATACTGGCACAGTACGATCGCTCCTACAGTGAAAACCGGGAAACGGGTGGTGATCTGCGCCCATGGCAATAGCCTCCGGGCTTTGGTGATGTACCTGGACCATATCCCCGAAAACGAAATCGTCGAGTTGAACATACCCACAGGCATCCCGTTGGTCTACGAGTTAGACCAGGAATTACACCCACTAGCGCACTACTACTTGGGAGACCCTGAAGCTGTCCGCAAGGCGGCTGAAGCGGTAGCCAATCAAGGCAAAGTGAGATAACGAACTAGGGTGATCACCTGAGTGAGGGATGCATCGCTAGTAAGATCTTGTAGCCCACCTGTCGACAAATCAATATAATAAATGAACCAGGCTTTTAACTGCCATATCCCACCTTGCCTTAAAGACGGGTGGAACTTTGCTGATTGCAGACTAAGCTGCTTGTCGCTTAAAGATCCATCTTATCCCAAAATAGAATGCCAGCCCCAAGAAGGCAGAGAGACCTCCCACAAAAAGGAATGTATCCTGCCAGAACCTCTCAGGGAAGAGCCGGATCAGGGTATCACTGTAAAGAAAAGTCCACGTGCCTGCCTTGAAGAAAATCTCATGAAAAAGCACAAATAGATAGTCAAAAGCGACCAACACAAACAGAATGATCAATCCAATAAAAAACAGGTTAACAATCCCTCCGCGCTGCAGTCCTTTAATATATGTGGTAAACCATTTCCCACGCCAAGCCCACAATCCTAATACCACCAGTAGCACCAGGCTTACCGCTAAAACGCGCATCGCCCCTTTCACGACATTCTTGACATCCAGCATATGCTGGAGCTCGCGATCGTTATACAGGTGAGAGCAATCGGTCATCTCTCGGCAGGTTATTGGGGGTGCCTGCTGCCCGGCGGGGAAGCGTAAGTCACCGAGGAAGGATATACCGGCTGAATTGACCAGATAATCGACTGCACTCTTTCCATAGGTCAGGCGGTCCTTAAGAGTAAATCCATACGAGTCCGCTGGAAAGCCGGGTGTGTGGTACTCGAATACCAGGTACCACGGGTTAATCACCAGCCGAACCACCGAAAGGATGATCACTACCGCCAGTAACAGTGCAACGAACCAGGATAAGATTTTGTATAAGACTTTCATGGAATGTCCCTCGTCAACTAATGGATGAACCGATGATCAACTAATGCCCGATTTCCTGCAGATCTCCAAATAGAACGTAGCTCAAAATCATTCGATTGGTGACCCACTCAATGGGTGACCAGTCATCTGTATATACAACGTCGACTGGAGCAGTTGGTTGCACATTGTCTATCGCGACCTTCATCGATTCGAGTAACAACCCTGATGTACCTGGGGCTTGCTGAAGAAAATTTAAATTAGCCTGAAGGTTGTCGAACTCGGTCGGCTGCATGGTGGCATAGATCATGGTATTAAACGAACCAGGCACATCCACTAGATACACGGACGGAAATACGGTCTGAATAGTGCTGGCAACCTGGTCGACCAACGTCCGGTCAACGGGAGAGCGCCCAACGTTGACTCCCAGCACCCCATCATCAGTCAGATGAGCTTTTACGGCCTGGAAAAATTCCTGGGTGGTCAGGTGGGGTGGAATATAGGGTGGGCGGTATGCGTCTACAGCAATGATCGAGTACTGCTTTGAGCTGCTCTCGAGACCCACACGCCCGTCCTGAGCGATGGCATTCAGGTTGGGCATATCCATACCGAAATACCTGCGGCCTACCGCAATGATAGCGGAATCGATCTCCCATCCATCGATGGGGATATCTCCGAAAACAGCAGTGGCTTGCCTGGCAACCGTCCCACCTGCCAGGCCGACGATAGCCATGTTTTTTACTTCGCTGAGTTTATATGGCGGCTGATTAAAAAACGGACCGACCAGGAATTCCTGCCATGGACCTCCGTAATTAAGAGTGGTTGCATTCCACTCTGAATGGATCCCCTGCCCCTCGTTCAAGCGCAGGTAGCGGCTACCATCTTGCTCGATCACCTGGATATAGTTATAGGCAGACTCCTTTTCGTATATCTCACCGGCGGTTTTCTTGATCGGTCCCTTACCCCAGGCGATGCCCAATCCTATAAGCACAAGAGGCATCCATATCCAGATCAGCATCCGACGCCAACCAGCTGACCTCCATAAGCCGATCAGCGCCACCGAGGTCAGGAAGAGGCTAAAAATCAAGAAAGTATAAGTGGTCCCTACAAGGGGGATGAGGACAAGGACTGGCAAAAAGGTGCCTATGAAAGAGCCAAGAGTGGAGATAGCGTAGATCTGGCCGGAAATACGGCCTGCCTGGCGCGAATCGACGATTGCCAGGCGGATGGCAAATGGAGAGATGGTACCCAGGATTGTCACAGGGATAATGAAGAGGATCAGCACAGCGCTGAATGATCCGAAGAGGATTCCTATACGCAGCTGGTCGAATGCGTCGGCAGCCAATATCAGCACTGGATGGGCGACGAAAGGTACCAGCCCTGCTGTGAAGCCTCCCCAAGCGAGGATAGTGTACATGGTATGGGGCTTTGGCGAACGGTCCGCCCACACACCACCGATAAAATATCCAGCCGTCAGATAGATCAGGATCAAGCCAATGATGCTCGCCCACACAAGGTTACTCGTCCCGAAAGTATTACCCAGCAAGCGAGAAGCGCCAAATTCGATCGCCAGGCTGACCATCCCTGAACAAAAGACGGCAAAATAGAGATAGCTTTTCGTGCTTCCGGGGTGTGCAGTGGTTTTCATCAGCTAGACTCAAATCCTTGAGAGGTTAAATACCTGAGGATTATATCTCAGGGCCACCTTTCAGACAAACCCAATGATTTGTATGCCTGATAACAAACCGAAGTACTGGGAAGATATCATGTTCGTAGACCATATCGAATGCTAATAATCCAGCGCATAAGTGTATTCTTGCGTATAATTGGCACATCAAGATCATATGAAAAGGAGGAAAATTCCATGTTGAAAGAATTCAAAGAATTTGCCATTAAAGGGAACGTCATTGATCTGGCGATCGCAGTGATCATGGGTATTGCATTTGGGGCAATCATCTCTTCACTGGTTAATGACATGATTATGCCCATCATTGGTTATGCTCTCGGTGGCGTCAATTTCAATGATCTATTTATTTCAATTAATGGGACTGCGTATGCTTCTCTAGCAGCGGCAAAAGCTGCAGGTGCTCCGACGATCAATTATGGTGTCTTCATCAATACCATTATTAACTTCATCATCGTAGCGTTTGTACTTTTCCTGCTGGTACGATCAATAAATAGATTGAAGAAAGCACCGGCTCCGACAACGAAGGATTGTCCGTACTGCTTTACGGCAATCCCCATCCCGGCTACACGTTGTCCGAACTGTACGTCAGATCTTAAATAAAACTGGTTATTGGTTATTGAATGATACCTGGTAAACCAGCTGGCGCAGAGATCCGCCAGATGTTTCTTGATTTCTTTGTTGAGCATGGTCATACTATCGTGCCGTCAGCCTCGCTTGTCCCAGGAGGTGATCAGACCCTGCTATTCACTAACGCTGGTATGGTGCAGTTCAAAGACGTATTTTTAGGCGTCGATAAAAGACCCTACACACGCGCCACAGATTCTCAAAAATGCATGCGTGTGGCTGGAAAACATAATGACCTCGAAGATGTAGGTCGGGATAATATCCATCACACCTTCTTTGAGATGCTCGGGAATTGGTCATTCGGTGATTATTATAAGAAAGAGGCCATCACCTGGGCTTGGCAGTTGCTATCCGATGTTTGGGAGCTGCCCAGAAAAGACTTATGGGCGACCGTATTTCGGGATGAACAGGGGATGATTCCCTCGGATGATGAAGCTGCAGAGTACTGGAATCAGATGCCTGGTATCAACCGAGATCAAATTCTATACTTCGGCAGGAAGGACAACTTCTGGGAGATGGCGGATACGGGCCCATGCGGACCTTGTAGCGAAATCCACCTCGACCGAGGGATTAAATATTGTGACAAGCAAGATGTACCTGGGCATATCTGCCGGGTGAATGGGGATTGTCTGCGGTTTTTGGAGCTTTGGAACCTGGTCTTCATCCAGTACAATCGACTTAACCTAACCCAGATCGAACCACTTCCCGCTAAACACGTTGACACTGGTATGGGCTTTGAACGTATCGTCTCGGTGCTGCAGGATGTAGATTCGAATTACCGGACGGACTTGCTCTGGTCACTGATCATCACCACCCAGGAGCTCACCGAGCACACCGACGAGCAGCGTGAAGCGAGCTTTACTCCCTACCGTGTGATCGCCGACCATGCAAGAGCGGCGGCATTTCTCATTGCAGATGGGGTTGTGCCTGGCAACAAGGAACGGAATTATGTAACACGCATGATCATACGACGGGCGTATCGTTTTGGAGGCAAGATTGGTTTGAATAAGCCATTCCTTGCCAAGGTTGCCGAAAAAGTCATTCAGAATTATGGAGATTTTTATCCAGAGCTGAAGCGTAACCAAAAATCAATCCTCATCTCCATCACGCGTGAGGAAGAGCAATTCCAACGCACGCTTGATCGGGCGACGACACATTTGGAAGCCTTACTCGATGACGTAACCCGAACCGGACAAAATAGCCTGGTAGGCACATTAGCTGCCGATCTGTACACCACTTATGGCATGCCGTTCGAAATTACCCGCGATATTGCCAAGGAGCGCGGTCTGGATGTGGATGAGGTGGGTTATAAAGCGGCAATGCAGGAACATAAGGATAAGTCCAGAGAAGACAACTTCACAGACGAACCAGTCGAGGATAATGTAGAACTATTTCGCAAACTAGTCCAAACCCTAATAGCACAGGGGCATCTTATTGAAAAAGGTGTCGATTATGATCCCTACAATCGGTTGGAGGTATCAGGACCAGTCTTGGCGTTGATCCATGATGGAGTATCTGTTCAGACAGCCAATCCGGGTGATCAAGTCGAAGTGATACTGCCAGAGACTTGTTTTTATGTAGAATCGGGTGGGCAGGTTTCGGATACGGGGACCATCTGCTCGATCGATGACCAATGGGAGATCGAAATCACAGACATGCGCAGACAAGCACCTGGGCTTGTCGTGCATGTTGGAGAAGTTACTAGTGGCCAGCCGAAGGTTGGTGATGAGGCAATCGCGGAAGTAGATGCCCAGCGGCGCAGGGATATCATGCGCAACCACACCGCCACTCACCTCCTGCATTCTGAGTTACGTCGTGTGTTGGGTGAACATGCTCGGCAGGCCGGATCGTTAGTTGCTCCTGACCGCCTAAGGTTCGACTTCAACCACCCCGAAGCGGTTACGAAGGAACAACTCAGCGAGATTGAAGCTGGGGTAAACCAGCACATCCTGGGAGATTACTCGCTCAAGATCACTGTAAAACCCCTCGATATAGCCATCTCTGAAGGAGCCATGGCATTATTTGGTGAGAAGTATGGCGAGACCGTCCGCACAATCACCATCGGTGGAGATCATCCATTTTCCTACGAGCTGTGCGGAGGCACGCATGTAACTGAAACGGGTGATATCGGGATTTGTTTGATCACCAGCGAAGGTAGTGTTGCAGCTGGGGTTCGGCGCATCGAGGCAGTGACCGGTAGAAAAGCTTATGAGCTAGTTAGGACCCGGTTTGCCAAATCGGCTGAGGTAGCAAGCCTGGTTAGCAGCACACCAGACAGCCTGCCCGAAAAAGTTGCCAGCTTATTGGACGAACTCAGCGCGTCACAGAAGCAAATCGCAACTCTCAAGCAAGGACAGGCTGCGATTGAGTTCGGTCAGAAGCTGCTACATACTAAGGCAATTAATGGTATCCAAGTACTATCGGTAAAGCTGAGCGAAGCAGATTCTGAAACTCTGCGTAAGATGGTTGACCGCTTCCGCCAACAGTTCCCTACCAGGGGTGTGGTGGTGCTGGCGAGTGCCAGGGATGGACGACCAACGATCGTGGCCGGGATTACCCAAGACCTTGTTGCCAAAGGTCTGAACGCCATCGAGCTGATCAAATTCGTCGCGGCTCCCCTCGGTGGTGGTGGTGGAGGAAAACCGACTCTAGCTCAAGCGGGCGGGAAGGATGCATCCCGGCTAGATGATGCTCTCCAAAAGGTCGAAGCCTGGGTGCAGGAACGAGGGAATGTTGACTAGCCTGCCAGGCGATTTGAAATACAGATTGGCGTGAAGACACAAATCATCCAACTCAGTAAAAATGATGACATCGTCTCGGTCAGAGACAAGATGAGCTGGTGCCAAACCGGGCGGATCCTGTTAGTCTGGCCAGCCGATGGACGGGTTCTCAACCGGAAAATCGATCTGATCCTGGCGAGACGATATGCGACCGCGTTGGGTTCAGAGTTGGCAGTAGCAACAAACGATGATGAGGTACGGTTCTATGCCAGGCAGGTTGGCATCCCGGTGTTCATCGACCCACGGCAGGCTCAGGAGCAGGAATGGGCAGAGAGCTCGCAAAAGCAAGTTGATCGCCAGCCTAGAGCCAACCTTCCTGGGTTAGATAATCTGCGGAAATCGATTCGATCGCAAACGCCCGCCTGGCTGGAACATCCTGCGGCAAAAATTGCATGTTTAGGTATAAGCCTGCTAGCTTTACTTGCCTTGGCAATAGTTATATTGCCAGGGGCGAAGGTTACCCTTTCGCCCAGAGAAGAAGTGCAGTCTATATCGCTCGATCTGATTGCAGACCCGTCAGCGGCCACCATTAACCTGTCCACGGGCAGCCTGCCAATCTACAAGCAGGAAGTGACCGTCGAAGGGACTGACTTTATCACTGCAAGAGGTACAATGACCATCCCGGATAAACCTGCCTCAGGGATGATCAAATTCACCAACAGATCCAAGGCTACGATTACCCTCCCTGCAGGCACTATAGTCACCACCCTTGGGACTGACCGGGTGCGCTTTAAGACGGTCTCGCAGGATGATAGCGTCATAAAGCCGAACAAGTCTGTCCTCGTGGAGGCTCTTGCGATCAGACCCGGGACATCCGGCAACCTGCCACTCAACAGCCTGGTCGCCATCGAAGGTGATCTAGGACTAAAGCTGGAGGTCACCAACACTGAAGCAACCCGTGGTGGGCTGGATGCTGCAGTCCCAACCGCCACGACTCAAGACCTCCAAACCCTACGAGAGAAACTTATCTCTCGATTGCTGGCGGAAGCGCTGACAGAACTGCAATCCAACCTTCCTATCGATGACACGCTGATAACGCCATCTGCAACGATCACCCAAGTAATGGAAGAAGCTTATAACCCAGCTGTTGGTGTCCCCACTGAACAGGTGGAGCTTAGCATGCGCATCAGAATTAATGCTCAGGCGGTTTCAGGCAAAGTCTTGCAAAACATGGCGAAACCCATCCTTGATGCTGGTATTCCTGCCGGCTATTCAGCGGTGATGGATACACTGGTGGTCACCCCGTTGACAAAGCCTACTTTGAAAGCAGACGGTAAGGCGTATTGGATGGTCAACGCAAGCCGGAAATTGCAAGCCGACATTCCCACGAGCCTGGCGATAGAATCGATCAGAGGTGTGACCGCAGCTAACGCGGCTGATCGACTGTCAGAATCGATGCCCCTGGCTCAACCGGCAAAAATCGTACTTATGCCCAGTTGGTGGCCGAGACTACCCTTACTGGCTATGCGCATAACCTTCGTCGAGGCTGATGCACAATGAGAATTCTGGCTATCGACCCAGGGGAGAAACGAATCGGTATCGCCCTCAGCGACCCCAGCGGTACGATTGCCTCTCCGCTAACCGTGCTAACCCATATTTCGCGACCAGTGGATGCTGTAACCATCGCCGACCTTGCTCAACAGAACCAAGCGAGTCTGATCGTAATCGGCAAATCATTCGACGAATATGGCTCGCCCACCCCGGCAAGCCGCAGAGCGGACCGCCTGGCTGAGGCCATCCGCCAGCAAAGCGATATCCAACAGGTCACTTGGGATGAAAGCTTCAGCACCCAGGTGGCTAAACAAGCCATGCTGGAGATGGGGATCTCTCGGCGGAAACGCCGCGGTCACCATGATGACGTGGCAGCCACAGTAATCCTTCAATCCTACTTGGACTCGAGGACGGAGAAATAGATTGTCAAATACCCGCCCACTCTCCAGGAATCGGACATGCCTGCTCTCACTGATCGGGCTGGTCAGTTTATTGGTCATCGCGGTGATCGTCATCCCCAGCCTGATCACATCGAAGGCAGAGCAGCGGTTCGGTACAGCATCTCCACAGTTAAGCTTTAAGCAGCGGCTGTACCTCTCCAGTTTGATACTCCTACAATCCAAGGAATTGACCGAACCCATGAATCCGGCGGGATCAGAAGTGAACCTGACGATCGAGCCGGGTGAATCGGTCCCTGCAATCACAGGCAAGCTGTGGGAAGAAGGGTTGATCCCCAACCCGGGAGTGTTCCGCAGCTACCTGCAATTCACTGGTCAAGATACCAGCCTAAAAGCGGGCGATTACAAGCTCAGCTCAAACATGTCTCCCATCGAGATTGCCAAGGCAATCCAATCGTCAATGTCTGCTGACGTCACCCTGACAATCCTGCCGGGTTGGCGAACTGAAGAAATCGCTAATGCCTTACCTACCTCGGGGTTCAACATCACTGCTGAGGAATTTTTCTCTGCAGTGCACACCCACCTGGACGGGTACAGTTTTTCCTCATGCACGGCGGATGGTTCACTCGAAGGATATCTGTTCCCCGGCAGTTATACGCTGCCGCGCGATTCCACGATCAATGATTTACTGCCTCAAATCCTGATGAATTTCGAAACCCAGGTTAATCCTGAGCTGCGCAGTGGTTTCGCTACTCACGGTTTGGACCTTTGCCAGGCAGTGATTTTAGCTTCCATTGTCCAGCGGGAAGCTATGGTTGAAGACGAAATGCCAATGATTGCTTCGGTGTTCTACAACCGAATAAACTCGGGTGCTATTTTAGCCTCCGACCCGACGGTTCAATATGCATTAGGATACAACCAGAGCCAGGATACCTGGTGGACAAACCCGCTTTCTCTGCAGGATTTGAAGGTTGATTCACCCTACAATACTTATCTATACTCCGGGCTCCCGCCAGGACCGATCTCCAATCCGAGTCTGGCTGCATTGAAGGCAATTGCATTCCCAGCCGAAACACCATACTACTACTTCCGTGCAGCGTGCGACGGATCTGGAAGACACCTATTTTCTGAAACCTTCGAAGAGCACCTGACTAACGAGTGCCCATAACCCATGTACCTGGCGATAAACTACTCGCACGCTGCTGCCAGGCTGATCCAATCTGGGCAGATAGATATTGATTATTTTAAAACACCGGATTGGGATTGGCTGGTCAACGAGGCATCACAGCTCAAACCGGTAGCAGCACATTTCACCCTGGAAGTAGGGAACGATAATCTTGGACAGGTGGATTGGGATAAGGTGAGGCATCTATCCCAGATCACCAGAACGCCATACATCAACCTTCACCTGGATGCTAGACAGAGCAATTACCCAGATTTCTCAGTGGACACTATGAATGCATCTGATGTGGAGAGGGTGGCTAAGACCATCCTTTCCGATGTAATGAGTGTGGTAAAGCGGTTTGGACCAGAGCTGGTGATCATCGAGAATTCACCCTACCGAGCAGAACAAGGCAATACGATGCGGCTGTGTGTATTACCAGATCTGATCACTCGCGTTGTCAACGAAACTGATTGTGGACTATTATTGGATATCTCACACGCAATCATTACTGCTAAATCCCTTGGGATAAGTCCGGATGAGTACATCTCCCAACTACCGATGGGAATGATGAAAGAAATGCACTTTGCTGGAATCCAGCTGAATCAGATTACCGGACAATGGATAGACCACCTTTCCATCCAGGAAACTGATTGGTACTGGCTGGATTGGGTACTCGATCGTATCCATTTGGGTGACTGGAATCGCCCATGGCTCCTGGCTTTCGAGTATGGAGGGGTTGGTGAACCTTTTGAGTGGCGTACCGATCCACAGGTGATTGTTGAACAGGTGCCACAGATTCGCAAGCGATTAAACCTATTGGACAGTTAGCTCAAATCTTTTTTAAAATATAGTAGGTCGCCTTTTTGTCCCCTACTTTGATCAAGATACCGCGGGAAACCAAGTCTGACAGGTCACGACGTAGGGTCTCTGTATGGACCTCAGGACAGAGTGCCTGGTACTCGTGGCTGCTAATGCGCTTGCGCGTTGCTATTTGAGCAAGAGCCATTTGCTGGCGAGGGTTCAGATCGAGAGCTGAGTAGACGGAGAGGTCAGGTAGGCTTCCATCGACGCCGCCTCCAAATTGAGCAGCGTAAAGTGTCACGCGGAATGTGCCAGCAAACTCTTCGAAATGAGGAGGCAGGAGACCTGCATGGCGCACTGCCTCTACAACTCGGTCGAGACCATAGCCGAGGCGCTCTACGTAGCCCAAATCTGAAAGAACCTGCGAGATGACTGAATTGCGTGCAAAGCGTGCTTCCAAGAGGTTCTTCAACGTTACGGGTCCAGGGAGTGTGCCCGGAGAGCTGATCTCAAGCCGGTCGGTGAAGATATTCAAGTGGATATTATCTCCCTGCAAGTTGTAATCACGGTGGGCAACCGCATTTACCAATAACTCCCTCACAGCTTCAAATGGATATTCCAGGCTTTCCTGGTGTTGCAATCCCACCAGCCTGATCACTGTATTCAGGTTAGAGCGGATAAAATCTTCCGCCTGTCTCAGCTGATCAGGGAGGTTTCCGGTGATATCTCGCTTGAGAAATGTTCCCGAAAGCACTGCACCGGGGAACCTCCCTGCCAGGATGGTGGCATTGGGAAGCCACTGCTGCGGGTATCGCCCGAATAACAACAAGGCGGCATATGTCGGCTGCAGATCACTTCCGTCCCGAATAAGGCAGCCACGCCTGACTAAAAACTCGTATGCTCTACCCAGATCAGGAAACGATACGAAACCAACTGCCTGGGCATATGCCATGATCTGCTCGTCATTAAGATCAGTAAGCTTTGCGTCAGCGAGTGGACGGGATTCGAACTGGACCGTGCCTCGCTGATGAAGCAATTGATACAGTTTGCGGGCGGACAATGGATTGGTTTGAGCACCTTCCCGGCCAAGGTATCTGCCATCAAGACAGTAGACATGCGGCAGACCGGCGGGGACAGTGACCACGAGTAGATCGACGGGGTTCTGCAACCCCGGCTTTTGTACCGTCACCGGATGAGGTATAGGAAGAACGAGGGTAGGGTCAGCCAGGAAAGCTGCCTGGAAGACACGCTCACACGCAGCATCCAAGTCCATCACCCCGATCAACTCACCTACACGTGGAGACACCCCTAGAATTACCGTCCCACCATCCGTATTGGCCATGCCGACGAGGACTGCGGCTAATGACGATAATGATATATCTTCGGGGAACCACTGCAGGGAGGGTCCTGTACCTGCAGAGAGCAGAGTTTGGATGTCATCCGGGATATCCTTTGGATGGAACATGAGTGATTCACCTCTGTTCATGTTCAATAATTACCTGGTATAGGCTAAGTATCTTACCAACCTGTACCAGGTAATTGTATATGATTTTGGATAAAGAGTGAACTGCAGCGGGATGAGCTAGCTGGGTTTCGGTGGCGGTATGACCTCGACAACCGGCTCACCTGCCTTTACTTTCGATCGCTTCGGAAGGTGTTTCTTTTGGACAGTATTGGGCTTGGGTGGATTTAGAGCCACATCCAAGACCTGATCTATGTGGTCTACCAGCACCAGCTTGAGCTCATTGCGGGCGCGTTTTGGTACGTCGACCAGGTCTTTTTCATTGCGCTTAGGCATAATCACGGTCTTGAGACCTGCGCGGTGGGCAGACAGGACTTTCTCACGGATCCCGCCGACGGGAAGAACATGCCCACGTAATGTGATCTCGCCGGTCATACCTACATCTTTTTTCACCTCGCGCCCGGTGTAGGCGGAGACCAGGGCAGTACAGATGGTGATGCCTGCGCTAGGGCCGTCCTTGGGAATCGCCCCTTCAGGGATATGAATGTGAATATCCAAGTTCTCGTAGACATCCGGATCGATGTTGAATTGACTTGAGCGGGATTTAA
This sequence comes from Anaerolineae bacterium, assembly GCA_041479245.1. Taxonomy (GTDB): domain Bacteria; phylum Chloroflexota; class Anaerolineae; order Anaerolineales; family UBA4823; genus FEB-25. Next base: position 31,090 of record JBGOXS010000007.1, read on the forward strand.
GATAGGAAAGGGCTGCCTGGGCAGATTCCTGCATCACATTGCCAATCTGGCCGGTAATCTGCATGTTACCTTTCCCGTCCATCAGCAACACTTCCACCGGCATGATCTCACCCCCATTCTCCGTCCAGGCGATGGCCGTAGCGACACCAACTTCATCCTTGCGTTCAGCTTCTAGGCCGAAGAATTGCGGAGGACCGAGATATTTCTCCATTGCCGATGGGGTAACAATTCGTGGATGGGTTTTGCCTTCAGCTTTCGTACGGGCGATCTTACGGCAGATCATACCGATCTCGCGCTCGAAGTTTCTCACTCCGGCTTCGTAGGTATATTCCCTGACGATGCGTTTAAGCGCCTGATCCTGAAATAGAAGCTTATCCTCATCCAGCCCTGCCTCTTCTATTTGGCGCGGAAGTAAAAATCGACGCGCAATTTCGATCTTTTCTTCTTCGATGTAGCCGGGGAATTCAATCATCTCCATCCGATCGAGCAAGGCTGACGGAATAGGTCCAATATAATTGGCGGTGGTGATAAACATTACCTTGGAGAGGTCGTAGGCTAGCTCGAGGTAATGGTCGGAGAAGGCGAAATTCTGTTCCGGGTCTAAAACTTCCAGCAAGGCCGAGGAGGGATCGCCACGGAAATCCTGCCCGAGCTTATCCACTTCGTCCAGCATGAAAAGCGGGTTGATCGTCCCAGCACGGCGCATGGTCTGTAAGATCCGCCCAGGCAAAGCGCCGATATACGTCCGCCGGTGACCACGTATCTCGGCCTCGTCCCTGACTCCACCCAGGGAGAGCCGAACAAATTTTCTCCCCAACGCCTCAGCAATAGAGCGACCCAGTGAGGTTTTACCCGTCCCAGGTGGCCCCACGAAGCACAGAATAGGCTGTTTGGAGCGCTTGGGTTTCAGGCTTCGGACGGCGATATATTCGAGAATGCGGTCTTTGGCACGTGGTAATCCGTAATGATACTGCTCAAGGGTATCCGCAGCATGCTTTACGTCGAGATTATCCTCGGTGGTAGTTGTCCAGGGCAGATCCAGGATCCAATCGATGTAGGTGCGGATGATGCCTACTTCGGGAGACATGGGCATCATCTGATTCAAACGGTCGATCTCTTTCAGAGCACGCAGCATGACTTCTTCGGGCAAGCTGATGCCTTCAACACGCTTACGGAGGTCGGATATTTCCCTCACCCAAGCATCCGATTCACCTAATTCGGTCTGGATGATGCGCATCTGCTCACGCAGATAAAATTCACGCTGGGTGCGATCTACCTCACTTTGAGCCTTGGTGTGGATTTGGTCTTCCAGCTCGAGGACGTCAGCTTCTTGAGCCAACAAGGTAACCACATATTTCAGACGCTCAGATGGGTTGAGCATCTGGAGCAGTTTCAGGCGCTCCTCCATGGGTGGGGAGATGGTTGTGACGATCATATCGGCCAGCCAACCCGGCTCTTCGATGTTCAACGCATACAGATAGGCCTCATCAGGCAGACTGCGGTTTAGCTGGACGCATTTCTGGAACAGCTCGAGAGCTGTACGCATGGTCGCATCGATCTCACGATCAAGGCGGGTGGTCTCGTATAGAGGGCGTGCCCGGGCGACCATGAAAGGCTCATGCTGGGAAAATTCGACCACTTCCAACCGCCTCCTGCCCTGGGCAAGCGCCGAGCTTGAGCCATCCGGCATGCTTACCAAACGTCCGACCGCCACTTCAACACCGATAGATAGAAAATCGCCAATTTTAGGGTTGTCGATGGTCGAATCTCGCTGGGTCAGGGCGATCACAGTGTGATTATCCATCTGGGCTTCTTCGATGGCGAGTAGAGAGGCCTCGCGACCAACAAATACTGGCGCAACCATGTGAGGGTAAATCACCAGGTCGCGCAGGGGAAGGACCGGACATTCAATCAAGCCATCCGTGTCGAGGGAGGCATCCGGCACCTTATACAACTCTTCAGTCCGGCGATGGACAGCTTCGCCAAAATCATCATCATCATCGCGATAATACCAATCACTATCTTTCATCAATAACTCCTGATCTTCGCTTTACTCTCCCAGTATTTACGTGCTTCTGCCACAACGAATATACTACCGGTCACCAGCACCAGGTCATCCTCACTAACCATTTGCAAGGCTTGCTCAATGGCCTGGGGAATATCCTCAATACAGATAACGGGATGTCCAAATTTATAGGCCATTTCGACCAATTTATCCGGATCGATGGCGCGTGGGTGAAAGGATTTAACTGCGATTAACTCCTTCACCGACGGCATCAACTCGCTGAACATCCCGGCGATATCCTTGTCCTCAGATGCACCAAACACCAAAATGACACTCTTTCCAGGATAATACTCATCAAGAGTGAGGTGCAGCTTTAGTGCCGAATCGCGGTTATGGGCACAATCGAGCACCACTGGTGGATTCCTTTGGACGATTTCGAAGCGGCCAGGCCAAAATGCGCTTGAAAAGCCGCGTTTTATGGCTCCCGGGGCAATTTTTAACCTATCCCGATCATAAATTCTAAGGGCCCCATAGGCGGTGGCAGCATTCGCTGCCTGATGAGCTCCCAATAGAGGGAAAGAAAGGGTGATTGCACTTTTTTGATTTTCATCGGTGGACCATACCTGGATGGACTGACCTTCCAGGCTTTTGGAAACGCTTTGATAAAGTAAATCCCGGCCCACCTGGACCAGGGTTGAACCTCGTTCACGGCAAACACGCTCGATCACCTGGCGGGCTTCTTCCTCCTGTGGGGAGGCAACAACCGGAATGCCGGGTTTAATAATACCCGCCTTCTCACCTGCAATGAGCGTGAGAGTATTCCCTAATAATTGGGTATGGTCATAGGAAATCGACGTAATCACACATACGATCGGATGAACTACATTGGTCGCGTCCAGCCGCCCGCCCAGGCCCACCTCGATCACCGCAGCATCGACTTTACGCTGTTGAAAATACATAAACGCCAGGGCGGTAGTGATTTCGAAGGTGGTAAGCTCTGGGATGGCGGCAACGTACGGCTTAATCGCTTCCACCATTTCCACAAAGTCGTCATGGGAGATGAACTCGCCATCGATCTGGATGCGTTCGGAGTAGTCATCCAGATGGGGGGAGGTATACAGACCAACTTTATAGCCCGCCGCGTGCAAGGAGGTGGCACAGAGGATGCAAACCGAACCCTTGCCCTTGGTGCCAGCGACATGGATGCTGGGATACATATCTTGCGGGTTACCCAATGAAGCAACCAAGGCCTGCATCCGCTCCAGTTTGAACCTTTCCGGCGAGTAGGTGTCGGCTTTCTGCATGCTGAAATCTACAAAGCTGTATAAGTATTCCAGCGCAGCCTTATAGGCATCGTCACCATTTTTCATAGTTTAGCGATTGTAACCGCTTGGTTGTCTATATGGAAGAGGAAATTGCTCATGATTGAAAGCAGGTATGAGACAAGAATGTGTAAAAATCGTTCATGGTAGAATAACCGGGTGTTGAAAAAAGCAGTTAAGGTCGTTATCAGATTTATCAAAATCGCTATACTGGTGGGAGCGGCAGTATTAATCCTGCCGCGCTTGATTACGGCGCTTTTCGCCATCCCGAGGAGCTATTCTGCGCAGGCAACGCCAACCACACCAGTGGCAATCGTATTTGGAGCAGGGTTGTGGCGGGACGGCACCCCTACTACGGTACTCAGGGACAGGATCGCGACAGCATCGGAGCTCTATTTCGCTGGAAAAGTTCAAAAAATCCTGATGAGCGGGGATAACCGCTACCTGGATTACAACGAGCCAGGTGCCATGCGGGATTACGCCCTGAGCCTGGGAGTGCCTGAAGAAGTGATTGTGCTGGATTACGCCGGCAGACGCACTTATGACACATGCTACCGGGCAGACGCACTTATGACACATGCTACCGGGCACACGCAATCTTCGGTCTTGATAAGGCAATCCTGGTGACGCAGGGTTTCCATCTCCCGCGGGCTTTATACACCTGTAATGCTCTGGGGATAAAGGCGATCGGGGTGTCTTCCGACAGGCATGAATACAGCCCACGTTCGATGGCGTACTGGAACCTGCGCGAGCTGCCGGCGACCCTGACAGCAATGTTGGAAGTGCATCTACTCCGACCGGAACCTGTGTTAGGCGAGCCGGAGCCGATCTTCCCGCAGATTGAAAGTCAAACAGGTGGTTGAGACTCTTTTCCATTATTTATTACGGAGACAGTATGGACCGATCTGAAGCATTAATAATTGTGAATGATTACGTAAAGAATGAAAACCTGGTGCGGCATATGCTCGCAGTGGAAGCGGCGATGCGATTTTACGCACAGAAATTCGGTGAAGATGCTGACATTTGGGGAATCACCGGCATCCTGCACGATTTCGATTGGGAGATCCACCCCACCCTTGAGCAGCACCCGATGGCAGGAGCACCCATCCTGCGGGAGCGTGGCGTGCCTGAGGAAATCGTTCACGCCATTTTGAGCCACGCTGACCATACCGGGGTGCTGCGCGAGACGCCGATGCAAAAAGCACTGTACGCTTGTGACGAGGTGACAGGATTGATCACTGCAGTTGCTTTGGTGCGCCCGTCTCGGTCGTTGTATGATCTGGAGGCATCGTCGGTAAAAAAGAAGTGGAAGGACCGCGCCTTTGCCGCCGGAGCGAACCGGGACGAGATAGCTAAGGCAGCCCAGGAGTTTAATATTGAGCTGTGGGAACACGTGAGCAACGTAATCGTGGCGATGCGGACGATTGCGCCGGAGCTGGGGTTGGCGGGAGTAGCAGGTAATCAATAATTCGGTCAATTAGACAATTAGGCTGACAGGTTTCAGGCTTAATTATTGGGAGAAGATGCTCTTCTTATAAACATACCGAACATCCCAATCGGCTTGTCAATCGGGTAGATTATGTAGATGCCGTTGAGGCTATTATTTGTTTTTGAAAAAAATAAAGAGGAACAATTATGCCTTGAGGGGTGGAAATGATACGTGAGATGGGAAATTGGCAATTCGGTAATAAAAGGTTGAAGGATTCGATCAAGATGTCGGTTTTGCATTGGTGAGCACTATGCTTAAAACGGTAATAGAACGGATTCGATAATCTCAATTTATCATTATTCGTTCCTCGAAAAAACGAATAAAAACGAATGGTACTCTGATGGAAATTAAGGGAGGGAAAGAAACATTCCACAAATAATTGATCACGAATACACGAATAGAGAAATCATGATGATACGGGATGGAAGATGCGGGGGTTGTTAAGTTGGTCAACGGACGGTTAGCGGATTAGCGAAAAGATCAACCGGTACAGGTTAGCTGATATCGGAGCGACCAACTCGAATATGCCCTCGGTATAATGTAATTACTCACCATAAGCTGTCAATTTGCAACCTTGCGTATAGAACAAAGAGCTTATTGCTTCGTCGAGCTTCGGAATTTGGTAAAAAGCCTTGGATTTATAGAGCGCTCTTCTCGCGATGACAATTAAAAGGTCTGTGCGATAGATTCATATTTTTTCTGCGATAAAAGTTTCGATGTGATGAGTAATTACAGTATTATAATAGCACATATGTTCTATTTTGTCAAGTGGGAATTTGGTCAAAGAGTTGATAGTTATTGACAAAGACTAATGATGATATTATACTATACGAAGTGACTATGCGAAAAACCTATGCGCAATAGATTGTGAGGAAAACATGCCACCCGAAGATAAAATCCCATCCCATATCACGACCCGCACATCGCTCGTACCTGCGATCAATGCCTGGCGCATCTATTTGAACGACCAGGGAAAAAGCCCCCACACGGTGAAAGCCTTCATCTCCGATATGAACCTGATGGCTTCATACCTGCCGCCTGACCGCCCACTGGGTGCCATCACCACCAATGAGCTGAACAACTTTTTAGAGTGGATGCAGAAGCAGCGGGGTGTACCATGCAGCCCAAAGACCTTGTCCAGGCGCATCACCTCAATAAAATCATTTTTCAGGTGGCTGACGCAATATGGTGTAATCCTAGTGGACCCGGGTGAGAAAGTGCTGCAGAAATCGGTGATCAGCCCCCTGCCGCAGGTGCTAACCAATGAAGAAACCGAAGGGGTGCTCGATGCTGCCACAAAGCACCGTTTCGCGCAGCAGTCCGATGCACGATACTTTACCCTAGTGGCGCTGCTATTGGAGACCGGGATTAAGAAAAGCGAATGCCTGGCGCTCAGTCCGAACCATATCGACCGGGAAGCGCCGGGAGGCCCAATACTATTCGTGCGATACGCCAGCCCGCAGCACCGCTACAAGGAACGCAAGATTGCTTTATCTGAGGGATGGCTGGAGGCTTTCGACGAATATGCAGCTCAGTATCAGCCTGGAGAGCGACTGTTTCCGTGGTCACAACGACGGCTGGAGTACCTGCTGGAAGACTTGGGAGAAGAAGCCGGATTATCCAAGCACCTCTCTTTTGAGATGTGCCGCTGGACTTGTGCCCTGCAAGATTTGAAGACCGGGATGGAAGCCAACAAAGTACGCCAAAAGATGGGACTTTCCAAGATCCAATGGCGAGAAGTGAGACAAAAGCTACTTAATTTAATTGCCGAGATTCCGGCTTAATTTAAGGCGTATTACCGAGCGGCTCTCCGAACTGACACGCACTAATTGACTCAAACAACAGCCGGGCACCCAAATGATATGCTCGCCAGAGCAGACCAGAGGCCAGGTGCGGCGAGCCCTCTTGGGCAGCTTGAGGTTGATCATCAGGTCTGAGATCTTGATCGAATGTCCGTCCATGCCTAGCGGCTGGATGCTGTCACCGGCTTTTCTGCTGCGGACTGTCAGGGGCAGCTCAACCGTCCCAGCATCCACCCAGGCCTGGTAAAGGTCCTGATTTTGGGTAGTTTGCCTGAACGCCAACTTGATATCATGGGCTTCCACGGCCTGAAGCTGCCAACCATTACTTAATGTGAGCATGGATGGGATATCAATAGTGATTTTTTGGCCAGTGGCGATGGCTGGATAGTCAGTCAGAGGTAAGTCCTTCAAGTCACTTGCCAGCCAGAATAAATCGCCTTCACGGATTAGGCAGAGGCCTGCCACCAGATCCACCTGCCCATCAGGCTTGCCTTCAGCCAGGAACTTCAACCCACGCTCGATGCAGTCATAGTCAACATCATGTAATCCAGGGAGAAAATAAGCGATAGCTTTCCTTAACAAGTAGCGCTGGATAGAGAGAGGCAATACCAGCAGGCTCTGGCGTCGGAAAGCCAGATATCCAGGACCGACCCTGGCAAGGTTCCCTTCCCAGGCCGCATCTACCAACTGCTGGAGCACCAAGTAATCATCGCGCATGATCAGGCTGGCACGGAGCAGGTTCTGGCGTACACCCGGGTTATAGGTCTCCAGCACTGGTAAAAGTTCATGCCGCAGACGGTTGCGGAAATAGGTTGTATCCATGTTGCTTTGGTCGGTAACGGGTACGATCTCATTTTCAGCCAGATATTCGAGGATATCCGACCGCCAGGTGGATAACAAGGGTCGAACAAGTGGAATACGGTCGCTCCATGGGTTGGGCAGGGTTCGGTATTCCATTCCACGCAGCCCGCTCAAGCCAGAACCGCGCAACAGGTGCATCAGGACGGTCTCAACCTGGTCATCGGCAGTATGAGCCACCAGGATGGCTGTCGCTCCTTTACGTTCGCCTTGGTCAAATAGCCAGCGGTATCGCATCATTCGGGCAGATTCCTCGATCGAGAGAGAATGCTCGCTGGCATACTTCCTGACGTCGATGACGCAGGAAATTAATTCGATGCCTGATTTTACAGCGAACTGCCTCACCACTTCCGCTTCCAGATCTGCCTCAGGACGAAGCAGATGGTTAACGTGCGCGGCGATCACCCTGCGGCCAGAGGAGTGAAGGAGATGAATTAGGCATAAACTGTCTGGCCCGCCGGAAACACCAACTAAAAGCTGATCGGCTTGCTGTAATTTACAATCTCGATGTAAAATATTTGCAATATTGTCAAGCATAGTAAAATAAATTATAGCGTATAATGAAATAGCGTGAAATTTGACACTAGAGTAAGAATGCTGCCGGGTTATCATCACAGAATAGCTCATTCCAGGGAGTAGGCCACATGCCAGAAAAAATCCTTATCGTCGATGATGATTTGGATACTTTACGCCTGGTTGGATTAATGCTTCAACACCAGGGTTATAGCATCGTTGCTGCCAGCGGCGGGATCCAGGCAATAACGCTAGCTCAAAGCGAAAAACCAGACTTGATCCTGCTCGACATCATGATGCCGGAGATGGATGGATATGAGGTGGCGCGCAACTTGCGCACCGATCCTACCACCAACAACATGCCGATAATCATGTTCACCGCTAAAACCCAGGTGGATGATAAAGTGGCAGGGTTCGAAGCTGGTGCGGACGACTACCTGACAAAACCCACCCAGCCGCGAGAGCTATTTGCACACGTTAAAGCTGTGCTAGCCCGAGGAAAGAAAACTACATTGCCGGTGCCACCACCACCCAGTTCACGCTCCCGCGGATATGTAACCGGGGTGATGGGGGTCAAAGGTGGGATAGGCATGTCGACCCTGGCGCTCAACCTTGGCATCAGCTTACAGAACCGTAGTAAGAAGAACGTCATCATCGCCGAATTTCGGCACGGTTTCGGATCAATGGGCCTGGATTTAGGCTTTATCAACCCGCAAGGTTTATCGCGCCTGCTGCAATCACCACCTGAAGGTATCACACAAGAAAGCATAGACACTGAGCTGTACCAGCATAAGTCGGGGGTCAGGCTTCTGCTAGCCTCATATGACCCGGCAGATGCAAAATACATCACTGCAGTGGATCATTTCGAAGCCATCGCCAGGTACCTGGCATATATGGCGGCAAACATCGTGATTGACCTAGGTGCCGGGATCCCACCCATCACTGATAGGGTATTAACCTACTGCGATGAAATCATTGTAGTGCTGGAACCTATACCGAATACGATCTTGCGTACACTTGCCCTGGTGAGCGCGCTGGCGAAAAAGGGTTTCGGAGAAGGCAGGGTTAATACGGTGTTATACAACCGTCAACGCACCGAGATGCAATACACCCTGGCTCAGGTCCAGAACGAGTATCAGCACCCGATCAGCATCGTCTTTACGGCCGCACCCGAGCTGACATATCAGTGTTCCAAGGCGAACGTCCCGCTGGTCATCCAGCACCCGGATAATCTGACTTCGCAACAGTTCGCCAAGCTGGCTGATAATATTATCAAACGGGTGCGAGTGAAAGAATGACGAACGGTAGTCCAGATAACATCGAACCAGCCAATCTCGCTGCAGACCTGCTAAAAACATCACATAACACCGTCGTCCTGACCGGTGCGGGTATCTCGACGCCGTCGGGCATCCCTGATTTCCGCAGTCCAGGGGTTGGGTTGTGGACGCGAATGGAACCGATGGAGGTAGCATCACTATCGTCGTTCCGGCACAACCCGGAAGAGTTTTACCGCTGGTTCCAACCTCTGGCTGTTCAGGTTTACTCTGCCCAACCCAATCCAGCCCATATTGCCCTGGCAAAGCTCCAGACAGCTGGATTTATCAGCACGATTATCACGCAAAATATTGACGGACTCCACACACGGGCAGGGGCAGTGAATGTACTGGAAGTGCATGGCAGCCTAGAAACGTTAACCTGCACCAACTGCTACCGGCGTGTAGCATCTTCCACGGTGATGGAGAAATATATTGAGCACTGGATGGTGCCATTATGCCGATCGTGCGGCAGCGTGCTCAAACCGGATATTATTTTATATGAAGAACAGCTGCCGGTGACAACCTGGAACAAAGCGGAAGCAGCGTGCCGGGAATGTGAGCTGATGATGGTGGCAGGGACGTCGCTGGAAGTGATGCCATCTGCCAAGCTGCCCGTCCAGGCGATGGACCACGGAGCCCAGCTAGTTATCATCAACAATGGGGAAACATTCATGGATATACGTGCAGATATCGTCATCCATGCAGATGTGGCAGAAATTTTGCCACTCATTCTGCAAACTGTTTTAGGCGCTGAACGCTCCCCCGTTAAGGCTGAATAAGGACTTTAATTACCCCTGGGATGGTAGCTTACTGGAGTGCTGCCACGTCCTGTTCGAGCGGATTGATCTCTTCAATTTAATTCGAGATGCTCAAGCTACAGGCTATGCATCGCTAAGTAAACCTACCTCACCTGGCGCCCCGACGTCCAAACTGGCGCTCCAACAGGTCTACAGACAGGTGGATCATCGTCGGCCGTCCATGGGGGCAGGTGCGAGGTGATTGGCAGGCCTCCAGATCGGCGAGGAGCGCCTTTTGCTCTTCAGGAGATAGCGCTTGACCAGCCTTGACTGCGGCACGTTTACATACCCTGGCGATGATTCGAGCTTCCGATTCAGCCTGCAGAGGTGTCTCATCTTCTTCGAACTCCTCTACAAACACGGCTAATGCCGCGGCAGGGTCCATTCCGACAAGCAGGGAGGGGATGGCGCGTACGAGGTAACTGCCTTTTCCAAAGAGCTCAATCTGGAATCCGATGCTGTTCAGTATGGGCAGCTGATCTTCGATCAGACGGGCACTTGCTGAAGGCAGGTCAACGCTGACTGGTTGGAGCAGGACCTGGGCGGGGATGCTGCTTTTTGCAGCACTTTCCGAAGACTGATTTGAGGTGGTCCACATAGCGATGAAGTTTTCGAACAGCACCCTTTCATGGGCAGCATGCTGGTCGATCAAGTACAGCCCATCCGGTCCTTCTGCCACAAGGTAAGCGGAAGCAATTTGACCCACCAGGCGCAGGAGAGGAATACCCACCCCAGTTAGCCCGGCCTGCCTGGGTGGAATAACGGCAGTCGCGTCTGAATCAAGTACTCCAGAGGCGGGCGGATACTGAGCCAGGTCTGCGGAGATACCCCAGGCGGGATCGATCTGTTTTCCGGATCTCAGCTCTACCTCGGAATCATGCCAGTGCAAGCTGCCGCCGATGGATGGCACCGGGGTGTGAGCTAACAAAGCCCGCCTGACGGCCCGCTGGACGCCTCGAAACACCTGGTCAGCATTTTTAAATCGCACCTCCGCTTTGGTCGGATGGACGTTCACATCCACCGCACCGGATGGCAGCTGAAGGAAGAGCATGGATAATGGGTATCGACCAATCATGAGCAAGGTATGATACGCCTGAACCAGGGCAGTCCCAAGCGCCGTGTCTTGCACTGGGCGCCCGTTGACAAAAAAAACAATCTCACGCCGGTTGGAACGGGTCAGGCTGATCGGGCTGATATAGCCTCTGATCGAGAGGTCATCTTCTTCTGCTAAAACTTCCAGCATTTGCCGGGCCACCTCGACGCCGTATAAGGCGGCAAGGATCTCACGCCGATTGCCATTGCCGCTAGTCATCAGGGCGGGGCGCTCATCCTGATACAGGCGGAATTGCACCTGGGGATAAGCCAGAGCGTAGCGCGTCACCATCTCGTCAATATGCCGGCGCTCGGTGGTGGGGTGTTTGAGAAATTTGAGGCGAGCAGGGAAGTTGAAAAATAAATCTTCCACAGTAACGACTGTACCGACGGGAGAACCGACGGATTGCAGCTCACCGGCGCGCCCCGCTTCCACTCGTAAGCGCCCTCCAGTGGATGACCCGGCGAAACGCGAGGTAATAGTGAGGCGTGCCACAGAAGCAATGGATGCCAGGGCTTCTCCGCGAAATCCCAATGTTTCGATCTTGAACAGGTCGTCCGCTGAGCTCAGCTTACTAGTGGCATGCCGTTCGATCGACAAAAGGATCTCATCCATCGGTATGCCAGAACCATCATCGGAGACTTCCACCAGCCTGATTCCAGCTTCCCGGACATGGATCGTAATTTGCTTCGCGCCGGCGTCGAGTGAGTTTTCCAGTAGTTCTTTTACTACCGATGCCGGACGTTCAACCACTTCTCCGGCTGCAATCTGGGAGGCTACTTCGGGGGATAATAAATGGATTGGCATGTCGATGATATTATATAACATGGGTCCTGCTTTTCGTTCATTATCTCGTATAATAACCCACATGCGTTTTAAAAGCCTGTATTTCGACCTTGATGACACACTCTACCCATCGGGTAGTGGCCTTTGGGATACGATCCGTGACCGCATGAACATCTACATGCAGAAATATATCGACCTACCCCTGGCTGAGATCACCAAGATACGACAGGGCTACCTGGAAAAGTATGGCACCACGCTGCGCGGTCTCCAGGCGCATTACAAAATCGATGCTGAAGATTACCTGGCATTCGTGCATGACCTTCCGCTGGAGGAATATATCCATCCAGATCCGGGATTGCGCACCCTCCTTCTCAGCCTGCCCCAACGGCGGTGGATTTTTACAAATTCGGACCGCAACCATGCCAACAGGGTTCTGAACATCCTTGGGCTGGCAGGATGCTTCGACGGGATTATTGATATCCATGCGGTCGATTTTGCCTGCAAGCCAGATAAAGTAGCCTACGAGAGGGCTTTGCTAATTGCAGGCGATGAAAACGCGGCGGATGTGATGATATTTGAAGATTCCGTGCGCAACCTGGCTCCGGCACGAACGCTCGGTTTCTATACGGTCCTGGTGGGGAAGAATGGCAGCGAGCCGGAAGTGGATAGGGTAATCCACAGCCTGCACGATCTACCTTCTCGTTTGCCTCAACTGTGGGAACAAGGGCAAAAACCTGGATACTAATGAATAAAAAGCAAATAACGATCGAACAAGCTAGCGAGCTGGTCAAACCCGGAGATATGCTGGCACTGGGTGGAATGACACTGTATCGCCGCCCGGTAGCCTTCGTGCGCACACTGATCAGGCGTTACCAACAAACCGATGAGCCTGCAGACCTGACGCTGCTGGCGTTCACCGCCGGCTATGAAAGTGACTTGCTGGTAGGTGCTGGGCTGATCACGCATGTCCGGACCTGCTATTTCGGACTGGAGATATTCGGTTTCGCACCCATGTTTAGCTTACAAGCTAACGCAGGCAGGCTTGATATTATCGAAGAGACCGAGACGAGCCTATCGATGGGGTTACGGGCGCAGATGGCATCGGTAGGGTTTATGCCAGGGCTAGGGTGGCTCGGCACCGATCTGCCTCGCTTACGCCCTGATGTGCGCACGATTATCGACCCATACAGTGGCGAAGAATTGATGGCCTTCCCGGCGATCCATCCCGATGTAGCCGTGATCCACGCACTCACTGCGGATTTCGACGGCAATGCCCTCATCGGTGACAATAAAGGGGTCGATATCGAGCTCAGCTTGGTGGCAGATATCGTGATCATCACTGCTGAAGAGATTGTTCCAGAGCTGGTAAAAGCTGATCTGGTGGCACCATGCGTCGATGCAGTCGTCCTGGTTCCCAAGGGAGCTGCTCCAACCTCCTGCCACCCGTTGTATCCGCTGGATGCAGGAGTGATCCTGGACTATGCTGAGCGGGTGAGCGATCAGGAATCATTCGATCTTTACATGGCACATTTAAATTAAACATTTCTCACCCAATTATGATAATCTTTAGATAATCGAGGCCTATACTAATATGTGAGTCAGGAGAGATGATGGAACCCAATCGCAATGTGACTAAGATACTCATCGGTTGTGTGGTAGCCGTATTACTGGTTGGATTTTTCGGTGCAGGCCTGGTTGGCGGTTATGTCGGTCATGACGTTATCCATAGTATGACCAGCACCGCTAATACCAATCCCACGACCAGCGGTAGCGTATCGACAAGCACCGAAGAGCAGTTCGCACCACTTTGGGAAGCCTGGCAGATCGTCCACAACCAATATCTAAATCAGCCTGTAGATGACCAGAAACTGTTGCAGGGTGCGATCCGCGGCATGATGGATTCGCTGGGTGACCCGCACTCCGGGTATATGAACCCCGTCGAGTACAGCGATGCCACTGCCCACCTGGAAGGATACTCGGGCATCGGCGCATGGGTAAACACCGAAGGTGAATTCCTGACCATTACAGAACCGATGAAAGGTTCCCCGGCAGAAGCTGCCGGTTTGATAGCTGGTGACCAGATCATCGCTATTGACGGAGTGGATATGAAGGGAACTATCGCAGAGCTTGCCCGGCAAAAAGTACTGGGTCCAGCCGGCACTAATGTGGTGCTGAAAATTTTACGCGAAGGGGATGCACAACCCTTCGATGTAACGATCACTCGCCAGCAGATATCCATACCGAGCACAGAATACAAGATGCTGGACAATCAGATTGCTTACGTGCGCTTGAATGTGTTCAGTAATACCACGGGAGACGAGCTACATGCTGCTTTAGTGGATTTAATGGCTCAAAACCCGAAGGGACTGATTCTGGATTTACGCTACAACGGTGGCGGATACCTCGAAACAGCCATTACGGTTGGGTCAGAATTTATTCCGAGCGGCGTCGTAGCATACGAGGAATACGGCGATGGCAAACGCAATACGTTCAACGCCTCCGGAAAAGGGATCGCCACCGAAATTCCGATGGTTGTATTGGTAAATGAATGGACGGCTTCGGCTTCAGAGATTGTGGCTGGAGCGCTGCAGGATCACGGGCGAGCCAAACTGGTTGGTGTGACTACTTATGGCAAGGGAACTGCTCAAAATTGGATCCCGCTGACCAATAACGAAGGCGCGGTCCGGGTGACCGTTGCCCGCTGGTTAACCCCCAACGAGCGCAATGTGACCGGAACGGGATTGATACCTGACGTTGAGGTAAAAATTTCGGATGCAGATGCACAAGCTGCAATCGATACCCAGTTGAACAAAGCGATAGAGATACTATCACAACCTTAATATTAAGAATGCAACCTAAGGTAGATTTCTGCGTTAATTTAAGTTAGATGAATTAGTAGGAGGTACGTTATGCTTTTCTTAGATCCAACATACATGCTGTTTATGATCCCGGCATTTATTTTAATGATCATTGCGCAAACATATGTTAGTAGCGCCTATAAAAAATGGAGCCAGGTCGCTGCACGCAGCCAGTTCACCGGCGCCAAGGCTGCGGAACGCCTGATTTCTGCCGGGGGGTTGAATGTTGCAGTCGATGGGGTACGGGGAAAACTAACCGATAACTATGACCCCCGTCAAAAGGTGCTGCATCTATCGGAGGGGGTTTATAACAGCTCTTCGGTAGCAGCACTGGCGATTGCCGCTCACGAACTTGGGCATGCCATGCAAGACCGTGATGGTTATTTCCCCTTGCAACTTAGAGCTGCCTTGGTGCCAGCAGTGAACATCGGCTCATATCTGGGGTGGATCCTTATCCTTGCAGGGATGCTGCTACGACAGACCAACCTGGCATGGCTTGGAGTATTAGTCTTTTCAGGCGGGGCGGTGTTCGCCCTGGCGACTTTACCAGTGGAGCTGAATGCATCATCGCGGGCAAAAGCATTATTGACCGATACCGGGCTGATCATCGGTGATGACGAGCGGCGGGGGGTAAATAATGTATTGAACGCAGCTGCTCTCACCTATGTTGCCGGTCTGTTGACGGCAGTATTGCAGCTCTTGTACTTTGTTTCCTTAGTCGGGGGAATGGGAAGACGGCGGTAAAGTTTATAGATAAATATTTTTGAGATCAACCTTCGCGGGAGAGTTAACAAATTATCTCCCGCGAAGGTTGGTATAATCCGAACATGCGGAAATTCATCATCGCCTTTGTACTGCTTCTTGGATTTATTTTCGTCATTGGAAGACTTGCAGAATTACAAAAAATCGCACTGACGCTACAAAGGGGGATATGGTGGTTCCTGGGGCTGGCACTCATCATTGAGTTCTTTTGGACGCTTAATTGTGGTGCATCGTTTAAGGCGATTTACCGCGGCATGGGGATTGAAGAGCGGGTTGGGACGTTGGCGCTCATCGTATCGGCGGCTAATTTTGTTAATGTAGTCGCCCCATCTGGAGGGGTCAGCGGGTTGGCGATTTTTATCAGTGAGGCACGGCGTAGAAATTACTCAGCAGCACGGGCCGCAGCGGCGGGAGTACTGTATTTATTATTTGATTATTTGGGGCTGATCGCCATTTTAGTCGTCGGTCTGGTGGTCATGATCAGGCGTAATGACCTCTCTATCGTTGTGATTTTGGCTTCGGCGGCTTTGGTAAGTTTGGCAATGCTGTTTACCTATTTGATCAACCTTGGCATGCAATCGGCAGTCTCATTTGGGAATGCCCTGGCCAAGATCTCGCGCATTGTCAACCGGATCCTCCGCCCGTTCATCCATAGGGAATACTTCTCAGAAGCCAAGGCGCACGAGTTTGCCCACGATGCTGCTGAAGGACTCATCTTACTGCGCAGCCAGCCGCGCAGTCTTCTTATTCCAATCCTATTCGCAATAACCAACAAGACTGCCCAGATCATCATCCTGACCCTGGTATTTTTGGCATTTAAGATACCCATATCGATCGGAACGATCATCGCCTGTTTCAGCATTGGCACCCTGTTTGTGATTATCTCCCCCACGCCAGCAGGTATTGGAGTGGTCGAGGGTGCGCTCACCCTGGCACTGACTTCAATGTATATTTCTCTTGAGGATGCGGCTGTTATCACGCTTAGTTACCGCGGGATAACGTTCTGGATACCTATGCTCGTGGGAATGATCTCACTGCGGGCCCTTGAGAAGGTGGGGATTCAGCCAAGTGCGAATAATAACAAAATTAATGTTTGACCAAACCACATCCATCGTGTATAATCCAATTTCGTTTTACAAACCAGATTTTAAAATCTCAAAGGATTCAGGTAACACAGAATGCCAAAGCGAACTTATCAACCAAAAATTCGGCGCCGATTGCGTGTGCATGGCTTCCGGCAGCGAATGTCAACTGCTGATGGGAGGAAGGTGCTGAAAGCCCGCCGCCTGAAAGGTCGATATCGTCTAACCGTCGTTAAAAATAATCACGTTAAGAAGATCAACTGGCGTGGGTGAACCGCAATTTCCGGCTAAAACAATCCACCGATTTCAAGCGGGTGAGGCGTTCTGGAAAGTCTTATGCCCACCCGTTTATTGTGTTGATAGTGTTGCCTGCTGATGGTGAAAGAAGCTTGTTCGGTGTGACAGTGGGCAAGACTGTGGGCAGTGCTGTTCAAAGGAATAGAACCAAGCGATTAATACGGGAAGCTATCCGTCCACTACTTCCCCACGTGAAACCGGGTTGGAAAGTTGTGCTGATCGCTCGTAAACCAATCGCCACTGCTCAGCTGACTGATATTCAAGCGAGCCTGCAAGAGCTCTTCGAACGAGCTCATTTATTAGAACAACAGTAATGAATAACGAATCATTGGAAGAACCTGAAAGCCATCCAGAACCTCGTTTGCGTGACCTGCCGGTAACTTTTTGGAACCTGCCACGTATACCTTTATTGGCACTGATCCGTCTTTACCAGATGACTTTCTCACATACACTGCCGTCAAATACTTGCCGATTTTATCCAACCTGCTCTCATTATGGCTACCAGGCGATCTATAAATATGGCGCGATCAAGGGTAGTTTAATGACTGCCTGGCGTGTCTTGCGTTGCAATCCATTCAACCGTGGTGGATTTGATCCTGTACCTTAGAAAAGATAAGCGATGATATCAAAAAAAATAGTTTTAATCAGCACCTTGCTCTTATTAAGCATTTTTATTTCTGCCTGCTCCAGCTCAGTCTATGCTTCCACGAGCTGGCATGGCCTGACCGCTGACGCAAATTACGCTTACCTGGCAGCTGGTACCCAGGTATACGGAGTAGACCTGAACACCGGCCTTCAGAAATGGAAGTTTCCAGCTAAACCAAACGCCAAGGGATTTTATGCCAATCCGGTTCTAACAGAAGATGGACAGCTGCTCGTTCCAAGCTATGACCACAAGTTATATAAAATCGACCCCAATAATCTCGATCCCACCTCCGGAAGCCCTACATCGAAATGGTCTACACCTCCGGATTTAAAGAATCGTCTGATTGCCAGTCCACTGGTGATTGGTAATACTATCTACCAGCCTTCATCGGATGGAAATCTATATTTAGTAAACTTAACAACTGGGGTTATTACAACTATTATAAATATCAGTAGGGATCCTTTGTGGGCTCAACCTGTTGAAGGTGTAAGTTGCGGGTGCATCTATATAGCTTCAATGGATCATCGTGTCTATTCAATTGATTTAGCCACTAACACCAAGAGCCAGAATTGGACTATCACAGACCTAGGTGGTTCCATTGTTGGTAAACCTGCGATTGGGACGGACGGTACATTATATGTAGGTACATTTGGTAGTCAACTCTTTGCATTGGATGGTACAACAGGAAATACCACTGCGGTCGTCTCCACGAAAGATTGGGTCTGGGCAGGCCCGGCGTTGGATAACAACACGCTTTATTTTGGCGACCTGGCGGGAAATTTTTACGCAGTCAAAGCATCCGATCTTACCCCGGAGTGGGAAATTAAACCAAATAACAGCATCGTAGATACACCTGTAATCTCCGGTACGAATATTTACCTGACAACCGAAGCAGATTCACTGTATACGATAAGTACTGCAGGGACGATTGAAAACACTGCTGTAGTTGGTGGAATTATCTATACCTCAGCGTTGATCGCAGGGGATAAAATACTCGTCGCGCCCACCGGCTTCGGAAGTACCCTACTGGTGGCCCTCAGCCTGGAAAGCCCAAGTGGCTCTCAAAAATGGGCCTTCACTCCAGCGAAGTAATGATATAAGATAAATTCGGAGATAATCAATTATGGCCATTTTTTGGAATACCGTAATTCTCACCCCCATGACCAATGTGTTGATCTGGATCTATAACTTCTTCTTCCATAATTTCGGCATCGCCATCATCCTGTTCACCATTGTCATCCGCTTGATCACCTTTCCTCTGACTGCCTCGCAACTAAAGAGTCAGAAAAAAATGCAGGAATTAAACAGCTCAAAAAAATGGCAGGAAACCCAGAAAAAATATAAGGACGATAAAGAGAAACTAGCCCAAGAGCAGATGAAAATCTATAAGGAAATGGGCATCAACCCGCTCGCTTCCTGCCTACCTTTGCTGCTCCAATTCCCAATCATGATCGGTTTGTACCAATCCATCTCGCTCGCTATGGCCCAGGCACCGATCCAATTGTTGAACCTGAGCCGCGCCATCTATGCATTCATCCCTGCGTCCCTGCTCATCCCGGTGAACAGCCAATTCCTATGGATGAACCTCGGCTTGCCAGAGTCGCAGACCCAATTATTGCCGTTCTCTCTGCCCATCATCGGTTATTCTATACCGATTATGACCCTCCTTGTGGTTGGTACCACTTACCTGCAATCCAAATTAATGACCCCCGCTTCAGCCAATCCCGCTGATCAGAGTGCACAGATGTCGAAATCGATGAACCTGATGATGCCCCTGATGATGGGGTTTATCACCTGGTCGCTCGCATCGGGGTTGGCGTTGTATTTTATCGTCAGCAACCTGCTGGGTATCGCTCAATATGCCATGATGGGCAACGTAAATTGGAGCAACCTGCTGCCTAAACGAAAAGCGGTCAGCACAAAATGATTGTATAACCAGGGGACATCTGGATCGAGATAAAAACTATGAACTCACAACGCGCGACCATCGAAATTATCGCTCCAACTATCAATGAAGCCATTGAAAAGGGCCTGGCTGACCTGGAATTGACTCGCAATGAGGTTGATATCGAAATTCTTGATGAGGGAAGCCGTGGTTTGTTCGGTCTCGGGTCTCACCAAGCAAGAGTACGTCTCATTGTGAAGGCAGATGTGTCTGAAGGAGATGATCAAGAGATTAGCTCATCCACTAGCGAGGTGCAGTACATTGAGAAAGATGAGGAAGAGGCGGAGCCTAAACCCGTCCGCATCCAGCCTGCCAACGCCAAAGAGCAGATCCCATTACATGTAGCGCAGGAAACCGTCAGCGAGCTGCTGACCAAGATGCATATTCAGGCGCAGGTCGAAGCTTTATACGGCGAAGTGGATGAGGAACGGGGGATTCGCGCCATCCTGGTGGATATAAGTGGAAAAGATTTAAGCGTCCTTATTGGAAAACGCTCGGAGACGCTAAACGCCTTGCAATACATCTCCCGTTTGATCGTCAGCAAGGAGCTGGGGGAAAACGTCACCCTGGTGATCGATGTAGAAGGCTACCGCAGTCGACGTGAGCGTCAGCTGCGCCAGTTAGCCCACCGCATGGCTGAGCAGGCGATCAAGACAGGTCGCAAACAAATCCTCGAACCCATGCCGCCCAATGAACGCCGCATCATCCACATTGAGCTGAGGGAAGATGCTCATGTGACTACCGAAAGCTTTGGAGAAGAACCCCACCGCAAGGTGACCATAATTCCCAAAGAGTGACTTTCACCTAACGGGTGCTGTTTGGAAGCTTCAGACAGCATCCTTTTTATTTCAGGTATAATTTATCCATGTTCAGCCTTTCCCCGCTGGAACCTATAAACTATCTCATTATCGGCCATTTAACCCGCGATCTGACCCTCTCAGGACCTCGAATCGGCGGTACTGCAGCGTATGCCGGTCTGACCGCCAATGCGTTGGGCCTAAGGGTGGGGATTGTGACCTCCTGGGGTGCAGAATTGCCGCTGGGAAATCTCAAACGTATCCCCATTATCAGTTATCCAACTGAGCATTCGACCACATTCAAGAATATCTACACGGATGAGGGGCGGGTGCAGGTTGTTCATACCGTTGCATCAAAGTTAGACTATCACATCATCCCGGAGCCCTGGCGACAGGCGCCGATCGTTCACCTTGGTCCAGTGGCCCAGGAAGTGGAGCCGGGTTTGGTCAGGCATTTTCCCAACAGCCTAGTAGGAGTCACACCTCAGGGTTGGCTGCGCGCGTGGGATAAAGAAGGACACGTTAGAGCAACTGAATGGCCTGAAGCTGCTTTCACCCTGCAGCAATCGGGTGCAGCAGTCTTGAGTATTGAAGATGTTCAAAATGATGAATCCAGGATTGAAGAGATGGCTTCCGCCTCGCGCATCCTGGTCATCACTGAGGGTGCTGCCGGGGCGCGTGTTTATTGGAACGGAGATGTCCGCCGGTTCAGACCACCCCAGGTGACTGAGGTAGATTCAACTGGCGCAGGAGACATATTTGCCGCCGCGTTTTTCACCCGCCTTTACCTCACCCGAGATCCTTGGGAATCTGCCCGGTTTGCCAATCAAATCGCAGCCACTTCCGTCACTCGGCGTGGGTTGGATGGCATCCCCACCCCCGAAGAAATCCAGGAATACCTGATCGAGGTACTTTAATGGGGCGGATCTACACGATTGCGAACCAGAAAGGCGGCGTTGGGAAAACCACCACTGCGGTAAATCTGGGAGCATTCCTGGCGTCCTTGGGTCAACGCACACTGCTGGTAGACCTCGACCCCCAAGCGAATGCCACCTCTTGCCTGGGAATCGACAAACGGAAAATCAATAATAGCATCTATGAAGTCATCATCGGAGCAACACCGGCGCTAAAAAATATCCTGTATAACCAACGCTTAAGCCTTTCACTGCTGCCTTCATCTTCAGCCCTGGCTGGTGCCGAGATTGAGCTCGTATCGGTTATCGCAAGGGAAACCAGGTTGAAAGAAGCGCTGGTTCCCATAACGGATCGCTACGACTATATCCTCATAGATTGCCCGCCCTCGCTCGGTTTATTGACGTTGAACGGAATTGTGGCAGCTAGAGATGGGGTGATCATCCCAGTCCAGTGCGAATTCCTGGCCTTGGAAGCCATCGGGCAGCTCGACCAAACCCTGGGGCGCATCCGCAGCGCACTTTTTCCGAACCTGCGCGTGCGTGGCGTTATCTTAACCATGTTTGACGTGCGCACCAAGCTCAGCGCAGACGTGGTCCAAGAGGTCAACCGTCACTTCCCAAGCCAGGTGTTTACCACCATCATTCCGCGATCAGTGCGCCTGGCAGAGGCGCCATCCTATGGACAGCCGATCTCGGTGTATGCCCCGGGATCGAACGGAGCATTGGCTTATTCCAACCTGGCGCGCGAGATTCTGGTTGGTGACGGCGTGCAAATCCCTGATGCGGTTCAAACTTTGGTGAGGACAGAATGACTAAAAAGACAGGTCTTGGTAGAGGGCTTGACGCCCTGATCCCGACAGGAGAATTCGCGCCTGAATCCCCCTCCACCGCTCCTAGAGGAGGGTATGAAACTTTATCCATCGAAAGCATCAGCCGCAATCCGCGCCAGCCGCGTTCTCAGATCGATCAAGTAGAGTTGGCAGAACTCGCGGCCTCGATAAAAGAGAACGGCATCCTACAACCTCTGATTGTCTCTCCGGCAGAAGAACCTGGTCAATACACGTTGATTGCAGGTGAGCGCAGGCTTTTAGCCGCCGGCATCGCAGGACTCGAAACTGTCCCTGTGGTGGTGCGCGAAGCCTCCGAACTGCAGAGGCTCGAATTAGCCCTCATCGAGAACGTTCAGCGGGCTGACCTAACCCCGCTGGAGGCCGCTGAAGCCTACCGGCAGCTGGCGGACGATTTTAACCGCTCACATGAGCAGATCGCCCAGCAGCTAGGAAAAAGCCGGGTTGCCATCAGCAACACCTTGCGCCTGTTAAAATTGCCAGAAGACGTCCGCAGCGCTCTTGCCGGGGGTGAGATTAGCGAGGGCCATGCACGGGCAATGCTCGGCCTACCCAATGAGCAGGCGCAATCTGCCGTCCTCCAGGCAATCCTTAAACACGAACTCAACGTGCGGAAGACCGAAGAGCTGGTGCGGAAGTATCTTGGACAGCGCCCTTTGGCCGAAGTAAAACAACCCCCAAAACCAGACCTCACCTTCCTGGAAGAACGCCTGCGAGAACGACTAGGGACACGCGTGAGCCTCAGGCCGGGAAAAAAGGGCGGCACCCTTGTGATCCATTATTATTCGGAAGAAGAACTGGACGCACTGGTCATGCGCATTCTTGGCCAGGGTGACTGACCGTCTGCTTATGCTCGTTATCCACAACGCTAATATACAGACCTTCGATCCCAGCCATACAACCGCATCGGCGATTGCCATCGACCTTGGACGAGTGATAGCAGTAGGCACCGATGCCGAGATCCGGTCTACATTCGCGACTGCCAAAAAGGTCAATGCAGATGGTCACACGATCATCCCAGGTTTGACTGACGCACACATCCATCTGGAAGACTACGCCCTGAGCCTGCAAAAAGTCGACTGTGAGACACCAACCCGGGAAGGATGCTTGCAACGAGTCGCCACCCGAGTGATCACATCACAGCCGGGTGAGTGGATTCTGGGTCATGGATGGAACCAGAATAACTGGGCTGAAGGCTATGGGACTGCACAGCACCTGGATAATATTGCACAGAATAACCCTATGTACCTCAGTCATAAGTCGCTCCACTGCGCCTGGGCGAATTCAACCGCACTCCACCTCGCTGGTATAACACAGGATACTCCCGACCCCACTGGAGGCCGGATTGGTCGCCTTCATAATGGTGAACCGGATGGAATTTTGTTTGAATCAGCCATGGGGATACTCGATCAGGTTATCCCTGTTCCGAGTTTCGAGCAGGTGGTCAACGCGATTCAGGCAGCTATCCCCATACTCTGGCGAATGGGTCTCACCGGGTTGCATGATTTCGACGGCGCACGCTGCTTCTCAGCTTTGCAGGTACTTAGGGAAAGCGATCAACTCAGGCTGCGGGTCTTGAAGGGCATTCAGCTCGAAGATTTCCCCCACACAATAGCGGTAGGACTGCGGTCAGGCTTTGGTGATGACATTCTACGGATAGGGCCACTGAAGCTTTTCGCTGACGGTGCCCTGGGACCACATACCGCAGCCATGCTGGCGCCATACGAGGGTGACCCTGGTAATTATGGTATGCTGATGCTCGACGCTGAGGGTGTTTTTGAACACGGGAAAGCTGCTGTTGATAATGGCATCAACCTGGCAATCCATGCCATCGGTGACCGTGCCAATCGTGAGGTACTTGCTG
Source organism: Anaerolineae bacterium (assembly GCA_041479245.1). Taxonomy (GTDB): domain Bacteria; phylum Chloroflexota; class Anaerolineae; order Anaerolineales; family UBA4823; genus FEB-25. The sequence goes on from JBGOXS010000007.1 coordinate 55,084, forward strand.
GCTATGCGAGGCTGCTTGAATATGAACGGACATCACATATACCTCTACACCAACCCATGCGACACCGCATTGAACATGTCCAGGTGATCGATCCGGCTGATATGTCCCAATTCTCTACATTGAATCTGGTCGCCTCCATGCAGCCGATCCACGCCACATCCGATATGCTGATGGCTGACGCCTATTGGGGGCAGCGTTCCGCATTCGCATATGCCTGGCGAAGTCTGTTATCCAGCCAAGCTCCGCTCACATTCGGGTCGGATGCGCCGGTGGAATCACCCAATCCTTTCTGGGGAGTTCACGCGGCAGTCACTCGAAGGCGTACCGATGGTAGCCCATCAGTCCATGGATGGTACCCGGAACAATGCCTTAGTGTAGATGAAGCTTTGCGGGCTTACACGACCGGCGCGGCTTTTGCAGCTGGGATGGAAGACCGGCTGGGGATGCTAATGCCGGGATACCTGGCAGACTTGTTGGTTTTGGATGAAAATCCTTTCGCCTGTCCAGCGGAAGAGTTGTTAAAAATCCGACCCCTGGCGACTATGGTCGGCGGGGAGTGGGTATACTCCACAATAGAATAAAAAAAAGCGCCGGATCAGACATCCAGCGCTGCTAGAGCACTTTGTAAGTCGTCAGTGCAGGCTGCCCATCGTGAGCGGCTCGGTCTGGATAAGGTCAGCCACGACCACCAGGCGGTTCAAGTAGGTGCGCATATCCTGATCCCAATTCACACATGTTATCAATGAAATCTGGGGGTTATTGGTAGGTAGGGTCACCGACATGTCACCATCATCGGTCACCACGCTCTCACGCACCTGGTAGGTGTATAAATATCGTTCAGTGTAAATGAACACGAACTCACCCTTCGGTAACTCGTCCAGGTGACGGAATGGGCCATCTCCCATCCCGGCTACGGTGACGTGTCCAGCGAGTCCGGTATTGCTCCCCAGTCCAGGCCAGGAGGTGTTGCCCATCCAGGCTACTTCCTGCTGTAACCCATTAATCAACCAGGTAATTCCATCATAAGGCACGTATTTGACTACCGTATCCAGGTTGAGGATGGGGATCACGATGCGAGTAATGTCGCTTGTATCAGGCTCAGGTTCACCGGGCTTTGGCGTAACGGTGATTGCGGGAGTAGGAACCGGATAATTAGGGAGAGTCACAATGGGCACAATACTATCAGGTGTGGAAAACGCCGATGCCGGCAGGTGCGCCAGGACGGTAGCAGACGCCCCAGCAGACTGGGCTTTAGCGTGGATCTGATCGGAGGTGGGTTTTTGGCCAGATAATTGGGTGAGGCGGTTTGATCCGAATCCACCGACGGCTCCGACTGTAAAGACAGATCCAACCAGGAAGAGGATAGCGCCGCTGACGGTCATCCATAGCTTGTTCGGATAAAGGCGGGCTTTTGACCAGATTATCACCAGGAGCAACAATACCGCACCAGCGATCATGAGTAACGCCCCAGGGATCAGCGCTGCCAGACTAATGCTCGCATCACGCCAGTTCAAAGGAAGTTCACCGGTACCTGGTAAGGTTTGAAAAACGACCTGATAAGTGACGCCTGCAGTTTTCTGGATGGCATTATTTAAGGCATCATAATAGGATAACAGTGCAGTATTTGTTGTTGTTTCCGTGCGGGTGAGAGTTGAATTCACGCGTACAGTAGCAACGACGGTGATGACGATGCCCGGATTGACATCTCCAATCGAAACATTAAAGGAATGCGTCTGCTTTATGACCGTACCTTGTGTAGAGGTTACTGTGAGCACATCAAAATAGGTTGCGAATGAATCGGACACAACATTATTTCGTGTTGGACCCGTACCTATATTAGATACTTTGATGGTAAAGGTAAGGTTCTGATTCACTTGAGCAGGAGAGCCTGTAACCGAGATGGTTATTATTGCATTTGGTTGTAATGTACCCGTGACTGTGGGGGAAGGACCAGCTGTGTGAGTGGGTGAAGCCGTGAACGTGCTCGTTGCAGTGGACGTGAGGGTGGGGGTAAGAGTAGCTGTGACTGTGGGAGTGATGGTGGCCGTGACTGTGGGGGTTATGGTGGCTGTGACAGTGGGGGTAATCGTCTCCTGCTCGATCTCAAAATCAAATGCATTCATATTCCCGGATACATGAGAATCAATGTTATGCTGCTCGAGCGTATAGGCTGATGATGCCAGCTTGGGAAATATTATCATTCCGATTAAAATCAAAAAAACCAGAATGATTATTGACAACCTGGCAGAAGGTTTATGAAATTTATCCCACTTTACCCTTATATTATTCATCTAATTCTATTCAAACAACATTACTCAGGACATGCCTGCCAAATATTATAACACTACAGATGAGCATACCATTAAAATTTCTGTGCAACCATTCGATGAACGGATCATCCAAGTCAACAATGAGCTTTATTGTTATCAGAACAGCATACGAGGAGAAACACGCAGGTAAAAATAGTTAATGATCTTATCAGCACACGCGTCCAGGAATTGTTCAGCACCCAAATAATCAAACCAATCGAGCTCAAAGATTTTATCAATAATGGCGAATGCGATACCTGTGAGGAAGCCATTCAGCCATTTGAAGTGCTGGCTGAATTGGCGGAAAAGATCAGTCTCAGCATAAACAATATCGATGAGTATCCCAAATTAGTCCAGCAATACAACGTACAGAACACACCGATGCTGGTTATTTGTGGTCGTGACCAGGATAAGACCATTGATTACGGCATCCGCTTTCTGGTCCTTCCGTCAGGGTACAAATTCTCCTCCCTCATCCAGGCGATAGGTCTCGTTTCCAAGCGCGCCTCATGCTTAATGCCAGAGACACGGAAAGAGATCAAAGCTCTGCAGATCCCGCTCCAGCTTAAGGTTTTCGTCACCCCCACCTAACCCTACTGCCCGCAAGCCGTGGTGTTTGCCCACCAACTGGCATGGAGAGACAATTGATCCTGGCGGAGATGATTGAAGCGAATGAGTTCTATGAGATTGCCATGCGTTATAATGTCAATGGCGTCCCTCAGACCAATATCAATGAGAGCGCAGGAGTAATCCTGGGAGCCGTGCCTGAGGACTATCTGCTGCAGGAATTAGTGAAGACAGTAGAGTTCTTGACCCCTCTGTAAGATAAATGGAAAACCAGACTGTTCAGCGTAAGTACAATAAGAGCCAGTTAATCCCCTTGGTATTGATCGGCGCCGGATTAATCATTCTGGGATTACTCTTATTCAGGGCGCTGACCAACCGCACCCCTACAGCGGATTATTCGGTTGTGCCATCCAAGGTTAATTTTCCGGCACCGGAGCTGGTTTTAAACGATTTAAAAGGGAATAAAGTTGATATAAGTAATTATCGACAGCAAATCGTGATGATCAATAACTGGGCCACGTGGTGCCCGCCATGTAAAGCTGAGATGCCAACCCTGGCAAAGTATTACAAGGCCCATTCTAATGAGGGTTTTATACTTTTCGGGATAGAAGCTGGTGACTCTAAAAAAGATGTAATCAGTTTCGTCGAAAAATATGGGATCACCTTCCCCGTCCTGATCGATCCAAACACTAGGTCTCTGACTGCGTTCCATAACGACAGTCTGCCGAGCTCGTACGTAATCGATCACGATGGAAATGTCATCCTGGCATGGACAGGGCCAATCAGCCGGAATATGCTCGAAAAATACGTCACTCCACTGTTGGAGCAATAACTATGGAAGCCAGAGTAATTTGGAAAAATAAATTATCGTTTACTTCTACCGGTTCGAATGGGATGACCATACCACTGACCGCTGATGCAGGTGTGGGTGGGGATTCTGTAGGCATCGAACCCATGGAGCTAGTCGCCATCGGGCTGGCAGGCTGTACCGCCCTGGATGTAATCTCCATCTTGCAGAAGAAACGCCAAGATGTGACCGCGTTTGAGGTTCAGGTTCATGCTCAACGGGCAGTCGAATTCCCTAAAGTCTTCACCAATATCATCATCGAATATATCGTCACCGGACGTCAGGTTGAGCCAGTAGCGGTCGAACGCTCGATCGAGCTCTCCGCCACAAAATACTGCCCGGTCCAGGCGATGCTGAACGACTCCTGCAATATTGAGCATAAATATTCAATAAAAGATGCATTGTAACCCGCCATTGTTATGACGACGGCTACTTAACTCTTAGACCCAAAATATCAGCCAATATGTATAACAATTAATTGCATTTTGTGATATAGTTGATTTGCAGTAGATTAGCGGCTCTTTCACAGAATGGGGTTGCACAATCAGAAAAATCATATAGGTAATTCACGAATTATATCAAACCATCGTCGAGACAGTTTTTCTGCATCATATCGAACTCAATCAAATATCCCATGATCGAACTAAATTAAGACGAATTCAATTTGAATTCTCTTGACTTATGTTTATAAAAGTATACGAACTCATTTGAGCCATATTACACAAGCACATTAGCAAAAAGCACTTTGGATTGACTGTTTGAATCCTTTATAGATGCTATAATAAATTACTTGTAATTTCCCCCCCTTATAAGTAATTAACCCCAGACGCTGTACCGGCTTCCCGCCCGTTTTATTGTTATTAATCCGGAATTGGACGGGTAAATGGAATAAATATTTTTATGCAGGATAAAATTCTTACATCAGAGAAGATAAAGATGAAAGTTATTGAATTACAAACAACACCCCTAGATCATCTCCGTCAAATAGCCCGGGATTTAAACGTCCAGAATGCGAACCGGCTGAAGAAGGATGACCTCATATTAAAAATCCAACAAGCTGAAGCGGAGCGTGATGGACTTGAGCTGCGCGGCGGCATATTGGAGATCATGAGCGATGGAATGGGTTTCCTGCGGTCAGGTCATTATCAGCCCGGTGCATTTGACGTGTACGTCTCGCAATCGCAGATTCGGAGATACAGCCTGCGAGATGGTGACCTGATCATTGGTCACGTCCGTCCTCCGCGCGAATCAGAAAAACACTACGGGTTGCTCAAAGTTGAAACCGTCAACGGGATTGACCCTGAAGAGATCCGCAACCGACCAGCTTTCGAGAGCCTAACACCGATTTTCCCCGATAAACGATTTAACCTAGAGACAGACCGGCATACCCTGGCTACACGTCTGATCGACATGGTGACGCCTATAGGCCGTGGGCAGCGTGGTCTTATCGTATCTCCACCTAAAGCAGGTAAGACCACCATCCTGAAACAGCTAGCCAATGCTATATCTACTAACCATCCTGACGTGTATTTGATGGTTGCCCTGATTGGCGAGCGGCCGGAAGAAGTTACTGATATGGACCGTTCAGTGGATGCCGAGGTGATCTCGTCCACGTTCGACGAGCCTGTCACCTCCCACGTGCGTGTGGCTGAGATGGCCCTCGAACGGGCAAAACGCATCGTGGAGACTGGGCGAGATGTGGTCATCCTGATGGACTCGATCACCCGGCTGGCACGTGCCTATAACCTGGTCGTCACTCCTTCCGGCAGGACACTTTCCGGCGGTATTGACCCATCTGCGCTTTACCCACCCAAACGATTCTTCGGCGCAGCACGTAACATTGAGGAAGGCGGCTCGCTCACCATCATCGCCACCTGCCTGGTAGATACCGGCTCACGCATGGATGATGTGGTATATGAAGAATTCAAAGGCACCGGCAATATGGAGCTGCTGCTCTCACGCCGGCTGCAGGAACGACGGGTATTCCCCGCCATCGATATTGAGCGTTCATCCACTCGTCGTGAAGAGCTGCTGCTGGGTCCCGATCTGACCCCGCGCGTTTTGCTAATGCGCCGTATGTATGACCAGATGATCGCCGCACCTCCGTTCGGCGCCGGGATGGACCCTGCCACTGGGACTGAGGCAATCCTACAGCGTCTCTCGAAGACGGATGATAATCTGGCTTTCCTCGAAACCCTCAACGAAGACCAGGACTAATCTACTTATATTGGTATAAGCCGCGCGTTATTGCAATGCAGGTATAATATCGGCGCGTAAAATTGGTACTGTTCATGGCAAAGAAGATCAAACAAGATCCAATCCCGTCAGATACTGCCGCCCAACCTGCAGCAGCGAATCAGAGCCGGGAGCCAAATCGAATTCTGCTGACCGGAATTTGGATGCTATCACTCAGCCTGGTATTACTGGCGGCTTACATCGGCTGGCATTTCCAATCCACTCAGGCATCTGCGCAAGGATTAACTCCCATCCTCATACCTCAAATCGACATGCCTGTATCCGCATCCAGCCAGATTTCCGCGGCCCTGCCGGGTTATTTTAAAGGTGCTCCCGAGAAAGCCATCTTCCGCAGGACGAATCTCCACACCAATATCCCCACCCGTTCGCGCACGGATGTAATCAAATATTCTGTCAACACCGGCGATTCGGTTTTTGGGATCGCCAAAAGCTTTAACCTGCACCCTGAAACCATCTTATGGGCTAACTATGATGAGTTGAATGACTCACCCGACATGCTGAACCCGGGGATGTCACTGAACGTACCTCCCGTGGATGGGGTTTACTACAAGTGGCAGGAAGGTGATACCCTGGAATCGGTTGCAGCTAAATTCGATGCCACCATTTTGGATATCCTCGATTGGGAAGGGAATAATTTCGACCTGACCAATCCGCAAGTGCATCCAGAACAATGGATCATGATCCCTAATGGGCACCGTGAGTTCCGCCAGTGGGTGGTACCGACCATCGCCAGGGCTCATTCGGGTGTTTCCAAATCTGTACTCGGACCTGGGGCATGTGAAGGAGATTATTCCGGCGCATATGGTTCTGGGGCATTTGCCTGGCCAACTGGAAATCATTCTCTCTCGGGTAATGATTACTGGTCGGGTCACCTCGGCATTGACATCGCCGGCGCTATAGGAGATCCTGTGCATGCTGCTGATGCAGGCGTTATCGTGTTCGCTGGCTGGGCGTATGGTGGCTACGGCAATATGATCATGATCGACCATGGCAACGGATACCAGACTGTATATGCCCATTTGAGCTCGGTCAGCGCAGGCTGTGGCCAATCTGTAGGTACCGGTACGTATGTCGGTGCACTTGGAAGTACGGGGAATTCGACCGGACCTCACCTACACTTCGAAGTGCGTTATATGGGTGGTTTTATCAGTCCGTGGTATGTGCTGCCCGCACCATAATAATATTCTTTCAACAATTAACATTCACACGCCGTGTGACAGTTCGTGAAAGGGAAACCGATGCCGGAACATGACATGGATTTTGAGACCCAGATTCTTGCTGAGACGGAAAATATGCATTATCAGGTGTGGAAGGCCGATGAGCCTGATGGCGAGACGACGTATCACCTGGAGTTAAATAATGTCACAGTCCATTTCTTCACTGAGGAATGGGAGGAGTTCTTAAAGCTGGTCAGGATGTTGGGGAAAAAATAGCATTATAGCCGCAAAACTACAGTAGATGCGGAGCGATCAGGGGGTTATGATGACTTGGGTTACGTAGGGTATTACCGTCTGACAGGGCTCGGTGAGATGGGCTGAGACGTGCTCCCAATCCATGGGTGTTTTGGCAGCGTAGTTGGTGTACATGGCATATGAGAGGCAGCCAGGGCCAACGTGATAATCTGCAATGGTAAACTTCCACAGCTCTTCATAGGTCGAGACAACCCCAGCAATTTTACCGGTAGCATTATAAACAATTTGCGCTACTTGCTCGCAGTTTGCCAACATGGTGTGTGCCACCAGGTTAATGCTGGTATTTGTGGCAGTAAGATCGATCCCAAATTCACAGGTTTCACAATCTGCATCGGCGGTAGTCGCCAGGGCGCCTCTGAGGATGGCTTGATTCTCAGCGCTGAGCTTGAGATAGCCAACCGAGCATTCATCCTCGGTCAGCACCAAGGGACAGAACTGGTTGAAAAATGACGGGTTCCACAAAAGGAGTGTATCAGCGCCGTTATCGGTGATCTGCCCCAAGCCAAATTCTTGGGGTTGCTTAAATTCCCCCGGCCAAAATTGACTCTCTTGGGCAAACAGGTTTTTTAGCAATTGGGCGGGTACATTCACCTCATTGGCCGCCAACATGATCTGGTCATCGAACTGGTTCTGCCAAACGATGACCTCCGGCATAGCCACATCCAGCCCACAGTTATCGGCATAGCCATTGGATAACAGACCGCCACTCGGGCAGGATGAGGCGTCCACTACGCCTTCAGCGATCAAACGACCTGCCAGATAGGAGTAGGGTTCTTCTGTTTCGAGGAATGCGGCATCTTCGGGAGTGGATAACCATTGCGGTACACCTCCAACAGGTGGAAAGGCCTGCCACACTTGCGAGCACGTTGCGAGTTCATTTCCCTTCCACTGACTGGAGAGTACGTCTATATACCAACCCCCGCTGGTGGGGGTAGTGCTGACTCCGCTATCGATAACGCGCACCATGGCAGTGAATACCGCACTTGAATCACCAAAGCTTGAATCGGCCCAAAATTGAATAGTAGTTCCTACCAAAGTTGTGGATCTCAGCGGAATATCACAGGCGTTACCTTCACAGGCGGATTCTACATTATTATATTTGACATGGATGGCGGTAATTTGCTCATTGGGGAGAGGTTCCACACCCTCAAAATGCAGAGCGGGTATGGTTGGGCAGAGATTTTCAGGTGGGGTCGGAGAACACCCGCTTAATGTTATGTCCACTTCGGAAGGAGGCAGATCAACTTCGATCTGTTTCTCTGCGGGTGCGCTGCCGACATAATACAGATATAATCCCAAACACCCACCGGGAGGCTGCTGACCGTTATCCATTCCAGCACATGACTGGGTGTTTGTCCACTGGGTGTATACCTTACCACCACAATCAGTCAAGACTTCTGGGAGAGTTGGCCAGCCCTCGTGATCGATAAACACCTGGCAAACCAGCTTGCTATCCGACCATTGGAGCAGCCACCACTCATATCTGGTGTACGCCATGACGATGGTTGCTTTACGTCCCTTATCTCCACCGGTGGTATCTGCGGCCCGAACACGGCCCGTTTCACGCAGATTTACCAGCAGAAACAGGAATACCAAACATACCCGGAAAAGTCGCATCGCCCTCTCCACCTAAATACACCTTATCATGGTTGGAGAGCCTTGTCAATAATTCCTTGCAGCTACGTTAGGGGCGTGATAAACTCATGCCTGATGGGAAAAACAATTCGATAAAATCATCCTAAGGCTGGATATACCTATCGGGTTTAAGGATATCGAGCGGAAGGATTGCACTTTAACGCACCTAATGCAGCGTTGCAAGACCGTATGCGACATGCATCAGGTTGCGAGACATTCAACCTAGACATTAAAATACTATGCCTCCTATTATCTACTTACTAGATGGACATGCCCTGGCTTACCGGGCTTATTATGCCCTGACGCGTGGCTCTTCTTCTGCATTCACCACCCACGCAGGAGAGCCAACGGCAGGAGTATTCGGTTTCACTTCGATCCTACTGCGCCTTCTCGAACAGGATCATCCGGATTATCTGGCGGTAACCTTTGATACCGGAAAAACCTTCCGGGATAAGCTCTACCCCGAATATAAAGGCACGCGGGAGAAGATGCCGGAAGACCTGGTGCCTCAAATGGAACGCATCCGGCAAATAGTCGATGCGTTCAATATTCCGCGCCTTGAAAAGGAAGGATATGAAGCCGATGATCTGCTGGGAAGCCTCTCCCACAAACTGGCCTCTGAGGGATATGGCGTGAAGATCATCACTGGCGACCGTGACCTGCTCCAGCTGGTTGATGACCGTATCCTGGTTAATCTGCCCGGGAAAACCCTAGCCGATGCCCGGGATTATTTTGCCAAAGATGTAGTCGAGATGTTAGGGGTAAAACCCGAGCAGGTGGTCGACTACAAGGCCTTGGTTGGGGATAAATCAGATAATATCCCCGGAGTGGCAGGGATTGGTGAAAAAACTGCTGCCAGCTTATTGGCAAAGTATGAGACTCTGGATAGGATTTACGCACATCTGGATGAGATTTCCGAAAGCATTCGCAAAAAACTCGAACTTAACAAGGATAACGCCTATCTCAGCCAAAAACTGGCGACGATTGTCACCGACCTGGATGTCAAGCTTGATCTGGAAAATGCGCGTACCGAGGTGTTCGAGCCGGCACGGGTGGAAGCTTTATTCCGTGAGCTTGAATTTCGATCCTTAATGGGCCGGCTGAATGCTTTATACCCGGCGTTTGGAAAATCCAGCTCGAAAAAGCAGGAACAGCTTTCGCTTTTCACTCAAGAAGGCGCGGTGAAAGAACCAGCCCCCACGGAAGCTGGGCAGCTCACAATCCATGTGGTGAACGATGAGAAAAGCTTACACGACCTTATCCAGCGACTCAATTCTGCCAAGGTAATCTCCTTCGATACCGAGACTACTTCCACCAACCAAATGCAGGCAAACCTGGTGGGCATCTCGGTAGCGGTTGATGGCGATGAAGGATGGTATATCCCCGTGGGTCATCAGGCAGCACCGGGGCAGCAGCTGCCGGTGAATAAAGTGATTGATGCCCTAAGAGGTCCATTCACCGATCCGCAGATCCAAAAAGTGGGTCATAACATCAATTATGATTTCATCATGCTTGCCCGTAATGGCTTACGCCCGGCACCGCTTACGTTTGATACCATGGTCGCTGAGTGGCTGACCAATCCTACCTCCCACAACCTAGGGTTGAAAAACCTGGCCTGGGTGCGTCTGGATTTTCGCATGACCGAGATTACCGAGCTGATCGGTACCGGCAAGAAACAGATCACTATGGATCGCGTGCCCATCGAAAAAACTGCTCCTTATGCGGCGATGGATGCGATTGCAGTCATGCGCCTGCTTCCTGGGCTCCAGGCAGAGCTGAAAGCAAACTCGGCGTTAGAATTGTTCGATGAGATCGAAATACCGCTGATACCAGTGATTGCAGATATGGAAATGGCCGGGATTGCATTGGACATTGAATTCCTCAAGAAGATGTCTGTACAGCTGAAGACCCGCCTTAACGAGCTGGAAAACCTGGTGTATGAACATGTTGGCGAGCGGTTCAACATCAATTCGACCCAACAGTTATCCAACGCCCTGTTCAACCAGCTGAAGCTGGTGCCTCCCGACCGAACCCGCCGTACTGACGCCGGAAATTTCTCCACTTCCGCTGAAGTGCTGGAATCTTTAAAAGGGAAGCACCCGGTGGTAGACCAGCTGCTGGAATATCGTGAGCTCTCAAAGTTGAAGTCAACCTACCTGGATGCTCTCCCCGAAGAGGTGAACCCGGCGACCGGCCGTGTGCATACTTCGTATAATCAGACCGGCAGCGTCACCGGGCGGATAGCTTCATCCGATCCCAACCTGCAAAACATCCCCATCCGCACGGAGCTGGGACGGCAAGTGCGCCAAGCTTTCATCGCCGGAGCCGGAAACACGCTTCTGTCAGTCGATTATTCACAGGTTGAGCTGCGCATCGCCGCCCACATGTCCAATGACCAGGCTATGTTGGCAGCTTTCCGCGCTAATCAGGACATTCACACAGCCACCGCTGCTGCCATTTTAGGCAAGCCACTGGATAAAGTCACCAAAACTGAACGACGAAACGCAAAGGCGATCAACTTCGGCCTGCTGTATGGGATGAGCCCTTATGGTCTTACCCGCACGAGTGACCTGACCCTAGCAGAAGCCGAGGACTTTGTCGAAGCCTATTTCAAGCAGTTCCCAGGGGTAAAGAATTACCTGGATAATATGCGTCGTCTGGCCGCCAAACAAGGTTACGTGGAGACCCTTCTCGGAAGGCGACGTTATTTCCCAGGACTCAAATCTGGCGGGAATCCTGCAACACGTGCGCGTGAGGAACGTGAAGCCATCAATGCCCCCATTCAAGGTACGGCTGCAGATATCATGAAAATTGCCATGATCCACGTAGATGCCGCTTTGAAATCGAATAATTTGAACGGACGCATGCTGCTCCAGGTGCATGACGAGCTGGTGCTGGAATGCCCACAGAAAGAATTGAAAAAGACGGCCCAGATCGTGCGTACGATGATGGAAAATGCCTATAATTTAGTTATCCCCCTGAAGACCGAAGCCCGGCATGGTCACGACTGGGGAGATTTATCTGTATTGGAAGAATAGGAAGCAAAGATTATGAGCGGCAATCAGCAAGTGTATCAAAATGCAATGAACCAGGGTCATTCAGCTGCCTGGGACCAGGACTGGCAGGCAGCTTCATCATATTACCGGATTGCCATCGATGAGTTCCCGGATAATTCAATCGCCTTGACCAGCCTAGCCTTGGCACTTTTTGAGCTCCAGAAGTACCAGGATTCGCTGGAATACTATCAGCGCGCGGTAAAAATCTCCCCGAATGACCCGCTTCCAATGCAAAAGGTCGCCGAAATCCATGAAAAGCTGGGTGACCTGGACAAGGCTATAAAAGCCTATATGGATGTGGCTGAGCTGTACGCGCGCAATAAAGACATCGAAAAAGCTATCCGCAGCTGGTCGCATGTAGTCGCATTAAACCCGGAGAGTATGCCAGCGCATTCACGCCTGGCACTCGTTTACGAGCGCCTAGGTGATACCTCGAATGCCATGAATGAATATATTTCGATTGCCAGCCTGCTTCAAAGCCAGGGAAATAACCCAAAAGCTATACAGACTATGCAGCATGCACTCGAAGTGGTCCCCAACAGTAAGGAAGCTAGCCTATCATTATCCATCCTGCAGAAGGGGAACCCTCTCCCCCGGCCAAGCCGGCCGCGGGGAGGCACCGGACCCCAAATGATGTCACAGGTTCGTCAGGTGCAGACGGAGAAGAATGAGGAATTTGATCGTCCGCGGGTCGATCCCATCCAGGATGCCAAGCAGAAGGCAATGACCATGCTGGCTGAATTATTGTTTGAACAGGAAGAGGCTCAAGCACCACAAAACCGGAAGGGATTAGCCACGATTGAACAGGGCGCGGTTGACGCTGGATCGCTGCACTACGATCAAGGGAATGTCATCTTTCACCTGAGCAAGGCGATCGATCTGCAATCTAGTGGTCAGGATAAAGATGCAGCAATTGAGTTATCACGCGCCATGGACGCTGGGCTGGACAGTTCGGCGGCATATTTCGCCCTGGGATTCATGCAATCCAAGAGCGACATGCTGGAAAGCGCGGTGATAAACCTCAAAAAGTGCATACAACATGAACTATTTGGCCTGGGTGCCCGTTTGCTGCTGGCATTGACCTTATATAAAATGGATAATATTCTAGAGGCTTCGATCGAATATCTCGGTGCCTTACGGATCGCTGACTCTGAAAGCGTGCCGGCAGACCAGGCTGAAGTGCTGATCCAGTTATATGAGCCTTTGATTGAGTCGTTTTCTCAGCAGTCTGATGTCAAACTGCAGAAGCGGATTTGCGAGAATATCAGTAAAATGCTGATCCGCCCTGATTGGAGGCTGCAGACTCAGAATGCACGCCAGCAGCTGCCTCCCCAACCGGCAGGTGCAGCCCCAATTCCGCTGGCAGAAATGCTGACCGAAGCAACCAGTGGTCAGCTGGTTGAATCGCTCGCTAAAATAAACCAACTCGGCCGAGCTAATAAGCTGCTTAGTGCCATGGAAGAGGCTTATTATGCGCTAAAATTTGCCCCTACCTACCTGCCACTCCACGTCTGCATAGGCGATCTGTTGGTTCAGGAAAACCGAATCCCAGAAGCAGTATTGAAGTATTCCATTATTGCTAAAAGCTATCACGCGAGGGGAGAGACCAACCGGGCAATTAACCTGCTCCGGCGAGTGTGCGAGCTAAACCCCGTCAATATGGAAGCCCGCAACGAGCTGATTGAAATGCTTAAAGCAAATGGAAGACCACAGGACACGATTCAGGAATATGTCAAATTAGCTGAAACTTATTACAACCTTGCCGATCTAAATATGGCGCGCACGACTTATGCGAACACTTTTCTCTTTGCCCAACAATCCAAGGTTGACCGAGAGACGAAGGTAAAACTTTTGCACCGGATGGCAGATATCGATATGCAGAGCTTTGATTGGCGCAATGCCGTGCGTGTATTCGAGCAAATTCGGACCCTGGAACCCGAAGATGCTAAGGCACGGGATATGCTGTTCGAGCTAAACATCCGCCTGGGACAGGAAAATCAGGCGATGACTGAATTGGATAATTACCTCAACCACTTAATCAATGCCCATCGCACTACCGAAGCAGTGGACTATCTCAATGCGAAGATTGCAGAAAACCAAGCACTTCCGGATCTTTATCGCCGGCTTGCAGAGCTGTATCGCCTACTGGGTCGTAAAGAGGACGCGGTCAGCCAACTGGAAGTCGCCAAGGACATGTACCTGCAGGCAGGTAACCGCTCGGCTGCTATCGAAGCACTAATGGTGATCCTGGCGCTTAATCCGGTGAATGTTAAATTTTATCAACGCATGTTGGTTGAATTACAGGCTGAAGATCAAACGGTAAAATAGCTTGTCAGTGCTGTTTGTGGGGCATTGACCAAATCAATGTTGTTTTCGATCAAGAACTCGATGAATCTATTCGAGCTAGATTCGTTTTGGCAATCAGCAAACTCTGCTCAGTTTTTCAACGGTCACATTTTTCGAACAGGGAAGATCCATTGGTTAAGCAAACACCAGATGGTTTTGACGAAACTGGATTAATCGGTTGTTCTTTCACGCACCTGCCATCAATGTAAGTATCATCACCCCCAACCCAGCAATAACCAGTAAACTGAGGATCATACCAACCGTGACCGTCATCGTCAGGCACGAGCCAAGTATGTTGCGACCTGAAGTAGACATAGACTACCTCCAAATCGATTGTATACCTCTTATCCGTCTGTAGCAATGGCTTTCAGGTATAAAGTGCGTTAAAATACTTATGTGGATGAAATTGCTTTAATCCAGGCAGCCAAAGGAGGTGATTTGGATTCTTTTAATCGCCTGGTTTTGGCTTACCAAGATCTGGTTTATAACCAGGCATTCCGTATGATTGGCGAAGAAGAATCGGCCGATGACGCCACACAAAACGCGTTCATCTCAGCTTATAAGCATCTTGGCTCCTTCAGGGGTGGTTCCTTCAAAGCCTGGTTGCTTCGAATCGTTACCAACGCGTGCTACGATGAACTGCGAAGGCGAAAACGACGACCAACAATCCCCCTGGAGCCATTAGATGATGCTGGTGAGGAGGTCGAATCTCCCAGCTGGATGGTAGATCCGACCGAGCATCCGGAGGAGCAAGTGCAGCGCCATGAGCTACAAAACGCCATCCAACATTGCCTGGATAAACTGCCAGATGATTTCCGCTCCGCAGTGGTGATGGTGGACGTCCAGGGTCTGGACTATTCGGAAGCAGCTGAGTCGATCGGCACACCCATTGGTACGATTAAAAGTCGGCTGGCGCGCGCCCGGCTACGCCTGAGGGATTGTCTGAATAATTTCGCGGAACTTTTACCAGCCGGTGTTCGTCTGGAATAAGGGTAGAAAATGAACAACCAGATGAGCTCGCGCGATTATGAACAGATCTCAGCCTACCTGGATAACCAGCTGAGCAGCAAGGATCGCGCCATTTTTGAAGAACGCTTGAAAGCTAATCCAAAGCTGCAAAAAGAGCTGAATGAGCTCAGTTCTACCAGGCTGATGCTACGCAAGCTGCCCAGGCAGCGAGCGCCGCGTAATTACTTCGTCACAGCCCAGGCAGTTCAAGCACGCCCCACATTCAAGCTGGCGCCAATATTCGGTATCGTCTCAGCCGTCGCCAGTGTATTACTGGCATTGATGATATTCGGGAGCACACTCGTGCCATCAGCTCAACCAGTAGCCCTGGCACCAGCGCTATCCGTCCCCAGCGAAACTACAGCAATCCAGCAGGAAATTGCACGCAGTGCCGCCTCGCAGATCACACCCACACAAGAAGCGCCAGCTGTCATGTTAGGAGCACCGGAGCAGGCTACATCCACCCCATTCCTGCCTGAACAAAACACTGAAGTGCCTGGGATTACTACGCCCACGACCATCTATATCTACGTTCATCCACCTTCTGAAACGCCTGTAAGCTCCTTTTCAATCGCGATGGCTCCAACCGAGACGCCAACCCTCACTTGTGAAGAATATTACCAATCAATTCCTATCCCATCATCGGCTGATATTTATAATTGCCCGACGCCAACCGGTACCCTTTCGAAATACCTTGAAAGCATCTTAACCACATCTACCGCGACGCCTACCTACTCAACCACGCTCACTTCATCCCCTACCACGACAGCAACGATAACTCCATCACCGACAAAGACACCGACGCCGACCGAAACGCCCACACCCACTTATACACCTACACCGTCCGAAACTTTCGCGCCGACGGATACCCCAGCTGGTCTTCTTCAAGCAGCTCCTCAAGCTCAAAAAATCGCTACTACAGTTGGTGCAGCATCAAACGCCGATAATACTACTCCCAACCAAGCGATCGGTGCAGGTAGTCCTACTCAGGCAGCCCAAGTGCCAGACCAGGCTCCGTCTTCCAGCCCTAATTACTCATTCCTAAACTACCTTCTGCTTACAATTGAGCTCAGCCTCGCAGTCATTGCAGTGCTTGCCGGGATCACAGCCATCATACTGCGCATCCGGGCACGCTAATGAACGTTTATTCGATCCAATTTTGCCCGCGCTGCGGGACTGCCCTGGTCCAGCATATACACACCGGCAAGATGCGGCCGGTCTGTCCGACATGCAATTGGGTTTATTTTCCCGACCCAAAGGTAGCTGTAGTTATATTGATCAGAAAAGATGACCACGTGCTGCTAGTGCAACGCTTGTTCGATCCACAGAAAGGCGATTGGACCCTGCCCAGTGGTTTTGTCGATGCAGGTGAGGACCCAAAAGCCGCTGCGGCGCGCGAATGCCTGGAAGAAACCGGCCTGGTGATAGACGAGCTCAAACTACTGGATGTAATATATAGTCACGAGTACCCACGGGGGGCAAGTATCCTGATCCTATATCAGGCTCAGGTTGAATCAGGGGAGTTAAGTCCAGGGGATGATGCCAGGCAGGTGGCTTACTTCCATATCCATGATCTCCCCCACCTTGCATTTTCGTCAACCCACCATATACTCGACTTATATTATTAGCTTTATGGTAAACTAAGTAAATTTTTTTGGCCTATTAGCAGTTTTTTACAATCAAATCTGCAAGAGGAGAATACCATGCGCAGAAGTATGATGAAGTCATTATTCGTTGTATTCATAATTATCCTTATTACTACCACAGCATGCGGCTCTAAAGCTCCAGTAGCCACACAGGCAGTTGTTCCCCCGACTGAAGTGCCAAGAACCCCAACCCAACCACCACCCCCGACAGAGACGGCCATTCCAACAGGTTTAGTTACTAATCTTGCTGACCTTAAAAAAGCAACCATCCAAATCGAAGCTGTCGGTACGTTTATTGACCCACAGTTCGGGGTTATGTCCAACCAAGCCGGACTTGGCTCCGGGTTCATTATCGACCCGTCCGGGATTGCGGTAACTAACAATCATGTAGTCACCGGTGCTGCGCTGCTCAAGGTTTGGGTGGGCGGTGATACTACAAAAGTGTACAACGCCAAAATCCTGGGCGTATCCGAGTGTTCTGACCTAGCCGTGATCGATATTGAAGGCGCGGGTTTCTCCTATCTACCCTGGTACGATGGGACAGCCAATGTAGGCCTGGAAGTATACGCCGCAGGCTATCCGTTGGGTGATCCTGAGTTCACCATGACAAAGGGCATCGTGTCCAAGGAAAAGGCAAATGGAGATACCTCCTGGGCTTCCGTCGATTCAGTCATCGAGCATACTTCCACCATCAATCCTGGCAACTCAGGCGGGCCGTTGGTGGATGCCAACGCCAAGGTGGTCGGGATCAACTACGCTGGCTCGAGCTCGACCAACCAGTATTTCGCCATCGACCGCGGGACTGCTTTACCGGTGATCGACCAGCTGAGAACCGGATCGGATGTAGATTCGATCGGAATCAACGGCGAAGCTGTCGCCTCAGAGGATGGCTCATTAACCGGGGTGTGGGTGAGCTCAGTCAAATCGGGATCGCAGGCCGATAAAACCGGGGTTAAGTCTGGAGATATCATCACTACCCTCGAAAAACTGACCCTGGCGCAGGACGGCACGATGAAGGATTACTGTGATATCCTGCGCACTCACTCCCCCACAGATACCCTAGCGATGGAAGTATTGCGCTGGGACAGCCAGGAAGTGCTCGATGGTCAGCTGAACGGCAGAATGTTGGAAGTTTCGTATACTTTGAACGTACCAACTGCCGAAGGCAGTGCCACCTCTGAAGCGTCACCTACTGAAACCGGCGGTGCGCTCCCAGCCAATTGCCAGCAAAGTGATACCACCGGTTTTATCAATTGCTGGGATGATACCAATAATGTTTCTGCGGATGTTCCTGACTATTGGACAGACATCAATGGCAGCAGTTGGAAATTTAACGACGAGGAAATTGGTGTCGCTGTAGGTGCGGCTCCCAACCTGTCAAATTACGACCAGTATTATGATGTAGAGGGGATGTTCTTCGGCGCCTCAGACAAATTTGCCCAGATAGGTGGCTACGTGGAATTCCTGGATTACTACGCAGCACCATACAAAAAGGATTGCACTCTGGTGGGCCGTTACGATTATAACGATGGGGTTTATCGAGGCAGGTACGACCAATATACCGACTGCTCCGGTTCGAGCGGATATGACACCTATCTACTGAGCGCGGTGGATATCGTCGATCCGACCTCCAAGATTATCCTAATCGAGATCACGATCAATTCAGCGGATACATATATCGTCAATCAGATCTGGAGTACGTTCTACGTTTACTTCTAACCAAATTTTCTCAAAAAGACCGGGTAATTTGCCCGGTCTTTTGATTTATTTACTTGGATACTACAAAGAGTATCGAATCTTCGGATTGATTACCCGCCAAATCGTAAACCTTGACCCGTAAGGTGTGCTCACCTGGCAAGGCATCCCACAAGATAACATAGAACGGTTCCAGCAAGGTTGCTTCAAGCTTATCATCCACATAAAACTCAACCTTCTTGACAACCAGATTATCTGTAGCCGATACGCTCATCATGACCGTCATTCCTGGATGATAAATAATCTGCTCGACCGCTTGCGGAGATAATATTTTGAGTTCGGGAGGCGTATTATCGATCGTCAGCTGCAGAATGGCCTGATCGACGTGTGAATCGTTACGGATCACCTGAAGCTGAACAACATACAAACCCTGCAGACCGGATGTGTCCCACGTGCTAAGGGTTCCATTGGTGATGGGAGTTTTCACGTCTTGGCCAATCTGGAGCCACTTTTGTGGGTTCAACCCCTGACCAACCTGGATACGGTAATAGGAAAAATTTTCACCACCAGCACTGCCGGTGAACGTGACCATACCAGCCACCTGGTCGAACATCCTTGGGTCGCTGATCTGCACGTCTGGTGAAACGTGCTGTGGGGAAACGATAGTGTCAAAGGTATCGGGAGGTATATCCATCCCGGATTCTCTAGCCCAGGCTTGTGCTGGTTGAGGTATCGCCAGGAATACCTTCTCTTCGATCATTTCAGGTGGGGTGAATACCGTGGCGAGCAGTCCGGTTTCGCGATTAATGGCAACCTTTTGATACAGATTATCTACCTGAGTAGGCTCGTTCCCGCTGAGGAAAGCTTCCTGGACGATGGACGGACACAAAGGTGAAACCAATAAACCCGAAGGATAGCACACCTGCACGACACTGACCCCGGCGGGTGCAGAAAAATCCTGCACAGGCGTCTGCTTAGTTGCATATTCCATGATGGCGTGCCAGAGCCCTGACGGCATATCTGCCTTGATTCCACCCATTGATTCCTGGGAATCTCCCATCCAAACGCCTACTGCTAGCTGGGGGACATAACCAACAGTCCAAGCCCCACTATTCCCACCTGCCATGCTGACCTTAGCTGCAGCCGGACGGCCGATTTCGGTCGAATTCGGATGACCCAATGAGTTCACACGAGCCTTTTCATCACTCAAGACATTGGTGGTGAGGTAGGCAATCTGCCGTGTCACGACGGGCAGCATCTCAGGGATGGTCCAATCCAGCCACACCTGCCCATCCACGCTCTCAACCTTGAGGACACTTGTTGAACTCAACTCACCTTGCGCCGTTCCGTTTGTATCCCCGATAATGGGCTGACCAGCCATGATACCCTGGTCAGCCAGCACCGAATAAGCTTGCACACCGTCCAACAAGCTGACACTCTGTGAAGATAAACTTTCGAAGGTCGTACTGCCATCTGAGGAAAGATTAGCGGTGTCAAGGCCAAACTGGTTCTCGGTTAATACTACATTTGATCCGCCCACCTGATGGAGCACATCATTCACAGCGCCCAGATAATCATTCACGAATGCCTGCCGTAAGCTCACTGGTCCATGATAGGTGCTCGTTGAATCTGAGCTCGTAGTGGAAATGACAGGATTGGAGGCATTCCTGTTATCGTCTGCAGGGATATCCCATAACATGGTTGCGGGGCTCATTCCGCGTGAGAACGCAGTCAGGTACATGAACGGTGACAAAATAGTTCCTGCTGAATGGTCGGGAGGAGACGAAGGCAGCATTCCAGATCCATTCTCCCCCACCATCGCCAGGATCTGACCGGTATGGGGTTCCATCACGACGACCTCGACGTTTATGTCCTCAGGTAAAGTTCCCGCTTCATCATGGAGACCAGGTAACAGGCTGCTCGCTTCACAGGGAGAGCCATCAAATGTCAACGCTGTTACCTGCGCACCTTTCAAGCGAGCCAGCTGGACCTGTGAAACACAATCCGCCTGTTGCTGTAAGCCATAATCGAGCGTGGTCACAATGTCAAAGCCTCCCCGGTAGAGTCTTTCGAGGGGTATCTTCTGGCTGAGCTGCTTCAGCACCAGGCCGGTGAATTCAGGTGCCAACGTCAGTGTTGTTACCTGGCTCTGGAAATGTACACCTGCAACTAAGGCCTGCAGTGCTTCATCTCCGGTAATCAAACCACTGACGAACATCATCTGGATGATGTTATCTTTTTGTTTAGCGAGGATTTGGTCACCGGTTAACGGATTAACAGATGGTTTCTCTGCCATGGCGGTCAG
The DNA here is from genome assembly GCA_041479245.1 of Anaerolineae bacterium. Taxonomy (GTDB): domain Bacteria; phylum Chloroflexota; class Anaerolineae; order Anaerolineales; family UBA4823; genus FEB-25. The sequence goes on from JBGOXS010000007.1 coordinate 76,226, forward strand.
CATTGCTGCTTCAGCCACCGATAAGTCAGCAGCAGATTTACCAAAGTACACGCGTGCGGCTGAATCAGCGCCGAATATGGTTTCGCCGTATTGGGCACTGTTCAGATACCACTCGAGCACCTGATCCCGACCGAATTGGGCTGTTACTTGGGCTGCCAGCAAGCGCTCACGGACATTGCGTTTTATGGAAGGCGGTTCGCCATCCAGAAGCAAGTTGGAGACTAATATTTGCGCCAGGGTGGGGTGAGTGCCCTCTGTGATCCCTGCCAAAGAAAAGCCCGCATGGTTCCAAAACCCAGGATCCAGCTCGGCTATAGTCGCTTCGATTAGGTATTTTGATACCTGGCTCTTGCCTACTTGACCGTCTGCTGGTACATATAAATATTGTTTCCCTTGTGCTGCGGGGTTTTCCAGGGTTAACAGCACATTCTTACGCTCACGGTCAAATAAGCGGGTGGGCTGAATCATCAATCCTTTGGGAGGGTCAAGTAATATAGGAAGGATTTCAACAGATGGGAGGCTATGCGTCAGGTCGACGTAGTTCCAGATCATTTTCAGACTGAGCGCAACTGCGACCAGGCTGATCAGTAAAGCACTAATGAGCCCAAGCCTCAGCCATGGGCTGCGGCCTTCACGTGCCTGCCTGAGACGTCGTAGCCTGATCGTTTGGGAGGCAGATGGCATAGCTTAACCTACCAAACAACTGGAGATCAATAAAATACACAAGCTACAGAAAGCATCCAAGTTCACCTGGATGCCTGCTTCACAGACTGGCTGACCGAATCCAGTAACTCCCTGGCTGCTTGGCGCGTCCCATCGCTGACTTCGCCCATCATCTGGGCCAACTCGAGCAGACGCGCTTCTCCAGTGACGACTTCCACTTGGGTTTCCGTCCTGCCATTCTTTATCTGTTTCAACACGCGCAGGTGTTGCTCGCCGAAAGCTGCCAGCTGCGCCAGGTGGGTGACGCATAAGACCTGGTGGCGGTGGGCTAATTCCCATAGCTTCATACCAACCACCGAACCTACACGCCCACCGATCCCCTGGTCGATCTCATCGAAGATTAGGGTCGGCACTCTATCGGCCTGAGCAAGCACGTTTTTGATCGCCAGCATCAAACGCGAGGTCTCTCCACCCGAGGCGATCTTGACAAGGGGTTTCAAGCCCTCTCCAGGGTTGGGAGCGACTAAAAATTCAACGTGTTCCAATCCGGTCGAATCAAAGGCTACCTTGCGTCCATTACTTAAAGTGACACCCTCATCTGATTGACGATCTGAGAAATCCACTTTGAACCTGGCACCTGCCATACTCAAGTCCATCAGCTCGGTTTCGAGGACGGTTTCCAGCTTTTTGGCTGCCTCCTGCCTGCGAGCGCTGAGGCTTTCACCGATTCTCGCCAGCTTGGTTAAAAGCAGCCCCTCATCATTTTCCAGCTCTGAGATCCGCTCTGAGACGTGAGTGATCGAGTCCAGCTGCTGTTTTGCCTGCTCGGCGAAATGCAAAATGGCCGCGATATCCTCACCATACTTGCGTTTCATGGTCTGGATCAGGTTCAGGCGCTCCTCTACCTGGTCGAGGCGCTGAGGGTTAAACTCAACGGTTTCCAGATAATCACGCAGGACGGCAGCCAGGTCGGTCAGATCCTCGAGTGAGCCTTGGGCACGCTCGGCGAGTTTACTCTGCTGTGGGTCGAGCCGGCTGAGATTGTTCAACAAGCTGGTCACCTGGCCAAGCAGGTCAGAAACCCCGGGCGATTCGGGCGTGCCTTCTTCAAGGATTTGCACAGCTTCCTGGGCCACGGAGGCGATGCCCTCAGCGTTGGCCAGACGGGTGCGCTCAGATTTAAGATCGTCGTCTTCATCTTCACGCAAATGAGCAGATTCAATCTCGTTAATTTGATATTTGTGGATATCTATCTGCCGGGCTGCCTCACCCTCGGCTTTACGCAGCTCTGCCAGCTGCTTGCGCATCTGGACCAGGCGATGGTAAGCTTCCTGGTATTCGGCCAGCTCTTGCTCAACATGAGCATAGCTATCCAACAGGCCGAGGTGCTGAGGTACATGCAATAAAGATAAATGTTCCGATTGACCGTGTACATCTACCAGGAATTCACCCAGCTCGCTAAGGATGGAGACGTTCACGTTCCGCCCGTTCACCCTGGCGATGCTGCGACCGTTACTCCTGATCTCACGTCCCAGGGTGAGGCGTCCATCCCCCTCGAACAACGCCTCCCGCTCCAGGATCTGCCTGATAGGTTTACTGGCGTCACCTGTTATCTCAAAACTGGCTTCAACCAGAGCTTTTTCTGCACCCGCCCTGACCATAGTTGCATCTGCCCGGCTGCCCATGATGGCTTCGACTGCATCGATGATGATAGATTTACCAGCCCCCGTCTCGCCGGTGAATATATTCAGCCCGCGGTCAAACTTCAGCTCCAGCTGACTGATGATAGCGAAATTTTCGATGCGGAGTTCACTGAGCATGCCTAGCCAATTCTAATCCCAGACAAACGATAAAACATGGCGGAGATCATCATTACTGTATAGATCGCCTGGAAAATAAATGGTAATAAAAGAAAATGTGCGACAAAGGTTAACCCAACTGGCAGACAGCCAACCAGCGCGGCGATCGCCGCCAGGATGAACAGCTCTCTTGAGCGTCTCTTCCCTGTCACCAGGCGGGCAGCTTCAGCAATCGCCGCCCCAGCTGCGGGTGCCAGCAGGATAGTAAAGAAGCCGATCCGAGCTGAGATCAGGCTTCCAATATAGGCTAACACACCAACAACGATAAAAATCAATGGATAGTCATACAACTTGGCGGTGACAAAGACCTTTTGCTGTAATTTTATGCATTCCTTACATCGGTACCCTGTGGGAGTGAGCACCGCACATTTGGCGCAGATGGGTTTTTCACACCGGTTGCAGCGCAAGGTAGTCTCTACGCTGGGGTGATTGGCACAATACATCTTCGGTAACGCTTCAGTCATGTTCTACCACTAACGATGATTCACGGTAGAAGGATTCTGACTCATATGGGGGGTCAGATTGCGATAAAAATATCCGGGGTCTTGAAAGCGGATAAATTTTACTACATACGGCGAGGCATACACATACACGCGATCATCATTGGTTAACCCGATGGGTACCTGCCCATCGACGCTGAACACCGCCTGGTGGTCAACATCGACGGTGATATTCACCGATGATCCTTCCGCCAGCACGATCGCCCTATCCAGTGAAAGGTGCGGAGCGACTGGCACCAGGAGAATGTTGCGCAGCTCGGGCGGTAGGATTGGGCCTCCTGCTGCCAAGGCGTAAGCAGTCGAACCAGTAGGTGTGGCAGCGATCAACGCGTCGGCTACGTAGGTGGTGAGGAATCTACCATCCACTATGGCAGTCACATGCACAGGTCGGATGATCTGCCCACGGCTGACTACTACTTCATTCAAAACATCCCACTTACCCAATAACGAGTCTGCTCGCCACTGCTCGGCACACAACATCATCCGTTTTTCCAGCCAATAATCGCCAGCGAGCATGCGCGGTATGAATTCAGCCCATTGGTCCTGGGCAATCTCGGTTAAAAATCCGAAGCGACCCAGGTTGATCCCCAGGATTGGCACACCCGATGGACCTCCCAGGTGACCGGCTCGCAACATGGTGCCATCGCCACCAAGAGCGATCAAGAGGTCAAATTCTCCCAGTTTCACCCGCCGGTATATATCTTCATCGTAAAGGAAACCGTGTTGTGTCTCAATTCCACGTTCCTTCAAGAAGGCTGAGATAGCGACCGATTCCTTCTCGGTATCAGGAAGGTTTTGGGCTCCAACAATGGCTATCTTGTTGATTGGATTCTTCTTTTCATCCAACATGGCTTAATTATATCCTGAGAGACTGGTCACAGACGGATCGATAACTGCAATTCTGACAGCGTCGACCATCTTCGTGCGAGCGGTCCACTTGCGTGCGGGCGGTGCGCGTCTGCATCTCGCGGATCACCGCCTGGATGGCACTTTCCAATTCGGTGGTGAAATCGACAGCGAAAGTTTTATCGTTATAGTGAAGGATCCCATAGGCGGGGCGATTTCTATATTCATGCGCCACCAGCAGGCAGTAGGTAGCCAACTGGTAGATATGAGAATCATGCGGCGATGGAGGCGCGCGGCGAGATTTAACCTCGACCGGGATGACCTGACTCCCTTGCTTGACTAGATAATCGGGTTTGCCAGTCAGCCGCAAATTAGGGTCATACAAGGGTTTTTCAACCTTCCCCCATTGGCTGGCGTCGGAGTAAATGACCCTGCCTGCCGGGATCCCCGCCTGCCGTCTTTGCATGGATGCCAATGCAAATAAGATGATGGCGATAACAATCAAAAGGAGAACAGAGAAGAGCTGTAACATTAATTTACATTCACAAGACTGAAACCTATAGGAGTGCCCGCATGATCCAAACGACGGCGGTGATTATGGCGAGAAGAAGGAAAGCATAAGCCATGGTCTGCAGGCAGCTGGCAGACAACACAGCGCGTGAATATTTCTCATGGATTTCCGTCCCAGCGGCTAATTCGGCTTTATTATCAGGCTCATAACCCTGCAGCTGGTACCACCAGGCGCGATTACAGAATTGGTAGGTGCCAATCTCGGAAGCCCTAATAATTTTCATTCTGACGGGTGAAAACCGTCCAATCTGGTTTCCAATTCGCGGATGCTGTTTTCAAGGCGCTCCTGACGCAAGCTCAAGGTCAGATCACCCCGGGTGCGCTCGATGATCCCACGTGCTACATCGGTTAAGCGCCTCAAACCCCCTGTTATTGCATCTGGATAGTCCATCGTCACCAGGATAGCGTAGATATCATCCATCTCGCCCAGCAGGCGCTCGGCCTCGGTAGGATTATCTTTCAGCAGCTTATCCAGTACGCGCCGGCGCAGCTCTCCCACTGCCTCTGCCAGGCCCTGGAGGTAGGTGGCCGGTTCCAGCAGTAAATCTTCGGGATCAGGGAAGCTGTTATTGTTGATCAAGACATACACCAGGGCAGCCTCGGCGTATTCTTTGAGCGCATCCTGGGTATACCCGGCATAGAACAGGTCGGGCAGACTCTGCAAGTTATCTCGCAGAGACTGCACCAGCAGCCGCGCTTCATCCAGATGCTGGCGCGCCAGCGTATTCTCGTCGCGATGGACCGCCCGGATAGCGTTGGCGCAGTGACGTGTGAGTGTGCGCGCTTGTGCTAGAGCCCGGTCGCGCTCGGTGGTACACACCTCGAATGAATGGTGGATCTTTTCGGCTATATCTTCCAATTTCTCAGGCATGTGTTTCACTCCTTCGGAGGCGTGGGTGGATGGAACAGGAAATCGGCCAGTGAATTCTCACCCGGGATTTTTATCTCCCCGAACGCAGTTTCGTAACGCGATAGGTTTTCTGCCAACGCCCTCTGCAGCAGCTTGGCGCCAAGGGGAGACATGACTACCCGCGTGCACACGCGCGCCGGGGTGACACCCGGCAGCAGGTGGGCAAAATCAAACACCAGCTCCGAGGGAGAATGTGCAATCCGAACTACATTGGCATACTCGGTTTTCAAGTCAGCAGGCACTTCCAATGCTGGCGGAGGAGGAGGAGCCGGACGGTTCTGAGCAGGAGTAGACATATGTTTTTATCCTAGGAGCATAGACTTCGGTAATGATAATTAAATAAATTAAGGTGCGGAGCTGCAATCCGCACCTTATTGTGAAGTAAATTAGAACGGGATGTCACCACCGTCTTCAGCTTGACCCGCGGGTTCACCCGGAGGCACGGCGCCACCTTCATCGTCGCTGCGCTGGGAAAGGAAGCGCACCGTTTGGGCGCTGACTTCGAATGAAGCGCTCTTCGTGCCATCCTGGCGTTCCCAGATGCGCGGGCCGCCGGTGTTGGGGTCTGTCACCAAGCGCCCCTCAACAAGCACTTTCCGACCTTTCTTGAGGTATTGGTTGCAGATTTCTGCCTGTTTCCCCCAGGTGGAAACCCGCACCCAGATCGTGCGCTCTACTTTTTCCCCATTACTGCTGGTAAAGTTATCATTGACAGCCACCGAAAAATTAGTGACTGCCTGACCTGAAGGTGTATAACGCATCTCTGGGTCTCTGCCGAGATTTCCAACCAATATGATCGTGTGGTAAGACATTTGGGACTCCTTTCGTTACAGTGAGCGGATTGAGTATAGTTCCGGATGAACGCCATCCGGGCCAAAGCCTAGAGATCACTCACTGGGCTTTACAGAACAATTGTACACAGAATCCTGAAAAATAGAAGGGTTTTGACCCGCCCCCGGTCATTCGTTCCTGAACTGCAAACAATAATGATGAAAGGTATTGCTCACCCAGGCGTTGCCCATTCCATAAGGGGATAAACGCTGATTATCCTGACACCAGATTTTTTCATCTTTTAGCGTGTAGGTACCCCCTAGCCGCTTAGCTAGATCCCACGCCAGGGGATATATTTTGCCGCCCTTCTTGATGTTCTTGACGATGATGGTAAGGAATGCACCCGGCTGGATGACTGGCTGCATCATGATGTAAATTTGCGAAAGGCGTTCGATGAACTGTTCGTAATCTGTGATATTCCCAAGGTCGTTGGGGTCATTCGAATAGAAAACATCCAAATCATCGGTAGACCTTCTTTTTTTTTGCGTGGCGGCTCCGCGGGCGTGCAGAATATCCCAATATGGGGGGGAAGTGAACACATAGTCGACTAGTGGAATATCGTGATTCGCTGCAAGATCTATGATATTCGCAGCATCACCGGTGAATAGCTCACAAGCTAATTGTGCAGTTGATCCCAAGCTCTGTCTCTCCTCAGCGATGACCTGGCGGGCAATATCCGCATAAGCCGGATTCAGCTCGATGCCATAACTTCGCCGGCCTGTCCGTAATGCTGCCACCATGCTGCTCCCAGTGCCTGCCATGGGGTCGAGCACTACCTCATTAGTTTTGGTAAAGAACGTAATGAATTCCATCGCCAGCGTCTCGGGGAATTTAGCTGGGTGGCGCAGCACGTTCTTCTGGCGAGGCGGAGGGTTATGCACAAACCAGGATTTCTGGAATTTCAGCCATTCTTTGGGCTGCAGATCATTTAACTTGTTGGTGATGGTACGCTTGGACATATCGATGTGGTTAACCGCTGTCTATAAAAGACTAATGGATGAGCTCATAGACGATTAAGTCGGAGAAATTGACCGTCACCGCCATATTGTTGGTTGAGCGTGCAAAAACCCCTACTCCTCCCGAGGTAAGCATAGGGTCATGGATTGTGAATTGATATTGCCCATTGACGAAAAAGTCCATCTGACTGCCCTGGGCGGAGATTCCGATGCGCGACGAGCTCGGTGCTCCCGGCGGCACCGACCCGCTCATCATCCACGGCTGCGGCGACGATGCCTGCCCCCCGATCACCCGGTCCAGCCGCACCTGACCATTACATGAGAGCGAGAAGCGATAATAATCTGTTTTAGGTGACACTCTTATGAGAACGCCATATTCATCCAGGTTGCGGCACAGGTTCGGCTCGGCGGTGACCTCAAGGTAAAAATCGGTGAAGATGGGTGCTTCACGCAAGCTGTATAAGTACGCATTCGCCTCACCGATGGCAATGGTTAGCTCATATACCCCAAGGGCAACGCTTCCGAGGTCCGATAGATCGAGCGTCCAAGCAGTGGAGTCGGTAAAATCGTCTTCGAGTAGGATTTTCCCGGTCTTCGGGCGCATATCTGCCGTGGGAGTGATAACCGGGGTCGGGAAGGCTGTCGGCGTGGTGGTGGGCGGGAACCACACCACCGTCGGGGTGACTGTTAGCGTGGGAAGTACCAGGGTAGCAGTAGTCGTAGGAACAGCCATTGGGGCTGCAACGCAAGAGCAGCATAAGATTCCCAACAGGCAGGAGAACAAAATTCGTTTCATTTATTTCTTTAAATCATGGCGATGTAGACTATAAAATATTCGCATCATTGAAATTAAAAAATAGGAGAATATTATCGAAGGTGTTGTACAATTAGTATGGTCATTCTAGCACATACCAACCTGTTGCGGCAATACTATCCCTATACGCTTCACGAAGGAGTCGTCATGCGCAAAAAAGTCATCCTCGTCACGGGTGTTTCAGGTGAAATTGGCCAGGCATTAGTCAAAAGCATAGTTAAGCAAACCGAAATGCCCATCCTCGCCCTCGACATTGCTCCTGTGCCAGACAATATACATTCCATGGTCACTGCATTCCAGGGCGATATCATGGATAAAGCCCTGCTCTCACGCCTGGTGAGTGAATATGAAATTGACACGATCTATCACCTGGCGGCATTGCTGTCTACACGCAGTGAATTCACACCTGAGCTGGCGCATAAAGTGAATGTGGAAGGAACTTTGGGTTTGTTGAACCTGGCGGCGGAGCAATCGGAATGGCGCGATGAACCGGTGAAGTTCATCTTCCCAAGCTCGATAGCAGCGTATGGTCTACCAGACCTGGATGCCAAAGCTGCTTACACTCGTGTGCGTGAGTGGGAGTGGAATAATCCCCGCACCATGTACGGCTGCAACAAGCTGTATTGCGAGCAGCTGGGCATTTATTACAGCAAGTATTACCGTCAGCTGGCGGCAGACTTGCCCGTGATGCTGGACTTCCGCTGCCTGCGCTTCCCCGGTTTGATCAGCGCCTACACGGTCCCAAGCGGTGGCACCAGTGATTATGGACCGGAAATGCTGCATTATGCCGCTCAGGCGAAACCTTACGCCTGTTTTGTTCGTGAGGATGTGCGCATCCCTTTCATGGTCATGCCGGATGCAGTTAAATCACTGCTCATGCTGACTAATGCACCAAAGCCCGTGGTCAAGCACTCTGTGTATAACGTCACCAGCTTTAGCCTGTCTGCCGTGTAATTCCGCGATTGGGTGTTAAAGTCTTTCCCAGGTGCGCTGATCAGCTTTGAGCCGGATGTTAAACGCCAGGTAATTGTCGATTCCTGGCCAGCTGATTTAGACGACAGCGCAGCCCGGCGGAACTGGAATTGGCAGCCGGATTACGATGTCAAACGCTCATTCGAGGAGTATCTGGTGCCTAATATCCGCAACATGTACCAGGGCAAATAACTTAATCTATAATCATTGCAATATCCACAAGTAGACAGCCAGCCATACCTATGAAAACGGTAACAGGTGACCAACCCCTCCCAAGACCCGGATTGATTGTCCTATTCGGCTCTGGAGAAACGTCACCGACCGGTCGAAAGATCTTCGAAGAGCTATTCCGATCCCTTCCACCCTCACCACGCCTGGCGTTATTGGAGACCCCAGCTGGGTTCGAGCTAAATTCATCCGTGGTGATCAGCCGAGTGGGAAATTTTTTCAGCCATCGCCTGCAGAACTACTCACCGCAGGTTGAAATCATCCCAGCCCGCAAGCGCGGACTTGAATATAGCCCGGATAACCCGGCGGTCGTGGCACCATTGCTCCACTCCGATTTGATCTTCATGGGACCAGGCAGTCCTTCCTACGCTATTCGCCAGCTACGTGACAGCCTAGCTTGGTATTATCTATTAGCCCGGCATAACCTTGGAGCTGTGATGGCGCTGGCCAGTGCAGCGACGGTTGCCTTCAGTACCTTCGCATTGCCGGTATATGAAATCTATAAAGTTGGAGAGGAGCTGCATTGGATTGAAGGGCTGGATTTTTTCAAGTTTTACGGGCTACAGCTCGTTTTTATCCCCCATTGGAATAACAAGGAAGGCAGTATCGAGCTGGACACCAGTCGGTGCTTTATGGGTCAGGAACGGTTCGCACAACTGATGGTGATGCTACCCGATGAAGCGACCATCGTCGGATTGGATGAAAAAACGGCATTAATCATGGACCCATCCAGATGTGAATGCCAGGTAAGGGGTTTAGGTAAAGTTACCCTACTACATACCGGTCATAAACACAATTTACATAATGTCGCGGACCAGAATAGTGGTCATTTATTACCCGGTTCTGATGAAGACCTGGAAAAAATTACCCTGCAGCGTGGCGGTCATTACCACCAATATTCTGACGGGCAGGTATTTCCCATCACTCAGCTGGGACCATTTCATAATTCCCATACAGAAGCTTCGATACCACCCGCTATCTGGCAAACTGCGCTCCAGGAAAGGTATACAGTCGACACTTATACTTTACCAGTGCCTCCCGAGGAAATATTCCTGCTCATTCGGGCACGCCAGGAGGCACGGAAGACCGGTAATTGGAGTTTAGCGGATGATTTACGCCAGCAGATACGCAATCTAGGATGGGAAATAAAGGATACAGAAACAGGTCCGGTTGGCCGGAAATTGCCGTAGATCTACGGCGAATATATGTATTAAGGAGCCCCTATGTCACAATCCCTCAAAATTGGTTATATTGGCCTGGGTTTGATGGGGAAATCCATCGCCCAGAATATCCTTAAAGCCGGGTTCCCACTGGTAGTCTACAACCGCAGCCGACCAGCAGTGGATGAGCTGGTGGGAGATGGCGCGAGTATGGCGGCTTCTCCATCCGAGGTAGCTACGCTTGTGGACGTCATATTTACCAACCTGCCTGATTCACCCGATGTTGAGCTGGTGGCTCTCGGCGAGAACGGGATCATTCATGGCTCCCATCCCGGCTTGATCTACGTCGATAATTCGACCATCAAACCAGCTACAGCACGTCACATTGCAGAAGTGTTTACAGAAAAAGGCGTCGAATGCCTGGATGCGCCGGTAAGTGGTGGAGATATAGGCGCCCGCCAGGGCACCCTTGCCATCATGGTGGGAGGCTCCACAAAAGCGCTCGAAGTTGTGCGGCCGGTCTTTGCTGCCATGGGAAAGTCGGTCACCCACGTGGGCGATGCTGGCGCGGGCCAGATTGCAAAAGCGGCCAACCAAATCATGGTAGCAGCCCAAATGGTGGCTATGGGAGAGCTGCTGATCTTCGCCCGCAAAGCCGGGGCTGACCCACAGAAAGTGGTCGAGGCCATAAAAGGCGGGGCCGCTCAATGTTGGACTCTCGACGTCAAGCCGCCGCGTTTATTTTCAGGCAACCGCAGCCCGGGATTTAAGGCGTTTATGCAAGCGAAAGACCTGAACATCATCATGGAGACAGCGCGAGAATACGGAATCCCCCTGCCTTCCGCGGCTGTGCATGCTCAGCTGTTCAATGCCATGTTGGAATTGCAAATGGGCGATCTGGACAACTCTGCAGTGGTCGGGGTGATTGAAACCCTGGCTAATATGAAGCTGATTGAATGAAGACCCAGCTCAAATCCTGGTTTGACCGTTTGACCTGGGCCACCGCCAGTGATTATTTACTGATCAGCATCGGAACCATCTTGCAGGCGCTTGCCATCCGACTATTTCTGGTTCCCGGGCACCTCATTAACGGGGGTATCAGTGGGTTGGCACAGCTGATTAATTATTACACCAGCTTCCCCATTGGTGTGATGATCCTGATTGGGAATATCCCCCTGTTATTCTTGGGTTGGCGCCATTTAGGCGGAAGGCGATTCGCCATCCGCACGGCGTATGCAGTGGTGGTCATTTCATTTTTCACCGACTTTTTGACCCTCTTTTTACCTACTAAAGGCCTCTCCACCGACCTGGTGCTCAATACCCTTTACGGCGGGGTAATCAGCGGAATAGGCTATGGTCTGGTTTACCGCGGACATGGCACCAGCGGCGGGACTGATATCCTGGTGCGCATTATCAATAATTGGCGCAGCATCCCTCTCTCCCAGAGTTACCTGATCACTGATTCCCTGATCATGTTTTTAGGAGGGCTCACATATAGCTGGACCAATGCTTTATACGCCATTATCATGCTGTTCATCAGCGGGATCGCCGCTGAGGTGACTACGGAAGGTCCCAATGTTGTGCGCACGGCTTTCATCATCACCGACAAACCGGATGAAGTTTCAAGTTCTATCCTGGAGGATCTGGAGCGTGGTGTGACATCGATGGATGCCACCGGGGTCTATACCGGGACGAAACGCTCCATGCTTTACTGCGTCATCACCCGCTCAGAAGTCAGTGTGCTGAAGAGCCTGGTACTCGAAGCCGACCCGAGAGCGTTTGTGGTAATCGGTCAAGCCCATGAAGTGTTGGGGGAAGGTTTCAGATCCCGCAAAGTGTGAGCCGAGATACCTCATATTTTATGAGTGTAATGTTTCAATCGGATGGTTAAATCATTGCTTATGTGTCAAATTGACCTTAATCATGAAACGAATTATCTTATCCTGCGTAGACAGGGTTAGATAACCAACAGGAGCATAACGTGAATAACCTCGAGCCTGCAGTACTCAACCAGGTTCATCAAGGAAATCAAGAAGCGTTCACTCATCTGGTTGAGAACTATCAGAGACCAGTGTACAACCTGTGTTATCGGATGTTGGGTGATGCGGATGAAGCAGAGGATGCCTCACAGGAGACTTTCCTGCGAGTGTACAGAAACATCAAGAATTATGATTCCGACCGATCTTTTTCGACCTGGCTTTTATCCATCGCCGCCCATCTGTGTATTGACCAACTGCGGAAAAGGCGAATGACCGTGATCTCGATGGATACGACACCATATCTTGAGCCAGCCGATGGTTCACCCGGACCTGAAAGCGCATTTTTCCTCAAGGAGGACCAGCGCCGTGTGCAGACCTTGTTAAAGACCCTCAACGCACACGACCGGGCAGCAGTGATTTTATATTATTGGTATGACTATTCTTACGATGAGATTGCCAGGAGCCTCTCGCTGACGCCCAGTGCAGTGAAAAGCAGGCTCCACCGCGCAAGATTGAGCATGGCACAAACCTGGTCGGAACAGAAGAACACCAACTTCGTGCCAGAAAGGAATCCACATGAATCATCAGCCATTTAGGGACTGGCTGCTTGCTGAGGAGGAACTTTCAGCTGAACAAACCCAATCTCTCCAGGAGCATCTCTCTACATGTGAGTCTTGCGCTCAAATAAAATCTTCCGTGAAGGTATTGGATGTTCTCTTCACGAATCCTCCCCATGTAGGCCCTTTGCCGGGTTTCACCCAACGCTGGCAGTCTCGTTTGATCAAATACCAGACCTTCCAGCAACGGCGTCGGGGTTGGATCACCATCGGTGCCACTGCACTCATTGTAAGTGTGCTGCTAGCAGTATTGGTCACTCAGGTATGGCAGCTTATCCAGGCGCCTGGTCCATTCATGCTGGTGTGGTTGGATCGCCTGGTCAGTGTGATTTCGATTTATTTCATCATGCAGAATATTATTGACTCAGTCACTTGGTCAACTCCAATTTTTACTTTCATTGGGATGTTCTTTGTGGTTGGCATGGTTAGTTTTATGAGTGTGCTGTGGTTAACAGCATATAAAAAATTCAGTCTGGCTCGGAGGGTAATATGAAACAAATGAAGCTTAAACTCGTCTCAGCAATTTTATTGACCACCATCTTATTGGCAGCTTTTCCGATAACGGCCTTTGCCGCCTCGTCACCGGATGTAGTCATCGGAAACAGTTATACTTTGGGCTCCGGCCAAACCCTGAACACTGATCTATTCGTTGTGGGCGGCAATGTGAACCTGATGGCTGGCTCGACCGTAACCGGGAGTGTGGTGCTGATTGGCTGTACCGCCCAGGCAGCAGGCACGATAAACGGGAATCTTGCGATTCTGGGGGGTACTGTGACCCTGGCGGACACATTCAAGTTGACCGGTAATCTGACCTATGCCGGTACGGTGGTCAACCGTGCCTCGGGTGCGCAGATCCTCGGTCAGGTAAACGCCAATACGAACGCACCATACTTCGTTTTTCCCGAAGGGACGCGTATCCCTCTGTTCAATAGCGGCGGCAACATTTTCCTCAGGGTGGTGGGTTACTTCCTGGGTCTGTTCCTGTGGGCGTTGGTCAGCATGCTTGTGGCGATGTTCATCCCCACGCACCTCACCCGCACATCTGAAACCGCCCTCAGTCAGCCGCTGTTGTCGGGTGGGTTGGGTATCCTCACCATCATCATCGTGCCGATTGTCCTGGTACTGCTGACGATAACCATATGCCTGATCCCAGTCGCCTTCATCGGTGCAGTAATCCTTATCGTGGCATGGGTATTCGGGATGATCTCGTTGGGGCTCGAAGTCGGCCGACGTATCAGCCTGGCGTTCAAGCAGGTTTGGCACCCCGCGATCGCCGCAGGGTTGGGTACGCTGGTATTGATGGCGATCCTTAACGGTATCGGATTCATCCCATGTGTGGGTTGGATCCCGAAAGTCTTAGTGGGTGTGGTTGGGTTGGGCGCCGTGCTGCTGACCCAGTTTGGGCGTAAGCCTTATATCCGCAGCCTGATTGTTCCTCCTGCCAGCACTGGAGACGTGCTACCCCCACCTGTTTAATCAGCTGTTGCAATCTAAAGAAAGATAATATCTAGAGCTGTGGCACAAGAGCACAGCTCTATTTTGTAATAATTTACCAACCCCCTTTAATCCCCCTTCCCAAGCCAGGGAAGGGTGAAATTAAGAAAATAGCAAGTGTATGCAAGGGCAAAATCCTTGCGTACACTTGCCATTGAGAATTTTTAGTTGCCTCTCTCCTGCAGGTTGAAGAAAGTTCGGGTCTATGTGTAGATATATTTATTTTATCCCGGTGTGGAGGATCGCCCCGAGGATTATTCCAATCAGGCCCAGATGATAAAAAATCATCGTCCGTAGCCTGGCGTGAGGTAGGGGATTTATAAAGCGATCCCATGCCAGAATCGAATCTGAAATATAGAAGGATACAGCGCCAATACTGGCAGCCAAGGCAGCCGAAGCAAGCCAACCTGGGCGAGTGAAAGTCATCAGTGCAGAATACACCATTAGGCTGATCACGATCGCATAGATCAACACAGGGATTTTTAACCCTTTTTTTCCCTTTTCGGTGAGGCTGGCAGCTAATATCGGATAAAGCCAGCCCATATAAATGCCCAGGATGATGATCAAGAATACACCCCATAGGTTTAAGTAGGGGGGAGATGTATTAAAACCGATCACGTAGCACAGCTGGCCTACCAGGAAGGCCAGCAATCCGAAGATGAACAATTTTGGTGGGAGCATGAGAAACACATCCCCCGCCAAACAAAAAATAACCCCCACAGTGAACCACAGCATTGGACCTGCAAAACCGGCACTAAGCCAGATCCACAACAATAATGCCAGCATGGTGGCCGGCTTAGCGACGTATTCGAGGGGTTTCCAATTTTTCTCGACAGCGATCCAATCCAGCACGGCAAAAATCAGTATGATAACGATCGGGTAATAAGCCATCCTGCCCCTCCTAGATTATGAATTGAACATCTGCTTGACCATCTTCTCATCATCGCGCCAGTTTTTACGCACTTTCACCCGCAGCTGCAGGAACACACTCTTCCCATTCATCGCTTCAATTTCCTTGCGGGCTGCGATCCCAATCTTCTTGAGCATCTGCCCATTCTGACCAATGACGATGCCTTTGTGCGATTCCCGCTCCACAAAAATAGTCGCCTCGATATACACCCCGTGCTCGTTGCGCTCGGTGTATTCGTCAATCCTGACGACGATCCCGTGAGGTACTTCATAACGCAGGAAATTCAAGCATGCCTCGCGGATCAAATCAGCGGTGATATCGCGTTCGAACAAGTCGGTCACCTGCTCCTCTGGGTAGAAAGGCTCTCCCGCCGGCATGGCAGCGATGATCTTTTGCAAAAGTTCACCTCGATTATCTCCACGCGTAGCAGAGATCTGGAGTGTTGTGCACCTGGGGATCAGGCTATGATAGGCTGCCTCGACCTCAGGGATATTCCCAGGCTGTACTAGGTCGATCTTATTAAGCACCAGCAGAACTGTCTCAGGTTTGATCAGGCTGGTGAGCATGCTGCTCAGCTGCCTGTCCTCGTCCGTTGGCATCTGGCTGGCATCCACCATGAACAACACCAGGTCACAGTGCTCGAGGGCGGAACTGGCCTCCAGGTTCATGCTTTCGCCCAGCTTGGTGTGCGGTTTGTGCACGCCGGGTGTATCGATAAATATGATTTGATATTCTGGGGTGGTTAAGATCCCCTCCTGCCGACGACGGGTAGTCTGCGGGCGGGGAGATACAGCCGCGACTTTCTGCCCGATCAGAGCATTGATCAGCGTCGATTTCCCCACATTGGGCCGACCCATTACCGCCACGAAACCTGAATTGAAATTACCCTTATCATTTTCCATGGTTAAATTCTATCAGGATAAGGGGGCCTTGTACACAGAAGACGTCATTTTGGACTGGAAAGGTTAATCGAATGCTAATCAACCTATCTTGACCTTATTCTAAGGCATGATATAATACTCGTTTGCTTGTTCGTCTTCTGGTCGTTGATAACAAAAATGGACAATGTATTAGGGATATAAATTATTCTAAGCGTGATGGAATTTAGCACATCACGCCTTATTTGTTAATCACAATTGTTTCAATTCAGCGAAAAATTGTTAAGTTAGGAGAGAATTATGGCATCAAACTTGCCAAGCAAGTCCTACGCCCGGATTAGTATTGATCTGGAGCTGCCGGACTTGATCGAAGTCCAGCTCGAATCCTTTAAACGGTTAAAAACAGAAGGTATGGCTGATCTCTTCCACGAAATATCACCGATTGAATCGTACAACAAGGGGATGAAATTATACTTCCCTTCCCGGACGCCTGAATCAGACCAGTGGAAGTTAACTTATAAGTTCGGTGAGCCAAAACACTCACTCGAAGAATGCGTCGAGCGTGATCTGACATACGCAAGTCCGCTTTACGTATCCGTGCTGCTTGCCGGTCCGGAAGTCCAACAGCCGATCCAGCAAGAAATCTTCCTGGGTGACTTCCCCGAAATGACTGAGAAAGGCACTTTCATTGTTAACGGCACTGAACGTGTCGTGGTTTCCCAGCTGATCCGCTCACCGGGTGTGTACTTCGAAGCTCCGGTTGACCGCGCCACAGGGCGCTTGCTGGCAGTCGCCAAGCTCATCCCAGACCGCGGTGCCTGGATGGAGTTCGAAACGCGCAAGAGTGATTACCTCACCCTACGCTTCAACCGTAAACGCACCGTGCCCATCACCATCTTCTTGCGTGCCCTGGCAGCGGTGAACGATGGCCTGCCCGATTCGCCCCTCAACACCGGAACCGATGAGGAACTACTATCCCTGTTCCAGGATGTAGATAATAATCCTGACCGTATGTTCATCCCTTCCTCGTTTGCACAGGAACCCCAATGGGATTTGAACAACAAACAGACGATTGCTGAAGCCGCCCTGCTGGAGTTCTTCAAGCGCATGCGCCCGGGTGACCCGGCGACGCTTGACAATGCGCGTGGCTTCTTGCAGGAGCAGCTGTTCGACCAACGCCATTACGACCTGGAGCGCGTCGGACGTTATAAACTCAATCAAAAGTTGGAACTGCATGATCGCGTTCCGATCACTCACCGCATGATTACAAAATGGGACATCGTCCGCCTGGTCCGCCGCATGATCATGATCAACAACGGCACGCAGGCTCCCGATGATATTGATCACCTGGGCAACCGCCGTGCAAAGACCGTCGGTGAGCTGATCCAAAACAAGCTGCGCATCGGTCTACGCCGCATGGAGCGGGTGATCAAGGAACGCATGTCCATCCGTGATCAAGACCAGCTGACCCCCATCACGTTGATCAATATCCGCCCAGTAGTTGCCGCTTTGCGTGAATTCTTCGGCTCTAGCCAGCTGTCCCAGTTCATGGACCAGACCAATCCATTGGCAGAGCTGCGCCACAAGCGCACGTTATCCGCCTTGGGTCCTGGTGGTCTGCGCCGGGAGCGGGCCGGGTTCGACGTCCGCGACGTCCACCACTCGCACTATGGTCGCATCTGCCCTATCGAGACGCCTGAAGGTCCGAACATCGGTTTGATCGGTCGCCTGGCTTCGTTCGCCCGGGTAAATGAATACGGTTTTATCGAAACCCCCTACCACCGGGTGCGAAAGTCATTGGTTCCCACCGATGAGCGCCTGGTGGGTCGGTCATTGCGCGAAGATGTAAAAAACGGCGATGGTAGCAAGGTGATCGCCAAGAATGGTGAGCGCATCACCCTGGATTTGGCCGATAAAATCAGGAAGCTCAAGCTGAAAGAGGTGCTGGTCCAGCCTTTTGTGACCGATGAGACCGAATACCTCTCAGCCGATGTGGAAGACAAATTCGTCATTGCCCAGGCTAACACGCCGATGAATGAGTTCAACGAGTTTATCCGCACCAGCATATCCTCGCGCCACTATTCTGATTTTATCTTCGCTACATCAGATAATATTGATTACATGGACGTCGCTCCCCACCAGATCGTGGGCATCAGCGCCGCTTTGATCCCATTCCTCGAGCACGATGATGCCAACCGGGCCTTGATGGGCTCGAACATGCAGGCACAAGCTGTTCCATTGTTAAATCCTGACATTCCCGCCGTCTCTACAGGGATGGAATATCACGCCGCCATGGACTCGGGTCAGGTAGTGATCGCTGAGGAAGACGGTGAAATCACATCGGTGACCGGGAATCGGATCGTCGTTCACACTCCAAAAGAAGATCATACCTACCAACTGCGCAAGTACCAGCGCTCGAACCAATCCACCTGCATCGACCAACGCCCGGCGGTTGTCAAAGGACAGCGCGTTCACAAGGGTGAGGTCATCGCAGACTCTTCCTCAACAGAGAATGGTGAGCTGGCGTTGGGTCAGAATGTGGTCGTAGCTTTCTTGTCCTGGGAAGGGGCCAACTTCGAAGATGCGATTGTCATCTCTGAGCGCCTAGTCCAGGAAGACAAGTTCACATCTGTCCATATTGAGAAATATGAAGTTGAGTCGCGTGACACCCGCTTGGGTCCTGAAGAGATCACCCGTGACATCCCCAATGTGGGTGAGGACGCCATCAAAGACCTGGATGAGACCGGTATAATCCGCATCGGTGCGGAGGTTGGTCCGAACGACATCCTGGTGGGTAAAATCTCGCCCAAAGGTGAGAAAGAGCTGACCCCAGAAGAACGCCTGCTGCGAGCTATTTTCGGTGAGAAATCACGCGATGTTAAAGACACCTCTCTGCGCATGCCGCATGGTGAGCGGGGGAAGGTCGTCGATGTAAAAGTATTCACCCGTGAAGACAATACCGATCTGGCTGCCGGCGTAGATATGATGGTCAGGGTTTCCGTCGCCCAACGCCGCAAGATCACCGCCGGCGATAAAATGGCCGGGAGGCATGGCAACAAAGGCGTTGTTTCGCGCGTGGTAGCCGAAGAGGATATGCCCTTCCTCGAAGACGGCATGCCGGTCGACATCATCCTCAATCCCACCGGCGTACCTGGACGTATGAACCTTGGTCAGATGCTCGAGACCCACCTGGGTTGGGCTTCTACCCGCCTGGGTTTCCGCGCCATCACCCCTGTTTTCGATGGCGCCACCGAGTATGAGATCGATGCCGAGCTGGCGCGTGCCTGGTTGATTGATCAGGCATGGAAGGAAGCCGGTCTCAAAGCCTGGGAGCAGTTGAACCAGACTGAGCATGACCCGACCCAGTATGAGGATGATAAAGAAGTCCGCAACCTTTATTTAGAAGACTGGTTGGGTGATCTGGGCTATGACGTCTCTCTGTTCAAATCGGATTATTACTATGCCCGCCGTTCGGTTCTGCGTGAATGGCTGCGCGTTTATGGCTATGATCCCGACCTGGTTATATCCCCCGAGGGTATTGCCGTCGACGCTGCTCAGCAGGAGAAAATGAATGCCTATAGCCTTTCAACCTGTTTGCGCCAGTGGCTCGACCAGAACGGGGTTAATGTATCCGAGATTAAAGATGCGGATCTCGCCGGTGAAGCGGAAAAATTCTCGCTGAGCACGGGAGTCCCCATCCCAACCCTGGGTAAGCAGGTTTTACGCGATGGTAAAACGGGCGATCCCTATGACCGCCCTGTGACGGTGGGCGTCATGACCATGCTCAAGCTTCACCACCTGGTTGAAGATAAAGTGCATGCCCGTTCGACTGGTCCATACAGCCTGGTATCGCAACAGCCCCTGGGCGGTAAAGCCCAGTTTGGTGGTCAGCGCTTCGGTGAGATGGAAGTATGGGCGCTCGAAGCCTATGGTGCCGCCTATACCCTGCAGGAAATGCTCACTGTGAAATCCGATGACGTCCAGGGTCGTGTGAAAGCCTACGAAGCCATCGTCAAGGGTGAGGCTATCGAAGAACCCAGCATTCCGGCTTCGTTCCGTGTTTTGGTCAAGGAGCTGCAGAGCCTGGGGCTGGCAGTTGAAGCGGTGACTGATTCAGGTGAAGTGATCAAGTTCGGAAAGGATGAAGAGCGTTCACGTCCACCCAGGCTGCAAACCGGCCTGCTGGACCTGGATCCACATCTCTAAAATCCTTGACGCTCATATGAGCGCATGGTAAAATCGCTTCTCGTCGTCTTTAACATACGTGGGTAGTACCCCTACCGAAATCGTATAACTTTGCAAATAAGGCGAGGCCATCGAAGGTGTTGATGGCCTCCCTTAATGGAATTATCCAATTTATCGTAACAATGCTCGGAGGCGAAGGTGCCAACAATCAATCAACTTGTCCGTCGCGGACGCAAATCCAAGAAAGAGAAGAGCAAGGCTCCTGCCCTGCTGTATACTCTCAATCTTTACAACCAGAACCGGATCCGTCAGAGCAAAGGCTCCCCACAAAAACGAGGCGTTTGCACTGTCGTCAAGACCATGACCCCCAAGAAGCCTAACTCGGCGCTGCGTAAGATCGCCCGCGTGCGACTGACCAATGGCATTGAGGTGACTGCATACATCCCTGGTGAAGGGCATGCCCTGCAGGAACACTCTGTGGTGCTGGTACGTGGTGGCCGTGTGAAAGACTTGCCAGGTGTGCGTTATCACATCGTACGCGGCTCGTTAGACACCGGTGGAGTTAATAACCGGAAGCAAGGTCGTTCGAAGTACGGTTCCAAGCGTCCTAAAGAATAATAGAGCGGAGAAACGGTATGTCGCGTCGATCTAAACCCGAAAAACATGAAATTGCTGGCGATACCCGCTTTAACAGCGAGCACGTCCAGAACTTTATCAACCGTGTCGTTCGAAACGGCAAAAGCAGTGTTGCCACTACCATCGTATATGATGCTTTCGACATGATCGAAGAACGAGCAAAACGCAGCTCGCTTGAGATCTTCGAGCTAGCCATTAAAAATGTCTCCCCTATGTTGGAGGTCAAACCACGCCGTGTGGGTGGCGCCACGTACCAGATACCGATGGAAGTGCCGCCCTACCGCCGTTTTGCCCTGGCATCACGATGGATCCTGCAGGGAGCCAAGGCACGATCAGGGAAATCATTCTCCGAAAAATTAGCCGGTGAGTTGTTGGATGCTTCCAACAACACCGGAGCAGCCATCCGTAAGCGTGAGGAAACCCACAAGATGGCGGAAGCCAACCGTGCCTTCTCCCATTTCAGGGCATAGGCCGATCAATCTTATTCTGTGAGTATGAACTAGTGGTAGTAGGAATCCTTTATGCCCCGCCAGTATCCTCTCGATCTGTATCGCAATATTGGCATTATTGCCCATATTGATGCGGGTAAGACTACCACTACTGAACGCATCCTCTTCTACACAGGTAAAACCCATCGCCTAGGATCAGTAGACGAAGGCACTACCGTCACTGATTGGATGGAGCAGGAACGCGAACGAGGTATCACCATAGTTTCTGCGGCAGTTTCGGCTGAGTGGAAGGGTTACCAAATCAATATTATCGATACCCCCGGCCACATCGACTTCACTGCTGAAGTTCAGCGCTCGCTGCGGGTATTAGATGGTGGCATCGTCGTCTTCGATGCGGTTCAGGGAGTTGAGCCGCAGAGTGAGACGGTATGGCGCCAGGCAGATCGTTATCAAGTTCCGCGCATCTGCTTCGTCAATAAGATGGATCGAGTTGGTGCTTCATTCGAGCGATCCATCGAAAGTATGAAACATCGGCTGGGTGCCAATGTGGCTGCAATGCAGGTGCCGATTGGAAGCGAAGCTAACTTCTGCGGCGTTGTAGACCTGCTCACCAGGATAGCAATCACCTGGGATGATACTCTCGGTACCGATGCCATCGAGACTGAAATCCCGGCAGAAATGACCGGTTATGTCAAAGAAATGCGTGCCCGCTTGCTCGAACAGATCGCAGAGACCGAAGACGCCCTGACCATGCGGTATTTGGATGGCGAAGAAATACCGGTAGATGATCTGAAAGCAGCTTTACGAAGGGCAACTATTGATGGCAAAATAACACCCGTTTATTGCGGTAGCTCTTTAAGAAATAAAGGTGTACAGCCCTTGTTGGATGGGGTGATCGATTACCTGCCTTCCCCGGCAGATATTCGTCCGGTTACCGGCATTCATCCCCACACCGGTCACGAAGTTTCCAGACCGGCTGAAGATGATGCCCCAATGAGTGCGTTGGTCTTTAAAATCGTATCGGACCCCTATGTAGGACGTCTGGCATATATCAGAGTCTACTCTGGCAAGATAACGCAGGGTTCAACGGTGTTTAATCCCACCAAGGACCGCCGTGAAAGGATTGGTCGACTCCTGCGCATGTACGCCGACCGCCGTGAGGATATTTCTGAAATCCTCGCCGGTGATATCGGCGCCGTGCTCGGTCTGAAGGATTCATTCACCGGCGACACGCTGTGCGATGCGTCAAACCAGGTGGTGCTTGAAAATATAACCTTCCCTGAACCGGTGATTTCGGTAGCCATTGAGCCGCGTACCACTGCCGACCAGGACCGCATGGCGGAAGCCCTGCACAAGCTGTCGGATGAAGACCCCACCTTCAGGGTGCGGGTGGACGAGGAAACCGGTCAGACGATCATCTCGGGCATGGGTGAGCTGCACCTTGAAATCCTGATCGACCGCATGCTGCGTGAGTTCCGTGTGCAAGCCCGGGTGGGTAAACCTCAGGTGGCTTACCGTGAGACCATAACACAGATGGTTCCAAAGGCCGAATACCGCTATATCAAGCAGACCGGCGGACATGGTCAATATGGTCACGTAGTATTAACGCTCGAACCTGGTGAGCCTGGCAGTGGAATAGTCTACGAGAATAAAATTGTCGGTGGTGTTATTCCAAAAGAATATATACCAGCGGTTGAGAAAGGCGTGCGTGAAGCTGCGGAAGCAGGTGTATTGGCAGGTTACCCGGTAGTGGATATTAAGGCCTATTTGATTGATGGCTCGTACCACGAAGTGGATTCCAGCGACATGGCCTTCAAAATGGCTGCTTCAATGGCGTTCAAGGAAGGTATCCACAGGGGCGCTCCAGTCCTGCAGGAACCGATCATGAAGGTCGAGGTGATTGCCCCGGATGAGTTCCTCGGTGAGATCATGGGTCAACTGAATGCCCGTCGCGGAAATATAATCGGCACAGACATGCGCCCCGGGACCACCCAGATGGTCACCGCCATGATACCACTGGCTGAAATGTTCGGTTATGCCACCGATCTACGCTCAGCCACTCAGGGACGAGGCGTTTTTACCATGGAATTTGACCACTACTCAGAGGTATCTGAAAATGTGGCGAAGACAATATTGGCATAAATTTAATCATCAAATAACATCATTGTTTCATTAATATTAAGGAGAACGTTTATGGCAAAGCAAAAATTTGAGCGAACCAAGCCGCACATGAACGTAGGTACGATGGGGCACATCGACCACGGTAAGACGACCTTGACCGCTGCGATCACGAAGTACTGTTCGTTCCTGGGGCAGGCAGAGTATCGATCGTTCTACACGATCGATAACGCTCCCGAGGAAAAAGAGCGCGGCATCACGATCAACATTGCCCACGTGGAATACGAGACTGCCAAGCGGCACTATGCGCACGTGGACATGCCCGGGCACCGTGACTACATCAAGAACATGATCACGGGAGCCGCGCAGGTGGATGGAGCGATCCTGGTAGTGGCGGCCCCAGATGGGCCGATGCCGCAGACGCGTGAGCACGTGCTCTTGGCGCGCCAGGTGGAAGTTCCGGCGATCGTGGTCTTCCTGAACAAGGTGGACATGATGGACGATGAGGAGCTTCTGGAGCTGGTGGAGATGGAGCTGCGCGACCTGCTGAACGACGAGAAGTTCCCTGGCGACACGACCCCGATCGTGCGCGGGAGTGCTTTGCTAGCCCTGGAGAGCACCAGCACCGATCCGAATGCACCCGAATATGCGTGCATCAAGGAGCTGCTGCGGGTGGTGGATGAGTACATCC
>JBGOXS010000008.1:0-95541 GCA_041479245.1 Anaerolineae bacterium
CGGGTAATTCTTTCCATCGGTCGCAATTGCTGAATTTCCATAATCCAAGTATGATAGAGAGCGTTGATCGGCATGGTGTCCTCCTCTTCTTTAGTCAAGATAAGGAGTACATTTATCGTGCCGATCAATCCTTTCTAAATTAAAACTGTCAGGTGACTAGATTTATTATAGATCGATGGCAATTAAGACTTAAAAGCACTGACCTCGATCAGCAGCGGGATTCCTTTTTGTTTTCCTGTTCGCGTTGGTCCATGATGTCGACGCATGCCTGCTGAAAATATTCCTTTTCGGCTGATAGCAGATCGTATCGGATCAAATCGATCAGGTTATTGGTGCGAAACCAGTACATAAGCGCTAGGACGGCTCACTTGCATGGGATAGGGCGGGGAGTGTATAAAACCACGCCTACCGCATCCATCTTCACAGTTGGCTGGTAATAACACAGCACCGGCTCAGAGACACGCTGCACCCAGGCGTCGTTCTCCTCCCCAAAGCTGTGGTTTCTTCCCTGGTACTGGATGACCAGCGGCTCGGAGACGATCATGCTGTAGCGCTGACTGCTGATGGCCTGATTGAACGCATCCAGGTAGGGTCGGTTATCCGACATCGCCATTTCCATCAGGAAGACCAGCTCATCTTCAGGTACCAGGGGCACATTTTGGACCTTATCGAACGTTAGCAGGTGGCGCTGGCTGATGAATAACACTTCGCCGCCCTGGTTTACAATCTGTTGAGTAGCTGTGTTGATCGTCTGCAGGGCAGCCTGGGCTGAGGCGAAGTCGTGCCTGGGGAGCTGACCACCCGTGCTGAGGGTGAAATAGAGCGGGATGATCAGTGCACCGGCGAGGAATATATTTTCGGTGATTTGCAGCAGACCGGGGGATGTTGGAACCAAGCGAGCCTGCCCGTTTTCCGACATCTGGGCGGGGCGATCCGGCTCGAAGCGATCGAAACAGATATAACTGCCAATGACTAATAACAGGGTGAGGAAGGCATCCAGGTTGTGCAGGTTGCTGCCGCCGCCGATCTTGACACTGACGAGTACTCCTCCGGCGAAAAGCACACCCAGGATGGCAGCCAGCCCCAGCAAACGGATGAGATGAAATTCACGCCAGCGGTTGATGAGGCGGACGATAATGAGACCGATGATGGGCAAAGACACCAGGAATGCACTTAATAAAATGCCCAGGGGGTAAGTTGGGTTGGGGAATAGGCGATACCACAGCAGGTCGGAGGTGAAGCTGGAGCCGAACCACGATTGGGGGTTGCCTGACCAGCGCTGGTAAGCTGTTTGGCTGGCATAGCCGAATACACTCCCTGCCAGTACCCAAACTGCCGGGGGAATGAGGTACTTGATGATGGGTTTCTCTTCTACCCGGGCTTCGATCAGGTACAGGGAAGCGGCGAGTAGACCTGGTACGGGCAACCAGTTTATCCGGCTGATGCCTGCCCATAGTGAGGCGATCAACACCAGGATGAGGCTACGCCAGAAGTGATGACGGTCGAACCCCCATAAAACTAAAATCACCATGAATTGCAGGTGGTAATAAACCGGGCCTTGAAAGAGGAAGATGAACCCCCATAAAATCATGCTGAGGGTAATTACCAGAGGTTTATTGCGGCCGGTCAGGGCAAGCCTGCGCACTAACAACCAGCTGGTCAGGGCAGTGGTGCCTACCCACAAGAATACCTGCCAGAAGCGGTTGAACCACAGTGACGCACCTGGGACCAGGAAGGGGAGCGCTTGCATAAGGTAGCGGGTTGGGTGGAGCACGGAGGGCGGCACGGACAACCCGTAAATCTGCCTGGATAACCACAAGGAGGCGTAGTAATAGCGGCTGCCTTCCGACCATCCAAGCGAGAATGGATATGATGAGACATCGGGGATAAAACTGGCTATCTTATAGACTGCTGCATAACCCAGGCTGGTGACCAGTAGCGCCATTCCCCAGCCATGTTGGGGCCACGATTGGCGAAACAAATACGCCCCGCCAATTGCCAGGATGCAAAATATCGCCAGGCGCAGAGGGATACTTGCCGGTAAGTTAACTACGGGTGATATTACCAGCAGGGGAAAGACAATGAACGAAATAATGTAAATGATGCTGAATAATTTACGATTCATACAATTACAGATTATTTTCTACCGGCCACAATATCGGGGATGAACAGCGCGCCGGGCAGGCTGGCAACCATTTGCAGCAGGCGCATCAGCAGGGCCAGGGTGAGCCCTGAAGCTGGGGATATACCGCCGATGGCTGAGTAGAAAAAGGTCATGGCCAATTCCTGAACACCCATGCCATTAATGGAAATGGGCAGCAGCGTGATGAAATAGGTGGCGCTCCATAATCCCATGACTGTCCAGAAGGATATTTGTTCGCCCATTCCGGCCAGCAGTACGCTCACTGTGCCAAAAGTGCACAGCATGTGCACCCAGGTGAAACCCAGGGAGCCTAACAGGGAGCGTGGTTTCTTGAGCCAAATTTGCACCGCCGGACCAAGCTCGTGTAAAAAACGCCGGATTTTATCAGTTAGCGGGCGAACCCATGGGATGGCGACGGCACCCAGTGTGGTTGAGGTGTTGAGGTAGCGTGCGTATGCCGGTATACCCAAGGGGAGTGCCACGGCCATACCCGTCATGCCCACCAGGCGGTCCACCACCAGCGATGCCAGGCTTATGGCTGAGTCAAATCCCAGCCGCACTGCCCCGGCATACCTGACCACATCACCGCCAATGGTGGTGGGCAGAAAGTTGGAAGCGAACAACATGGCGAAGGTTAGGCGCAGGGATTGAGGTGGGGTGATGCCTGTCCCAGCGGAGTGCATGAGAACGTGCCAGCGACCGGTGACTGCCAGACGTGAGACCACCACCAAGGCGAGCGCCAGGACAAACCGCCACCAGGCAATCTGCTCCAGGGCAGTGGCGATCGCATGCCAACCTTGTTGACTTAACAAGTATAAGAGCAGACCTACTGCTAGAAGCGTCCCAAACCAACGTAGCCAGGAGGAGTGAGCTTTTTTTGCACCATCTTCGCCAGGAGGCATGTCGGTTTGAACGGTCAGGTTTTCGCTCAGGAGACCTCCCCCCCAAATCGTTTCAGGTCAGCATCCACCAAAATCTCAGCCAATCCACAAAAATCCACATTCGGCGTCCAACCCAGCGATTGGCGCACCTTGGACGGGTCTGCCATCAGTAAGTCGACCTCCGTTGGGCGAATAAATCGCGGATCCTGGACGACGTCGTGATAATCCAGGTCGAGGTATGAGAAAACGTTTCGCAAAATTCGCCCACGGTATGGGTTTCTACGGTGCCGACGACAAAATCGACCGGCTGATCATTTTGGATCATGCGCCACTTAGCATCAATATAATCTTCGGCAAAGCCCCCATCACGGCGTGATTCCAGGTTGCCGAGGTGTAAGTCTTTCGCCAGACCCAGCCTGATGTGCACACCCCCGGATATGATCGTACAGGTGATAAATTCCCAAATCCTCAATATTCAATGATTGAATTATAAACTAGAATCCCGTGAAGCTGGCTTGATCTTATGCAGCCTGTCCCAGATGACTCCGCCCAGCAGGATCGAGCCGCACACCACCAGGGTGAGCAAAGACATCCACTTGATATCCAGGTGGATAATACCAGGGTAATAGCGCCCGATGTACCATTCGGTGAACAGCGCAACGAAAACAATCTCAACCACCAGCCAGCGCCACAACCAGGCGTCCTTCCGCGAGCGCGCCCACTCCCAGGCCCAGGCAGCCAATACCACCTGCCACACCAGCAAGACGGCCCGGTAGCGTGGGTTATCCCATTGGTCAGCTCCTGCGTTGAGTGCTGACACCATGATCCAGGTCCAATTGACCGCACTGATCCAGATCAGCTGGTATCGGCGGGTTTCCTGGCGGCTGCGCAGCACTCCTAAGGTGCCGTAGATCAGGAAAAGCGCCAGGGTATACCAGCCGGCGGCACGCAGGAAACCAACCACGCGCAGCATCACCTGAGCGGTCGGGTCGCCCACAATCGCCGGCAGGACAGGTTGGGCGATGCCATATACTAAAATGACCAACCAGCGCCATTGCTCGCCAATGCTGTTGATCAGACTCTGAAATATTCCGGAGCTGCGCTCGAGGATGTAGCTTTGGAAGGTAAAGTTGTTCTTGAACCAGGTCAGGTATACACTCAGTGGTCCGGTGCCCTGCAGAGAGGGGAGGTTGATCAACACCGAGCTTGCCACGAGCAAGGCAACCAGGAGAACACTGAGCGACAGGACGATGATCAGTATAGTCCGGCGCTGTTGGAGCGATTTTAAAGTATCTGGGTCGAAGAACCAGACCCCCAACAGGATGCTGAAAGAAATAAAGCTCACCAACGGTTGAATGGGTACCATGATCAGCCCGGAGAAGATAATCCACAACCAGCCACTATTTTTGCCTGACTGGATCTCGGTCAGACCGAAATAAGCGACCGCGATCATCGGAATCACGATCGCTTCGCGCATCTGGGTGCTGCCCAACAGCACGCTCTCCGGGTAAAGGGCAAAGATCCAGGCTGCAAGCAGGGCGGTATTTTCGCCGAACCATCTTCGAGTGGCTTTCCATAAGCACAGCACTCCAACTGCCGACGCAGCAGCGTTTAGGATAAGGATCAGGAAGGGACGATGGGCATCCGGGCTGAGGAAGCGATAAATGAAGGCGCTGATGGCAAGCATACCTCCGTATTGATCGCCTGAGAATCGCCCAGAAAATGCCGAGGCAAGTGATTCTCCTGTATTGGCCAGCTCCCAAGCCTGGTTATCGCGGATGGACGAATCGGTGTAGAAATAGCCAGCGTGGTGTTCGGCGTTGTCCTGGTATCCATAAATTGGCAGCAGCAGGGTCAGGGCAACTCCTATCCCCAGGCGCAGCAGGAAAGCAACGATGGCGACACTGGCGATACCTTGCCTTGCTTCGACTGCCTTCCCCACCCCATAGATACAGACCGCAGCAAGCCCCAGGAGGATCGAATAAGCAACCCAACCGCGCAGCTGAAGCCCGCTTTTGTCCACAAGAGTCAGCAAGGCGGCAAAGATGAGCACGCCAGCCAGGGTGAACCAAAATCCTTTTTTGAGCCGAATAGTTTTCATATCATAATGGACGTATTGTCTTCGAAGGTCTATGGCTGGGTCAACGTTGGCACAGATGCCTGTTTCCTGCTGGCTAGCTGCAGAATGAAGAGCGCCACCCACATGACTACAATCGACTGCAGGGGTACCAGGAAGCGCGGATTATCTCCATGGTCGAGAAGAGTCTGTAAGATGGAAGCAATCCAGATATTGCCCAGCAACATCCACAGGAAGGCGTAAATTGTTGGGTTTGTTTGCAGGATCGCCAGGGGTGATGGTTTACGGCGAACAGCGGAATTGCTTTCGATGAACATAAATGCGATCGAACCAATGATGAATAAGAGGTTGCAGAGAAAGATCAAGGCTCTTTCGAGCAGC
Source organism: Anaerolineae bacterium (assembly GCA_041479245.1). GTDB lineage: Bacteria > Chloroflexota > Anaerolineae > Anaerolineales > UBA4823 > FEB-25. Next base: position 5,483 of record JBGOXS010000008.1, read on the forward strand.
ACGACCAGCCTGACCCCACCAGCGAGCCAGGGGAAGCGCAGTGCATCGGCAGACCAGTAGACCGGGACGCGCCAGAACATCCACCAGCCGAATGCCGCATTTTTAATATATAAGAGTGGATGCTTGAGGATCAGATCGATCGAGATGCGCGCCAGAACCCTGGATAGGGCATAAAAACTGTAGCCTGAAACCTTGCTCATCTCGGGGATTGCATCCCAAATGGCGTTGGTCTGTGTGCCATACAGGGCGATGTGCTCGTCCCGATATTTGAGGTAGACGTCACGCAGCGAGGCATACTCATCGGGTACGTATTCAAAGTAATTGCCGGTGTGCTGGATGAGGTTATAGCCGGTCATGGTGGAAAAAGACCATTCACCAAAGTTCTTGTGGATGAAGGTGACCCATCCCCCTAGGAGCAGAACCACCGGGACCAATAGCGCAATCCCGTTGAGCACCGGTGTGGACCGTTGATCAGGCTGGGTCTTAAATGCGTTAACGACCTCGCCGTTAAGACTGGCAGGGGTTGAGGCAATCCTGGGTTCGATCCACAGGAACAGGAGCAAATAGAATGGAAGATAAATGAATAACGGGCGGACGAGGAGTGTGGCGGTAGATGCCAGCCCCAGCAAAAAAGCCAACCAGGGCCGACGATATTTCGGATAATAAAGCCAGACGACCACTCCAGTCATAGTCAGGATCATCAAGAAGGTGGTCAATGATTCTGTCAGCAGGTTGGATTCAAAAAAGAGCTGACCCAGGTTGAGGGTGTGCAATATGGCTAGCATACCGCCGAACCAGGCTTTATCCGTCAGTTTCCAGCCGATGAAAAATATCAGCAGGGTGGTAATAAACCCCATCACGAGCTGCAGCCGCCATACATGCTGATCGCTGCCTGCCAGAGCTAAAAAGACGGGATAGCCGGGAGTGCGGGTGCCGTCATAACCCACGAAACCGTGCAGCACCGTCCCTGCCAGACGCCAGTAGCTGGGAGTGTCACCGTAGGCAACGGGCTGATAAAGCAAGATAGTGAACAGCCGTGAAACGAATGCCACAACGCCAGCGATGATCAACCAGGCAAGGGGCGACGAAGCTGACTTTCTAAGGCTCATTGGTCAGGATTTGACTCTGTGAAGGAACCTCGGCCGGATAAGGGAACCCTTCCAGTGCTTTAGCAGCCCGTTCCAGCCAGGTGTACTGTTGGATATCCGACCAGGCTTGGTCGGCCAACGCCTGGCGCCTGGTTTCATCCAGGATCAGGTCTCCCAATGCCTGGCACCAGGCTTCGATGTCCTCAGCCGGACAGAGCATGGCATTTGAGGGGTTCAACACCTCGCGTATGACTGGCAGGTCGCTGGAGATGATCGCCCGCCGGCTGGCCATATACTCGAACATTTTCATTGGGCTGGCATAAGCGGACGAATTTCCCCCACTGCTGCCAGTGATCACCCGTTCGTAAGGCATTAGCAGGATGTCCGCGGCTGCCTGGTACATTGGCAGCTGCTCGTTCTTGATGAATCCGGTCAGGGTGATGTTCGCAATATTCTTGTCTGCTAGTCGCTGGCGCCAAAGGTTGATCTCCAGGTCATTGCCGCCCACCCACAGGAAGTTGATGTGCGGGTAACAGCTGGCGAGCTCAGTCAGCAAGGTCATCCCACGCCCCGGGTAGAGATGCCCGGTGTAACCAACCGTTAATGTCGATGGTAGACCGAGCAAGGAGCGTGCAGCTTGGGGCTCAGGCAGATCCTTGTAGCGTTCCAGGTCCACCCCATTGGGAGAGATCTGGACTAATCCAAGGGCATCAACACCGATTTCGAAATTTTCGTTGAGTAGGCCGGCAAGAGCCTGGGTGATCGCTAATAGACGCTTTTTACCCGGTAGTTTCTGGAAGAGACGGAATAAGGTCGGACCAAAACGGCCTTCGGGTGGTCCGTGCAGCTCGATGATCACCGGTACTCGTGCCAGGAGAGAAAATACCCCGGCTTGCAGGAACCATACATAGGTGAGATCTGCTTTCATGCGCTTCGCTATCCGGACGGCATTAAAAGCAAAGTCGTAGCGGTGAAACCCGGGTGGAGAGGCTAACCATTCAATGGTGAATGGGGTATTGAGACCATAAAATGAGGGTAGATCCAATTCCTTTAGCTGCTGTTTCTGTTTCGGCACGAACAAATGCACTTCGTGCCCCAGCTGGCTGATAGCCTGGCAGGCTTTCATCAGCTGAATGCTGTTGGCAGTGGTCGAGGGAACCCTGGAAGCAGATATACAGGCAACTTTCATTAGACTTTCCAGTTCAGGTTCATTGGATTTCGTTTGAGGCCGGCTCAATCAGCAATTTATCCACCGCTTCCTGGTCCCTGATCTCGCGCCAGCCTCGCCAGGCAGTTACCCCGACGGTAGCGGCTAAATATGCGGAGAGGATGGCTGACATCACCAGATAGCCGCCTTGAGGGACCAGCAAAAGGATCAGCAGGATCTCGACGACCCCAAAAGATAAGGACACCAAAAGGGGATAGGAGGGTTTCCCGAAAGCAAGCAAAAGAGGCCGGTTCCAATTAAAAATATTCGCCATGCCATACCCGACTAGCAGGATCAACACCACCGGGTAAACCGGCAAGGTGTCTGGTTCGTAGACCAGCGGGATTAACCACCAGCCGATTATAGCTATCCCGGCTGCAACGGTGATGGTCCATGCCCCAGCGATGGTGCTGACCTGTTTGAGCAGGCTGCGCGTACGCTGCCACTGGCGCAGTGCAATCGTGCGGGTGATCTCGGCATACGTCGGCCAGATAAAGGGGTCGATGGGTAAGGTGATGAAATTGATGATGGATAACCCCAGCTTGATATAGCCAACGTAAGTCTGGGCAATGTTCGCCGGGCTCAAATACGCAAGGTATAGATATGCGTTATCACGCGTGACCAGGTTGACTGTACCATTTAGGTTGGTGTTCACAGCAAAGCCCCAGACGCTACGCCAATCCTGTACATGATTGAGGGATGCGCGCCACCAACCGTGGCCTACTGTTTGATCCATTTGCCTGTATGCCAGGATGGTGATGGCAAACCCGGCAAAGGTTTTCCCCACCAGGTAGGCTGCCAGCACTTCGACTACACTGCGCCTCAGCACAACAGCAATCAGTATGAGGGCTGTGGTGAGGATGCTCTGGATGGTGTTGATCAGCGCCAGGCGGTCAAAACGCTTGTGGGTCTGCAGCACGCCCGCGGAGGTCTCATAGACCAGATTTGCCAGAAGCATTAACCCGTAGAATGGAATTAATAATACCGCGGAAGGCTCTTTGACCAGCACGCGCGCCGCCCAGGAAGCCAACAGTAGCAAAACCAGGTATGCCAGAGTGGAGGTGGCAGCTTCAACCATTCCGATGCCCTTGACAAGGGCAGCCGCCGCTGAGTTCTGGGCGAGTGTCGGGTTGCCACCGATTGTGCCAGCTTTCGCCTCTGGCTGATCTTTTTGTCCGCCCGCCAGCACCTGCCCCAGGTATTTGACTACAACCTCGCTCATGCGGAAGGAGAGCAGACGGTTGACATTGGTGACAAAAGTTTGCACTATCGTCACCAGGCCTAAACCCTCTATGCCCAGTAACCGGGTGGCAAAGATCGAGTTGATCATAGCCAGTGCGGCGGAAATGGTGTTGCTGCTGAACAGAAAACTGGAGTTTTTCAGCACCCCTCTGAGCAGGTTATCATGCCACCAGGCGCGCAGCGTTTTCAGCATATGCAGATGTGATTATTTACACGAATTGTATATCTAAGAAGAAGGTGAATGCATTAAACGGTGAGGATGTCGCGTGCCCATGACCGCTCGCGGTTGTACCATTCCACAAGGGCTGCCACTCCCTGGTCCAGCCCGGTATTGGGTGTCCAATCCAACACCCGGGCTGCTTTGCTGACATCGGCCCAATTTGTGGCCATATCTGCCGGATGAGCGGGGTAGCGCTCAATTTTGGCGATATTCCCGGTCAGCGTTTCGAGCATGTGGATCAAATCATTGATTTTAATGACTTCATGACCACCCAGGTTGATAATCTCGTATCCTACAGGTTTTAAGCCCAGAAGCGTGCCGCGGGCGATATCTTCCACGTAGGTGAAACCGCGCGACTGCTCTCCATCGCCGTTCACTTTGAGCGGACGCCTCTCACTCAACCACTGGGTGAAGCGGAACATGACCATGTCTGGGCGTGGAGCCGGACCATAGACGGTGAAGTAGCGGAATACCGTGACGTCCAGACCATATAAATAATGGTAGACGTGGCACAACACTTCGGCGCTTTTTTTGGTAGCAGCGTACGCTTGAAGCGGCAGGTCGCTGCTGAAGGATTCTGGTGTGGGGAGGGGGGCATTGCTGCCGTACACGCTCGAGGTGGAGGCGAGGACGAATTTTGGGATTTTCAGCTCACGGCAGTATTCGAGCAGGTTCAGCGTGCCGGTGATGTTAGCATCCAGGTATATCCACGGATTTTCGACTGACTGGCGCACACCTGCCCGGGCAGCTAGGTTGATCACCGCATCGTATTTATACTGCCGTAGCGGGGAGTCAACGGAAAATGTGTCCCGTTCGGCGATATCCAGCCGGTTATATGCGAAATTATCCTTCCCGATGAGATTTTTGAGGCGGTATTTCTTCATCCGCACGTCGTAGGCATCGTTCATATTATCCACACCCACAACGGTATGACCTGCCTCAAGCAGCATCACGACCACCCTGGAGGCGATAAACCCGGCAGCGCCCGTTACCAGGTAAGTTCCCATGTTTTAGAGACGCACGACCTTGGGATTATTCTTTCCCATTTTCCCGAGGGCATTCCGGCTGTCGAAAATGAACTTGGCTTCATTTAAGATAGCCTTGTAATCGTAGACGGAGTGGTTGGTGATTATGACCACGCAATCGGCATGGTGGACGGCATCCATCACATCAGGGACGCTCACCATCTCGAGATCATCATGCGTGCGCAGATGAGGGATGTAAGGGTCATGGTACTCCACGATGGCGCCCTTCTTTTGGAGCAGTCCGATCACATCCAGGGCGGGAGACTCGCGAATATCGTCGATATCGGGTTTATATGCAGCCCCCAAGACCAGGCATCTGGCGCCTTTCAGCGTCTCACCCCGGTCATTGAATGCGTCGATTACCCGGCTGACGACGTAGCGCGGCATGTTGGTGTTGATATCTGCAGCCAATTCGATGAAGCGGGCATTATACTGGAAAGCCTTCATTTTCCACGATAAATACAGCGGATCGATGGGGATGCAGTGACCTCCGAGGCCGGGACCCGGCGTGAACTTCATGAACCCAAACGGCTTGCTCGCTGCCGCATCGATCACTTCCCACACATCCACGCCCAGGCGCTCGCACATAATGGCCAACTCATTAACCAGCCCGATGTTGATCATGCGGAAGGTGTTCTCGAGTAACTTGGAAAGCTCGGCCGTCTCGGCTGAGGAGACCTGAACCACCGTCTTGAGGGCTTCGCCGTACCAGGCAGCCGCGACTTCGCTGCATTCTTCTGTGATGCCGCCGACCACCTTGGGGGTGTTCAGGGTGGTCCAATCTTCACGTCCAGGGTCTACCCGCTCGGGGGAGAATGCCAGGAAGAAGTCTTGGCCCACGACCAATCCTTTTTCCTTGCCCAGCTTGGGCAGCAGAACTTCACGCGTTGTGCCGGGGTAAGTGGTTGATTCGAGCACGATGATCATGCCTGGATGGATATACTTAGCCAGCTCATCGGTCGCGCTCAGGATGAACGACATGTCTGGATCACCGGTTTTCCGTAAGGGCGTGGGGACGCAGATACTGACTGCATCGCACTGGCGTAACGCTGAAAAGTCGGTGGTGGCGGTTAGCTTTCCTGATTTTAAAAGGTGGGCGATTAGTTTATCCGAAACGTCCTGGACGTAGCTTTCGCCCTTATTAAGTGTGTTCACTTTGTGCGGATCGGGATCTATACCGGTGATTTGAAAGCCTGCCTCGCCAAACGCAGCTGCCAAGGGCAGACCCACATACCCCAGGCCGAGGATGCCGATTCTGGCGGTGTGGTCATGTATGGACTTAAGGAGTTGATCTTTAACCGGGTTCATGATTCCTCTTTTGATGAATATCAGAACAGGCTCAGCTGAGTGGGTTCCGATTTATCTTCGGGTGGTTTTACTTCTTCGACAGGAGCTGACTCATCTGCCTTGGCAATCAACTCAGGCAGATGCATAAAATCACGTTCAACAGAAATCTTCAATGATGGTTGGTGCAGGGCAGCGGCGGGATGGAACATGGGCACAATCAGGCGTCCTCTAATCCGGTAGGCCTGACCATGCACGTCGCTGATTTTGGCATTGGGCAGGAAGCGCGCCATGGAAAATCGCCCAAGGGTAACAATGACTTTCGGATTGAGCACCTGGATCTGGCGTTCCAGGTAATCACTGCAGGCCGCCAGCTCTTCAGGCAGGGGATCGCGGTTGTTGGGCGGACGACACTTCACCACGTTACCGATAAACACGTCCTGCCGCTGCAGGTTGATCTTTGCGAGCAGCTCTTCCAGGTATTTTCCAGCCGCGCCCACGAAGGGACGACCCTGTTCATTTTCATGGAACCCGGGCCCTTCACCGATGAACATCATCTCTGCATCCACCGGTCCTTCGCCAGGGACGGCCAGCTTGCGTGAGTGGTGCAGCATGCAACGCTGGCAGACTGAAACCTCCTTGGCAATCTGTGCCAGGGTGGCTTCAGCAAGGTGTTTTTTTTCTTTGTCCAAGAGCTGCCTCCTAGAAAACGTGGCGTAAGTATAAAGGATATCCCATCATTATCCAAGGTTTTTTCCCTATCTAGATACCAAGATTATCCATCCAAGAGAGATACCCCGCTCCTAATTTTGTCAGGGTCATTAAAACGGCATCCTCATTATTGTCCTGGTAAAATTTAGGGCGCCGTCCTACAATCTCAAAACCGAATTTTAGATACATCTGCTGTGCAATGAGGTTGTGCTCGCGGACTTCCAGGGTGGCGAGGATTGCACCATGTTGGATAGATTGGCGTAGCGTCTCCGCCAACAGTTTCTTTCCGATACCATGACCGCGAAAATGAGGGTGAATGGCTATCGTAGCAATATGAGCTTCATCAACCATGATCCATACAACCACCATCCCGATAATGATCGGCATGGCACCTGGAGGAACAAGCTCATTCACAATAGCCAGGTTGGACGGATTCTGGGTCAGCTCGAACTGGAAGGATTTCTCTGGCCACGGTAATGAAAATGAAAGCTCATCGATCTCATGGACCCTGGGGATGTCTTCCAACTTCATCGGACGGTATTTTAGTGTATACATTGGAGCCGTATGAAATGCGGAAAAGCCGGGCACAGCTTGGGAAAGACGGTGCAGGCAGCTGAAGGTGCTATTTAATTGGGGATTGGTTCACCAAAGTGCAGATAGGTCGGTGAAAGGGTTGCCGGGTCGTCGACGTCTCCGGCCTGCCAGCGGTTCCAGGCCAACTCTGCCAGTATCGCCGGGCGCCTCACCGAATGCGCCGGGGATACGAGGATAACATTTTTATATTTCCTGGCCAGGGCATGCTGCTGCTCTTCAGAAAGCTCACCACACACCAGGGTGGGTTCATGGATTTCTTGTGACAGGCTGTGCGCATCCATGATCTCGATAGGCGGGTTGAGCTGCCACTGGCCATTTTCGGCAGTGTACCACCCCACCACCAGCCGCCCACGCCCCGCCTGCAGAATAGCTGCCAGAGTAATTCCGAGCGAGACGGGCTGAGATTCAGCCACGATATCGAGTGTGGTTATACCGACGATCGGCAGGTGGCCTGCCAGGGCAATACCTTTGGCAACCGCCATACCGATGCGCAGACCTGTAAACGACCCTGGTCCGGTTGCCACAGCTACAAGTCCGAGATTTTGGACGTTATAGCCTAATCGTGAGAGCGTCGAAGCAATGGCGGGAGCAAGCTCAACGGTGTGATAATCCTGACTCGCCCATACGGTTTCGCTTAGAACGTGAATGCCATCATAAACGGCGATGCCCACATTGCGGGTAGAGGTATCAATGGCTAGCAGCACTCAACCCCCGTAGACCAATTTGCGGAACCGGGATAGCAGATCTTCATAGTAATTACCACGCCCGGAAAAAACCAGGTCGCGTTGGACTTCGTCGATGTAGTTCAGATGCACCCATAACCCTTCTTTTGGCAGCACGTTCTGGACGCGCTCCGCCCACTCGACAATCATTGGGCCTTGTTCGAGCATGGTATCAAAATCGAGTTCGATGGCTTCAGTCGAACCGTTCAGACGGTATGCATCCAGGTGAAACAAACGCAGACCATCTGTATGACGGTAGACATTGACGAGCACGAAAGTCGGGCTAGAGACCTGGTCGAAGGTTCCCCAACCCGCTGCAATTCCTTGAACAAGCGTGGTTTTTCCAGAGCCAAGATCACCTACCAGGCCGACCAGGTCGCCGGACTTGAGCAGCGCACCGAGCCGCATGCCCACCCGCCGGGTCTGCTCTGCGCTTCGGCTAATGATCTCCAAGGAATGGGAATCGAGGATGGGCATAGGAGGATTATACAGCGGATTATTAAAAATGGATAATAAAATCCACTGGAGCGAACCTTACGGGACTGCCCTGATGTAGTAATGGCTATCCTTTCGATTTCAGGTTTGCCAGAGAAGCTGCCACGCGTTTCATTCCTATATTCTCAAAAAAAATATCCACAATCTCATCATCGTCCTGGATACGGCTGCTCAATACCATCCCATCTCCCCAGACGGGATGTTGCACGTGCGTACCGGGCTTATATTTCTTCTCAGTGACCCTTGCCGCCTCCGGGCGTTTGGATTCCCATTGCGTGGCGCTCGTATCGAACATCGCCAGCCTGGATGGCCGCATCGCCCGCATAGAAGCAGTCTCTTCCAGCATATTCTCTGGGATATCGGAAAGGAACCGTGATGGATCAACCGGTTCGGGATATCCAAAGGCGCTCCGATTTTGAGCGTAAATCAGATACAGCCTGTCCTTTGCTCGTGTGATACCCACATAAAGCAGGCGCCGTTCCTCCTGCATTGCTTCAGGGTCTTCAAATGAACGGGAGTGAGGCAGGGTTCCATCGTTCAATCCTGAAATGAAAACCACTGGGAATTCCAAACCTTTGGCGGCATGCAGGGTGAGCAGTGTGGGCACGTTGGCACTGGTCTCAATTGTGTCCTGGTCGGAGACCAGGGCAATGTTTTCTAGGAATTCACTCACCGTCCGGTCCTGGTATTCTGCAGCCAGGCGGCGAAGCTCCATCACGTTCTCCCAACGGTCACTGCCTTCTTCGCTTCCATCATCGATATAACCGTGGTAATCCGTCTGGTCAATAATCTGGTCCATGACATAAAGCGGTGCTAGCTCATTCACCTGGTTGGTCAAGCGGATAAATAACTCTCCGAAACCTGCCAGGATGGTCAGCGCCCGATGGGGGAAGGTAGTTAAAAATGTCTCGGGATTACGTCCCATTTCGAGCAAGAGCCTGCCGGGGGTCAGGCCGGCTTTCTGGGCTTGTGTGCGCAGGAGCTGCAAGGTTTTATCACCCACACTGCGCGGTGGCACATTGATAACGCGGATGAGACTCGGTTCGTCATCGGGGTTATGCACAAGGCGCATATAGGCGATGATATCCTTCACTTCTCGCCGACCATAGAAACGTTGGGCACCAACAAGCTTATATGGGAGACCCGCGTGGAGGAAAGCTTCCTCGAGCAGGCGGGATTGGGCATTCGTACGATACATAACAGACACATCACCTGGTTTTATCTGCCCGCGTGCTACCAGGCTGGCAATGGTATCTACGATGAAGGAGGCTTCCTGGCGGTCATCGTAGGTTTCATGCAGAATAACCCTGAGACCTTCTGTGCGCTCGGTGAATAACTGTTTTGGCGTGCGGTTTGGGTTAGGATCGATGACTGCCATGGCTACATCCAGGATCTGCTGGGTGGAGCGGTAATTTTGCTCCAGAAGGATGATCTGGGCATTTGGAAAATCCTGCTCAAAACGCAGGACGTTGCGGTAATCCGCTCCTCGCCAGCGATAGATCGACTGGTCGGCATCACCAACGGCAAAAATATTGCTATGGTAGGACGATAGCATTTTTAACAATGCGTATTGGGCCAGATTGGTATCCTGGAATTCATCTACCAGGATGTGCTCATAGCGTCGGGCATAGCGCTCACGCACGGCAGGGTTATCTTCCAGCAGGGCGGCTGTATAGAGGAGAAGATCGTCAAAATCTACAGCATTGTTGGTCAGCAGCATCTGCTGATACCCGATGTACACCCGCTTGACGACCTCATCGCGGTAGGTTTGCACCGGGTATTCATCTGGGAGGATCAGCTCATTTTTAGCGTTTGAAATGGAGTTTAGCATCGCCAGGGGCCGGTATTGTTTATCATCCAAGTTGAGATCAAGGATAACCCGCTTAACCAGGCCCAGCTGGTCATCCTCATCGAAGATGACGAAGTTTGAATTGAACGGAAGGAGTTCCGCCTCACGGCGCAGGATACGCGCACAAATAGCGTGGAAGGTACCCAAGGTGACTCCGCGGGCATTCTCCTCCCCCAGCAAATTGTACACTCGGGTTTCCATCTCACGCGCCGCCTTGTTGGTGAAAGTGACTGCCAGGATGTTATAGGGTCTGACACCCATCTTGCCGATCAAATAGGCGATGCGGTGGGTGAGGACGCGTGTCTTACCAGAACCAGGTCCCGCCATTACCAGGACGGGACCCAATCCAGCCATCACAGCCTGTTGTTGTTGTCCATTTAGACCAGTGAGGAGGTCCATCCGGCAAATTCTACCATAATTACAATTCGGGCAGCTTTTTTGGCATTTTCGATGTTCTTGGTTGCCAAGATTCTGGCTCTGGGCTAAAATCACGGCATGGATTGGAGCATGATCGGTCATGAATGGGCGGTAGACCTTCTTGCAGAACACGTGGCGAAGGGCAGGGAACGGCATGCCTACCTCATCACTGGTCCACAGGGGGTGGGACGGAAAACCTTGGCGCTGCGCTTCGCCCAAAGCCTGAACTGCCCTAAACCGCCCTCACCGGGTCAGCCATGCCTGAAATGTTCAACATGCAAGCGCATAGGTGCCATGCAGCATCCCGACCTTTCGGTGGTGCAAGCGGAACACGATGGTGATGTTCTGCGCATCGACCAGGTGCGCCAGCTGCAGCACAGCCTATCACTGGCACCGTACGAGGCGCGCTATCGGGTTGCGCTGATCCTGCGATTTGAAGAAGCCAATACCAGCACGGCGAACGCTATGCTGAAAACCCTGGAGGAACCATCCCCGCAGGTGGTGGTGATCCTCACGGCCAAAAGCGCGGAAAGCCTCCTACCCACCATTGTCTCACGCTGTGAGGTCTTGCGACTACGCCCGCTTTCTGTTGAGGAGACTTCTACCGGGCTGCAAGCTCTGCGGGGGGTGCCGGTGGAAGAGGCTAACCGACTGGCGCACATTTCCAGCGGGCGACCTGGATATGCGCTGCGTTTGTTCGATCAACCCAGCCTGTTTGAGCAGAGGCAGTCGTGGCTGGAGGATCTGGTGCGCTTATTAGCCAGCTCACGCGCGGAACGGTTTGCGTTTGCCAGGGAAAGCCTCGAAAACCCGGATGAGCTGCGCAGTGAGCTGCAGGTTTGGCTTACTTTTTGGCGGGATGTGCTCATTTCAGCAGCCGGAATAACCAGCGCGCTGACCAACCTGGATTATGCAGCCAGGATAGCGCAATTAGCTGGCGAGATTGGGCTGCAAAAAGCGCAGTTTTTCGTCAACGCCATCGAGAGCACCATGGAGCGTATCGATCGGAATGTAAACCCTCGCCTGGCATTGGAAGTGATGCTGATGGATTTCCCCAAGATTGATTTAATGGGTTGAGATGGAACTATGCTATACTGAGAATGGGTTTCAATTTTGATGAACGATCTGCTTCCGACTCTCACAGAAGACAATTCAACCCGTGCCTCATTGGAATTGCTGTACAACATCAGCCGCGAGCTGAGCTCGGCGCTTGATCTGCGCACGCTGTTGGAGCGGGTGTTGTATTTGTCCATGCAATATGTAGGAGCAATCAATGGTTCCATCATAGTCTTGGACGACAATGGTGACCCGGTGGATTCAGCGATTATCGCCGGCGACACCGTGCACAAGCACACCACCAAACGACTGCTGGAACCGCTCGACCGGGGTCTATCTGGCTGGGTGGTGCGGGAACGGAAGGTGGCTCTGGTGGAAAATACCAACCAGGATTCGCGCTGGATGCCGCGGCAATATGAAGATGACGAGAAACAGCTGCCCAAGTCCGCTGTCAGCGCCCCCATCCTTACACGGGATAAGCTGGTTGGGGTCCTGACCCTGGTCCATCCCAAGCTCGGCTTTTTCGGCCCCGAGCACGTCTCATTAGTGCAGGCGATCGCCGACCAGGCGGGCATTGCCGTGCTGAATGCCAGGTTGTATGATGAAAGCAAACGCCAGGCCGAAGTGATGACTACACTGGCAAAAAGTGCGTCCGGTATATCCGCCAGCCTGAACCTGGATAGCGTTTTCATGGGGATCCTTGAACAGACCATCTTGGCATTGAATGTCCAGGTAGTCGCCCTAACCCTGGTCGATATGCAAAGCGGCAGCCTTGAGCTCATGGCAATCAAGGGAAGGACGAAAACGAAGGATGGCATTCTGCCATACAAGGTGAAAGGCGGAGTTACGCGCTGGGTTGTAGACCATGATGAAGGCGTGATCATCCTGGATGCAGTCAGCGATAAACGTTTCAATCCCAAAGATGACCGGGTTAAACGTATCATCTCCAAGACCATCCTATGTGCGCCGATCCATTACCGCAGCCAGGTTATTGGGACTTTGGAGGCCATCAATCTAAGAAGTGGAGATTTTAACCAGGACTCCCTGCTCCTGCTATCAGGCATCGCCGACCTGGCGGGTACTGCCATCCGGCACGCCCAATTATTTGAGCAGCTTCAGGTGGCCCATCAGAGATATCAGGACCTGTTCGAAGACAGTATCGATCCCATCTTGATCACCAATTGGAAGGGTGAGATCGCGGAAGCCAACCGCAAAGCTGCGCTAACCTCGGACTATAGCAAGGAAAATTTACGTACGATGCGGATTGACCAGCTCCACCCGGTTGACCAGAACCTGGTCGGTAAGGATTTTGGGGAACTGCACTCAGAAAAGACCCTGTCTTATGAATCCCGCTTGCGCACTGCCAGCGGGCACGAGGTGCCGATACAGGTTTACGTGCGCGAGATTAAAACTGAAGGATTGTCTCGCCTGCAATGGATCTTCCGTGACATAACCGAGCAAAAGAAACTGGATACCCTGCGCGATGACCTGACGTCTATGATCTATCATGATCTGAGATCGCCCCTGGCGAATGTCGTTTCCAGCCTGAACCTGCTGGAAACAATGCTGCCACCGGATGATACATCGATGAAGTCATTGCTGGACATATCCATGCGATCGAGCGAGCGCATTCAGCGTATGACCGAGTCATTATTAGATTTGAGCATCCTGGAAGCCGGGCAGCCTATCGGAAACCGGGTTAATACAAGCGTCTCCGACATCGTGTATGAAGCTGTGGAGGCGATCGAATCGACGATCAACAATAAAAACCAAACCATCCACTATCAGGTCCATGAGAACCTACCCAAGGTGTCGATTGACCAGGATATGATCCGGCGGGTGGTGACGAATCTATTGGAGAATGCCAGTAAATATTCACCGGCAGGTAACGATATTGAGGTTGGCGCCAGGTCGGAAGCGGGACAGGTCTACATCTGGGTGCAGGACCACGGAGGGGGTATCCCCGCCTCCGAGCAGGAACGGATATTTGATAAGTTTACCCGCCTTAAATCTAATAACGGTCCAAAAGGTCTGGGCCTGGGCCTGGCGTACTGTCGACTGGCAGTACAGGCGCACGGCGGCAGGATTTGGGTCGATAGTGACCTTGGAGTGGGTTCCCGCTTCATTTTTACCTTGCCCGTGATGAAAAACTAACCAGTCAATACATCCTAATACGCAGAGATGACTATGCAGCAAATTGAACATGGAATTTATATTGAAAATTCGTATCCTGGGGTGACAGTCGGTGCGGTTCTCCTGCCCATGGGAACGATCCTGGTGGATGCTCCCCTGCGCGCAGAGGATGCACGCGCCTGGTTGAATGTAATCTACAACCTGGGCGCAAAACCCAACCGCGTGCTGGTCAACCTGGATGCACATCCAGACCGCTCCTTGGGTGCCAGGTCTATGGAGTGCACCATCATTGCACACCAAAAGACTGCCCAGGTATTCCGTGGTCGACCGTCTGTGTTCAAGGGTCAAAATGCTGAAAGCGGATCGGTGTGGGAGACTTATGATGATGTGGTAGGGACGCGTTGGGCGCTGCCAGATATAACCTTCACCCACAAGATAGCGATCAATTGGGGTGAGCATGAGGTATTCATTGAGTACCACGCCGGTCCTGCCCCGGGTGGCACCTGGGTGGTCATCCCCTCCTCCAAGGTGCTTTTCGTGGGTGATGTAGTGCTGCTCAACCAGCCTCCATTTTTAACCAATGCAGATATTCCGGCCTGGATTGAGACGTTGGATCTGCTTTTTAGCTCTTACCGTGAGTACACCGTGATCAGTGGTCGGGGTGGCGTGATAACTCAGGATTCGGTCAAAGCCCAGCAGCGCCATCTCAAGAGCATCCTCAAAGGGATGGACCGCATGGTCAAGCGGAACGCACCCACCTCGGAGGTCGAGCGCCTGATCCCCAACCTACTGTCCGACTTGACTTTCCCGACCGAGCTATATGACCAATATTACCAGAGGTACCGCCATGGCTTATTCCAGTACTATGCCCGGCGCTATCACCCGAGCGAATCTAGTGGCGAATGAGCCAAGTATGAAGAATACGTCTTACGATCCGATATTTCAATTAACCCGCGGCGACATTGTAGAATCGCTGCATTTTGGTGCTATTGCGATTGTCGAACCCAATGGCAAGATGGCTGCCTGGTACGGTGACCCAGGGCTGGTTACCTTCACACGCTCTTCTGCCAAACCTTTTCAAGCGCTACCTTTCCTGGAAAGTGGCGGCATGTCATTCTTCGGCCTGACCCTGCAGGAAGTGGCACTGTTGTGTGCCTCTCATTCCGGGACGGATGAACACGTGGCGGTGGTCCGCTCCATACAAGCTAAGACGAGTGTGAGAGAGGCAGAATTGATGTGCGGCACGCATACGGTATATGACCGAAAGACAGCGGAAGCCATGAAGAGCCGGGGAGAAGTGCCAACCCCAAACCGCCACAACTGCTCGGGTAAACATACAGGGATGCTCGCTTATGCCCGTCTGCTGAAGATTTCGACAGGCCCTGACGATTTGCCGTATATCGATCCAGTACACCCGGTTCAACAAAAGATAATGACTACGCTGGCTGAAATGGCTGACCTCACACCGGGAGAGATCCATGTTGGGATCGATGGCTGTTCGGCGCCTAACTTTGCCCTCCCACTCCGCAGCATCGCCCTGGCCTTTGCTCGCCTGTGCCAGCCGGATGGGTTGGCAGAAAAACGGGCTGAGACCTGCCACCTGATTACTAGGGCCATGCTGGCCTATCCCGATATGATCGGCGGACCGGATAACTTCGACACCACCCTGATGGAAGCGTTGCAGGGTAGGGTTATTTGTAAAGGGGGTGCGGAAGGATTCCAGGCCTTTGGAATTATGCCTGGCGCAATCAGCGCGGGATCGCCAGCCCTGGGTGTGGCATTCAAGGTGTCTGATGGGGATCTTAAAGGGCATAATTTCCCCGCCGGCGATCCCAGAGGTCACGTTCGGCCAGCCGTCGCCCTGGAGATTTTGCGTCAGCTAGGGGTGTCTGAGGCTGCGGATATGGAGAAATTGGCGGAGTTCGGCCCTGAATTCCCAGTGGAAAATTGGCGCAAGCTCAGGGTGGGTCTGGCATCGCCTTGCTTTACGCTTGTAAGGAATTAATGGACCCACGCGAGTGTGCTTCAGAAGTGCATCGCCGGCTGTTGGAACAATATGGTGAGCCAACCTGGCATACACCACTGGCGGTGCTGGACGAATTAATTTCCACAATTCTGTCACAAAACACGAATGATATAAACCGTGATCGGGCTTTCAATCAGTTGAAAGCCCGCTTTGATTCGTGGGAACAGGTGCGTGATGCTGATCCCGTGGCGGTGGTCGAGGCGATACGCTCAGCTGGACTGTCGAACCAGAAGGGTCCGCGTATCCAAAAGATCCTTCGGCAGATCACTGATGAAAGAGGCTCGCTCGACTTGAGCTTCTTAATGGCTATGCCTGACGAGGAAGCCTGGGAATGGCTCAGCCAATTCAAAGGGGTTGGGCCTAAAACTGCGTCGATTGTCCTTTTATTTTCATTGGGGAAAGACGCTTTTCCGGTAGATACACATATCCACCGGGTGACGGGTCGTATCGGCCTGCGACCGGAAAAAATGAATGCGGAGAAAGCCCATCGCTACCTGGCTGAATTATTCCCTCCCCATAGTTATAAAGCTGCCCACTTGAATCTGATCCGCCTGGGGCGGGAGGTATGCCACCCGCGTAAGCCTGCCTGTGAGCTTTGCGTCCTGCAATCTTTATGTGACTACTACCAAAAGTCACAAAATAGATTGTGAGTGATGTCACTAATAAATAATGACAGTTGACCATAAGAAATAAATCCCTACTGATGTATTATTAGAAGCGAGAAGTAAGCCGGGTTGAACCCGAACGCTTACACTCGTTGCTGTTTCCTCCTTTGGCGAAAGCCTCCGCTGGGTACCTCACCACCCCAGCGGAGGCAGTCATTTAACGACCAATATCCCCCACTTCCTGCATAGAACTAGAAATATGATTGGTCACATGGGGAGGATGACCGCAAAGGTCGTCCCTAGGGGTGACGACTCCAGCCAGATACGCCCATGATGTTCATCAACGATTGATTTAACGATGGATAACCCCAGCCCGGTGCCGTTGGTAACTTGAGACAGATTGCTTCCTCGGTAGAATTTATCAAAGATATGGGGCTGGTCTGCAAGGGGTATCCCAGGTCCATTATCAGTCACCTCGAAAATAGACTGCCCGGCTTCTGCCCGGCACCTCACTTCTATCCTGCCCATCGGCGGCGTAAACTTGACCGCATTTTCGATCAGGTTGCTAACCATGCGCTGGATGTGGAGCGGATTACCCATAATGACTGGCAGGTCATCTGGCACTGTGAGGACCACTTCTTGCATTTTTTCGCTTATCTGGTACTCGAGGTCTCTTATGGTCTTCATGAGGATGTCTTTGATATGGACTTCTGCCATCTGCAAGTCGTAGCCTGATTCTACCCGGTTGAGGTCCAACAGGTCGTTGATCAGGGCAGTGATGTGCTGCACGCTGGATTGAATATGGTGAATAAATTCAGCCTGCTGCCTGTTGATCGGACCCACACGGTCGATAAGGCCGATAAAACCGTATATTGAGGTGAGAGGTGAGCGTATATCGTGCGAGATCGTATTCACAAAATCCGTCTTGATTCGGTCTAGATCTTTGAGGTGAGTGATATCCTGCAGGACAACGGCAATCCCGATATCTGCGATCAGGCTCGCCTGGGCGCTGTAGACACGCCCATCGTCCAGAGAGATTTCGCTGCGGTATGGAAAGGTTCTCTGAGGCTTGAAGATATCACGGAAATCGGGCTGGTAAAAGATCTCGTTGACTGGCTTACCCTCCAGCTGATCTTCTTTCAGGTTAAAAATATTCCGGGCAGATTGGTTTACCAGCATCAGGTTGGAATTTAAGTCCGCCAGGATGAAACCATCCACGACCTCCAGTAACACTCGTTCATACTGCTGCTCCATATGTCTGGATTTTTGACGCTCAAGGGCATGTTGAACGGATTTGAGAAGCACCACTGGATCGACTGGAGTGGTCAGATAATCAGCAAGCCCCAGCTCCAACGCTTGCTTCAAATAGGATTGGTCAAACTCTTTGCTCACCAAGATAACAGGTAGCTCTGAGTGAGATTGAAGGATCTCCGCCGCATATTTCAAACCTTCATTCGCTGACGGATGGGCGATGATTAAAACGGAATTATACAGATCGGGTATCAGCCAAAGCTCCAGCTCCTTAAGCTGGGAAATTGGGGTGACTTCATAGCCCTCGGCACCAAATACAGGTGTGTCAAGGGCGTCTGCTAGCTCGGGAGCTGAATAGATCAATATGTGAGCGATATGTATCATTTTATAAACTCACACCTTTTAGAGGATTCATCCTCGCGGTAGAGAAAATGCAATCGTAAAACCTGTGCCCTGCAACCTGTCGATCCATATTTGACCCTTGTATGCTGAAATTATCTCTTTTATGGTTGCCAGGCTGATGCCAATCCCTCCGAACCGCCTGGCAGTATAACCGAATATAGCTGAGTTTACCTCGAATACTCGGTCAACCAAATTATCATCGATCCCATCACCCAGGTCATTTATCGTCAGGGTGATGTGATGCTCATCCTGATCTATGTGGATGGTAACCTCTCCATTCGCCGGGCTGTATTTTAATGCATTTGAAAGCAATCCTTCTATGACTTTTGTAATTTGCGAAGGGTAGACTTTTATTATGCAAGGAGTGGAGGTCATCTCCAGATTAATCGTAATCCGACCCATCTGGGCAATTGGGCGGAAGCGGTTAACCACGATGCGCACAGCTTCATTCAAGTCGATAACCTTCAATGAACGCATCGACTCCTCCTGCCGACTGATAAACATTGAATCGCTGATGTCCATCAAGATTTCTGCTTCTTCCTGGATGTCACTCAGCGCAGTAGCCTGCTCCAGGCTTAACTTACGCTCGGAGTCATCCAGCAGCTCATCCACGTATTCCATTATAATTTTCAAGGGGCTGCGTAATTCAAGGCTCGCTTGACGAAGTAAATCATGTTTCAGGTTGGATTCAAGGATGGCATGGATATTAGCTTGCTTCAGGTAAACCAGGCTTTGTTCCATGCGGTGGAATCGCCCGGAATTTTCCAACAGGATCCAGGCATATTCCGCAGCCAGCTCAAGCATGGCTTGCTGATTGGCAGTGAAAGGCTGGGTGGCATTCCTGGCTGCAGCGATAAGCGCACAGGCTTTCCCATTCTGGACAACCGGCACTACCAGGACGGCACCGATCCATTCCAGACCTGTATATCGTTTGAGTGCTTCGCCGTGGATGGACAGAACCTTTCCGGAAATCGTGATCAGAGAGGTAAACTCGTCCTCGTAGGGGAAATTGAGTTTAGCCTGCATCGCTTCGGGCACATTCTGGCAGGCGCGCAGGATGAACCCAGCCTGGTTGGCATCCAAAGTTACCAGCCAGGCTCTGTCTGCTTCAGTGAGCACCATCGCCAGGCTCACGATTTTATCTGCCAGCAATCCGGTATCAGTAGTGGAATACGCTAGCCTGATGAAGGAAAATATCTCAGAAAAATTAGCCAGCTGTTGCTCCAGGAGGGCTTGCGTCTGGTCTAATCTTTGGGTAGAGATTTCCAAATCACGGTTTACCTGCTGTTTACGAAAAATATTCTCAATGACAGTGATCACCTCGGCTTCCCGGACAGGTCTGAATAGGAAGTCGACCGCCCCTAGCCGGATTGCCTGGAGGATGTCCGTTTCCTGCCCTTTATCAGCGATCACGACGATGGGAGCGTTTATTCCGTTCGAGGTCAGCGCAACCATCAAGTCCTTGCAGCTCATCCCAGGAAGGTTCATGTCGGTGATGATCACATCCGGAGAAAGATTCCCAAGCTCTTGAACCACCGAGGGACCAGACTCGAATACATCAACCAGGAACCCGAGAGGTTTTAAGGATTGCTCGGCGATAAGCTGGCTGATCTCCGGGTCATTTTCAATCAGCAGGATGTGCTCATTGCGGTCGTTCATACGATGAATCATAGCATGTTTGTAGATTTAAAGTATCAATTCGAGTTTTATGTAAGCAATCAGTTAGAGTTTTGTAAGAAATCCATTTGAATGCTTGACTTTGTGTGCCAGATGCGCATACAATGGTAATGGCAGGATTTAATAAATGCCATCTAGCGGTGGATATCATCATATGGAATATAAAGATTACTATAAAGTTCTTGGTGTCGAGCGCAATGCCAGTAAAGATGAGATCAAGCGTGTCTACAGAAAACTGGCATTGAAGACTCACCCAGACCGTAACCCAGGCAACGCCAAAGCTGAAGAGCAATTTAAAGAAATTAACGAGGCTTACCAGGTGCTAAGTGACCCCGAAAAGCGCTCGCGTTATGATCAATTGGGTGAATCGTATTCCCAATGGCAGCAGGGAGGCGCACCTGGTGGGGGCTTTAACTGGGACGACTGGTACACACCCACCCAGTCAGGGAATGTACGGGTTAATGTGGGCAATTTGGAAGACATTCTTGGCGAGGATTTTTCAGAATTCTTCCGGCGGATTTTTGGAGGCGCGCCAGATATGGGCAATCCCGATTCAGGTCGCAGCACCTACCAGCGGATGCGCCGTGGGGCGGCACCTTCATATCAGCAAGATGTAACCATCAGCCTGAGCGAGGCTTTCCAGGGTACTACCCGGCGCATCGAGATGGATGGACGCAGGTTGGAAGTCAAAATTCCTCCTGGTGCAAAAACGGGAACGAAAGTGCGCGTAGCTAATGCCGTCCCCACCGGTAACGCCGGACAGAAAGCCGACCTGTATCTGGTGATCAGGGTCGCTGACGACCCACGCTTCCAGGTTAAAGGGAATGACCTCCATACCGAGGTCGCAATCGATCTTTATACCGCAGTGTTGGGTGGTGAGGTGACCGTCCAGACATTATCAGGGAACGTCGTGTTGACCATCCCGCCGGGTATTCAGCCCGGGCAAAACATCCGTCTGGCAGGTCGAGGCATCCCGCGCCTGAATTCACCCAGCACCAAAGGCGATTTACTCGTCCACATCAAGGTGAAGATCCCTCACAATCTGACTTCACGACAAAAAGAATTGTTTCAGGAACTTAAACGCGCGGCAGGATGAGCTTCCATATACCCCTGCCCAGAGAGGATTATTTATGTTAACTGAAACGAATGTGCAAGAATTACTTGGCTACCAGACGGATCACCAGGTGCTCAGCCTGTACCTGAATACCGATCCAACCGAAGGCAGTGCCGATGTATATAAATCAAATCTACGCAGTATGTTAAAAGCTATCAACATAGCAGCCGATGTACGGGCGGTTGAGAATTATTTCAGCAGGGATTTTGACCGGACAGGACGGAGCACCGTAGTATTTTCCTGTGCACCCGATGCATTCTTCAGAGTGTATACTTTAGCGATATCGGTAAGCAACCAGGTGATCGTCAGCGACCGCCCTTACGTAAAGCCGCTGGCGAGCCTGCTCGACTATTATGGTGGGTATGGGGTGGTGTTGGTGGATAAGCAGGGGGCGCGGTTATTTTCATTCCACCTGGGTGAGCTGCGTGAGCAGGAAGGAATCTTGGGTGAAAGCATCAGGCATGCCAAGCGGGGAGGTGCTTCAGCTAAAACCGGTGTGCGAGGAGGGGTTGCCGGCCAGACTAACTATGAAGATGAGCTAGCCGAACGGAATATCCGTGATGTGGCTGAGTTTGCGTCTCGTTTCTTCAGTGATAATAAATTGCGCAGGATTCTGATTGGAGGAACTGAAGAAAATATAGCCCTCTTGCGCAACCAGCTGCCCAAAAGCTGGCAAAGCCTGATCGTGGGCACCTTCCCGATGAGTATGGCCGCCAGTAATGGGGAAGTGCTCGAGAAGTCCATGCAGATCGGCAAAGAAGCCGAATTCCGCAAGGAAGAGCAAGTTCTGAAGAAGCTGGTCACCGGAGCGGCCAAGGAACAAAAAGGCGTGCTCAACCTGGATGAAACACTCGGTGCGGTTCATGATGGCCGGGTGCAGGCGCTGGTCATCCAGGAAGGTTACCAGGAGCCAGGTTACCGCTGTCGGGGATGCGGTTATATCACCGCCATCGAGCTGCCCACATGCCAGTTCTGCGGCTCAACATTTGAGCGCATCCCAGATGCGGTCGAGATGGCAGTGCATAGTGTGATGAAGGCAGGCGGCGAAGTGGAAGTGCTGCAGCACGAGCACAAGGTGGACGGATTTACCAATATCGGGGCATTGTTACGCTATTGACCCGATGAATAGCGAACATCATGCCCTTCTGGAAGGCGTGCGCGTTTTAGACCTCAGCAGGGTGTTGGCTGGACCATACTGCACGATGATGTTAGGCGACCTGGGGGCGGACATCATCAAGGTTGAAGCTCCAGGGTTGGGTGATGACACTCGCCATTGGGGTCCGCCATTCGCATCGGGGGGCGAGTCAGCCTATTTTCTATGTGTCAACCGCAATAAACGCAGCCTGACGCTCAATCTGAAATCCGATCGGGGCCTTCAGATCCTGCGCGAGCTCATTAAGAAGAGTGATATCCTGGTGGAGAATTTCCGGGTGGACACACTGGAAAAATGGGGACTGGGATATGACGTCCTCCAGGAGCTCCATCCCGGCTTGATCTACTGTACCATCACCGGGTATGGATACACTGGACCTTACCGGAATCTACCCGGTTATGATTTCATCATCCAGGCACAGGGCGGGGTGATGAGCATCACCGGGCCTGAGCAGGGTGAGCCGTATAAGGTGGGGGTGGCAATTGCGGATGTCACTGCCGGATTATTTGCCTGCAATGCTATTCTGGCGGCCTTGTTTGAGCATCAGCGCAGTGGAAAGGGCCAACGTATTGATATCTCACTGCTCGATTCACAGTTAGCCTGGCTGGCGAACGTGGGCAGCAATTATCTGATCTCCGGAGAAAAACCCCGGCGCTACGGCAACGCCCACCCCAACATCGTCCCATACCAGACGTTTCAAGCCCGCGACGGCTACTTTGCTCTGGGGATTGGTAACGACAGCCAGTGGCAGCAGTTCTGCCTGAAAGCCGGCAAGGTTGGGTGGGCGGAAGATGCTAGATTTAAGACCAATGCCGACCGGGTGAGGAACCGGGGCGAATTGATCCCATTATTGGATGACCTTTTCGCACAGTCAGAGATTGAGCAATGGCTGTCGATTTTAGGAAGTCTGGGCGTGCCCTGTGGACCGATCAATTCGATCGACCAGGTGATGGATGATCCTCAAGTGCGTGCGCGTGAGATGGTGGTCGAGGTCGAGCATCCCAATTCTGGGATGATAAAAATGGTAGCCTCACCGCTGAAAATCCCCACTGCCCCACCAGAGGTGCGCCTGCCACCACCTACGCTTGGTGAGCACAGCGCGCAAATATTGAAGGAACTTTTGGGGATGGAAGATCAAGCTGTCGCTGAGCTGTGTGATGCGGGGGTTATTTGACCGGCGAGAAGTACGCAATTATTGCCCAACAATTCCGCCATAAGTGAGATGTTTTAGATCCGTGAGCGCACTGTCGACCTCTTCTGTGCTCACCAGGCGCTGTTCGTTTAAGTGATGTAGTTTACCTGCAGCAGCCATTTCGAGTGCTACCTCGCGGATGGTGACATTGCGCTTGAGGGCTTCCTTGACTAGCACTGCGCTGGCGGCATAACCGATCAGGGGGTTGAGCGCCGTGGCGACGATAGCGTTACGCGCCAGCCAACCTTCAGCTTTTTCTTTATTAGCCTGTAACCCCAGCACACATTTTTGGGTAAACGCGGTGATCGACCCGATCATCACTTGCATCATCTCAAACAGATTGTGGGCGATGATCGGCATCATCACGTTAAGCTCGAGCTGACCGGCCTGTGAAGCCAGCGCTACGGTCAGATCACAGCCCTGGACGTGGAACATGGCCATGTTCAACATCTCGGCCATCACCGGGTTCACCTTGCCCGGCATGATGCTCGAACCAGGCTGCATGGCGGGGAGAAGGAGCTCGTCCAGCCCGGTGGATGGGCCGGATGCCAGCAGGCGGAAATCATTGGCGATGCGGGTGAGCGTTATTGCTAGCGTGCGCATGGAGGCTGAGAAGTCGGCGGCGTCCGCCATTGACTGCATCGCTTCGAACAGGTTATCCGATGCGGATAATCTGTGACCAGTAAGTTCTGCAAGCCTGCGCACCATACGGGAGGCATACTCCGGGTGGGCATTTAAGCCAGTGCCTGTAGCCGTGCCTCCGATCCCCAACCGGCGCAATCCTTCCGCAGCACCTTTGATGCGCCCTGCATCTCGTCGGACAGCATCAGCATAGCCACCAAATTCCTGCCCGAGTCGTACTGGGACGGCATCCTGCAGATGGGTGCGGCCTGATTTTACGACATCATCGAATTCCCGCGCTTTTTGGCCCAAAGCCTCTGATAGGCCATCAACGGCTGCCAGCAGCTCATCAATACGCCACAGACACCCCAGGCGGATGGCTGTGGGGATGGTGTCATTGGTCGACTGTGACATGTTCACATGGTCGTTTGAATTTACCAGGTACTGCCCCAGCCTGCCACCCAGCAGTAGGGTGGCGCGATTGGCGATGACCTCGTTCATGTTCATGTTGTGGCTGGTACCGGCGCCTGCCTGGAAAGGGTCCACCACAAACTGGTCATCCCACTTACCGTCGATGACTTCCTGGGCGGCGGTGATGATCGCACCAGCTTTCTCGCTGTCCAGCAGGCTTAAATCGCGATTCACCTCAGCTGCTGCCCGCTTGATCACCGCCATCGACCAGATGAAAGCGCGCCAAGGTCGCAGCCCGGAAATGTTGAAGTTGTTGACCGCACGTTGGGTTTGAGCCCCGTAAAGGACATCGGCGGGTACATTTACATCCCCAAGCGTGTCATGTTCAATGCGAAAAGACGGTTTCATAGCAATCCCCTTAAATCGAAACAAATCGCGAATCTATATTATCAGAAATGGATTTTACTACAGAGATATAAAGAGAAATTAATGAGCCGGAACGCGCTCGTTGATCTGGCTCGCCAGGGTATTAAACTGCATGGCAATGATTCCGTCTGGTTGGACGGAGACCAGCGGAATGGCGCGTTCGGATGCACGGTAGGCCTGCTCCACCACAGGCGGGAAACCCATCACTGCCGGGTAGCCCAGGATCTGTTCAACCTGGCTGATATTGAGCACGATATCCGAGCGGGTGCGGTTGACGAGCACGGTGCTCATGGTTTTCATGCTTCCAAAGCCTTTGAGGTGCAGCTCACTGGCAAGCAGCTTTGATCGCTTTATCGGCACGGGTTGGGGCTCCACTACCATAATCAGCTCATCACATTTGTTCAGGATGGCATTGAAACCTGGATGGAAGCTTGTGCCGATGTCCAACACAATTACTGAAGCCAGGTTGGTTAAATAACCCACCACGGCTTCTAGCTGTGGGGTGGCAGCTGCATATTCTCCACTTTCCGTTTGGTTGGAGGCCGACAACACCTTGATGCCAAAGTTGGTCTGGATTAGTTCCTTGGAAACTGAATCCATGGTGATGTCTGGCAGCTCCATCCCCAGCAGGTTGGACAGCCCTACTGGCTCGGTCAGGTTCAGGTCAAGCGCCCACGACCCTTGCCCGGGTTTCATCTCAGCGGCAATGACTTTAACGTTGTATTTCTTGGCATAGGTGATTGCCACGTTGAGCGCCACTGTGGACACACCAGCGCCTCCGGTGGCGGAAAGCACCCCCACCACGTAACCGTGGTCGCCTGTGGCTTCGGTTTTGGTCATTTTTTGGGTTAGCAGGTTACGGATATTAGCCTGCAGGTCGATGGGGTGAATAGGCTTGGTCAGGTACAGGTTCACACCGGCATCATAACCGGCGAGCTTGTCCTCGATGGTGGTCTTGGCGGTGAACATGAGGATGGGTGTGGTGGCAGTTTTAGGGTTACGGCGAAGATTTCGGCTGACCTCGTAACCGTCCATCCCCGGCATCATCACGTCGAGGATGATCAGATCGGGGTGCTCCACCTGCACGCGTTCGAGGGCTTCCATGCCAGAGGTGGCGGAAATCACCTGATAACCCAACCGGCTCAACATGATGTTGATGAACTTAACGGTATCGGGATCGTCATCGACGACCATGATTTTATCTGCCATGGCTGCCTCTCCTCATTGTGAATTCATGACTTCGAATGTGTATTCAGTTTAGCACATTTTAATTTTTTGGGCAATTGCGAAAGGATATTCAAGCTAAAAAGGAGGGAATTAAAAACTTACAAAATTGCAAGCTGTTGGAGAAGGACAGAATTTTTGCATTCATCAGAGATGAACCCGAATCAATATATTTTATATACGGATTTTATAACGGATACCCGGAAGTATACCCGGTTTAGGTTAGCGGATAACGAGAAGGAGACGCGACCCAGCAAAGCTTATATTATGGTTAATGTGTCAACCTTGTCAGTGGATAACCGTTCATCATATTTAAATAAATAATTGTTAATTGGCAATTAATTCCAATGAAAGCAAATTATTAATAGTGAATTAATTTGTAGAATATGAATAGTGGATTATTTCACGATTATTCTCATTATGTAGGCTCCAATTGACTTTTGAAGTCAAGAATCTCAAATACAATGAAAATGCAACCAGTTGAGGATTTTTATTTAGAGGAGGACGCATGAAAAGAACCTATTGGGTAGCGATACCGATCATCATCCTGGCCCTAGCCGCAGGGGTCTTTAGCGTCCGGCTGAGGGCAGAATTGAATGCTACCTCCCCGCAACCGAGCCCAACTTCGGCCCCGATGGCAACTCAGGCACCTTCCCAACCCATGTCAATGCAAGCCACGATCACACCGACCGTGCAAATGACCCCGACGGTGCCAACTTATATCGTAATTGGTTGGAATAATTTGGGGATGCACTGTTATAACCCCGACTTCAGCAACCTGGCGATTTTACCGCCGTACAATACGCTCCTTGCCCAGGTGATCAAAATAGGAGATCCCCCGCAGATCATCACCTCAGGAGTAACCGTCGAGTACGGCTTCCCTGATAACACCTACTCGGCAGGGATGCCGGGGCAGCCGGACAAGACCAACTTTTGGGATTTTGAACAGGCACTGTATGGAGTGATAACTCCAGTCAATATCGGCTTGACTGGCAAAGGTCTAACAGGCACCATGGATCTGGCTAAAGACGGCGCATATTTCATCGCTGAGGGCATCCCTCTCACAGATATTCTGGATAAAGATGCTGCGGCACAAACGATATATCCGTTCCAGAAAGCATTGATCACAGTAAAGGATGAGAACGATCCCTCCATGATTTTGGCTCAGCTCAGCGTGGTTGCACCGGTCTCAACTGAGTTAAGCTGCCAAAACTGCCACGCCGATGATGCGGATGCCACCACTCGTTATCCGATCACACCAACCGGTAAGGTGGAGACCAATATCCTGGCGATCCATGATTATCTGAATGTCATCAGCTACACAACCTACTTGGCTGATTACCCCGACTTGATGGCAAAAACGCCATTAATGGACCACCAGCCGGTGAACTGCGATTGGTGCCACGGCTCGAATGCCACCGGTGCCCCCGTGGTGGGTCAAATGAACAGCCTTTCCAACGCCATGCATGGGCACCATAACCCCACCAACGCACCCGACATTACGCCGGATACGGCGGGGTGCTACAACTGCCACCCCGGACCCACAACCCAGTGCCTGCGCGACACGATGTCTCAAAATTTCAGTGTGAACTGCATCAACTGTCATGGGGATATCACCGTGGTGGCTCAAAACCCAGACCCCTGGTTGAATGAACCCAAGTGCAGCAGTGACGGTTGCCACGGGAGCGGGTATGATACCACCCAATCGCTGTACCGCCAATCAACTGGGCACGGTGGGCTGTACTGTGAGGCCTGCCACGACAGCACGCATGCCATCTCACCCAGTCGTGAAGCCAACGACAATATCAAATTTATGACGCTACAGGGGCATACGGGCAGCCTTAGCGATTGCACAACCTGCCATTACACCACACCTGCTGACAGGTTTGTACATAGTCCGAAACCATAAGTAAACGTAAAAAAAAAGGTCAGGCAGCGAGATAGCTGCCTGACCTTTTTTATTCCCTAATTCCCGCTGAGCTCTTGAAAACGAGTGTACGCAGCCTGTCTTCTGGCATTAATATCTTGTAACTCTATAGATAGCTGTTCCAGGGCAGGATCCTTTTCAGCCATTGCGTAATGAGATGCTTTTAGCGCGACCAATTCCTTCCCTGAAAGATCCGCAATCTCATCAAACAGACTCATGATCTCGGTATCATGTCTGGTTAAGGAAGATATTCTTGCCGATGCCTTCAGCGTAAGTTCATCGAGCGCCTGGTCAGCGATTTGTTCCAAATCGTCATATTGAGGTGTGCCTTCAAGGTTATTGCTAGATGACAGCGCAGAAAGATCTGAAAAAGCCCGATCATAATTTTGGTACGCCATAGAAAATTCTGTTAGCGCTTTGTCATCGTTATGACCGAAATAATAAAAAGAAGAAAAAGATGCCAATAACACCTAACAGAGCAATTACAAGCAGCGGAATGTATTTTTTCATGGTTTACCTAATCATTATATTGTACCCCGCTTAGAATCTCGTGATATTTAACTTCCGAATTAAGATATTTACATCCTATTGCGGAGCGTATGAACTCTGTTAATTGTTCAGCTACACCTCCACCTACATCTGACTTCCATCTGTGGTGATCTCGATCCATCCGTTCTGGTCGGTGTGAGCCAGAGACTGCAGCTCTGAAAAGTCCAGGGCGATTTGACCCTTATAGGTTGTATCCACAGGCTTCTCGGAGCAAAGCGCTTGGGGGATCACATATTCACGATGACTTTACCACTTTAAAGAGAAGAAGGTAAAATTAAACCGTGGCCGTGAACCAACTTCCCCCCCCAAACCACCCCTTTTATCGGCCGGGATGAGGAACTGGCTGAGATCTGCGCGCTCCTGGCTGGCCCTTGAGAGTTAAATGACTAAAATCGAACTTACTCACAAATATGTTTCAATTTTGAGATGCGCTACATGGCACGTTTGGCCTGAGCGTACACGAGTGCTATCCAAAACAATAATTGTTCCAATAGATGAGAAGACGGGATTTTATTTATATGGAAGTATCCATCTTGTATCATACGAGAAACGCCTTCGCGTTACCATATATTCAGCTAAGGAATCCCCAGAAACAGGAGGTCCCATTCTGTGGCGTGGACGATTAAAGTCACGTTATCAAGTAGGGGAGTCCATTATCAAAGCACCGGAGGATATAACAGCATATAAGTTACACTATGAGCGTGCATATAAAGGCGAAATCGATATACAATTTCACTTTGCAACAGACCGTGACCCTCCCCAAGCTGAACTTCAACAAGTTGTGCTAGGTGTTTCTCTTTCAGTTATGTCGCTGATCAATATCGAATTAGGTGATCTCTTAACACCAGTTGCGCCTATCCGAATCGGGAAGATAACCGAACAAGGATTGCAGTCTAGTTCCTCTATTAATATATTGGTCAGGAAACGAACAACCCTTTCCCATGCAGACCTCCAAAATACAGTAGATAAATATGCGAGTATCTTCTCTTCCGATAGCCTAACATATTCTTCGCCTGCAAAGATGCGGATAGCTTTAGAATTGTATGCGGCACACTTCTCTGAACGGGCAATGAGCACCCGTTTCCTAATGCTTATTATGGCGCTAGAGGCCCTGATACCCGGCAGTATTAAATCGAAAACTGCTCTTAATTTGCTTGAACAATGGAAACAACAGGTTAGTGATCTTAAATCCAAATTGCCATCAGACTCGGATGAATATAATTCACTAGAAGGGCTTGAGCGCGAACTTCTATTTAGGCGAGAGAACTCGATACGAAGTCAGATAAAACAAATGGTATATGACGTATTATCTGCAGATAAAAACCCGAATGCAACTGAGCTGTCTCGACGCGTTGTTAAGGTTTATGATCAGAGAAGCGCACTGGTGCACGAAGGTGCTCTCCCAGTTGGGGAATTGGCAGAGGCTGAATACGGCGCTAAAGAGATCATTGAACTTGTTTTAAAGGCTATGTTTCGGCTTGATCATAATAACACATGATTGGTTTCGCGCTTTCGATCATGGCTACTCGAATGGGTAAATTGCTCAATCCGGGCAGAAAAAGTAATCCCACAAAACGGCCGGGGTGATCACTGCCATCACCGCAGCTACGAAGACCAGGCTGTTCAGACCTGTCTGGCGGCGACCGAGCTGGTAGCCTACCAGAGTAAGTATCCGCAGGATGGCCGCCCACACCACCGCTGGGTTGGCCCCCACAAGAAGGGTATACAGGATTATCCCGATAGCAGAGATCACGGCACCCCGTCGCACGCCCAGGATGCGGCTAAATACCAGCGTGAACAAGGCAGCAATGATGGTGATGTTGAAACCACAAAAACAAAACCAAAGTCGATGTTATTTTTCAGGTAAATGGAGATATTACCGAAATAGAGAAAAAAAGTATCCCGTAGAACGGGGTAAAATTCATAATAATTCCAAGAGTTTTATTAGCGAGGAGTTAGCCCAATGACAATTGAAAAAGTGCTAGTGGCTGATCATCTCGTAGAACCACATCATCATCAATTTGAAAATATTAAAACGCTTTCTGATGACGATATTAATAATATAAATACCGCATCCAAACATATAGCTTCTTTCAATTTAAGCTATTCACTTTTCGAGATTTGCACTGAAAATTATTTTTCAATAGAAGAATATTACGCTCGCCTAATTCGGCTTAGAGGATTTAATCTAAAAGTTACCCACGACATACAAGTAAGATGGAATACCCTTATTCTTAATTATCTATCCAGTTTTAGGTCATTTGTAGATCACCAAGAAAGTGCATTTAAAAAAACGAAACCGAGTAGACAATTTGGATGATAGGTATTCACGATTTAAAACAGAAACAGCTCTTCATTATGATAACAACTTTTCATATCGTTTCTTATGGCAATTACGTGATTATATTCAGCATTGTGGATTTCCTTCAATCAGGTTTGAATTCAAGGGCTATTAAGAGATAAAGAAGAGGTGAAAGAGACAATTGTAAATATCACCTTAGATAGAAATAGCCTTTTAAATAATTATGATGGGTGGAAATTAGTTAAAAAGGATTTATTAAATCAACCGGATGCGATTGAAGTAATAAATCATATACGATCCCTTTATTCGTCCATTCAAAAGTTAGCTTCTCTCATTGCACAATTGAATATCGAAATGCTTGGAGACAAGCGTGAATATTTATTGGGATTAGTGAATGAAGTTGTTGAGAAATACCCGGATGCATTACCTGTTATCTGTTTATGGGATGTAAAAAATTCTGAAGATGCAAAATTAATAGGTGTTGAATTTTTACCTTTATATACAATATTTGAAATTCAAGACACTTATTTAGGGAAAAATACAGCGTTCGTTGATCCTAATCGAACCACACCAGTTATCGAAAGCGTCTGTTAAAAACTGTACTTGACCGGCATGCCTCATAAATATTCGCATGCCCCTCAAGTGCTATAATCGGCTTCGCCAGTAAAAAACACTCAAGAAAGACACATATCACATCGCACTCAACTAGCTCGATACACTCGCGATGTTCACTTCGTTCACTCGTTAAAGGTTTTCAATGCTTCCAGCGCTTCGCTTTCACTCGCCTCTGAATTCGGTTTGTGGGTGTATATAAAATTATGAGACTAAAATGCAGGAGTTTACTGAAAAGATTAAGAGATTAACGAATATTTAAAAGGCAGGGTTTACCAAAATGAGGAGAATGGTTCGGATTATTCTTTGTCCCTCAGATGTATCAATCTCATCTTCTAGAGATAAGGATTATTAATGGTTATATCAGCGATTTGCTGACCATCCTGCATATCCTCCGTCAAAAGTAAATCGCACTCACCTCGAATAGCCGCTGCAAGGATGAGTGAATCAAAAAATGAATAACCGGTTTCAACTTGAAGATCCAAGCATGCCTCATATAGGGAGAGATCTGGATAGACCTGGCACAACGGATTCATGACTAGGCGAAGATACGCCTTACTGTCATCGGGCTTCATCGGAACGGCGAACTTTCGCGTTGCAACATGTAAAAACTCTTGGATCACCTGAGTGCTGATGATACCTAACCCTGTCTGTAAGCCTGCCTGAATCAACTGTTTTGAGCGGTCTTGTTTTGCTGGCTGGGTCTGATCAAATGAATAGATAAAGACATTCGTGTCGATAAAGTATCTATCGCTCATTCATTTCTTCCCTATCAAATGAACGACCGGGCAATACATAATCGAACTGCTCCATCAGATCAGCAAATGCGTCGGCAGAGTGGGGGCGCTCGGCATACTTCTCTAGCCACCGCCTGAACTCCTCATTCAACGTGGTTTTCTCAGCTGCAGCGTGCTCGCGTGCCTTGCGGATTAGTTCTTCATCAGCACTGAAGGTAATATTTTTTAACATTTCTTCCTCCATTATTACACGGAGCATAGTGTACACGATATGTAGTGTATTGTCAAGAAAAGAAAATCTCTGCGTAGCAATTTGATTTAAGGATTTCTCTCCACCTCCACCCACATCTGACTTCCGTCCGTAGTGATCTCGATCCATCCGTTCTGGTCGGTGCGCAGGAGGTTGTAGCCCGCTAGTGACTCGAGAGTTTCAGGGGATGGCAAACCGGTTTTATCCGCGGCCTCAACGCTTACTACAGCGAGTTGAGGATGGAGAAAGTCGATCAGCTCGGGTGGGTTGAGTGGGGCGTAGCCCGATTCAGGCAGCAATACCGCCGAAACGTTGCGCATAGGCGTATTTAGCTGGAGATTTTCCAGGGCACTGAAATCCATCCCTAGCGGCAGCAGCATGCGGAAATTCTTCCACTCCAATAGCAGGTTGGCCCCGCGAGGGTCGGTGGAGAGCACTTTCAGGGAGGCACCTGAACCTAGGTCCAATGCCTGGCCGGATTGCATGGTAGTGACGGGGAGGGACAGCGAGATGAGCAGGTTCTGGAGCTCTGCAATAACACGGGTTCCTGATGTATTACCTGCCCAGAGAATATTGGCGGGCGTAAAACGTTCAAGATTGCCTGGAATTGCCGACAAATCTTCGTTGTCGATATCTGCCACCACCAACCAATCCAGTGAATGATTGATTAGCGGCAGCCGCCTACCCAGGGCATCCGAAAGGGCAACTGTGCTGGGACCACCGTTGATCAGCACAGAACGGCCGGTAGGGGATTGAACAAGTACGGCATCGCCGGTGCCAACATCTAGGATGGTCACATGGAGGCGGTCATCGGGTGCGTCGGCAGCGGCTCTCCAAACCATGAATGTAAATACTGCTAGGATGGCGAGGGGGATAACCGGGGTCAGCCGGCGGGCAAGGCCAGCAATTCGGGTCCTGGCAAATGTTACAGTAAAAAGCAGCGTATAGAAAAGCAGGATGAGTGGGAGCCCCACCTGGCCAACAGGGATCGAGCCGTGTGGTACTGCCGCCAACCATTCCACCATGCGGATGGTATAAGCGGTGAAAGGCCAGGCCGCCCAGGCCAGGAGCTGGCCGATGGGTTTAAAGACCATTCCGGTCAGGACGGATAAACCACCCAGCACCATCAGCGGCGGTTGGGCAGGCAGGATCAAGGGGTTGGCAATCAGTGCGGTGAGTGAGAGACGCTTGAAATAAAAGATCATTAACGGCAGGGTGGTGAGCTGAGCTGCCAGAGTGAGCAGGAAGTATTCTCCCACCGGACCTGCTAGCCGGTTGGCGGTTGTGGGGGATGAAAATCGTTGAGCGAGCTGGGAGAACCATTGGATGAACATTCCGGCGTACAGCATAATGCCTAACGTTGCAGCGAAAGATAGCTGGAAGCTGACGTCCCATAAGACGGCCGGGGTGATCACAGCCATCACTGCAGCGATGATTGCCAGGCTGTTCAGACCTGTCTGGCGGCGACCGAGCTGATAGCCTACCAGAGTGAGTATCCCCAGAATGGCTGCCCGCACCACCGCTGGGTTGGCCCCCACAAGAAGGGTATACAGGATTATCCCAATAGCAGAGATCACAGCACCCCGTCGCACGCCCAGGATGCGGCTGAATACCAGCGTGAACAAGGCAGCAATGATGGTGATGTTGAAACCAGAAATGACGATAATGTGGCTGGTGCCGGTGAGACGAAAAGCTTCCAGCACGGATTCCGGGATTCCTGACTGCACCCCGAGCAGGATCCCAGACAGTAGCGATGCTTCCGGGTCTGGGTAGAAGGAGTAGACAATGTCTACCGCATGCTGCCTGAAGGTGTAAAGCGCAGAAAGGATAGGATTTCCTTGTCCCTGCTCAAGCAGGCTTGCTGAAGGATAAAACATGTAGCTGTAAATCCCATGCTTGGCCAGGTAATCACGATAGGAAAAATCCTCGTTTTCCGGTGGTGTTTCAAGCGCGCCCTGCAGATGGATGCGATCTCCAAAGGTAAAAGAGACACTTGCCGGCAGCCTGGCAAGCAACAAACCATGGACTGGGGTGAATTCTGCTGCCACAGCCTCGGCGGGTAATGCTGCCACCTGTTCCACGCGCAGGCGAACGTTGGTGTAAGTGTCGCCCACATCGGGTGGCTCCGTAATCACCCCATCGATGAGGTACTGGCCGGGAAGATTGTTATAGTAGGCGATAAAAGCTGGGTCGATGCGGGGTTGTGCCAGCTGGTAGCGGATAGCACCCAGACAAAAGAACACAATGAGCAGCGGATATATAGCTGGCGAATTAATCTTAAGTGATTGATTGATATGGGTGAAGGCTGCAGGGAGGCTAGATACTATCCGTCGGGAGATGGATGGGATAAGAAGGATCGCTGCCAGTAGTGCGATCCCTGCCCAAACCGGGATACTTAACGCTAGGCTGGGTGATAACCATATACCACATAAGAACGCCAGGGAAATCCAGAATAGGGGCATAGGGCGGTAAGTTAATTGGGGTTACTGATAAATTGATTATATAACGGGAGAATATAAAGTACACCTGATTCCATGATTAATCGATTTCATTATTTGGTTTCTTCTACAATGATGAGTATTTGACCGTAGTTGTCATTTAGAACTGCATCATCCAGCTCGATTATTAATGCATAACCTTTACCAATAACTTCGTATGCGTAAGTATGGTCTTCACGATACTTTGCAATCATTGGAATCGGTATAGAATATTCTTTCCCTCCATCTAGACTGAACATCATCGCACTGATCGTTTCACTTGAATCACGCAGCTCTTCACAAAGGCCATAAAAAGGTCGGGCAAATCGATAAAATGGATCTGCACCTACAGGACCGTTCATTTTCAAGGGGGATGGAAACATCGGACTAAGTTCAGATTTTCCCCGTATGCAGACTCCCTGGTCAGTCCATTGACCCGGCACCCAAAGGCTATAAGTCCCAGACATGATGATCTGATATTTTTGATCCTTATCCAGAACAACCTTCGATGTAGAACTATGGCTGGAAGTGTCATAAAAAAATGCATCCATTGGCTGGAGCAGCCAGTAACCAGTGGCATCGCCCTCTGCCGTCCAGCCTTCTAGCCCGGCCAGGCTTCGCACGGACCACCAGGTATATCCATCTGCACAGCTTGGCCCATCCACAATCCAAACGATCTCCCCTGGTTTTAATCCACCGATCTTTTCCCCCTGTAGGCGAGGTTCGCTGCGGACATTATTAGATATTGGCGGATTCAAACTGACCTGCACCCAGGCATTCCGTTTAATTGAAATCGCTGGGGCGCTGGGGCACATGGTCTCCTGGCGACTAACTAAAGGAGTTCCTGTGATAGTGAGGGTCGCTGTGGCTGTGGCAGCCGTGGTAGGAGGGGCTGGCGTGCTGGTTCGCGTAGGAGGAATCGGTATGATAGTTCGCGTAGAAGAGATTGGAGTAATTGTTTGCGAAGGTGGGATTTTTGTAGCTGGCAGATTGGTAACAGTCTGTGGAGGGAGTGTGACAATTTCCGTTGGCTTGGAACATGCTGCTATCAATGAGATCATTGATAAGAAACACAATAACAACCAAAATGGTTTTCTAAACATGTTCCCTCCCTTTGATCTTGGAATCCCCTAAATCATTCAATAAATAC
The DNA here is from genome assembly GCA_041479245.1 of Anaerolineae bacterium. Classification (GTDB taxonomy): domain Bacteria; phylum Chloroflexota; class Anaerolineae; order Anaerolineales; family UBA4823; genus FEB-25. Next base: position 41,632 of record JBGOXS010000008.1, read on the forward strand.
TATAGCACTTATTTGAGTCGGATTCAATAGGTTGGTTATTGGGTCTAAGTGATCTCGAGAATGGTATTCGTAATTTTTGTTATACATAAGATGTTCATGTTGTGCACTATAACTTTGATGGTAGAAAAATACCATGTATAAGAATATTGGTTTTTTCTTGAACGAAAGGAATATATTAATATTATTTATCACAACCGTATGCTATAATATTTCTGGATGCGATGAACCAGAGGAGAATTTTGGTCGCTTACCCCATCTAATATAGTTTCCAGGTCAATCAGGGGATTACCTTCTGGGGAGCAAATAGCGAAACCGACCGCGATTGCGCCATATTTTGATTTAATAATATAGCCGTAGAGGTGGAAGTACCACAGAACGCTTCGAATTCCACCTCCTGTTATCAATTTGTGTTCCCTCGATCGTTCATTGGAACGAGTTAAGTTTTGTTTACTTTACTTATTCCGAGCGGCGTATTTCGATAATATTAACTATTTTCTAAGGAATAAATTCAAGGACCTGGTTTGAGTGATGGCGGAACACAAGGAGAATGCTATGAAACCGAGAATTAAGCCCATTAAACTTAAGATTATTGCCGTAATTTTCATTGATGTGTTATTATTTTCTCTCCTGGTGTTAGCAGGTTATGCATTTTTCAGCATCCCCGCCAGGGCAGAGAATGTGGACCCTCCAACTGACACTTCTACGCTTGGCCAAACATTCGCTTCCGAGCTGAGTGTTGACGGTACTACTTTATTGGAGATAAATAATCCCGAAGGAAAAGTTTTTGTATGCAAATATGTTGGAACTCCTGGGGTAGATGAACGCTTACAAACAGGAGATAATCCTATTTCAGTAAGTATTAATGCTATTCCTGATTATCATGGAATTGGGTCTTGGTTTGCTGATGCCCAAGATCGTTCATATGTTTTAGTGGAAGATGTGGGGCAACCTGAACCTCCTGTTACAGATTGTCCACAAGTGGGAATACCAACTCCTACAACTCCTTCAACAGCTACTTTCACACCAACTTTTACATCTACACCTACGCATACACAACCTCCAACAGCGACGCCTACGAAGACACAACCCCCGACAGCTACACCCTCTCCTACTGGAACGGTTAAAGTGACACCTACTTTAACAAATACAACCAAACCGAGTGCGACGAATACCCTCGTGCCAAGCCCAACTAACACGGTCAAGCCGAGTGCGACGAATACACACGAACCAAGTCCAACATCGACGATCAGGCCGAGTGCGACGAATACCCTCGAGCCAAGTCCAACCTCCACGATCAAGCCGAGTGCAACAAGTACACACATTTCGCACACACCAACAATAACACCCAAGCCAAGTGCAAGCCCAACTCATAAACCGACCTACACACAGACGGGTACGATCACACCAAGCCAAACGCAATCTCCAACGATCACTCAGACACCGACAGCCATTATTTCAACGGAAGTTATAACTTGCCCAGCCTGTTATATTGTCAAGGATTTCAGGGAAATGATTGTGAGTGGATTATATAATGCCGATCTACGTAATACTGAAGATATTAGCTCGACTTTTAAGGTATCTATCACATTATTCGATGTATATAAAGGGATGGTTGTTGGTAAAACGATAGATATGGTTGATACGCAGCCAGCAGGCGAAGTAATGCAGGTGCAAACCCCATTGTGGTGCATCAATCCAGTAGCGGATGATGTGTATTGGATTCATACAGTAGCTTCGGCTCAAAAGAGTTCAGGCGAAATTTGGTTCGCTCTGGATGAATGGGTCAGGATCAATCTCAAAGATGGCATTATTAAAAATCCCTAACCATACCTGTTTTTCACTATTTACATGCAGGGATACATACATTAGGCGTAATTACTCACCACTTCACCAAAGATTTCCCGATTAATCACAGAACAAGTGAGGTAGCCTTTATTACTCACACGTTTATAACTTCTATATGGAAAAATCGTATTATTTCATTTGTTCATATTGTAAACTTTGTAGATGCGCAGGGGAGGGATTTTAAATGAGGCAATTGGGATTCCTCCCCTGCGCTGCTACTATTATTAAACCTCAGGTGGTGAGTAATTACCATTAGGCGATAGATCTTTTGAATATTCTGAGTTAGTGTTCTAGATCGTATTCTCAGGTTTTATATGCTAAGTGCCAGGAGAGTATTAAAAACAACATACCTCATGCTCATTCATACCAACAGCACAGGCAAATCTGTCTATATCATCTTTGACCTATAATTAATTCCCGCAAGTTGGGCTGGTTATCGATATAAAGTCTGCAATGACTTGCCCCCAAAGATTTCAATAATTTAGAATATCGCTGATACGACTTGCCTCGAATTATGGCTACAATCTCTTGATCAGAATCAAACACGGGTTGTTCTCATCCCAGATGTGTAGGAGCTCTTCCAATGGCGTAAATCCCATCGCCAGGTAGAAAGCCCTCGTTTTAGCGTAATTTTCGTCAACGCGAGATGGGCCTAACGTCTTGACCTGTAGATATTCCACTCCCTGTTTCTTCAGCCACACCTCCCCCTGATGAATGAGTGCCCGTCCCATCCCCTGTCGGTGCACATTCTGTTGGATACCCATAACTAAAATTTCAGCGGATGTTGGGTAATGCTGCTTAATGCTCAAAAATCCTAAAACTCCTCCCGACTCAATTGCTAAAAATGTGGGTAAGTTGTCAATATCAACCGCGTATTGGACAATCGCTTCTTCAACTCCGAACCATGCGGGCAAGGAACGCAAGATCGGCTCGCATACTTCAGACTTGCCAAAACATGGCCCGTCAATTCTGAAGCTTACGTTTTTGGATGAAGATTTCTTCTGTTGTTGTTGATTCATAGTAGAAGTTTATGCCTATATAATAGACATGATAAGTTAATATTATCTGCCATTGCTTGCCTCTCTACCATTTCAACCCGCGGTTCACCCTTCAGGCTTTTCCTGATCTCCACATAGTTGTTAGTCCACCAACAAAGGGTTAGTTCTTCTGGTCTGGTTTGCTCAATGCCAGCCAGACTCCGACGATAACCACGATGACACCGATGACTGTTCCTATAATCTGCTTCCAGCCAAAGCCTGCGCCACCAATTCCTATCACATCAGCAGCTAATGAAACTATCGCTAAAACCACCCCAAGGGCAATCAAAATATAACCGATCGTTTTTTTACTCATATACCCTTCCTTATAATAACAATTAATATTCTACTGGAAAAACGGAACATAAACATAAGACTTTTGGATTGTATTTTCATTATAAATTCCATCCCGCATTACATCAATCAGAAGGCTAGTATTGAAAATGACTCGCCGATTGTAATCGTGTTGAATCTATAATTAACTTGGCTTCTGGGTCTGGGAAGCGGGAGTAGATTACCTCGGGGACATGCTGCTGGAAGGCAGAAAATTCAAGGGAGAAAAGACTCCCCTATCCCGGCTCAATCAGGCTCACCGCAGTAAAAAACTTGTAGCAATAAATCCCATGGTTAAAAAGCAATCATTGTAGAAGAAATCCTCGTTTTCCGGCAGGGTTTCAAAGTGAACCAGCGAGTAGATCTGATTACCATTCTTCTGCGCCTTAGCTAAGAATCCTCCATCTCCAGGTGGAAGCGGTGTAAGAAGCGGTGATACAGCGGGGCGAAGATGACAGCCACCACCACCAGGAAGATGATACCGGAATATAAGGCGTAGAAAGAGGCAAACAGCTTGCCGCCGAAGGTATGCAATTCAGCCACGGGCCCCATGCCTCCTAGGATCATAGCCGCATTGACCAGCGAATCGATCCAGGGAAGCTTTTCCAGCAAGTGGTAGCCCAACATGCCCAAGAAAAGCGAGCCAGCGACGATTATCAATGCAACGAATAAATAGATCAGCTGGCGGACAAGGAATTCACGCGGGGAAAGCAGAGGCTGTTTATGGTGCTCGAACATGGGATGCACCTCCAGACGAGTGAGAAAGTAGGCTTGGCTTAAATAAGTATAGCATAGGACGAAATATATAAGCTTTACCGAGCGGGCATGGACGATGATGGGATAACGGAGCCCTTAGTCCGTGACAAAGGCAATAAAGCGTGCCATAATAGACCTGACGGGCGGTGCATGATGAGCAGAGCGGGAAGAGAGATGGATAACCAATCCTGGGTAAGCCAACAGTTAAGGGCAGGGATCCGCTGGATCGATGCCCAGATTCGTAAAAGCGAGCACTCATATGAGTATTGCGACGATCCCAACTGCGTCTTACGCCTCCAGTTGCTGCCAGCTCCACATCCAGCAACCATCGGGGATTTAGTTATCCAGAAGGGTGATCTACTGCTCGCGATTCACGTGTGGAATGAGCGCATGCCTCAAATCCCTGACGGAGGCGCTGACCTGAGATGGGCGATCAACCTGAGAAGGCAAATACAGTATTCCTTCAGGCTGCTGGCGAAGGTGATGAAGAGAGACGGTGTATATGACCCAGTAAAGGCGATCTACGGCACATCGGTGTTATTCTCATCCACTATTCACACCGGTGGAATGCGCATGATGCAGAGTTTTGGATTTGTCGTCGTGCCCTACCACAACCCGCTGGGAAAATTTGGCGAATTCTGGGAGAACCTGTTCTCCTGGTGGCTGATGTATGCCTATAACACTGAAAGCATGGACACGCGTAAGTTCTGGCAGTTGGAGCGAACGGAGATCTGGATGGACCGCAGTGAATTCATCCAGCGCTACGGCGGCAGCAACCAGATTCCTATCCAATCACATTGATTAGGATAACCTGGCTTTCATGAACAGGAACGTCAGGTAGCCGGTGCCGAGAGATAAGATGACTGCGATGGTCGTGCCTATAGCCAGACCGACGCTCGGATAAAGGTAGCGCACCATAATCTCGTACAGGGGGACGTTAATCAATCCGCTCACCAGCAGGCTTTTTCCCACTGGTTTTGAGTAGGCAGCTCCGCCGATATGTGCGGTAATCACCAGGGTAGAGAGGAACATGGCGGGGAACGAGCCAAAAATGCCGCCCAAGAGTGGTCCTCCCAGCTTGCCCATCAAGACTGCAAATGAGATCACCACCCCGCCGAAGATTGCCCGCCAGATAAGCTGGGATGGTGGGTAGACGTAAGCTTGCCTGCTCAGTGAATTGATTTTCATCCACCTCTCGAGCACGATATAACAAAAGACAAACAGCAAGAGCCAGCCGGCGATAGAGATCAGAAAGCTTTGCAAGTCCAGCAGGTATAAACCCGCTGCCAGGCTGAACCACACCAGCAGCGATACAGGTAATGCCAGCTTTAACCCTCGCCGGATGAACAGCATAAACGCCAGGATGAACAGACCGTTGAGACCCTGGGCTAGCGGCATAACCGTGGTTGCCTGGGCGGCCACCAAAGGTGACTGGGTGTAGCCGATGAAAAGCAGCGCGATCACCACCGTGGATGGTAAACCGCCGATCAATCCGCCCACTTTGCTCCCGAAGCGTTCAGCGCTGAGCGTGGTTAATGTGACCCACAGACTGCCTACCAAGAAACCCAAGGCAATCTTGAGCCAAAACGAGCTGTCCATATTTTATAAACAACCTCAGGATTTTTGGCCGCGGTGAGTAACTACCAAACCAGGAATCAACATTGGGGTCCGGCGACGATATTCGGCATAAGAATCTCCGAATTCGCGCAACAGATTGCGTTCTTCGTACTTAATCCCGATGAGGATATAGACGGTTAGGCCGATATTGATTGCCAGCAGGTTCCATGTGAGAATGGGCAGCAGCCAAATAAAAATTAGCCCGGCAGTATAAAGTGGGTGGCGGACGTAATGGTAAAAACCGTCCGTCACCATGTGGGTAGGTGTGGTATCTCCCAGTTGGAACACCTGGCGCAGTCCCAGGAATGAGAAGATCCCGGTCTGACGTACACCGAGAAACACGGCGATGACTGCCAGCAGTTGTATGGTCAAGCTGATAATCACCCATGGGAATGGGATCACATAGATTTTCTTGTCGCTCAAGAGCAGCGGCAACAGCAGGATTGGCAGCAGAGTGATGACAGCAATGAAGTTGAACCCCAAGCGGTACCAGCGATCGACTGCTGAGCTGAAAAGCTGGCGTGTTTGAGCCTTAATTGTAAGCGATGCCAAAAGGGAATGGACCAGCCCGTAAGCCAATACGGCCAGTAGAATCAGCCAAAATGAGGATGTCATGTATTGGATGGAGGCGGATGGAGCGGACGGGTGGCATCCTTGCGGAAGCGCGGGTCACGGTCGATGGTTAGCTTAAGTCCTTCAGCGAGAGAGAAGGTTGGCTGATAGCTCAGTTTGGAACGCGCCAGGGAGAGATCGGCGCAAGTGCGCGATACGCCTGGGTCGGTACGTTGGTTGTAGACAATCTCAGCCTTCCCACCGGTCACCTGGATGATCAGGCTCGCCAGGTCGCGCACGCACACCTCAGTGCCGCTACCCACGTTGATCACCAGGTTGTCCAGGTTGGGGGCAGTCGAAGCAGCCACCATCGCGCTCACCGCATCATCTACGTAGATGTAATCCCGCGTCTGGGTACCATCCCCGTGTATGATGATGGTTCCTCCACGAATTGCTTGCTTAAGCATGAACGGGATCACTGGCGGGTGAGAAGGAGGTAAATGCTGACCCTGGCCATACGCATTGAACACCCGCAGGGAAACAGTTTCAATCCCCCACAGGTCGCCAATTGTGCGCAGGTAGTATTCAGCTGCCAGCTTCGAGACTGCGTACGGCGAGCGTGGGTTGGGCAGCGCAGTTTCGACCACCGGCTGCACCTCTTGGTCACCGTACACCGCGCCGGAGGAGATCAGCACCACCCGGTGCACGCCCACATCCCGCATGGCTTCCATCAGGCTGACGGTGCCCCCTACATTAACCGCGTTATATTCGCGCGGATACAATACCGATTCGGGGACGGATACCCTGGCTGCAAGGTGATAGACGCAGTCTACATCCTGCAGCAATGTCCAGAGCTTGGGGCGGTCATTAACATCTCCGCGTGTGAACAGGACTTCAGGATGCAGCGCGTTTGGATCCCCCGTTGAGAGGTCATCTAGACCGCGAACCTGGTGCCCTTCCCATGCCAGGCGGTTAGCTAAGGATGACCCTAAGAACCCTGCCGCTCCCGTGATGAGAAAATTCATCAAGGTAGATTATAGCATGGAGGATAAAATAGTTAATCAAGACTTAATTTGACATCCCAGGCCGGTAAGGTTATTATGGCGGGGTGTCGTTTAAAAGTGCTTTCTGGTTAACCATCGTGTTGCTAATGATGGTGATTTTATTGGGGGCCAGCAACGTTTCATTAGCAGACCCACTCGAGCGGGTTCAAGCACTCACCCGACCAATAGAATTTGACTATCTATCCTGGACCCTCAATGCCCTTGGCATAAAGCTGGGGCAGATTGCATTGGGTTCAGCAAGCTATCTACCTGAGGATGAACGCTCAAGCACGGTACTTCAGTCGCTTGACTTGATCCGTCAAATCAATGAGGTCGAAGCTAGGTTGAACGATGTTTATGCCGATCCGCAAATTGCTGATCCAAAGAGCGCTTCGGTCGAGCTGCGTAGCCAATTAGCCACTCTCCAACAGCAACGTAAAGACCTCGAACCCATGGCAGAGGCGATCTTGCAGGATCAAGTATCCCGGGTTGCCGCTGAGTCAGGCCTGACCTTTGGCGGGCAGACGATTCCTCCAGTCTTATATCACACCACTCCACCGCCTGATGCGCTAATCATATCCCCTCGCAATGTGATCCGGCAGGATCAGAATATCTCGATCTCGCCTGATATAACCGTCGACGCGATGGAAACCTTGGAAAATAAGGTGGACAAATCGCTTGATGTGTCATCATTGGTGGTCGGGATTGGTGGGATTGGCTTGTACCCTACCATGGTTATGGAAACGACCGATATCAACGGGTTGGCCGAGGTGGTGGCGCATGAATGGGTGCATAATTACCTGACGCTTCATCCGCTCGGCTTCAGCTATATGAATAGCCCTGAATTACGCACCATGAATGAAACTGTGGCTTCGATCGCCGGTAAAGAATTGGGCCGGGCGATGATTGCGAAATACTACCCGGAGTATTTAACTCCCGAAGCACCGCCGGCTGCCCCTGTGGATAACCAAAGTCAACCAGCAACTCCGCCACCATTCGACTTCAACGCAGAGATGCATACGACGAGGGTGATGGTGGATAATTTGTTGGCACAGGGAAAAGTGGTAGAAGCGGAATCGTATATGGAAGCACGCAGGGTGTTCTTCTGGGATCACGGCTACCACATCCGTAAGCTGAATCAGGCTTATTTTGCTTTTTATGGCGCCTATGCCGACCAGCCTCAAGGCGCGGCAGGGGCAGACCCGGTGGGGACGGCGGTGCGTTTACTGCGCGTTAAATCCTCCTCCCTGGCGGATTTTATTAACCGAATTGCGTGGATGTGGAATTTCGAGCAGTTGAAGTCGGCAGTGAGAGGCGGTTAATTGATCCTCAGCGTGGCTCGACTGTGAATTTTATGGCAGTTCGGATTTTGTCTTCGATTTGGACGTCTACAAATTCTGGGATAATGATAATATCGTAACCGTCACCCCTCAGGTAGCCACGCGCCAGAGCCATGGCTTTTACAGCCTGATTGATTGCACTTGCACCGATTGCCTGAACTTCAGCACGCTTGTTTTCGCGGACGACCCCCGCAATGGCCCCCGCTACGGCAGAGGTACGAGAGGTGCCTGAAACCTTGATAATACCCATGTTGGCTTCCCTCCTTCGATCATTGGACAGGCTTTAAGGTATCGGCATTTTTATACGTAGATTGTACAGGATTTTACATCCATTAGCAAGCGGCAATGGTAGAATTCCTGGTGGCACCTGAACGATCTGAATGAGAGCTGGTTTATGAGGAGATTATGTCACGTTGGACAAAGTTCCTGATCGCAGTCATCCTGGGGGCTGCGGCAGGTTTATTTTATGGTTGGGTGGTTAATCCGGTTGAATATGTAGATATTGCTCCGATAAGCCTACGGACCGATTATAAGGCCGACTACGTCTTGATGGTCGCAGAATCCTACCAGGTGGACCACGATCTGGGTGTCGCCGTCCGGCACCTGGCACGCCTGGGAAGCTCAGCACCTAAGGATATTGTTGCCGAGGCCCTAAATTATGCTCTTCAGCACCAATATGCGGCCCAGGACATGGCAGTCATTCAGTTGTTAGGTGAAGATTTATTGACCTGGAATCCGAATCTGGAGATTCCTACTATGGAAGTTCCAACCCCATGAAATCTGAACGGCGGGGCTCATGGTACCTGTTAACCGGCGCAGTTTTGGGTGTCGCGATAGGCTTAATTTATTCATGGGTCATTAGTCCGGTTAAATATGTGGATGCACCGCCTTATGCGCTGAGAGCAGATTACAAAGAGGAATACCGCCTCCTGGTGGCGTCAGCGTACATGTACAGCAGTGACCTCGTGCGCGCTCAGAACAGGCTGGCACAGCTGAAGGATGACAACCCTGCCCAAAGTGTCGCTATGCAAGCTCAACGCGCTTTGGCTGAAGGGCACCCCGAAGCGGAAGTTAGAGCGCTGAGTCTACTGGCAGTGGCTTTGAGTCAGGAAGTAACACCCACAGCTCCCAGCCCCGATGCCACGCAAGATTCAACCTCCAGCCCTAGTAATACCTCTGGCTCGCTCCCTATCCTTAATCAACCAGCTGTCGGCCCACCTGGCGAACAGCAGGTTAACCTGATTGCGCAGGATAGCTCGCAAACTCCCGGTCCGCTGAACATGCTTGATCCTTCCCTAATGGTCACTTCAACCCCCACCAGCGGGGCACCATTCGTGTTACAGGACAGCACCTTGATTTGTAACATTGAACAACCTGACCCATTGATCCAGGTGCAGGTCAAAGATGCGGCAGGGCAACCCGTGCCCAGTGTGGAGCTGGTGGTGTTATGGGAGGATGGCCAGGATCACTTCTTCACCGGTCTGCAGCCTGAGCTGGGTCTGGGATATGGGGATTTCCTAATGTCACCCGGCACCGTTTATTCCGTCCGGCTGGCGAAAGGCGGCCAAGCGGTGAATGACCTGACTGCCTCTGAATGCGTGGCGGAAGACGGCAGCCAGTATTGGGGGTCTTGGATGCTAACGTTCACTCAACCATGATTGCGCATCCTCTGCTTCAAACGATTGGTCTAAGCAGGTCATTTGGAGAATTCCAGGCAGTCCGCCCGCTGGATATCCAAATTTTTCCAGGGGAAATGATTATTCTTACGGGTCCTAATGGTGCGGGTAAGACTACTCTGCTGTGCTGTTTATCCGGTCTGCTAAGGCCCACGAAAGGAAATGTACTCGTTGATGGGCATGATCTGTACCAGAACGAGGTGGCCGCGAAGCAGCGTCTGGCATTTGTTCCTGATGTACCTCGTTTTTACCTGGAATTGACCACCTGGGAACATATGCGTTTTATCAGCCTGGCATTTGGGGTTGAACAAGGGTGGAAAGGGCGGGCAGAGAGTGGTCTGCGGGAATTTGGTCTGTGGGAAAACCGTGATATGTATCCGCATAATCTCTCACGCGGGATGCGTTTAAAACTGGGCATCTTACTGGCGTTGATCCGGCCGTTCAAGGTACTGATTTTGGATGAACCCACTTCAGCTCTTGATCCAGAGAGTGTGATAGTGTTATTGGAAAAACTCACAACTCTTCGAGAAAATGGATGCGCTGTTTTACTATCCAGTCACGATTTGAGTGTTATGGAATCCCTCAATGGGAAGAGGTGGCGGATGGAACGCGGTGAGGTGATTACTGAGTAAATGAACGCGATCTGGCTGGTGCGCTCGCGTGAATTAGCTAGCCGATTCAGGTTTTGGACTGCCATCGTCGGTTATGACCCGCGTGATCATTCAGTGAGCCACCGCCTTTACCTGGTTTACTTGATAATCTTCTTCAACTTGTGGGGGTTTTCCGTCCTGGCGCTCCTGTCTGGTGTGGGAATCTGGGTTTTATCCTTTTTTAAGGGACTGGCGCCTGCCATGGCGACAGTAGTCATCCTGGCAGCGGGATTACTGTTGGATGCAATTTTACGGGGATATAAAGCTTCTAGGCGCAGTCCGTTTATTTTTTCAGAGGAAGATGCAGGTTTAATCTGCCAGACACCAGTGGATCGCAGGCTTGTGGCACTGACCTGGCTGTTAGGTGATTGGCTGCCAGCGTGCCTGCCGTTCGTGGTAATAGGTGTGATCTTGTGTTTTTCCACCTTGCAGCTTGCTGAACAAGGACCTTTTTTGTGGACCTATCTTCCCAGATATTGGCTAGCAGCTTTCCGTGTAACCAGCATCATAATACCCCTCCACCTGGCGTTTATGGCGGGGGACTTCACCTTGGGTTCATTACGGCTGCGGGGAGAGCGGGATATGCCCGCCTTGGTATGGTTCCCGATTGGGTTCGCCATGATTGTTCTCAGCTTGGCGTTCACCAATCAAGGATATTTAAATATTATATTATGGCCGGTGATTAAACCGCTTGAACTAGGCCTTGGCACAGAAAATTGGTTGCTAGGATTTGTTCTGGCAGTGTTCCTGACGCTGGTGGGTCTGCTGGCACTTTATTTCGCCTCTCCCAGGTTAAACCTCAGCCGGGCAGCTCAGGAATCATACTCTAGGTGGGCTTCCCAACAGGCAGGTTTGCTCGGAGATACGCGCCTTGTCCAACGGATGAAGATCCGCGAACGGCTCGGGGTTCAACATCCGCCGAGCCGTGTACCAGGTCGGACAGGTGCCTGGTCACTAGTATGGAAGGATAGTGTGATCTCCCTCAGAGCGATAAATTTCGGTCACGTGGCAACCTGGTTGGTTATATTCGGGATAAGCCTGGGGATGGTGGTCGCACCAGACTGGGGGACGAAACTATGGGCATTTTTCTTCTGGTGTTGGTTGATTGGACGAAGATGCACAGACCGCCTACGATCTGATCTGGATCTGTGGACGATCAGTCGGCAGCTGCCTTTTTCCGGGCGAGCGACGATCGCTGCTGAATTGGCTGTACCGATTCTCTGGACGATGCTTCTCACCTGGCTAGCGATTGGAGTTGGCATAGGGCTTGGTTTTTCCTCTCAGGCTTATTTTCTCTTGCTAGCGCCAGTAGCAATCATGTCCATTGGCCTGGCAGCTTCGTATGATATCCTACGAAAATGCTACAGCAGTGAATTGCTCGCTGGTCAGGTGGCGGAACCCGGGGCGGGCGGGTTGGTATTAGGTGGACTTTTAGCTGTAATCCCAATGCTAATCGTTAATGGAGTAACATATCAGCTTCATCTACCTGCAATCAATTTGGTGATCGCCTTGTTTGGTTTTGCACTCGGCATGGGGGTTTCATACCTTATGTGGAAGCTGACCGCCTCCGCATATAGGGGAATAAAATAGATCCTTATATGAGTCGTTTACTATACCAGCTGGTATTTATCCCGCTCGGGGGTAAACTCCTCGGTAATTATCAATAAAGAGATACCACACCTCGAGAGCATAGCCATCCGCTACTTGGTGTTTTATTAAAAGCGCATTTTCTATTTCTAATCAAGAAATATAGGCTTGCAAAGACTGTCGGGATTTCCACGGTATACTAGTAGGCTTGAAGTGCCGTTTCCCCTTCGTGACGATAAGGATGTAACTATTATTCGACTTGCACTTTCCGCGGTTAACCCAACTCTAGTGCTATTTGCCTCTGTCTCTTTCCCAGTTCGAGATAAAGCCGCATAGTAAGAAGTTTGGTTTCCTCGTTATAATGCCGCATTCCTTATTTCCCGGCCATAAAAAAGCACCTCCTGTGAAAATAAATGCAGGAGGTGCTTTTTTATATTGTTTTGGGTGAAGTTTACATTTTCCGCTTTTTATTAACAATGCACAGAGGATAGCACCAGGAGAGATGCATCCCGCCCGAATAAAGAGATCTACGGCATGGAGTTGCTGCCGGCCCAGTCATCCCCAAGGATGACCAGCACATCCACCGGGCTGTTAGGGTCATACTGCAACGAGATATTGTATGGCGATATCTTCATCAGGTCTACTATGTATTTATCGGTGTACGGGTTGCCGGTGTAGTCGATAATCTGCGTGTAGGTATTGTATTCACTGTTCTGTGTTCCGACTACGTTGGCTCCCTGCGATTGCAAGTAAGCCTGCGTCTGCTGAGCCAGGCCCTCGGTGTAAGTGCCGTTTGCCACCACGATCGAGGCACCCTCAGCCTGCATGTTTGCGCGCGCATCACCCGAGGTCAACCCGGGGCTGGCCATATTGGAAGAGGCAAACACCTGGTCTCTGATAAGGCGGATTTGGTCTGGAACGGGGATGAGGATGTCTTGCGTACCGTCCGGAGATTTGGCAAAGCTGACTGCATTGGGTGGAGCGATTGCACCCCGCTGTACAGTGTCCAGGGGGATTTCCAAGGCCAGCCAGCCAAGTTTCACCGCGTCGTTCAACGATAAGTTGGTGTGTATGCCTGCAGCTAATTCATTATACATAGCTGGAATCTTCCCCGCCACCTGGGTTGGTCCAAGCTCCACGATCCGGTCGCGGATGGCCAGGATGACCTGCTGCTGGCGTACCGCACGGTCAAAATCGCCCCCATCAGTATGACGGGCGCGGGCATACGCCAGGGCAGTCGGCCCATCGAAAAGGTAATTCCCGGGCTTCAAATAGACCGTGTTACCTTTGCCAATCGGGTCGACACTCAGCTCAGAGGTAACAGCAATATTGATGCCGCCCAGCTCATCGATAAATTTCTCGAAAGCTCCAAAGTCGATAATGGCGTAGTAATCGATCGGCACGCCCAGCAGCGATTCAACGGTATCCATGGCCTGCTGCGGGCCGCCGCCTGGGACGTCGTAGGCGATCCCCAGCGGGTAAGCGGTGTTGATACGCCCATAATCGAACCCGGGGATGTTGACCCACAGGTCGCGTGGGACATTCAATATCCCGGCTGTCTTGGTCAATGGGTCGATGGTGAGCAGGATCATCGTATCCGTGCGGGGAGGACCATCACCGGCTTCCCAATCTCGGTAATCCAATCCCATTACCAGCACGGTCACCCGGCTGGCGCCATCCCAAGGCTGGGGGGCAGTGTCAACTGATTGTGTTGGCATAGGTGTGGGCGCTGGATTGCCATTTATGTCCAGGGCCGTGGTTGCAGCCGCCTGGATCGCCAGGCCTGGTATTTTAGCGACGTCGAATGATAGGAAGAAATCGTACGATTTGGTATAGGCAGCATAAGCCGCGAAAATCGCGGCTAGGACAAGCAAACTAATTATCCCCACTTTAAGCAGGGCAGGTGGTTTTAGATTCATCAATTGTTATCTCAAGGCATGGTATTGTTTTCTGCCCAGTCCGCTCCCAGCAGGATGGCGATGTCGGTTTGACTGTTAGGGTCATAACGGCTGTAGATGCTGTTTGGCTGAATATTCAACAGCTCGACCAGGTACTGTACGGTGTAGGGTTTACCGGTGTAGTCGATGATCACTGTGGTGTCCGATTTTTCTTCGCCGTTGCCGGTGTTCGTCACATTGATCCCATTATTTTTCAGGTAATCGCTGGTCTCTGAGGCCAATCCGGCAGTCGTGGTTGCATTGAGCACAGATACAGTCGCACTCTCTGCCTGGCGCAGCTCTTCAGGATTGTTTATGTAAACGGTGGCAATCGGAGCTTCGCCGGTTGTACCGGGATCGGTGGAAAACACCTGGTCGCGCACTGCTCGCACGGCTTCCATATCAGGGAGCAAGATATCCAATCCTTCGGGAGAAAAGCTGCGTGTGGTTTCGTTCGGACCGATCATGCCTCGCTTGATATTTTCGCGCGGGATCTGTGCCACTGTCCACGCTAGCGAGATGATTTGCTTTAAGGACAGGTTGGTGTGGATGCCGTAGCGTAAATTGCTATAGATCGTCGGGGCATTGGCGATCAACTTCGGCAGGTTTCCCACAGAGGTGAGCTTGTCGAAAATCGCCAAGATAACCTGTTGCTGCCGGTCAGCGCGATCAAAATCCGAGCCCCATGTATCTCTATTACGCGCATACGCCAGGGCGGTCGGTCCATCCAGGTGCTGCATTCCCGCCTGGAGAGTGACTGTATTGCCGGGGCCAATCGGGTCCACCGTCATTTCATAGGGCACTTCCACATCGATGCCACCGATCTGGTCGATGAAATTCTCGAAAGCCGAGAAATCGATCTGGGCATAATAATTGATCTCAACGCCTAGTAGTTCATTCACAGTTTGCTCGGCAAGCCCGGGTCCACCGCCTGGCAGGTTATACAATTCACCCAGGTAATAGGCTGTGTTGATCTTGCCGTAATCATAACCCGGCACGTTGACCCACAGGTCACGCGGGATAGAGAGCATCCCGGCGGTTCGTGAGACGGGGTCCATGGTGAGCAGCATCATGCTGTCGGTGCGTGACGGACCTTCGCCTTCCCAATCACGGTAATCCAGGCCCATCACCAGGATGTTCACCCGGTTGGCACCATCCCAGGGGACGGGTGTCGGTCCGCTCTCTGCCTGGAGGGGTGCATTGACGTTGACCTCGGGCTGGTTGTTGTTCGGTGCATCGGTTAGTGACAGTGCTGGTTCAGTACCTTGAGCATAGCTCTCAGATGTAGCGCCGCGTACCACCGAATAGGTTAAATAGACTGTCGCTGACAACATAATCAGGAAGATAAATAGCAACCCCCAGATTACAGGGCTCATTTTCAGTTGAGAGGAGCCGCGATTTCTACGAGAAGGTCTTGGGTTAATTTCTACGGGATTATAGTCATCCATCGAAGTCGGATTATAACATGTTGATGCGCTTTGAAAACGTGAGGTGTTGAATTGTTGTGGCATAATTATACATCCAGGTTGGCAGTGCCATTCATTTTAGAATTGGATGGTGCATATATCCATATCCTGTTGCAGGAAAAATGCCACCGCCTGAGATGGAATAAGGACGAAATACCCTTCATTCTGGTTCCAGTTTTAGATGGCTGAAATATGTCGTTGATCACCGCTCAAGACCTCGCCAAATCATTCGGTGCCCGTGATATCTTTTCGGGCATCTCGCTCAGCATTCCACATCACGCCCGTATCGCCATTATTGGCCCAAACGGCATCGGCAAGACCACCCTCTTGCGCATCCTTGCGGGAGAGGAGGAACCATCTGCCGGAATCGTCAGCCAGGCGAAAAACCTGTCGATCGGACATCTGGCGCAGGAGGCAGGGCTCGAATCTCCTCATACCCTGTGGGAGGAATGTCTGGTGCCGTTCCAACTGCTGCGTGAAATGGAAGCCGAGCTGCATCTCCTCGAGCAGGCTATGGCGAAATCGGAGTTGGTGGGCCAGGTGCTCGAGAAGTACGGTCGCCTGCAAGCCGAGTTCGAGCATCGCGGTGGCTATACCTATATTTTTCGTGTCCAAAAGGTGCTTTCTGGGCTGGGTTTTACCCCCGATGAATACCAGGCTCCATTAGCTCGCTTATCTGGGGGGGAGCGCACACGTGCACTGTTGGCACGCCTTTTATTATCGGATTCCGACCTGCTGATTCTTGACGAGCCCACCAATCACCTGGATATCGCGGCTGTGGAATGGCTGGAAGGTTATCTTAGCCAGTGGGAAGGCGCCACATTGATCGTCTCGCACGACCGTTATTTCCTCGACCAGGTAGTGGATACCGTTTGGGAGATGACCCGCTCCGGGTTCGAGGTCTATCATGGTAACTATTCCGCCTACGTGGACCAGCGCACGGAGCGCTGGGAGCGCCGGCGCGAGGTATTTGAGGCTGAGAAAGAGAAATTAGATAAGGACCTGGAGTATATTAAAAAGAACATTTCCGGGCAGAATGTTGCTCAAGCCCGCGGCCGCCTGCGCCGGTTGACACGTCACCTGCAGGCGATCGAACAAGTGGGCATGCAAGCCGCTACCAGTACAAAATGGGCTGAGTTGAGCAGGAGCGTGGATACCACCACCAGCATGCTCAGTCCCGAAGAAGCCGAGCGCCGCATCAACGCCTTGCGTGAGCCCAGCAACCGGCCTCCCCGCTTGCATCTACGCCTGCATACCGACCAGCGCAGTGGTGAGATCGTCCTGCGCACACACGACCTGCAGATTGGCTACCCAGGGAAGCCCTTATTTTCTGCCGGCGAGATCGAGCTACGGCGCCTCCAGTGCACCGCCCTGATCGGCCCGAATGGTGCTGGGAAGACGACATTTCTCAAAACTATCCTGGAGAAGGTGCCTCCCCTGGCAGGAGAGGTGGAGCTGGGCGCCAGCCTGAATGTAGGATATTTCGCCCAGGCTCACGAAGACCTTCACCCCGAGCGTACACTGGTGCAGGAGATCGATTCGGTGGCGCCCAAAATGCTGTTAGCAGACATCCGCAATTACCTGGCAAAATTTCTTTTCACCGGTGAGGATGTATTCAAGCAGGTAGAGGTGCTGTCGGGGGGTGAGCGAGGTCGGCTGGCGTTGGCTAAACTGGCATTATCCGGTGCCAATCTGCTTCTGCTGGATGAGCCCACCAACCACCTGGATATCCCCTCCCAGGAGATCCTGCAAGAGGTGCTGGACCAATTCCATGGCACCATTTTGCTCGTGTCTCATGACCGCTATCTGATTGATGCGCTGGCGACGCAGATTTGGGAGATCGATGAGGCCATTGGCCTCCTGCGCACCTTCAAGGGCAGCTACAGCCAGTACCATCAGCAGCTGGAGGCTGAACGTATGGCGGTAAAAGAAGCCAGGGAGAGCAGCACAGACGAGAAAGAGCCACCAAAGAGATCCGTGATTTCATCGGATGACAAGCGGAAGCGCGCCCGGTTGAAGGAAGTGGAAGCCATGATCGACCAATTGGAAGATGACCTGGCAGCTTTGGGTCACCGACTGGAGAACCCACCTCCCGATGCCGCCAAAGTACAAAAGCTGGGCACCGAATACGTCAGGGTGCAAAAGGAGCTGGAAACCTTGATGGACGAGTGGGGGGAATTACACGGATGAAGAGCGTGTAGTATTGCTAGCCTAAAACCCGGATGGGGGCAGAGTCTTCATCCTTGCACACATACGGGCGCAAGAATTTGGCGGTATACGAAGCCTCGACTTCACAGATTTGCTCAGGTGAACCCTCGGCAATCAATTCTCCACCCCCGTCCCCGCCCTCCGGTCCCAGATCGATGATGTGGTCGGCCACCTTGATGATATCCAGGTTGTGCTCGATGATCAGCACGCTGTTACCGGCATCCACCAGGCGCTGCAGCACCTCGATAAGCTTGTGCACGTCGGCTGCATGCAGACCTACCGACGGTTCATCCAGCACATACAGTGTGCGACCAGTGGCGCGCTTGGAAAGCTCGCGTGCCAGCTTTACCCGCTGGGCTTCGCCGCCTGATAGTGTGGGGGCCGGCTGACCGATACGAATGTATCCCAATCCCACGTCCTGCAGGGTCTGCAGGCGGGATAGCATGTTAGGAAACGCTTCAAACACTTCCAGGGCCCGATCCACGGTCAGGTCGAGTACGTCAGCAATGTTCAGGTTCTTGAACCGAACCTGTAAGGTCTCACGATTGAAGCGGGCCCCATGGCACACATCGCAGGGCACGTACACGTCCGGTAGGAACTGCATCTCGATGCGCAGCTGACCCTGCCCCTGACAGGCTTCACAGCGGCCGCCGTGCACATTGAACGAGAAACGCCCCGGCTTGTAGCCGCGCATTTTGCTCTCCGGCAGCTCGGCGAACAGGGTGCGGATCTGGTCGAATAGGCTGGTATAGGTGCCTGGATTGGAACGCGGTGTGCGGCCGATGGGTGACTGGTCGATGTTGATCACCTTATCGACGTACTCGATCCCATCGATACGGTCAAAATCACCCGGCATGGTGTGAGCGCCTTGCAGCTTGGCTGCCAGTGCTTTATACAGGATCTTGATCATCAAGGTCGATTTCCCCGACCCCGAAACCCCGGTGATGCATACAAACTTGCCCAGCGGGATATTGACTTTGATGTTCTTAAGGTTATTCTCACGCGCCCCGACGATGGTCAGCTTGCGCCCATTCCCGGTACGGCGTTCACGCGGTATATCAACCTGCAAGCGCCCGGAGAGGTACGCCCCGGTGAGCGATTCTGGACTCGCTAGGATGTCCTCTACTGTGCCTTCTGCCACCACTTTGCCACCGTGTTCGCCTGCCCCTGGTCCCAGGTCAAGCACCCAGTCGGCAGAAAGTATGGTTTCAGAGTCGTGCTCGACTACGATCACCGAATTACCCAGGTCACGCAGACCTTTCAGGGTGCGCAGCAGACGGGTGTTGTCACGTGGGTGCAGCCCGATGGAGGGCTCGTCCAATACATACAACACGCCCATCAGGTGCGAGCCGATTTGAGTTGCCAGGCGAATGCGCTGGGCTTCGCCTCCGGAAAGAGACCCCGCAGAGCGCCGAAGGGTCAGGTAATCCAATCCTACGTCCACCAGGAACCCCAACCGTTCGGAAATCTCCTTCAGGATGCGTTCGGAGATGGTTTGCTGGCGTTGGCTGAGGGGAGTGGAATCACCGCACAGCTGCTCGATCCATCTTAACGTCTCCAAAATAGGCCACTCGGTGACCTCGACGATGTTTTTATCATTCACGGTCACGGCGAGGGCTTCACGGCGCAGGCGTTTGCCACCACAAGTGGGGCAGGGGCGCATGCTCATGAAAGCGCCGATCTTCTCGCGCATATATTCCGAGTTAGTATCGTTGAAGCGGCGCATCAGGTTGCCGATCACCCCTTCGAACTCGCGGTCGAAGTTGTATTCATGGTTATCATCGCGCTTGTAGGTCATGGGGATTTCTTTACCCCGTGTGCCGTACAGAACGATGTCCAGTTTTTCCTTTGGTATCTCGCGCACAGGCACGTGCAAGTCGATGTCATAATATCTTGCAACTGCTTCCAGGCTCTGCCAGTAATAGCCGCCCTCTTCCTTGGGACCGCTCCATTCCGTGCTGGTGATGGCGCCGTCCGTTAGAGACAGGTCTTGGTCGGGCATAAGCAGGTCGGCATCGATTTCCAGCCTGCCGCCCAGCCCCTGGCAGTCGGGGCAGGCACCGTGCGGTGTATTGAATGAGAACGTGCGCGGCTCGATCTCTGGCAGCACGGAACCGTGCTCTGGGCACGCCAGGTGTTCGGAGAAATACATATCGTGAGGGGCCTTCGGGTCGGTGATATCCTGAACGATCAGGTAACCGTCGCCGAATTTCAATGCCGTCTCAATCGAATCGGTCAGGCGGGTGACGAAAGCTTTGTTCTCCTCCGGGTCGGGGTCATGGTGCAGCAGCACCCGATCCACCACCGCCTCGATGTTGTGGATCTTGTAACGGTCCATCTGGATGTCTTCATCCAACTCGTGTACCACGCCATCAACCCTGGCGCGCACGAACCCCGTTTTGCGGATCTCCTCCAGAACTGCCTGGTGGGTGCCTTTGCGCCCGCGCACCAGTGGGGAGAGGATCAATAGGCGGCTTGAATCGGGCAGGTCTGCCACCACGTCCACGATCTCCTGGGCTGACTGCTTGCTCACCTCACGCCCGCATTCGGGGCAGTGAGGGATTCCCACGCGGGCATACAGCAGACGCAGGTAATCATATATCTCGGTTACCGTACCAACTGTGGATCGAGGATTATGCGAGACACCCTTCTGATCGATGGAAACCGCCGGAGACAACCCCTCGATGTAATCAACATCAGGCTTATCCATTTGCCCCAGGAACTGGCGCGCATACGCCGATAGCGACTCGACATAACGGCGCTGACCCTCGGCGAAGATGGTGTCAAAGGCGAGCGAGGACTTGCCGCTGCCCGACAGCCCGGTGATCACCACCAGCTTGTCGCGCGGGATCTCTACAGTGATATTTTTTAAGTTATGGACGCGGGCACCAACCACCCGAATGACATTAGCAGTCATAATCCCTTGAATTTCTGTTTCCGGATTGATTTATATCCCCTTGCAGGGAATGGTCTGAATGGACCGATATCTATTATAGCACAAATGTTTTATTAATAAAGAGCGAGTATGTGTAAATTCTTGAAATGCAGAGCGTGATTATACCGCGGAACGGAGACATGGTAATTAGGTAAGGTTTTGTAGCCGTGATCGCTGATCACGGCAGTTGGTAGGTAAAACGCCATCACCGATGGCGGCTACAAATTCTCTCTTTACCTTAAGTATCGGGATCGATAACCCCTGAATGTGTTGGTCAATCCACCTTCATCGATAGCGGCTACATACACATATATTGTCGCAACTTTATATGTTAATTTTTTTTTATTCTGTACAGCTAGTTTCAGATAGAGATATAGAATCGTGTCGTAATCTATAATCTCAAAATTATTCAACATCCGACATGCCTCATCAATCTCCACTCTATTCTCATTCTCAAAGTTGCCGACAATAAGGACTAAATGTGGGTCTCTTACATTGACTTGATACTTTTCAAGCGCGTACTCCAGTTTTTTGGGGAACTGAAAATAGTCAGCATAATGGGCTAGTTAGGCAGCCCCATAACTTATTTCCAGCAAGCGTCAATTCTGGTCCGATTTTTAACCGTAGTGTGAGGATTTTTCCAATATGGGTTGAATTCAGCCCATTGCCAATTCATCATATCCCGAATCTATGGTAGAGACGCCCCACTGGGGCGCCTCTACATCATAATAGCATATGTAAAATGCTAACGCATCAACACACCACAAATTGTTCCTCAATGGCAAACAACCGTACCTTGATCGAGAATCGAGCCATTATTGGCGTCATACAATTTGTAATCTGCCGATGTGGAATGCAATGTGAACTGGATCACTCCGATGGCGTGCCCAGTTCCAGGCGGAAATGAATCCAGGTATACAGCTGACGCTGCCTGGGCAATCGAGGTTTGGGATCCAGAACGACCATCCTCGCCGCCAATACCATCGACAAAGGTCGTGATCCCGTGAGCATTGTCTTGCACACCATTCGGGTTGATCGGGTTGAAGCGCTGGTAATCGTGGTCGTGACCATTTAACTGAATATCAACCCCGGCATTAAATTCGGCCTGGTTGAGGGGTTTTAATCCGGTCGAATCACCATGCACTAATCCTGACGAGTAGGTCGGCACGTGCCAGTATACAATCTGACAGGTTGAGCTTGAGTGAGCTGCCAGGTCGGAGGTGAGGAAATTGAGGGTGGGTTGGTTGACTGTTCCATTGAGTTGATCGAGTGCGATGATATGCCAGGCGCCCAGGTCATAACTGTAATCGGTCAGATATTTGCCTGCAATAATGGACTTATGTGCGTTGGATCCGAAGTAATTCCAATAGGCTGCACCAGAGCTGTGAACGGTGCCGTCGGAATCAGTATAAGACCCGGCTGATTGGATGTCGTGGTTGCCGCGCACTTGCATGAAGATGCCCTGGGTGACGAAGGTCCCATAGGTGGTGCCAAAGTAGGACTGGTAGTTGCTGATCGTTGGGGAATTTTCCTGCTCATTATCCCCAGTAGAAGCCACCAGCATCTGTGTGCCTGGATGTTGGCTCATTAAATTTTTGATAATGTTAACCACCGATTGGGCCTGGCTGACCGAGCTACCTGAAACCAGATCGCCGGTGAAGAAAATGATCGGGTCATTACCAGGACGGGGTGTAGGCGTTACGGTCGGCGATGAATTATTAAATAGGATTGGTAAATATGATATTTGTGAGGCATTTGTTTGTGCCATTGTAATAAGCAGGGGAAATACCACAGACAAGATGACAATTCCCGAAAATAACAACCTTCTAAATCTTTTGTTCATAGCTATATCCCTTCTATTGGTACTCAATAGATTCCCCCTGGCAAGTAAAATAGATCGATAAATATTATACAACAATTTTTATCCAAATAGTATAAATAAATCATGGGTTTTGTGGTCATCCACGAAACGCCATGTGAAATAGAATTGCCGTCACCACCAATAGGCGCAGGTCGAGAGAGAAGGAATTCCATTGCTGGTAAATAAAATCACCCCCGGATTCCAATGAATATTCCGTTATTTTCATTATAGACGCCCATTGGGACGTCTCTAATGATAGGCAACTATGACTGTCGTATGTCTTTATTGATATGTGGTATGTGTTAAAATAAATCCATGAGTTTTCTTAAAAAGCTCGGAAATATCTTCTCATTTTCCCCTTCGAATTCAAACCGGATCGTCTATCTTTACGTGAAGTGCAGCCGCTGCGGTGAAAAACTGCAGGCGAGGGTGGACACCTGGAATGAGCTGACCCCCGATTATGACGAAAACAGAGATGACCCCTCCTCGTATTTCTGTCGCAAGGTGCTGGTGGGAGAAAAACTGTGTTTCCAGCCGATTGAATTGAGCCTCACATTTGATAAAAACCGAAAGCTGGTAAAGCAGGAAATCAGCGGGGGAAAGTATATCGACCTGGCTGAGTACAAGAGTCAGATCTAAGGTAACTCGACCATCTCGGGCATGGTGATGATGTGGAAAGCCAGGGTTTCCAGGTCATGCACCTTGACGGAATTCTTCCCAGCTCGAATTTTCTCCACATGCGCAAGGATCAGTGGTTGGTCTCCGAAGTAGGACTCTACCGCTTCATCGTCATTGAGGATATCCTTCACTCCCAGCTGCTCATAGATCTGGCTAACCAACCCATAGCTCCAATCTTCGACAATTCCTAATTCATCTGCCAGCTCTCTCCGTTCCATGCTGAACAGGAATGCCAGCCGCGAAACCTCCGCCTGGTGTTTGGTCAGGGTGCTCTGGAGTGTCTTCCGACCGTCCAGCACCACGCACGGGCGCGGCAGCGTAAAGCGCATGTCTGATGCCAGGGATCGTACGCCTTCGGTGACCACCCATTTACCTGTCAAGGCGATATCGATCGCCCATGCCAATGAGAAGTTGATTTCGTTTTTCAGGATGTAACCCACGAAACAATCATTTTTCATATGGGAGAGAACATCCGGGTTGGCGCGGATGCCGGTGCAAAGGATGACAGGTGGTTGCTCAATGCCGGTGAACGCATTAAGCATCTCAGGGATCCAATCTTTACCGCCGGGGATGTCGGTGTCCAGCAGCACCAGGTCAACATGGGAAGCTTTTTGGTGCAGCATCGGAATGACCTTGAGCGGCTGGTCAAATTCACCTGCTAGGCGGGTGCGCCAGTCACGCGCCGCGAGCAAGGCCATCCAATTTCGGGCGAATGGGTCGTCTTCCACAATGGCGATCTGGAATTCAGTTTTCAGCATAGTCGTTCCTCTCGGCCGATTATAGCCGATAATCAGCGTGACCGAGATCGAGTAGGGGATGGTCTTGCAGACACCTCATATAATTTCTAATCTACCCGACAAGAACACAGACCGATCACCAACCTTCCAAGGAGACCCTCCCGTGGCTGCTTCTGTAGCAGCGCGACCCGTCTGCTCGGTTTTTTACCGGAGGGGAGGGATACAAAACCGTTCGTATTCAAATCCATCCCCTGCGTCTCTACCAAGGACACGTGAAGTGGTCGTTGGAGACAATCCCCCTTACATTTTAATGTAAGGGCGAAGCAACGCAGCTTATTGACTCCTAATCAGTCTAGGAAAAAAGCGTTGCTTCACCCCAACGAACTATACAGACAAGGATTTATAATGTGGTAAATAAGCCTTGTTCTGCTCGAACATCTGGTTGACCATTTGCCGGATCTCCGCCAACGAGAGTACGGCGGAAGTCAGCGGGTCGTAGCAGATTGCCTGAAAGACTAATCGCGGGTCCCCCGTGAGCGCACCTTCTACCGCCATCTCTTCAATCTGAGCGGTCAGATTGGTCAGGGCAGCGCATTGCGCAGGCAGCGCTCCCACGTGTACCGGTTCAAACCCCTTACGGCTCACCCAAACTGGCACCTCCACACATGCCCCTTCTGGTAGGTTGGTCACCAGCCCGGTGTTGGCGACGTTTCCGTTGAATGAGAACGGCTCGCCCCCCATCAGGGCATTGATAATGGAGGCCGCATACTCCTCGCCGCGTTCCAGCTCGATAGGTGTTTCATCGGCGAACCATTGGCGGGCTTCGTCTTTCCAGGAGCTCTCCGCATTCTGATATTCTTTCAAAATGTAAGCATACTCTCCCGGATTCCATCCTGTGCCTGTGGTGCAGTATTTTTCAATCAAATCGGGGCGTTTACGGAACCAGGCATTATATTCCGAATTATGCCCGCTGGATTCGGTGACGTAGTAGTCCAAGTGCAGGAACATCTCGTTGCGTACGATTTCGTGGTTATAGATTTGGGGTCGCTCGGTGACGGCTTTGCGGATCAACGGGTAGGCGTCCTTGCCGTTCCACTCATACTTCAGGTACCATGCCATATGGTTGAGCCCGGCACAGGTGTAGGTGATTTCCTTATATGGCGCACCGATCCAATAGGAGAGCATCATGGCAGTGCCCTGCACGCTGTGACACAACCCCGTCAGGCGGATAAAGGTCTTGCGCTGCATGGCTCGGCACAGCATTGCCATTGGGTTGGTGTAGTTGAGTAATACGGCGTTGGGGCAGTAGCGTTCCATGTCTTTGACGATGTCCAGCATCACTGGGATGGTGCGCAAGGCCCGGAAGATACCCGAGGGTCCGCGTGTATCACCAACGTTGATATCCACCCCATATTGTTTGGGGATCTCGATATCGTAGCGCCATACCTTGGTGCTACCCGACAGTATGGTGACTAGAACGATATCTGCATCGCGTAGGGCTTCAACCCGGTCAAGCGTGGCGGTGACCCTGGCAGGATAGTTCCCCATGTCGATGATTCGCTGGACAGATCGGCGGGCAAATTCCAGCCTTTCCGGATCGATGTCCATTAGGGATAGGGTGGCATCTTGCAGCAGCGGGAAGGTGAGCACATCGCGGACCAGGTCGCGCGTGAATCCCAGGCTGCCGGCTCCGATGAATGTGATTTTGACCATATTGTCTCCTTAGTTGGGTGGGTTTGTGTTAATTATAACTTGGCAAATTGCCTGGTCGCTAATGTGTTTGAGGTTATAAAGGTCGGCGCTGCGGAGATTGGAAAATGTCTTTAGAACGGATCGACTTCATAAAAGAGGGTGAAGCGTATTTTGGGTACAAGCAGATGATGATTACGTGTTGCTTCGCCCCTACAAAATCATGGGTGTTTGCGTGCCAGGACGACCAGATTCGGACTTAAGTCAGCATCGAATGCTGCCCCGCCCATTTTCCCAAAGAGTTTGAGGCTGTTAAACCCTGCTTCAGAGAGACTCAGGATGAGTTCGAATTTCAGGATGGGACGTAAACGCGAGGTGATCACCTGCTGGCTCCAGCTGCCCCGCCCCAGCCGCTTGAGTATGACCATGTTGAAAGTCAGGAGACCATCCGGTTCGAAATCATAAAAGCGCTGGAAGATCCACTCGGCTCTATCTTCAGAATGAGATTGGGGCTCCATCCAACGGATGTGGTTGGCAACCACAGCATCAAAATTGCGGTTCTGGATCAGAAGTATGCCGCCGGGCTTCAAGGTGGCAGCGAAATCAGCCAGCGTCTTGTCCAGGTCATCGCGTGAGAGGAGATGGGGCAGTGAATTACCCAGGCACAACAGCGCGTCGAAACTTCCAGCACCAAATGTTTTCGCCAGCTCTCCAAAACCAGCGATTTCAAACCGCACCTGAACCCCGGCTTCCTGGGCATTCAGTCGGGCTTGCTCAACCATGCCGCGGCTGATGTCAGCTCCGGCAGCTTGATAACCCTGCTGCACCAGGGCGATAGCGTGCATCCCCGTTCCCGCTGCTGCATCCAGAACGGTCTCGACGTTGTTCTTATGCAGTTTGTCTGTGATAAAAGGCAGCTCAAGCGCCAGCCGGCTGGGCCAATCTACAAAACGGTCATAATCTGAGCTCAAAGCTTCATACATCAGAGTCTCCAATGCTAGTTTCGTTGTGTGGGATGGAATCGGTAAATGTAATTACTGACCACCTGAGGTTTAATAATAGTAGCAGCGCAGGGGAGGAATCCCAAATGCCTCATTTAAAATCCCTCCCCTGCGCATCTACAAAGTTTACAATTTGAAAAACTGAAATAATACGATTTTTCCATATAGAAGTTATAAACGTGTGAGTAATAAAGGCTACTTCACTTGTTCTGTGATTAATCGAAAAATCTTTGGCGAAGTGGTGAGTAATTACCGGTAAATTATAGAATAGAATGTTGATTATGGATATCATGCGGATAGCAAATCAATCCAGGAAATTTTTTACTTAATCTAAGCTTAATCTAACCTCAATAGGTTCTTCATAAATTCTTCACCGTCCAGTGGTATGCTTGAGGGAAATAGCGAAATTATGGAGGTTTTCGAATGAGTAAAGTTTTAAAATGGATCCTATACGTCGTGCTTGGATTGATTGTCCTGGCGGTGGTTGCCGGGATCGTGTTCGCCATTTTTGGTGGCATCGGACGCGGCTTTTACATGATGAGACCCGGCTTTAGAATGATGGAGCCTTACCGGTATGGGTTTGGTGGTTACAGCCCGATGCGCGGGATATTTGGCGGATTGCTGGGTCTGGGCTTTCTCGTGCTGATTATCGTGGGGATCGTCGCCCTGGTGAATGTGATCATGCGGGGCAGCCGCTCAGCCCAGGTCACTTCAACAACCCCACCAGCTCAAACAGCCCAACCAGCTCCCGCAGCAGAAATGGTTATCCCCACCCGCACCTGTTCACACTGCGGCAAGCCCGCCCAAGACGATTGGACTACCTGCCCTTACTGCGGGAACCCATTAACTTAAGATTCAATGCTGCGGATCTCATTTCCGCATGTTGATGTCGAATCCTGACACCCAACTCACAACCCAGGCTGTGTAGATACCAAATAAAAGTACCTCCGCAGCTTGTGGTTTAACAGAGGTACATTTAACGAATAATGATGTTGGTTTGATCAGGCCTTCATCATTGATGATGAGAAGCTTCTAGCACGAAATCTGCCCAGAGACCCTGGCAGATTGCACCGCAGGTGCGCTTGGCAGAGTTGCAGACGCTGCGTTATAAGGTCAGCCAAGTGCCGATTTCCATCGCTTTTGCCCGGCGGTAAATCTCAGGTGCCACAGCCATATCATCCATCGCCAGTCCAAGGTTCATCGCCAGGGTCCTTTCGCTGGGGCTTTGGCGACCCGGCTTGAGGCCCGCAACGATCTCACCCAGGTCGGCGTAGGGGGTTGGAGTGGTCTGGAAATAGCCCACAGATTTATAGTACTCGAACTGTGCATGGTCATCGGTACTGATTCGATCCATCTGGGCCAGTGCACCCGCCGACCAATAGCTGTCAAAATCGACTGCGCTGCCAAATGCCCCCGGTTGTAGCCAATCCTTTTGGATGGCGGGCGTGGGGTGTTTGAGGATCGGTCCAGAAGTGACAACCAGCTCGCTATCTACCACCACTTGTTTGGGCTCCTTCACTCCGATAATCTCCACATTCAATTTGGCCGACATTTCATCCACATACTGATGCAGCCTATCGGGATGAATATCATACGCAAACACCTTCTCAATGGGGAAGAGCACTTTCAGTGCCTCCAGGTTGGTACGCCCTTGCACCCCGCAGGCCAAAATGCCTGCAGTCTTGCTCTCCGGTCGAGCTAAGAACTTGGCGGCCAGTGCGCTGGCCGCGCCCGTGCGGTAAGCAGTGATCCAGGCGCAGTCCATCACCGAGTAGGGGATGCCCGTCTCCACATCGTTCAAGATGA
This sequence comes from Anaerolineae bacterium, assembly GCA_041479245.1. GTDB lineage: Bacteria > Chloroflexota > Anaerolineae > Anaerolineales > UBA4823 > FEB-25. The sequence goes on from JBGOXS010000008.1 coordinate 70,386, forward strand.
GCAAACCAGTGATATACGGCAGCCCACGTTTCTGGTTTTCGGGATATCCGCTGACCCACTTGATACCAGCTGAATTTAGCGAGGGAATAAAGGCTGGCATGGCGTGGATGAATGCATCTGGCATGGTATGAATGCCTGGTTTGGGGGGCATCTCCACTTTCCCGGCACCTTTTTCGCGGAAAGCGGTCTCGAGCAGATTGATCACGGTGGCCATGTCGAGGTTGACCTTGGTTACGTCAGACTGGGATAAATATAGGATTTGATGGTTGGTCATAGTAATTCTCCAGAGGATGGAATCGAAGTTATTGATATTATATATCTTATAAACGCTGTTTCGTAGATGCTTACCAAAGGTGAGGGATTAAACGCTTGGTATTTTGGACATACTGGTTGAACTGGTCTCCAAATTCGGCGCTTAGTATTTGCTCTTCAACATTGATCCGATAGATTAACGCCGGGATCAAAAGAAGGATGACTGCAAGCAGACCAATCAAGCTCGAATATCCAACTCCGATCCCAAGGCTCATAATTATGTATGCAGCATATGCAGGATGACGGACAATTCTATACGGACCGTTCTGTACAAGGATGTGATCAGCTTTCACTCGGATTCTTCCTGAGTAAAAACCTCCAAGCACAGTTCGTGCCCAGCCAAATAACAACAAGCTGACGGCGATTAATATTAAACCCACCAGTTGCATCCAGACTGTGTGAGGCAGAGTATTCATCATACACATATATTCAAGTGGGGAGGCATAAAAAACTATTACAAATCCAGGAATGATCAGCCAAAAAGATCGATCCTGGTTTTCACGGCGTACGACCTTTTCTTTTTTTAATTCTCTCCACACCCAATAAGGTGCACCAAGTCCATATGCGAAAGCAGTCAGTATGAGGAACCAACCGGTCAGATTATGCTTGTAGGTAGCGAATCCAAGATATCCTAAAGCGATTATCAACAGGTAGGTGCAGGCAATTAATAGGACGAGTCCAGTCAACTTGAACATTATTCAGTTAAGGATATAGCGATCGCCTCTGCCTATTTTCTTGCTTTTAACCTTCGTTGGATGATACCCCTTACCCATTTTCCAATTTCCACGGCCATCAACAGTCCCACGGCGATGGCTGCGATCCAGCTCCACTGCTGCACGGTGAGAGGCACAATCCCCAGCAAATTACGGATCGATGGGAAGGCAAAGGCGATTACCACCATCAGCAAGCCGGCGATAACTGCCAAGATCAGGGGTTTGTTCTTGCTAAGCGGGCTCATGCGGAATAGTGGTAGGCGCATCGACCGGTAGGCAAAGATATAGATCATCGAGTTGACCGCAAAGCTGGCAAACACCAGGCTTTGACCTTCGGCGAGGTTACCGTGCGAAAGATAGAAATGACCAAACAGGGACAGTGCCGCAATTGCGCTACTGATGCTGATTACTCCAATGAGCGTCAATCCCAGGGGTGCCAGGACGGGCTCTTTGATCGATTTAGGCTTTTCGTCCATGATGCCCTCTTCTTCCGGCTCGAAACCCAGGACAATGTCTGAGGGACCATCGCAGATCAGGTGGATCCACAGGATCTGTGCCACTGCCAGTGGGGCAGGCCAGTGCAGCATCATGGCGGTGAATATGGTCAGCACTTCTGCGAAGGAGTTTGACAGTGTATAGGCGACCACCTTGCGGATGTTTTCGAAGATCACCCGTCCTTCTTCGATCGCTGCCACAATGGTGCGGAAATTGCTGTCCAGCAGGATCAGGTCGGCGGTCTCCTTGGCAACATCCGAGGCTGTGCCGACCACTACCCCGATATTAGCACGCTGCAGTGCAGGGGCATCGTTGACCCCATCTCCGATCATTGCGGCTACGTCACCATTGCTCTGCAGGGCGCGCACAATGCGCAGCTTATCCTGCGGCCGGATGCGCGAGAAGACTGCCACCTGTCTTACTTCCTGCTGAAGCTGTTCATCACTCATGGCTGCCAGCTCTTCCCCTTCGAGGCTGTGTTCTTCCGGCTTCATCAAACCAATCGTTCGGGCGATTTTTTCCGCCGTCTTGCGGTAGTCACCGGTGATCATCTTCACCTGGATACCGGCATGGTGGGCGACATTCACCGCATCCTGTACACCATCACGGATGGGGTCTTGCATACCTAACAAACCTACCCAGGTGTAACCCGAATAATCTTCCAGTTTGCCCATTGGGCGGTAAGCCAGTCCAAGTAAACGCAGACCTTCACTCGCCCAATCGTCTACCTGTGCGAGTATTTGATCACGCTCTTGTTTATCGGACTGGCACATTCCCAAAACAATCTCAGGAGCGCCTTTGAGGAAGTTGTAGTTAATTCCTTGGAAATACACTCCTGTCACAGCAGTGAGCATGTATTTGGTTTCGCTGGTAAACAGCTCCTCGGCAAGGCGTTCAGAGCTATCCACCATATCTTGAGGGGATATGCTCAAATTGGCAGTGGCGTACTCCCATAACGCAATGTCAACCGGACCTTCCAGGTCGTTACACAGCACCATGGTTTGTAACGCCCGATCGTTGTCGGTCACATTGAGGCGCGCCACGCGCATGCGCCCTTCGGTGAGCGTGCCGGTCTTATCCGTGCAGATGACCGTCACTGAGCCAAGGGTCTCAACCGCCAGCAGCTTTTTTGCCAAACCCTGGCGCTTCAAGATTTTCCGCATCCCTACCACCAGGATCACAGTGACCGCGATCAGCAGGCCTTCTGGAACAGCAGCAATCGCCAAGATGATTGAAACGCGCAGCATCTCCAGAAAACCTCGACCCATTAACAATCCAGCAATGAGGATTGCAATAGTAAAGCCGAGGACGATATAGGTGAGGGTTTTACTAAAGGATTTTAGGCGTACCTGGAGTGGGGTATCTTCTTCGACGTACTCGCTCAAGCTGGTGGCGATCTGGCCCAGCTCGGTGCTGGGACCAATCTTGGTCACTAGCATCGTCCCGCGGCCGGTGAGCATGGTGGTACCCATAAAGACCACATTGTGATCCAGTGTAGTATTCTTGTTTACCGGCTCACTCTCACCGGTTAGGATAGCTTCATCCAATGCCAGCTGTGTGCTTTCAATGAGCTCGCCGTCAGCTGGAACATGTTCGCCTGAGTTCAATAGTACCAAGTCTCCCGGTACCAGCTCCCAGACTTCCACTTCCTGGCGTTCTCCATCGCGGACGACCGTAGTGGTGGGTTTGAGCAAGCCTTTGAGCGCAGAGTAGGTTTGCTGGGCTTGATATTCCTGGAAAAATCCGAGGATCACATCAATGATCACTACTGCCATGATGATGATAAAGTCGTTGTACTCCTTAACCAGTAGCGAGACCCCGGCTGCAACCAGGATGATATATACCAGCGGGCTTTTTACCTGATTCAGTAGAATGGTCCATACCGAGGTCCCCTTTTCGGCAGGTAGGCGGTTTTCACCATATTGCTTGCGTAATTCGAGGACTCCTGCCTGACTTAGCCCGTTGGAAGCGGTTCGGTTGATGGGAGAGGATTGATTTTCTACTACTTTATTCGAAATGGTCATACTTATACCTGGTAATTTAACTACTCGTCGGTGAATATTTCTGATATTAACGTATTTTTCTAGTCATTGATTCGAAATAGACGAGACGCTTTTTCGCCTCATTGTACCGACAGCTCTGATTACTATGCAGTCGGTACTTTAAGGATTGCTCCCACCGCGAAGCCGACCAGGGCGCTTAGTGTACCAATTAAAGCCATTTCCGCGCCGCTGCGACCTGGGTGACCAACCGTTACGCGAGCTTTATACGCGCCAACGGCAAAGAGTACCACGGCAGTCACGACCACAGAAACTAACATGCTTGGGACCACTGGCAGGAAGATAAACGGCATCAGGGGGACCAGGGAGCCAACAATCGCTGAAAAACCAACGATCAGGGCTGCCTTCAATGCTTGCTTGCGGTTTACAGGTGAGAGTTGATGTTCTTCTGCCATCATTACCGCAACCCACACATCTGGATTGGTGGTAATTGTCTCCACAATATGCTCAAGCAGCTCACCGTGAAATCCCTTGCGTGAATAAATCTGCCTCACTTCTTCGCGCTCGAGCTTAGGTACCTGCTCGATATGGCGCATTTCGCGTTCGAGCTCACTATCATAATAATCGGCATCCGCAAGGGTGGAGGTGTATGCTACCGCTCCCATTGATACCGACTCAGCGAATGTAGCCGCAAGACCTGCTACAAGCACCAAATGAGGATCGCTGGTGGCAGCTGCTACACCCAGGATCACCCCCAGCACATTTACCAGGCCATCTTGACCACCCAAAATAATATCAGATAATCCGGATGTGCTTTTTTGGTGTGGATCCAGGTAAGTGTGCAGTTCGTGTTCCGCGTGGTATATTGCGTGTGGTGCCTTGAGAACTTGTTTCATGATTCTCCAAGGTGGTGCGATAACTCTGATTGATAAAAATCAGAATCAGGCGACATTTTCTTGTTTAGATCTTTGATTTCCATTTTTTTCGGTAGAATTCACTCAATACCCCAGAGGGAATTTATTTCCTGGCGATCTTTTCTAAAATTGGAGGGAATTCCAGCTCAATATTCGAAAATAGGTCATGTGCTTCCTTCAAGCGTTCTTTCAGTGGCTCAGGCTTATCGGCCATCAGCAGCATGCCACGCTCGGTGATCTGGTGCAGCCCTGCCATCAACCCTAGCCACTGGCGCATGTAAATAATCCATCCACCAGGCTTAAACCGATAGTAATCCCGGCGTGGCATGGGCGAGGCAACCCGCTCGATCAACCCCCTCTCCACCAGCAGGCGTGCCATGATGCTGATCGAGCTCTTGCTTGCGTGCAGTCTGGCTCCCAGGTCGGTGATGGACTGGGATGGCGGGTCCGAGATCAGCAAGGCACCCAGGATCCTCCCAGCCATACGGGGAAGCCCCATTTGCTCGAAATATAAGCCGATATCTTCAATAAAGTGGATATCTTCGATGGGTAGGTGATCTTCCATTACATTGTTCCTCTCAAAAATATAACGCAAAGGTTTTGTAAACCCCGGGTAGAGCTAAATTCCGTTCGGGTGATCGTCTACTATCTGACGGTTTTAAAAGTATCTAGCCTCGTCAGGCGAGCAAAATAAGGCTATTACGATTCGAATATTTATGGACATGAATTAGTGCGGAAGTATACAACGTTTCCAACGTTTTGTAAATACTAAACGATCTATTTTGAGGGACCACTGGTCGACCCGCTGCCCGGTAATGTATGTGATAGGTTGGACCAAAGCCTGAGAAAAGCTGAGCGGGAAATTTCCGCGTGATTGTGATATCATCCGATCATTCCATTGAGGAGAACATTCATGCAGACACTGGTTTGTGGGAAATCGAAGACGGTCAAGATCGATACCGACGGTACCTTTACCATTATAGGGGAGAAGATCAACCCCACCGGACGCCAGAAGCTTGCAGCCGCCTTGCTCGAGGGCAACCTGGATTACGTCAGAGAGCTGGCAACCAACCAGGTGACCGCCGGGGCGGACGTGTTGGACGTGAACGTGGGCGTCGCCGGTGCTGACGAGGAGACACTGCTGCCTCAAGTGGTTAAGATGCTGGCCGACGCGTTCGACGTCCCATTCTGCCTGGATTCGCCCAACCCCAAGGCCCTCGCCAAGGCTCTACCGCTCACCCCCGGTAAGCCGCTGGTCAATTCGGTGAACGGCAAGCAGGAATCACTCGCGGCCATCCTGCCGCTGGTCAGGGAGCGCGGCGCTTCGGTGATTGGTCTGACCATGGACGAGCAGGGTATTCCCAAGGAAGCCGTAACTCGCGTGAAGATCGCCGGGCGAATTTTGGAAGCCGCCGCTAAAATAGGTATCCCAGCTGAGGATGTGATCATCGACCCGTTGGTGCTCACGGTGGGTGCTGAAAGCCAGGCCGGTGCGGTCACTTTGGAAACCATCCGGCGTGTGCGTGAAGAATTCGGCGTCAATATCAACGTTGGCGCCAGCAATGTGTCGTTTGGGCTACCCGAGCGGGAAACGGTCAATGCGGCTTTCCTGGCGCTGACCATTGGAGCGGGCGCCACCTGCGCCATCACCGACCCGATCAAGTTCACCCGTGTGCTCAGGGCACTGGATCTGCTGCTAGGCAGGGATGATTACGCCTCTCGCTATGTAAAATATTGCCGCGCTCACCCGCTGGAAGTGAAATAGTCCAAACCTTCCCCATATTTTCGAAGAAAATGGGTGGATAGAGGGGGGCGCTCGAGTCGCCGGGATCGTTGATCCTGGCCCGTGATTCCCATCACCTATAGAAGTGCAGGGGAGGAATTTTCCGTAGATCTATCTATCAAATAAGGTATCAGAACCTCAACGACATGCAAGTTAGTCCGCCGTCCATCTTCCGCACTTCGCTCACATCCAGCTCGATGATCCTCATGCCCAGATGCGCCAGGCTGGCATAGGTCTTCGGAAAGCCCCTGGGGATAAGCAGCGCATCATTTACCCACAGCGTATTGGCGGCATAGCCTTCATCTACTTTAAGCAGGATTTTGTTATATTTTTCGAACGCCGGGTGACTCGCTAGTGACCAGGTGACGATCAAGGTCTCGCTGCCCACATAGTTGACCCCTGATTTCAAATGCAGCCCACCGGCGACAATCACCGTCTGGGAGGTGTGCCCGGCAGATACCAGCAGCGCGGCCAGCTGGGCGGCACCTTCAGCATTCGTCCGCTCCGACAATCCGATGAAAAAGTGGTTACCCACCATCAGCACATCCCCTCCCTCCACCGTCCCCGGCGGGCGGATATGGAAGATGGGGCGATAATATTTCAAGAACGGTTCGAGCGTTGCGCCTTCTCCCTGCCTAGGTGGAGCTCCTGGGTTGGTCATTATAGCGATATTCGGTGTGATAATCGCCGGGTCTTCCACAAAATAAGCATCCGGGTAGGTTGGCTCGGAGGGTAGTACAACCACATCCAGACCCAATCCAAGCAGGGCCTGTCTGTAAGCCTGGTGCTGCTTGAGGAGGAGCTCATAGCTGGGGGCGCCCAAGTTTACCGAAGTCAAGCCATCGGCGAAGTTTTCTCCTGGTAGACGGGTAATGGCGTGGGTAAACATAGTTTAATTGTAAGCCAAAGTTGCTCAACTTGCATCAAATTGTCCACTGGTCGTGGATGATACCGACCAGGTACCAATCATTACCTTGCTGCATGAAGACCAAACGCAGGCTGCGCCAATCCATCCCTGCATACTGGGGATCGAAGCCCGGGAAGTAAAATTCAACCATCATCGAGCTTTGGTAATACTCATAGGCGTTATCGATCGAGTTACCCGTCCCCAGGCGGTGGTTAATTGCTATCTGCGGTGCATTAGCAAAGTCTTCATCATCGACAAATTTGGAGTAATAGTCGGCGAAGGTCAGGTTGATCGGTGCTCCGCTGCCATCATAAATCCCCCACAGGGTTACGGTTGGGTCACCCATCAAGCCCGCCACTTTGTCGGCTGCAAAGACCTGGTCGGTGTCCTTCACTGTAGCATAAGGAGAGAAATGTAGACCCATCTGTGGGTGGATATATTGAGACAGCGTGACCATATCCTTGTTTTTGAGTGTATTGATCACCTCGAAAGATTTGTTCATCACAATTTGCTGGACTGAAGCCGGGGAGGTCGGGGGTTCGACATTACCCTGGGTTGGATTCGATGTGGACGAAACCCGGGGAATGGGTGTAGGTTGGCTGAATTCCAGCGTGGGAATTTCTGCAGGGGCTCTGGTAGTTCCAACTTCCCGGGATGTAATACTGCATCCTGCCAGTAGGCTTGCCAGAAGTGTCAAAATGAGGATGGATTTCTTTGCCATGGTTTCCTCCAGCGCAGGTTATTGTTGTCAATGTCGGTAGTCGGGCTTACCCATGCATCTACATAAAGACGCCAGTGAATAGGAAATGGTTTCCGGGTTGTGCGGGTCTTAAATAAACGCCTATCAACTCCATTTTATAGTTTCGCTGCATGCATGCAAGTATAATATTATCCGGCACGTGGAAATGGCTGGTGGGTGAGGAAATTTGCCAGGTTGCCAATGGTAGCAAACAGGCATTATATGACCAGGAGGAAATCATGACTGCACAACCTCATGTTGAACGTCATTTTCGCGCTAATGAGACGGTGCGCGATATCGTCATCGGGATGTCCGATGGCCTCACCGTTCCGTTCGCCTTAGCTGCTGGGATATCCGGCTTGGCCGGGGCGCAGACGAAGATTGTAGTTTTGGCCGGACTAGCAGAGATTGCCGCCGGGTCGATCGCTATGGGATTGGGCGGTTATCTCGCCGCACGTACAGACTTCGAGCACTATACCACTGAGCGGGCGCGGGAGAATTGGGAGATCGATCACCTTCAGGATCGCGAAAAAGAAGAAGTGGCCGATGTATTCCGCGGATACGGGATGGACGATGTGCACATCAAGCCTATCCTGGATGCCCTAGTTGGTAACCGTGAGCAGTGGCTGGATTTTATGATGCGCTTCGAGCTGGGGCTGGAAGCGCCCGATCCCAAGCGGGCTCGCCTCAGTGCTTTGACTATCGGGCTCTCTTATGTCTTTGGCGGGTTTATTCCGTTGACCCCGTATATTTTGATACCCAACCTGACTACTGCGCTGTTGGTTTCGGTGGTGGTCACCCTGATCGCTCTATTCCTTTTCGGATACATCAAGGGGCGATTCACCGCTACGAAACCGTTCCGGTCAGGCTTTCAGACTGTCCTGGTGGGCGGGGTGGCCGCTGGAGCTGCTTTTTTGCTTGCCAGGTTGATTGGATAGGGAGTATGATGGATAGGTGTGGTCAAGGAAATCTGGTGGAGGAGGCTTGAATGGCACAAACAGCCGTCAATGTCAAACGAATTGCCATTTCTACGGGAGGGGGTGACGCACCCGGTTTAAATGCGGTTATCCGGGCAGCCGTGCTGTCGGCCATCAACCGGGGTTGGGAAGTCTACGGCATCCGCGACGGTTATAACGGTCTGATGATGCCTGAACAGTACATCGAAGGGGGCTTGATCCGCCTGACACGCGAGCGGGTGCGTGGCATCACTCACCTGGGTGGCACCATCATCGGCACCACCAACCGGGGCAACCCCCTTAAATACCCGATCAAGGGACTAGATGATACGGTAATTGAGACCGACCGCTCAGACGAGCTGCTCCGCGCCTTCAGGCTGCACGAGATCGATGCCGTCATCTCGGTCGGCGGAGATGGCTCTATGTCGATTGCGAATGAGCTGGCAAAGAAAGGCTTGTGGGTGGTGGGGGTCCCCAAGACGATCGACAATGACCTGGATAAGACTGTGATCACATTTGGTTTTGATACGGCCTGCTCATTCACAGTGGAATGCCTGGATAGGCTTCATACCACCGCTGCCTCACATAACCGGATTATCGTAATGGAAGTGATGGGACGATATGCAGGCTGGATCGCATTGGAAAGCGGCGTGGCTGGATCGGCAGATGTGATCCTGATCCCGGAGATTCCCTACGACCTGGATAAAGTTGCTCAAAAAATCCGCGATCGTGAGGAACGTGGCAGCTTATTTTCCATTGTAGAGGTAGCTGAGGGGGCAAAACCGATAGGCGGCACCACTTCGATCATCGCCCGCGAGACTGGCAGGGCAGAGCGTCTGGGAGGTGTGGGTGAAAAAGTAGCTGAGGAGCTGCAAATACTAACTGGCAAAGAGACCCGCCTGGTGGTGTTGGGGCACCTGCTGCGCGGTGGGTCACCTACCGGCTTTGACCGCTTGATCGCGCAGCGTTTTGGCGCCGCCGCAGTGCGTGCAATCGCCGAGGGGCAGCGCGGCATCATGGTCGCCCTAGACCCTCCGACGGTTAAATATGTGCCTCTCGAATCAGCCACTCGGCGTATGAAAACCGTGCCGATGAATTCAGATATCATTAAGACCGCTCGGGATATGGGAATCTGTCTCGGAGATTAATCCCTCCGGAGTGGCTTCAAAGTAAAGCATCAACCTGTTCGTCCGTCAATTGATCTAACGTGTCCACCACGATATCCGCCTGGATAAGCGCTTCCGGCGGATTTGTGGTTGTAACGGCAATGGTACGCATCCCTGCCCGCCGGGCGGCTTCGATTCCCGGGATGGAATCCTCAATGACAATACAATGATCAGGTGGAACTTCAAGCCGGGTGGCGGCCAGCAGGAATACGGCCGGGTCGGGCTTGCCCGGCAGGTCACCGGGGGTGACCAGGGCATCAAAGTACCTGCGGATGCCCAGCTCATCCACCAGCACTTCCACGTTCTCGGGCGGGGCGGATGAAGCCACCGCCTGCCGGTAACCCAGATTGTTGAACTGTTGCAGCCACTTAACAACACCTGGCAGGGGGAACAGGTGGCCGTGCAGGGCATTCCGAAATGCCAGCTCTTTCTGGTCAGCAATCGATTCAACCCATTCAGGCTCCAGTGGTCGGTCCGTCAGGTAAGGCAGCAGGTCACGATTCTTCAGACCGTAGATCAAGTGGAACTTCTGCCGGTCAAAGGGGATGCCCTGTTCAACCAGGATTCGCTCCCACGTCTCGAAGTGCAGCGGACTGGTATCAGCCAGCACACCGTCCATATCCCATAGGATGGCTCTAGGAGAAGGCATGCCCACCATTCTACCACCCGCAGGTTGAGCGATATCTTGGAAAAAATAATTGGCCTGTTCCAGACGAGTTAATATGCATAAACCTTAGAAATCCTGAGGATGGTTCTTCCAGGCACTGATATGCTGATAGCGTATACTGGAGGAATGGCAATGAAACAATTAACCGATGCGATGGGGTTAGAACTTTTCTGGGAACAGCCAAAGCTGTCTCAGCGGAACTACATTCTGCGTTCGGAAGTAGACACTTTTGGCCAGCTTCATTTCAGCTCTGCATTCAACACTACCGCCCGCGCAACTTCGGGTGATGAACTATGGATAATAAAGCAGATGGGTTTTTTGTCTGACTATGTGAGTGTCCAACGCGTGGATTCGGAGGTTGAGCTGGCGAGTTACCATCCTAATATTACCGGCACGGAAGGGGATATACAGGTTCTCACAGGTGGAAAATATACTTGGGGTGTGACGAATTTTCTAGGGACCAGATATAGTATAAGCACAGTTGACGGACCAGAATTAATCACCTTTCAATCCGGGGCAAGAAATAGGAAATTCTCCAATCTGTTCAAGCAGCAAGCCCAGATCTTGATTGCTCCAGAAGCCTGGCATATTAATGAATTGCTAATTCTTGTCTTGCTTGGTTGGTTTTTGGTTATCGTTCGTCTGGAAGATGCAGCGGTGATTGCTTCTACTGCTTCGCTCGGGGCATTGTATTAATTCCCACAAACAGGCAATAATTGGGGTTATTCAAATATCAGGACGGTTGTCATGCCATTCTGGTGATAGCGCGCATTGAAATGACTATTTCAGCGGTATATAATATATTCAATAATTTGAATATCCTTTTGCTGTTAATTTCGATAATTAAATAGAAAATCCACTCTATGACCACCTTCGATCCCCCTGCCAAACTATTTAAAGCACTGATGCACCCTTCGAGGTTGATGATCCTGGAAACGCTGCGCGATGGTGAGCAGTGCGTATGCCACCTCGAGGCCATGCTGGGCTGCCGGCAGGCGTATATCTCGCAGCACTTGATGGTGCTGCGGGAAGCTGGGTTGGTCGAAGACCGGCGAGATGGGGCGCGCATATTCTATCGGGTGGTAAAGCCGAAATTATTCGACCTGGTGCATCAAGCTAATCGATTGAGCGGAGAAAAACCGATCCACATCAGCCAGGCAAAGGTAAATAATTGCCCTTGCCCGAAATGTAATCCATTGGCTAATGACGAAGGTGGCAAGCAGCAGGATGGTTGAGAAAGGTATCGGTTAAATGTCAGATTACCTGGAATTTACCGTTGACAAATTCACCTTCAAGGTCGCAACGGACCGCAATTATTCACCTGAAGGCCTGTGGGTTAAGCAAGAAGATCATAATACTCGAATCGGCATCTCCGATTACCTGCAACAGCGCAGCGGGGATGTAGCATTTTCAGAAGTCAAATCGGTTGGGACTGATCTTGTTTATGGAGATGAGCTGGCGGCGATCGAGACCATCAAGGTAAATATCAGCCTTCCTTCCCCGGTGTCAGGCAGGGTGATTTCGGTTAATCCAAAGATGGTGAGCACACCGGAAATCATCAATCAAGACCCCTATGGAGATGGTTGGCTGGCGATGATCTCTGTGATGGATTTTTCTGTCCAGATGAAGCATCTACTGGATGCCCAATGCTACTACGAGAAGATTAGGCTTGAAGCTGAGCAGGAGGCTGGTAAATAATGGTTGAAAGTGATCCAGCACGAAAAATTGTGATCGTACCGTGCAGTGGGATCGGCAAAACCTACGGCACAGTCAGCCGTGAAGCTGCTTACGACGTTACGGAGGAGCTACGACCTGATCAAACGAGGTTGGTGGCGTTATCTAAACTTGTGTTGGGTGAAGAAGAGGCGCGGTCAATCATCGCCAGCAGCCCCGCCATCACTGTCGACGGCTGCAAGCTGGCCTGCGCCACGAAGATGGTGCAGGAAAGTGGTGGCACGGTCGCACGTGATTATGCTGTTTTAGAGGTGTACAGGCGCTACAAGCAGTTCAAGCCGCAGGGGATTGCTGAGCTGAATGAAAGTGGAATGTTACTCGCCCGTGCACTGGCGGAAGAAATTATCCAGGTGGTTGATGATCTTACCAGCTGCGGGGAAGGAGCCGACAATGGTTGATCTACCGAAGAGGAAAGTGGGAATTATCGCCTGCTCGGGTGAGGAGCTACCGGAGGGCACCATTACACGCCTGGCAGCCCTACGCGTGTTGGAACAGCTGCGTCCCAGTGCTACGGTGACTATCTGCCTGCCGCTCTTTTTGGCTGGCGGAGAGAGTGACCGGGCTTTCGCCAGGTTCTATCCGACCATCTCGATCGATGGATGCGATCTGCGCTGTGCAGAACGTGCAACTGAGAAATATTCCCATAAACCTGCCGCTAGCATTATGGTGCGCGACGTAATCAAAGCTAACCAGCTGGGAGTTCCGGAGGGCAGGCGCCGGCTGAATGAGGCTGGTCAACAGGCTGCACAGCTCACCGCCTATAAGATTGCTAACACCGTCGATATGCTGCTCGGAAAGCAATGGGACCGCCGATTGGGCGATGTCACTCAGCTCGAGGTAATGGAAGAGCCTCTTCCGGATGAAGTTCAGGATCCGACGGTCGCTGCCTGCGCTTGCAGGTCAGGCATACCAGTCCAAAAAATCATGGTTGGTGGGAATGAAGTCACCCTGGTTGGTCTGCCCCTTATCTTCCAACAGTATACCGAAGCAGGGAAATTCCCCAATGAGTATACGATCAGCGAGCTGATGGACACAGTTAAAATATACAACCCTATCCCCGCCGAAGAAGAGCCAGCTTATCGGGAGGGTATCCGTAGTGCTTATAAGAATTACTGGTTCAAAGGTAAAGCCAGGTGAGCCAGACAACATCCTATACTACAAAGGTCACCTGGAAAGGTGAACACCTGGGATCGATCCACATGGGCAACGGGCCGGAGATGGATTTTTCTGCCCCACCCGATGCCGAAGGGCTCACCGGTATGCTCACCCCAGAAGATGCCTTTGTGGCAGCGGTGAATACCTGCATCATGATGATGTTCCTGTGGTCGTGCGAACGGTTGAAGATTAACCTTCTGGCCTACGAATGCTGGGCGGAAGGAATCAAGGTGATCGAGCTTGATCACACGGAGATGTTCACTCAGGTCAGGCTTATCCCTGAGATCCAGGTACAAGCCGGCTTGGAAACACCCGCAGCCATCGAGTCCCGCATCCAACGAGCGCTGAAATCCGCCCAAAAGTACAGTCTGGTGGCGAACTCGATCAAGTCTGAGGTGATTATCGAGCCGGTGATAGAGGTCATTTCGTAAATTCAAATTTGTAATGGAATAATCAGTTTTCAAATTTTATAATTGGAGGTTTCCATGCTAACGGTGAAAGTTTTAGGGTCAGGATGTGAGAATTGCCAAAAAGTTGAAAGCATTGCCCACAAGGTGGTGACTACCATGGGCATGCAGGCTGAGGTAATCAAGGTGACCGATTGGGCTGAGATAAAGAAATATCCCATCCTGGGAACGCCAGGTCTCGTGATTAACGAAAAAGTGGTTTGCGCCGGGCGCATCCCCACCGAAGCCGAAGTGACCACCTGGCTGGTGAATGCTGAGATGGAGATGGCGTAGATGAGTGCTCAAAAAGCCATCGCTGCACCGCCGTCCGGCGTTTCGGGCCAGCTCTCCACCCTTGACCGCTACCTCACCCTGTGGATCTTCCTCGCCATGGCGCTGGGTGTGGCGTTGGGATACTTTATGCCGGATGCAGTTACCGCATTCAATGAGCGCTTCTCTGTCGGCACTACCAACATCCTCATCGCCGTCGGACTCATCCTGATGATGTACCCACCGCTGGCTAAGGTACGTTATGAAGAGCTGGGGGATGTATTCAAGAACTGGAAGGTGTTGGGTCTTTCGCTGTTGCAGAATTGGGTCATTGGTCCGATCCTGATGTTCATCCTGGCAGTCGTCTTTCTGCACGATTATCCCGATTACATGACTGGCTTGATCCTGATCGGCCTGGCGCGCTGTATCGCCATGGTCATCGTGTGGAATGACCTGGCCAAGGGAGATACCGAGTATGCCGCCGGGTTGGTGGCCTTCAACAGCATTTTCCAGGTTCTGTTTTATTCCGTCTTCGCCTACGTCTTTATCACCGTGCTGCCCACCTGGTTTGGGTTGGCTGGGAAAACGGTGAATATCACCATCAGCGAGATTGCCAAGAGCGTTTTTATCTACCTGGGCATTCCTTTCATCGCCGGGTTCCTCACCCGTTTCTTTTTGGTTAGGGCTAAGGGCAAGGAATGGTACCACAACCAATTCATCCCCAAGATCAGCCCGATAACCCTGATTGCGCTGCTATTTACGATCATCGTCATGTTCAGCTTGAAGGGTGAATATATCGTCCAGCTGCCCCTGGATGTGGTGCGCATAGCCATTCCGCTATTGATTTATTTCGTGGTCATGTTCCTGGCTAGCTTTTTCATGAGTAGGGCGGTCGGTGCCACTTACCCGCAGACTGTGACTTTGTCCTTTACCGCCGCCAGCAACAACTTTGAGCTGGCTATAGCCGTAGCCGTGGCGGTATTTGGGATTTCCTCCGGTCAGGCCTTCGCCGCAGTCATCGGGCCGCTGGTGGAGGTGCCGGTGATGATAGGATTGGTAAACGTGGCCTTCTGGCTGAAGAAAAGGGTTTATCAGCTATGATCGAGTTGAAGATCCTCAGCTACCATTCCGCCCAGCGTTATGCCGTCAGGCAAACCGTGGTGGCAGCCCAGCGAATGATTAGCATTGAGCACCCTGATGTGAAAATATCGATCACCGAGCTGAAGGATTGGGTCCATATCGAACAATACACACCTGTTCTCTCAGCACCCAGCTTGGTGGTGAATGAAAAACTGGTATGCGTGGGTAGGGTTCCGTCGTGTGATGAAGTGCTGGGCTGGATGAGGAATGTGTTTGACGGATAGACGCTGATGAGCTCGGCTTGTTGAGCTCAAGGGAGGTCAATGTTATGAAAAAATGTGTCAACATCGTCTTGGATGACCAACAAATAGTGGAGCTGATCCGCATACTGATCGACAATGACGCGGACGATGCACTGTCATTCCTAAAGACACACTTCAAAGGTAAGGCGCGTGAGCTGCTGGAGGGGGGTTGAAAGGTAATGATTGAGGTGCCCGGTGCGGGCATCGTCCAGGTGACCAGCAGTATGTTGAAATAGTGGGGCGATCATGTACCTTGAGTCAATAACTTTGATAAAAACCTTACCCTGTCTGGCAGAACCCGGCAAGATCATCGTGATCGGAGACCCCTCTCGCAAGCTGGACGATGTTCTTCCGTATCTAGCCACACTGCCCAATGTAATCTCGTATAATCCCGAAAGCTGCACCCTTACCTTGCGCCGTCAGCCCGGGTTTATCTCCTTATATTCGGAAAAGGCCTACATCACCAAGGTCAAGGATACCGAAGAGGGGCTTGAATTATTCAGGGCTCTGGTCGATGCGATCAACGCCACCTGGGACCACCGTGAAGAGCTGGTGGCGATGACGGCAATGAAACATGCCCCGCGCCCGCTCGATATCTGGACCCTGCTGCCTCAAACCAACTGCAAGAAATGCGGTGAAGCCACCTGCATGGCATTCGCCTGCAACCTGCTGCTGCAGGAGCGTGAGCTGGAAGAATGCACAATTCTGCAAGAAGATCAGGCTTTTGCTGAACGCAGGGCTACCTTAGCTGCCATGCTGCCGTAATCCTTCACGATTATATTAGCGATCTGCTTTGCTCGATGTGCTTTGTGATGTCTAGAGAATGATATGACCCAGCGCACGCAGTTCGTCAGCTACCAACCTAAAACCATCCTCAATAAGGGCAAGCGGGCCGATCACTGGTTCTGGACGCGCTACAGCGCCTACCCCTACCTGGGCTGCCAACATGGTTGTGCGTTTTGTTACTCCCGCGAGCGGAAATATAACCCCCATAAGCCGCAAGACGTTGATGCTGGATATGATGCCGAAGTAGATGAATTTTCACACCTTATCAAGGTCAAGGAAAATGCCCCCCAGTTATTGCGTAAAGCTTTGGGTCATGTGCCCGTCGATATGGTATTCACCGGTGATTACCAGCCTGCCGAACGCAAGTTTAAACTCTCACGCCAGATGCTGGAAGTGTGCCTGGAGCTTGGCTTCCCGGTCTTCGTGCTCACCCGCTCTCCGCTGGTCACGCGTGACCTGGACCTGTTTCAAGCCATCAACCAGCGCTCCAGGGTAGTGGTGGCTTTCAGCATTATTACCACGCCTGAATCGAATAGCTACCAGAATATCTCCAAATTAGAGGGTCTGGCACCCCGGGCTGACACGCGGTTTAAAGCTATGGAAGATCTCGCCAGTTCAGGTATCCTCACCGGAACGGTCGCCATGCCCCTTTTACCGGGATTGTGTGATGATGACCATAATTTGCAATTGCTGGCATTATGGACTGCCGGCCATGGTGGCAAGTTCGTCCTTGGTGGCGGGTTGACCCTGGCAGACCAGCAGAAGGAATTCTTCCTGCGCATCATCCAGCGCGATCATCCTGAGCTGGTTCCGCTCTACTCGAAGCTTTACCCAGAGAGAAGCTATGCTCAGGCGCAGTCATGGCGTCTGGTGGGGTTGAAGGTCCATGATTATTGTGCTGAGACGGGTATTTCCGATCGTATCCCCCGCCCGATCATTCCGGGTGATAAAAGGGAGCTGAACAAGCGTATCGTCGAAGCGTTGGCATATAAGCTCTACCTGCTGGAGTTAGAAAATGCCAGCCAGAACCAGGTTTGGGCTTACCGTAAGGCTGCCTGGGCGGTGGAGGACCTCGAGCAGGACATTGGGTTGGTCTACCACAGCCTGGGTCGGAGGGGTCTGGAGAGTATCCCAGGCGTCAACCCGTCTCTCGCCAATGAGATTGAAGCCCTTATCGTTACAAAATAAATTGCTTTTCTATTTGGGCAGCTGATACAGCTCCACCAGCACCCCGCTGGTGCTTTTTGGGTGGATGAAGGCGTATAAACGGCCATCTTCCCCCACTCGTGGTTGATCATTGATCAGCTGAACACTTTTAGCTGCAAGCTTCACCAGTAATTCCCTCAGGTTATCCACTTCCAGGCACAGGTGATGCAAACCGGGGCCGCGTTTCTCAAGGAAGCGGCTCAGCCCCGAATCAGGTTTGGTTGGTTGGACGAGCTCGATCTCTGAATCCCCCAGGGGTAGGAAGGCGATGCGGGCATCTTCCTGGGGATAGTCTGAGATGTGCGAAGGCTCAATCCCAAGCATGGTTTGCCAAAACTCCAATGAAGCGTCGATGTTTTCAACCAGTACCGCGATGTGGTGGATGCGTTTGATCTCAGGCATTGTTACCTCTTCGAGATAGAATTTTGATGGTCACACCCAGGCAGGCGGGTGATATTCTCCAAAGACCCGGCGAAGGACAGAGCAAATCTCTCCCAGGGTGATGTCATTTTCCACGCATTCAACGAACAGTGGCAGTAAGTTCACCTCACCACGGGCTGCTTGCTCCAGGTGGGAGAGAAGCTGACTGACATTTTCCGCATCCCGCCGGCTGCGTATTAGCCGCAAGTGTTCGCGCTGGGAAGCCTCAATCGCAGGGTCCACCTTCAACCGCTCGAGGCTGATTTTCTCGTCGCTTTGGAACGCATTCACGCCCACTACCACCTGCTGTCCTTTTTCGATTTCCTGTTGGGTGTGGTAAGCCGCATCCTGGATCTCGCCTTGCACGTAGCCCTGCTCGATGGCCTTGAGTGCCCCACCGATTTCGTCGATCTTATGGATGTACTCCATCGCTCGCTGCTCGATCTCATCGGTCAGGTACTCGATCAGGTACGATCCTGCTAGCGGGTCGATCGTGTCGGCCACACCCGATTCGTGGGCGATGATCTGCTGGGTACGTAAAGCTACCCTGACAGATTTTTCGGTCGGTAGCCACAGGGCTTCATCCATGCTGTTGGTGTGTAGGGATTGCGTTCCTCCGAGCACAGCCGCCAGGGCTTGTAGCGCCACCCGTACGACGTTGTTCTCGGGTTGCTGGGCGGTGAGCGTCGAGCCGCCGGTCTGGGTGTGGAAGCGCAGGATCAGCGAGCTGTCTTGTTTGGCTTTGAATCGCTCACGCATCAGCCGCGCCCACAGTCGGCGCGCTGCCCGAAATTTGGCCACTTCCTCCAGGAAGTTATTATGGGCGTTGAAGAAGAAGGAAAGCTGCCCGGCAAACTCATCCACGTCCAATCCCACCTGGATCGCCGCCTGGATATAAGCGATGGCATTAGCCAACGTAAATGCCACCTCCTGCACCGCCGTCGAACCGGCCTCGCGGATATGGTAGCCGGAGATACTGATCGTATTCCAATGCGGCAGCTCCTGCTGGCAGTAGCGGAACACATCCGTCACCAGCCTCATGGAGTGGGCTGGGGGGTAGATATAAGTGCCGCGGGCGATATACTCCTTCAGGATGTCATTTTGGATCGTCCCGCGTAAGTGTTTGGTTTCCATACCCTGGCGCCTGGCGACGGCGATATACATCGCCAGCAGGATCGAGGCGGGTGCGTTGATGGTCATGCTCGTGGAGACCTTGCCCAGGGGGATCTGGTCGAAGAGAGTTTCCATATCCTCCAGGGAAGAAATCGATACCCCTACTTTGCCCACTTCACCCTGTGCCATCGGGTCATCAGCATCGTAGCCGATTTGTGTAGGCAGGTCGAACGCAACTGATAGACCGGTCTGCCCCTGTTCGAGCAGGTAGCGGTAGCGGCGGTTGGACTCCTCAGCGGTCGCGAAACCAGCGTATTGCCGCATGGTCCAAAAGCGCCCTCGGTACATGGTGGGCTGGACGCCGCGGGTGAAGGGATATTCACCCGGGAAACCCAGCTGGTCCATATAATCCGGGTCGCTGTCCGCAGGGGTCAAAATGGGCGGCAAAGGGATGCCAGAAGGCGTCTCGAACTCAGGTTTGCGTTCGTGGAAATGTTTATCTATCGAGCCGGTTGTTATTTCCTGCCAGCGTTTTTTTTCATCTTCTAAGGTCATTTCGGCCTCTCTTTGCTGAGTGAAATTATCCCCAAGAGTATACCTTATGTTTCCACCAACTGAACTTTCATCCAGATTTTGGTGCTTATCCATGGATGTGGTAAACTCACCCCCATGAAAATATTGGCGGTCGATATTGGTACCGGCACTCAAGACATCTTTCTATACAATTCCAACCTGGATATGGAGAATAACTTCAAACTAGTGCTGCCCAGCCCCACCATGATCGTTTACCGGCAGATCAAGCAGGCAACTAAAGATGGAGCACCCATCTTGTTAACCGGCGTGACCATGGGCGGCGGACCGAGCACGTGGGCGGTAGAAGCGCATTTGCGGGCAGGCTTGCCTGTGTATGCCACACCCGATGCTGCCCGGACTTTCAATGACGATCTGGAAGCGGTGAAGCAGATGGGAATCGTGCTGGTGAGTGAGGATGTGGTGCTTCAGCCGCCTGTCACCTGGCGGTGGTTCCAGCTGTGTGATTTTGATTACCCAACCATCGCCGGTGTATTTGAGTCATTTGGCGTCGAGATGGAGCATTTGGATGCAGTTACCGTGGGGGTATTCGACCATGGAAACGCCCCAGTTAATGTGTCTGACCGTCAGTTCCGCTTCGATTACCTGGATGGCCGCATCCGCCTGCTCAACCGCCTGAGTGCCTTTGCTTACCGGGCTGAAGACGTGCCTGCCAGCATGACCCGTTTGAAGGCAGTAGTAGATTCAGCCTGGGGGGTTGATACGCCTCTGGTGGTCATGGATACCGCCCCGGCAGCCGTTTTGGGTGCCACAATCGATCCACTGGTTGCCGCCAGGGAACGAGTGGTCATCACCAACGTGGGTAATTTTCACACCCTCGCATTCCGGCTAGGCTTAAAAGGGATCGAAGGGCTGTTTGAGCACCATACCGGCATGCTGAATCCGGCCAAGTTCGAATCGTTGCTGTTTTCATTGGCCGGTGGGACTATCCGAGGAGAAGATGTGTTCAACGATGAAGGTCACGGCGCTTTGATGTATGACCCCACCCCACTCGCCCTAGGTGATGGCAATTTTGATGTCGTCGTCACCGGGCCGCGCAGGAATATGTTTACTCCCGCGCAGGTAGCCTCTAAGAGCCTTCGCTTAAGACCGTATTTCCCAGCCCCCTTTGGGGATATGATGATCACCGGGTGTATTGGACTGTTGGCAGCCACCGCTGATGTGTTACCTCAGTTTGCCGAACCGATCCGGTCTTCTTTACACAAGGCTGCTGGTACCGGATTCGCCCCCTGGGATGTGGATTAATCTTGAATTAGCGGGGAATGATATGCGCAGCGGTGGCTTTAAAGCTGGCGGTCACCGGTTGACCTTCAACGAGCTTCATTTCATTGGCTGATCCGCGGGTGATCAGAGCTACCATCGGCGTACCACAATCGACCACCACTCTCACAAGCGGTCCGCTGGGCGCCATGCGCAGGATGCGCCCGCTTAAATGGTTACGAGCGCTGGACCCTGCTGCCTGATCTGAAATCGATAGCGTGATATCCTCCGGGCGAAGGCAATACATCACGGAACTCCCGATAGGGAAGTCTCCCACCGCTTCCAAATTCAACCCGTTGGCTTCTACGATGATCTGTCCATCGTTGGAGACCACCACCTTGCCCGCGATGACCGTCTCGACGCCTACGAACGCGGCTACATCCGCATCGCTGGGGGAGGCAAAGACATCCTGGGGTCGTCCTACCTGGCGCAACACACCTCCTAGCAACACTGCCACCCGGTCCCCGAGCATCAGCGCTTCGTCCAGGTCATGGGTAATAAAGACAGTCGTAATTCCGGTTTCATTTAACAATGCGTGTAGATCCTGCAGAAGGCGGATGCGTGTAGGAGCGTCCAGTGCAGAGAACGGCTCGTCTAAAAACAACAGCTCGGGCTGCAGAGCGAACGCCCGCGCCAGGCTGGTGCGCTGTGCCTCGCCGCCCGACAAACGATGACCTTGTCGGTCCTTCAGATGGCTTATTTCAAGCCGTTTCAGCCAGTCCAGCGTCCGGGCTTTTACTTCCGCACGCGGCAGCCCCCTGAACCGAAGACCCGCGGCAACATTGTCGAATACGGACCGGTGTAGCAGTAGTGGTTCCTGGAGCACCAGGGCGATCCGCCTGCGGTAGTGTAGTTCATCTTCCTGCTCCATCGGCAAGCTGCGGAAATACACCTGTCCGGCGTTTGGTTGAAGCAGTCTCGCTAGCACCAGCAGAAGGGTGCTCTTGCCGGCCCCATTGGGACCGATGACTGCCAGCACTTCTCCCTGGGGTATGTCCAGCGCATCGACCTTTAACACAATCTGGTCGCCGCGGGTGACCACTAGATCTATTACGTTGAGAATTGTGTCTACCATGGATTGTTAACGCGTGCCGCGCTGCTGGATCAGGGTTAACCCCAAATTGACCAGGTAAGCCAGGATGAGCAGCAGGATGCTGAGTTCAATCGCGGTTTGGAATTCGCCCTTACCCGTCTCAAGCACGATCGCAGTGGTCAAAACCCGAGTTTGGTGGCGGATGTTGCCCCCTACCATCATGGATGCACCCACCTCCGAGATCACCGAACCAAAGCCTGCCATCAATGCCGCCAGGAGCGGCAGGCGCGCTTCCTGCCACAAGGAAACGACCAGCTGCGTTGGCGAGGCGCCCAATCCTAAAAGCTGCAGCCGCAGGCGCGGGTCCAGCTGCTGCAAGGCAGACGCGGTCAAGCCAGTGACAACCGGGGCGGCGATGATCGTTTGTGCAATCACGATGGCGGCGGGTGTGTAGATCAAGTGCAGGTCACCCAGTGGACCACTGCGCCAGAGCATCATGGCGACAAACAAGCCCACCACCACCGGTGGCAGCGCCATGCCGGTGTTGATAATGCTGAGGATAAATCTCCGCCCACGCATTCGTCTTAATGCCAAAAAAGTTCCCAGCGGCAAGCCAATGAAAAGGCTGATCCCGGTAGCGAGCAGGGATACTTTGAGTGAAAGCAAGGTGATTTCGAAAATATCAGAGCTCATGGGCGGTATTTTATCACGGTGAATAAAAAAAACCGGCTGCGGGTGCATTCCTACCCGCAGTCGGTTCAGGAATCACTTTACTTAGTACCGAGGGTTGATTCGTCTTTTCCTGCGTCAGGAGTGAAAAGTGCCTGCCCGTATTTATCCACGCCGAAGTTGCCGATCAAGGTCTGTGCCTCGGGTGAGACGACGTAATCTGCAAATGCGATAGCCCCGGTATTATTCACCTTCGGGCAGTTAGCCGGGTTTACCTCGATTACATGGTAGATGTTCAGCAGGGACGCATCTCCCTGGACCAGGTTTTCAAGCTGCAGTTTGTCCTGGTTTGCCAGGAATGTTGCCCGGTCAGTCAGTGTGTACTCAGCTTGTTCTGAGGCAATCTGTAAAGTGGCTCCCATGCCTTGTCCCGACTCAGTGTACCAGCTTCCTTCGGGTGTGATATTGGCTAACTTCCATATCGCCAGCTCCTTGGTGTTGGTTCCTGAATTATCCCCTCGACTGATGAATAGTGCTTGGGCATTGGCGATTTTTGTGAACGCCTCCACAGCCGTTGCTGATCCCTTGATCCCTGCCGGGTCAGATGCCGGTCCGACGATGATGAAATCGTTGTGCATCACCAGGCGTCGGTCCGATCCGTAGTTGCTGTCCATGAAAGTTTTTTCCGCCGCAGGAGAGTGCACCAGCAGTACGTCTGCATTGCATTCCTGGCCCATCTTCATGGCTTCGCCTGAACCAACTGCTACAGTCTGAACGGTGTATCCCGTTTTCTGCTCGAAAGCCGGAATTAGCACGTCTAACAAGCCCGAATCCTGCGTGCTGGTGGTCGTCGCCAGGATCAGGTTGGGATTGTCTGGTTTGGGAGCCTGGGTTGCAACTGGGGTAGCTGAGGCGCAAGCTGCCAGGAACAGAGAAAATACCAGAACTACAGAAAAAATGATATTTGACTGTTTTGTCGTTTTCACATTCTTCTCCTCAAACAAGATTAGTCTACCCCGATCATAACGTTGGAAGCCTTGATAATGGCATAAGCCTCTTTTCCTTCCGTTAGACCGAGAGTATCGACCGAGGTGTTGGTGATGATCGATACCACTTGGGTGCCGCCGGGTAACTCAATGGTTACTTCAGAATTGACTGACCCATGAATAACCCTCACGATTTTGCCTTTTAAGATATTGCGTGCACTGAGTCTCATTTTTAGCTCCTAAAGAATGATTTGATCCCCTAAATGGGAGATATCGTAACCAGTAAGACTTTCGACAGCGTGGCGAAATTCACCACTGTAAAACTTGTCAAATAGGGGGGAAAGCTGTTGATCGGAGAGTTGCTCTTTGGATAGCACCAGGTCATATCGCTCCTGGAACAGCGGGATGAAATCCAAATGATGCGATACTGCAGCGGCATGGATCCCCAGACCCACCTGTGCCCTGCCTTGTTGGATAGCGTCCGCTACCTCGGTGTGGGTGCGGGCTTCATCGTTGTAACCGAGGATATTTACAGGTTGGATGCCGAGCCGGTTCAGCTGACTATCCAGCCATAAACGCGTACCGGAGCCACGGTTGCGGTTGATAAAACCCATATTTTTTGTCAAATCTTCGAATCCGGTCAATTTGTGAGGGTTTCCCGGCTCGACGATCAACCCTTGCTCGCGGTGGGCGAGGGTCAGTAGCACCATGGTTTTATCGGGAAAAAAATGGCGAACATACGAAGAATTAAAATTACCACTGCCTGCATCGTAAAGATGGCAGCCGGTGGCATTACACATCCCCTGACGTAATGCCACCAGGCCATCCAGGCTACCCACCGGGAGGGTAAACACATCCAGATTACCAAACGACGATTGGGCCAACATTTCCAATGCCAGGTCGTGGCTCCCGGAAAGCACTACCATCTTTTTCCCGCGCGTTTCCGGTAGTAAAAGTTCCTGTAAAAGGAACGCGCGCGCTTTGGATTGGTAGAATTTTTCTATGTAGCTATCTGATACTTTTACTTCGACCAACTCCACCAGGTTCGCCGCCTCAAGGATTTTCAGGTGGTGGCGCACCCAGGAAGGCTCTTCCCCCAGGGTACGCCCGAGCTGCGATAGTGTCGCCGGACCCACCATCAATTGCCGCAGGATCGATAGCCTGCGTGGGTCGGAGAGAATCTTCAATTGATCGAAAGTATTTAGCTGCGTTAATGGTTTCATATTGGGTAGTAGACATATTAATTTTTAAATTAACGGTAGAGGATAGTTTAATATGACAGAAGTAATATGTCAATATATGTGGAAAATTGCTGTTAGTGCAAAGTAGTAGAGTCCCCTTTGTGCAAAGTTAAAATGTCCCCTTTAAAGGGACACAACATGGACGAACTACTGACAATGAGCAATGCAGAAATAACCAGATTAGAAGTCATGCAACGCCTGAAAGGTAAACG
>JBGOXS010000009.1:0-90829 GCA_041479245.1 Anaerolineae bacterium
GGAGAACCCAAAACAGCGTCACACAGCGGGCTGCACATGCGGTCAAGAATGGATGTGCGCAACAGAAAAGTCTGAACGTCTTCGGGCTGCTGATGCAGGACTTCTTCAATCAGATAGTCCAACACGAAATGATGGCTGCCGGTGAAAGATTGGATGAAACTGGTAGTGTCTGAATGTCCCTGCATTGAGATCGCGGCTAATTGCAGGCCAGCAATCCAACCTTCGGTGCGGGTTTCCAACGCAGCGATGTCTTCTGCCGAGAGGTTCAGGCCCATCACCTGGTTGAGAAAGTTGGCAGCTTCTGCCGGGGAAAAACGCAGGTCGGCAGCACGTAGCTCGGTCAGTTGGCCTCGGGCGCGTAACCGGGCTAGGGGTAGATGTGGATCCTCCCGGGTGGCAATGACCAGATGCATCTGTGGCGGTAGGTGCTCGACCAGAAAAACAAGGGCCTGATCCACCGGTTGGGAATCAATCACATGGTAATCATCCAGCACCAGTATGAAGCTGTGCGAAATGGTGGTGATTTCATTGAGCAGAGCTGTCAGAATCGATTCGATTGGCGGTGGCTGAGGTGACTGGAGAATAGTCAACACCCCTTTTCCAATATTCGGCGCAATCGTCTGCAACGCAGCGACGAGGTACGTCAGAAAACGGGTGGGGTCGTTATCCCCTTCGTCCAATGATAGCCAGGCGACTGGTCGTTCACAAACAGCGACCCATTCGCTGACCAGCGTGGTCTTGCCAAAGCCGGCGGGGGCAGAGATGAGGGTCAGTTTACAGTGCATGCCCTCGTTCAACCGCTCGATCAGGCGTGGGCGTGCGACAAGGTTCGGGCGAAACTGTGGAAAATAGAATTTGGTGGTAAGAAGTTGCATGGACATCCTATCACCTATTATACATTTAGCGAATAATTTTAGCCCATGGTTGGGATTTTATTCCTTCGGTCAAGGCTCGCCATTATTATGAGCCCTTGTTCTCCATGGTGTACGGGCTTCGCCTGGATGCTGAAAGGCACAATTGGATATAGCACCGAGCAATAGTAATGAACATTAGTGACATACAGGTAGATTCCGGACAGATGAGTACCAGTGTCGAAATCCTGCTCAAGATGTCTGCAATACCTTGACCAGTGCTGAGGAGTATATACTATGATGGATAAGCGATTAAAAGTGAGACCAGCCAGCGTAAACTGGACGATCTCGGCCGCAGATCCCTTAATATATTGACAAGACGATAACCCACCGTGGACACCCGTGAAGGGTGTTTAATTCTACAAGGGGACTATGTTCGAATCCCACCATCTCAGTTGAAATGACGTGTTAATCTGCACCAATACGAGAGTAATTATTCTAATCTGAATAGTATCTTGTTTACCCCTCTGCCATAATTCTCGACCTGATGAGCGCGACTAAAGAGCGGCCCGTGGCATTAGCCACGGGCCGCCTGTTTATTTGGGCAAACTACACAGATGGATCTAGCTCCACCTGTGTAGTTTCCTCGCTTGAAAAAGGCTTACTTTTTTCGTAAGAGACACATAGACCGTTTACTTATTGATGAGCGGGAAGAAGAACGTTGGGAGCTTACTGGTCCCGATGGCGTGGTTACCCAGCGAGTCGATCACTTCTACCCAAACATTATAATTTCCGGGATTGGCGTAGGTGTGTGTGGTGCTGCTGTTGGCAGACCAGGTGCTATAACGAGTGCCATCGCCAAAGTCCCAACGGTAGCTTACACCGCTCGTTCCGGGAATATTGGATGTAAGGCTGGCAGTGAAGCTGAATTGAGAGGTGCTAGTCCTGCTCTTAGCAACCGAGGCTACCGGGTTATCCCAGCCCCAATCTAGGGCTCGCTGTAGCAGCTCCTCGCGGGTGGTAAAGCCTGTATCATTGTTCACCCCTTCCAGCCCGAAGGTTGTGTAAACCGACCGCCCCGTATAAGCCACACCGGGGTTCTCCAAGCTGGGCTGTTCACGGTGAGCCATTCCCGTTGTGCCTTTATCTACATTCGTATCGGATTTGAAGTAGAAGAGTGGAGTGAAGGACGGGTCAACGGATAGCGAATTCGTCACCGCAATGTTGTGGCGGATCTCGTCTACGAAGTATTGGTTGGCTGCACCATCTCCATTTTCGCTCAAATCCAGAGTCAAGCCCTGCATAGGCAGGTAAGTTGTGCTGGATATAGTAAAGGTCGGGCTGATCTCGAAATTGTTGACACTATCTTGCAGATAGTGTCCGCCTAGGGTAAAGGAGTAGGTGAAGTGTGCATTGGCTGGGCTGGTCGAATTCCAAACGCTGGCAAGATCCTGTCCCATGGCGATCACCAAACCCCCGCTTTGGGCATATTCGTTCAAAGCATACATGTCATCCGAGGTAAGCGGGGTAGGTACGGTAAAGGTACCGTTGGGTAAGTAATTATCTCCAGTGAAGTAGAGCACTGCCTTATACGCCTGTAAATCAACAGCATTCAGGAAATTCTGGACAGAGCCCGCTTCCGCATCCACATCCAGGACGTCATAGCTTTTACCCAACTCAGTGAGTGTGTTTGTATAGAAGCCAGTGTAATCCGAATTACCTAACGACGAGCTGCCGTCATTGTCGATGATCAAGACATCCGCCTCAGCCATCCAAGCTGCTCGTGCCCAGGCTGGCATATGCGCGTCATAATCATCGCTCTGCAGTACCACAAACCCCTGATTGTCACCAATGCCTTTGCTAGTGGTGGGATCGAAGGTTACCGAGAATGACCCTGTCTCACCTGGTGTGAGCGTAAGGAAATCTGGAGTAACACTGAAACCAGGTAGTACGGTCACGCCTGGGAAACCTGCGCTGGTATCCAGCAGGGTAATACTGTAGGTTTGTGTGCTCGTGGCGACCGAGGTGACGTCGACACTGATGGTCTCAGTCGTCCCGGTATACACAAGACCGAAGCTCAGGCTGGGTGGATCCAGGATCACACCCGGGTCTGCCGCGTGGGTTAGATCCAGCCGTCCCGCTCCCATCGCCAGAGGTTGGGCAGGCGACATGTCATAATCGTAGATGTCGATATACTTGGAAGTGGACATCAGTGCTGACTTGATCCAGGCATTCGACCAATCAGGGTGAATCTGGCGCAGCAGAATCGCTGCCCCGGCTACGTGAGGCGCAGACATCGAGGTGCCCGAAACTTGCCCGTAACCCCGGTGCCGGTCTTCACCTGTGGCGCCGGGTGTAAAGCCCTGAGCCAGAATGTTCACTCCCGGAGCAGTGATATCCGGTTTCAAAACCATCCCCGCGCCTGGGCCGTGGCTTGAGAAGTTGGCCAGGACATCGGGTGTATTGCCCGCCTGGTACGTGTTGGTATCGAAAGTTACCTGTGAAGCGGACGTATATGTATTATACCAGGCGACCATTGCCTGTCCTTTGCTATACCAGGTAGACACCGAGGGGATCGTCACCTGGCTGCCCACCAAACCAGGACCCATATTAATCAGTGTATCGCCCCCGGCGGCATTGTTATAGATGATGACAAAGGTGGCACCTGCATTTTCCGCATTGAGTACCTTGACACCAAACTCACATGTGCCGCGTGGGATTAATGCTGCTTTACTGGCAAATGATCCAGCTGGCCAGGGATTACAGCCTAAAACATTTGCAGGGTTCGCTACAACCGACGGAAGGTAAGAGAAGGGATAGACTCCTCCAGGAGCTAGCACGCCGCCAAATCCGGCTACCATGAAGGGCATATTCACCAAGGTGGCTGGGACTGGCTCAGGAGCGGTCACACTGAAACGCCCGCTCGCCAGCGTCCCGCTGGTGGTGCTCGCAGCCACCGTAATATAATCCGACGAGGGATGATCGGTGGTACCGGCTGCTGGTCCGGCGTTGCCAGCCGACATTGATAAGAAAATGCCAGCTCGGTTTGCGTTGAGCAGCGCCAGGTCCAGTGGATCAAATTCGCCGCCTATGCTGGAAGGCCCGCCGCCCCAAGAGTTGTTAAGCACGTCAGCTCCATCTTTTACGATGTCCTCCAAGGCTGCGATCCCTTCGGCGTTGTAGAATGATCCATCTGCGGTCACGCTGTAATAAAAGACCCGGTAACTCATCACCCAAGCAGCAGGCGCTACACCACTGATCGTTTCAGTGATGGTTCCGTAGTCGGCAACCACTTCATTCCCAGCGGCTATGGAAGCGGTGTGCACGCCGTGGCTGGTCCCATTCACTCCAGGCCAGGCATATTCATCCCCTAACGCGGGTGGGTCCCAGGGTCGGAAATACGCCCTCGAGACAATCACCTTGCCGTTATTGTTATCCGTATACCCCAATCCACCTTCCGGCCACCCTGCCGGATAGCTAAAGCCCGTACCGTCGAACATCGGTGCCGGGTAGTATTTACCACCCAACACACCGCCGTCCATCGAAGCGAACTTGACCCCCTGTCCTCCGTTCTCTCTGCCACCCACCGCGGCGTTGTCCCATGCAGCCTGGGCGTTGATCAACGGCAAGCTGGCGTACAATTCCGGCTGGTGGGCAAAGTCCAGGTAGACTGCTTTCACCCCTGGAAGCTGCTCAAGAATACGCCGGGCTGCTGCCGTGGACATGGTGCCCGGATCGACCGCCATGCCGTTGAGAACAACCTGGTATCGCGCTTCGACTTTTTGGTTGGTCTCATTCAAATAATAAGAAACCTGTGATCCAGGGATGGCCTTCTGCATGCTACTTACGAAGGCTGCTTGTTCAGCTTTTAATTGGTTGATATAGCTGGTAGCTTCGATTGAATTCAAGTCCAGCCGCCCATTAGACTGCCTGGCTAAGGTGGTTGTGGCGGTTAATTCCGCCAGGGATGGAGACTCGAGCTGTATAATCAGACGCCGAGAGGCTACTGGTGTTGAACCATCGTCCGTAATCGGACCACTCTGGTTGATCGTTTCTGTCGCTCGCGCTCCCGCCTCAGAAGTTTGCGCTGTGGCCATAGGTGCAAATATCAGTGCGGCGATAATTATCACAGCGCTGATAATCATTGGGAAACGTTTGGAAATCATCTTTTCTCCTTATATGATCTTAGCAATCGATCGTAGTCATGGCACACTATGTGCGCCCCTCCCGTTATGATCGGGGTAGACTGGTTGATTGAAGGTCAATAGTGAATGGATTCCTGCTTGGGATACAGGTATTACTTAATTATGAAAATTGGTTCAGAATCCAATCTTCCCAAAAATCACCTCCTGATATTAAGCGAATTAAGATCGCGATCTTTCCCAATCACCATTTGAGGGGTAGATTGTAGACAATGTTGAAAATGGAGAATGGGGAAAAAGCGCGTTGAACCGGTATATAGTTAGAGTGTATCTCATTTGCTTTTAATGTAAGATTAGTGTTTGCTTAATGTTCATGCCGCAATTTTTTGTTAGTGTAAACTCTTTTCCATAAAGCTATTTGTCCAAAAGTGGCAAGATTGCTTATCCTTCGAGAAGCTACCAACTTTAAACAAGGAATGACACCATGACCTTTCATAAGGATTTTTCCTTACCCACATAGTCGTATAAGCAAATTGCTGACCATGGATTTGACGAGCTTCCGGAATTGACTTAGGATGTTGTCAACGTACCCTTGTATACAGAACGCCAACAATATCTCGAGATGCACCTTAGCTATGTACGTATGACCGGCAAGATCAGGCCAACGGCTTAAGGTCTAAAATGGGCAAGATACACTTGGGATAAATCAAATTCGAGGTTCCACAATTACGCAAAGGCAGTTCCTACCCGGGAACGCTCAATAAAGGCCTGAGCAGCGAGCGGGTGCGAGGTAAAACCGGCAGGAAAATATGGTATAATCGTTAATCAGATATAATTTGTCGCAATTAGTATATATGCTGATTGCAGGTTATTTGTAACAAATGTACCATGGCAGTAGGAGGAAATTGATTGCCATTGTCATGAAGAGTTGGATATGGGTAAAAAATATAGCGGCAGAGCTATAACAAAGATCAATGCGCCCAGCGCGCAGGTGAGGAATGCGTTGGTGAACTCAACGCCGAACCCAGAAAGGATAAAAATACCATCACGGTTGAACTGGAGAAACCGTTCGATGGAACGACCTGGGGGCACAATTTCGACCAGATCTTTTACCGCATTGATAAGGCATGATCAAGCTAAATGATCATTGATAGGAGCTGAAGAAAATGAATAAAACCATGGTAACGAAAGATTTGACACCCTCGGAGCTTATTTCCGAGCAGATTACGGGCCTGACGGACTGGCGGGGGGAGCTCCTCGACCGACTGCGCAAGTTGATCCTGGAGACGGACTCTGGTATCGTTGAGGAATGGAAGTGGGGCACGGCCGTATGGACGAAAGGCGGCAAGATCTGCAGTGGTGGGGTGTTTAAGGATCACGTGAAGCTCAACTTTTTCAAAGGAGCATCCCTTGCAGATCCGAACAAACTTATCAACGCCGGGTTGGATGCAAAGGAAAGTCGGGGGATTGATTATTTCGAGGGTGCTCGAATCGATGAACCTGCCCTTAAAGCTCTAGTGCGAGAAGCAATCGCATTCAATCCATCAGGCGAGAAGTAGAAATAACCGTTTGCTTTTTATTTGGGCATTTAGACCGGCGATTATTAAATAGAAATCATTGTGTCTATGGCCTTAGGGATCTTTGCCACTCTTTTTAGTTAAAACCAGGAAAAATCCATGGTAGTTGATACAAGCTATACACTCATTAATAGGAACAGCCTGCCTTTCGATGGGGATACCTACGAATTCGAAGACCGGAAGTACCAGGATACAGAGGTTTCATTTATATGGGTAGAGATGAAACCCGGAGGCAGTGTGAGGCTACATAAACACCCATACGAGGAAATTTTCATTATCTAGGAGGGAGAGGCTGAATATTTAGTGGGACCTGAAATCATTGCCGCCCACACCGACCAGATCATCATCGTTCCCGATGAAACTGCGCAAAAATTCAGCAACACCGGTGACCAGACGTTGAGGCAGGTTGATATCCACGTTAGCCGGCACTTCATCACCGAATGGCTCGAGGAATAACTCGAAATCAGGGATCAGAATACACAATCTCTGAGGCGGAAAGGACGTAGAAAGGCCTTAGGTTTGAGCAGCAGGTCAGCTTCACGGAGTGGGGAGGTAAGGAAAGAGAGCGAAATTATGAGAAAAATCATTGTATCCGAGTTTGTTACACTGGATGGGGTGATGGAGGACCCTGGCGGCGCTGAGAAATTCGAGCGTGGTGGGTGGGCATTCCAGTTTGAACGTGGACTGGAGGGGGATAAGTTCAAACTGGATGAAGTTATGGATTCCGATGCCCTGCTTTTAGGACGGTTGACTTTCGAGGAGTTTGAGTTAGCCTGGCCTTCGAGGACGGGTGAATTTGCCGACAAGATGAACGGCATGCCTAAGTACGTGGTTTCAACCACACTGAAAGAGCCGGCGTGGAATAATTCGAAGGTGATTAAGCGGAATATTGCCGAGGAAGTAGCAGCGCTGAAATCGACGCCAGGCAAGGATATCCTGATCGCGGGGAGCGGCAAACTAGTCAATACTTTGTCACAGGCTGGGCTGATTGATGAATACCGGTTGATGGTATACCCGGTGATTTTGGGAATGGGCAAGCGCCTGTTTGATCAAGGGACCGAAGCGCTGCCGTTAAAACTAGTGGAAGCAAAACCAATCGGCGCGGGGATCCTGATCCTAATTTACCATCCAGTGTGAGCAACGTAAATGTAATTTGAACATAGTAAGAATATATACAAAATAAAACAGGAGATCAAATTGGAAATGGAGGATTATATGAATAGGGTAATTTCAAAAGATGGAACTGAGATTGCTTACGAAACCAAAGGATCCGGTAAGGCAGTCATTTTAGTGGATGGAGCAATTTGCTACCGCAATTTCGGACCGATGGGGCATCTCTCTGATCTACTGGCGCCAAGCTTCAAGGTTTACATTTACGACCGGCGCGGGCGCGGCGAGAGCACCAATTCCAAGCCATACACAGTCGAACGTGAAATTGAAGACCTGGACGCGCTGATCAAGGAGGCGGGTGGTTCAGCCTACATATATGGCATATCGTCTGGCGCCTGCCTTGCCCTGGAGACAGCAATAGCGCTCGGGGATAAAGTGAGTAAGCTGGCTTTGTATGAGCCACCTTACAATTCCATGATCGATGAGTTACCGCAATGGAAGGACTACCGCTGCAAGCTCTCGGAATTGATAAGTATGCACCAACACGGTGATGCTGTGTCGCTGTTCATGCAATTCGTGGGCACACCACCTGACCAGGTGAACGGGATGCGCCAGGCACCAATGTGGCCGATGTTCGAAGCCGTAGCTCCGACGCTGGTCTATGATGCAGCTACCATGGGGGATGACAGGATCGCACCGCTCGACCGGGCATCCAAAATCAGAGTTCCTGCACTGGTGATGGATGGAGGAGCTGACCAGCAATCCAGACCATTTATGCATCCCACAGCCACCTCGCTGGCGAAGGCCATACCCCACTCCCAGCAGCGCACTCTGGAAGGTCAGACCCACGATGTAAATACAGAGATACTTGCACCTATTCTGGTGGATTTCTTCACCAAATCCTAAAGCCTAGGTGTATCTATTAGATATATTGTTTGTTGAAGAAAGCTTATAAGTCAGTGGTAACCTGACCATCTCCATCAAACCTGGTCAAATTACCAGCAAGTTTCATACTGAAGAATATGGGAGTACGAATATGACTTTACAGGCATATCTCGATAATATCCAGATACAGACGGGAAAAACACCGGAGGACTTTAGAGTCTTAGCCGAGCAGAAGGGGATGCTCAAAGAAGGAGTCAAGACCGGTGAGATTGTCGCCTGGCTGAAAAACGACTACGGACTGGGGCATGGGCATGCCATGGCAATCGTGCTCACCTTGCAAACCGCCACGCAGCCCCAGGCAAGCGATGACGAGAAAGTGGACCGATTATTCAAGGGCGACAAGGCTCGCTGGCGCCTACCCTACGATGAGCTAATAGAGAGGATCAATGAATTTGGGGACGGTTTTTCAGCCGACCCCACCAACACCTATATCAGCTTATTACGTAAAGGGAAAAAATTTGCCATCGTGCAACTCACTAGCGATCACCTCGTTATCGGGATCAAGCTCAAAGGCAAGGGCACAACAGTGCGCTTCGAAGCTGCTGGCAATTGGAATGCCATGGTTACACACCGGGTAAGCATCACTGACTCAAAGCAAATCGATGCTGAAGTGATGACCTGGCTGAAAAAAGCATTTGATGCTGCGATTCCCGATAAGTCAAAGGCGGTTGCAATGTGAAAGAATATAGGTGTAATACAACCAATCGATGAAAAAATGATTGCAGGATTTTCACATTTGCTGCTTTTCGAACAATTTCAAGCGTAACGAGGAAAATACTCGCATAACTATTAAATTAACATAGATGAGGCTGACCAAAATGAATTGGCCAACCTCATCTTTTATTTTACCAGATCCCTGTTTGCTACCGGATAGGTATGAGCGGAAAGGCAGGGAGAGCCAGTTTGATTAATTGGATATTACATAATACCTGTCAATATGGATATCTATTCTGTTTCCATGCGGTTATAGCTATCCAGGGTAAATGATTTATTCTGCAAGTACTGCACCACGATGCCTGCCGCTGCCATCAGAGCAAAGAGGATTAAGAGAAACGGGGATTTATCCAGGAAGAACTTGACCGGATTGTCGAGCAGGTTGGATGCAGGGTATAGTATCTGTAAAATAGTCCCAAAAGATACTGCGGCACCCATTATTGCGGTGGTGATGATGACCCATTTCTGCAGGTTAAACTGGAGGGTTACAAAAATCACGACGACACCCACTACAATGCCGATCAGCCAGAGCAGGAAGCCGGCTTTCACACCGATCCACACCAGCCCGCAGACAGCAACGAAATAGTCGAGGGAGCCAGCAATGATCGCCACCGCTGCGATATAAAACAGGCAGGAAAGGACGGCAAAGATTGCACCAACGGCGAACCCCACCACCCAACCGGTGACATTAACCAGGAAGCCGGAGCTATTGCAAAGCCATTGAACCGTGTTAGCTCCAAGGAAGAGGCTGAAAAAGAAACCCCAAATCGGCAGCAGGACGAGGAACAACCGATAGCCGATGAAAGCGAGCACCACCCCGAACAAGGCGCCAATTAAGCCCGCACACAGTAAATTATACGCAGTCATTTCCATTCTCCTTTATATAAGTGTATGATTACCTTTTCAGGCATATCCATGCTATATCACCCTGTTTCAAGATGTGAGTCACCCAGAAAGTGAATTTTTCCTATAGATCATATTGATTCATTTTGATGAAATTGGAGAAAAATGGCAGAGAGGTAATAAAATAAGAGCGGTAAAGATGGACTCGGTTTAAAATATAGGATAAAGAGATTCAGGTTGGTGCTCTTTTCCAACGGAGGAGCGATCAGCTAGAAGGAGAGAAAAATGGCACCAAAAGGCAAAAGCAAGAACGCCAAGGATAAAACGGTAAAGGAACAGCTTGCCGCGGCGAAAAAATCCAATAAAATGGCCCCCCCACAGGAGCCAACCGAGAATACTGAAGAGAAACATGAACCGGGTGATAAGTACATCTCGGTGGATAACAAAATCTATACAGCCGAACTCAGGCGCCTCCAGGTTGAGCTGGTTAAATTGCAGGAATGGGTGCGCTACAGGAACCTGAAAGTGGTGGTCATTTTTGAAGGGCGGGATGCTGCCGGCAAGGGAGGGGTGATTAAGCGCATCACCGAGAGCCTGAACCCGCGCGTGTGCCGGGTGGTGGCGCTGCCCGCACCTACTGAGCGTGAGAAAAACCAATGGTATTTCCAACGATACATTCCCTATTTGCCCGCTGGAGGAGAGATGGTCTTGTTTGATCGCAGCTGGTACAACCGCGCCGGCGTGGAAAGGGTGATGGGTTTCTGCACGGATGAAGAACATGCAGAATTCCTGCGCTCGGTGCCGGAGCTGGAACGCATGCTGGTGCGGTCTGGGATCATCCTGATCAAATACTGGTTCTCGGTAAGTGATAAAGAGCAGGAGCTCCGCTTCCAGGACCGGATTTCCGATCCGACCAAACATTGGAAACTCAGTCCGATGGACATGCAGTCACGCGCCAAATGGGGTGAATATTCAAAGGCTAAAGATGAAATGTTCGCCTATACCGATATCAAGCAGGCGCCATGGTACGTGGTCAATGCGGATAACAAGTTGTGTGCCCGCCTGAACTGCATTCACCACCTGCTGAGCATGATCCCGTATGAGGATTTAACTCCCGAACCTATCACACTTCCGCCTCGGCAGGAAGAAAAAGGCTACATCCGTCCGCCCATGACGGACCAGACGTTTGTGCCCGAAGTGTATAAGCCGGCTGATATTAATTAAAAGCTGCATGGAACATGGAGACAATCGGCCTGATCGCTGCAATGACCCAGGAGAGCGACGCCCTATTGCGTTGTATTAAGGGAACGAAGCCAATTCGGGTGAGTGCATTCCACGGTAAGAGCTTCGAGCTTGCAGGGCAGTTCTGCGTGCTGGTGACCTCCGGCATGGGAATGCGCAAGGCAAGCGAAGCTGCCCGGACCCTGATCGAGGCGGTCTCGCCACGCTGCCTGATTTCTTTTGGCATAGCCGGCGCCGTAGAAGTTGATCTGGCGATTGGGGATGTGGTTGCGGCTGAGACTGTATGCAGG
The DNA here is from genome assembly GCA_041479245.1 of Anaerolineae bacterium. Lineage (GTDB taxonomy): Bacteria > Chloroflexota > Anaerolineae > Anaerolineales > UBA4823 > FEB-25. The sequence goes on from JBGOXS010000009.1 coordinate 11,715, forward strand.
CTCGGACCGGAAGGGACAACGGCACTGCAGCAACTTGAACCTTGGACTCAGGGTGCCCGGGAGGCTGTCAGCCGCAGCCTAGCAGGGCGCAGTGCGCACCTGTTCATTGGGACTGCGGTTACAACGGGGGGGTCACAGGTAACTAAGAACCAGCTGGGAGACATGCTGCACCCGGTACTTGAAATGGAGACGGCCGGTATGGCACTGGTGGCAGCGGAACACGGCATTCCCCTTTTATCCATTCGCGCCATCAGTGATGGTCCGCGTGCCCCATTACCTATCGACCCAGCAGAGATGATGGACGAAGAAGCCAACCTGCGATTAGGCAGGATTTTTATGGCAATCATGCGCCGTCCCAGCGTCATTCGACAGTTCGGGCGAATGATGCAGAATACCAGAATCGCGGCCGACAATGCTGCCCTGGCACTCATTGAGCTGCTGAGAAATCGCTCCGCAGTCTAGGAATTGCCTCGTTGACAATGCGCTCAAACATGGGCATCAGCATGGGCACGAATGGGTGGAAAAACACAATCTCCGTGATATCGATATCAATGTAGCGCCTGACAATCTCTTCAAATGCCCCAGGGATAGAATATAAACGTTGATATTCCTCGTTAGTAAAGATGGGAACAGAGCGCCGAAGCGTCGTGGGGTCACGTCCGATAGCGGTGCAGTACCCCTCCTCATCCTACCCGGGGCATCGGAGGAGAGGCATGCCTGGGCAGGATGGAAGAAGGTATTCGTCAGGAGGAAGGTTGATGAGTCTTTCCTCGTTTAAGAATTCCACTAGAAAGCATAACAATTCCAACAGCCAGTAAGGCTACTGCTGGCAGAAAATTGTCGAAACTCTCTCCGAGAACAAAAGCCAGCAAAGACACCGCCAGCAAGCCAATCGCCGGGTATCTGGCCCATTCCTTTGGCCGGGCAGTGTCTAGCCGCCACAGTATTGCGAAGGTGACAGCAAAACCCAGGAGAAGAAGGCCGGTGTAAAATCCGACCTGGTGATCTCCGATAAGTATGTATTCATAGACGGGAAGTTGCCTGTCCAAAAAGGCTATAAACCCGATGCTAATGAATACCCCGGACGGGATGAGTGCCCACCAACGTTTCTTGGATGCGGAAAAAGTAATGAAGAAGGGCAGGGCAATAAGCAGCATTACCATAGGTCCAAGAATATTTCCATGGATAAATATTTCAACCAATGAGAATATCCCAATAAAACCCAGGACCGCAGATATAAAGAGCGCCCATTTACAGCGTTGATTGACCAGGTATCCGACGAGGAAAGGCAGGGAGATGGCGTACAAGACAAGCGCAAACAGAACATCAGGATTAATTCGTTCGATAAGGGGTGGGAGAACGGCGATTATGGTCAGAAACCAAGCTGGAACCAACAATTCCCACTGCTTCCGATTCAGGATATAGCCAACATAGAACGGGATGGCGAAGCTTAACAGGAAGGGGAAAGCTTTGACAGGAGTGCCATCATAAGCAAAGACCCGGGCTACAGTTAGGGCCACGGCAGTAGAGAATAAGGCGGGGAAGAGCCAACCCCAATTCTTAACGCCGCTCAAGAAATAACTAACAAAGGAGGCAGAACTCAGACATATAAATATTATCAGCGCTGTCTTTGCAGGGTTCCGATCAAAATTAACGTAGCCCATCATGGCTGCAAGTAACAAGCCTGCCAGTGGGACCAAGATGACTCCCCAGATGATTTTGAGTATTTTGACTTTCATAATAATCCTTCCTTTGGAACAAATCGTGGCTTACTTTGGTGAGAGCTTATATTCAGAATAGTGCTGGCGACGAATAAAACTGCATAAGCGTACCAAAGTGGTTTATAAATCAAAGCAAGCGGCCACCAGTAGAACATCACGGTCGCAAGATAGAGGGACACATAGGGCCCAAGAAAGGACCAGCGAATAGGAGACCGCCACTGGATCTGCCTGACATATTCGACCCAATACCCATAGGCTGCCCAGATGAGATAGATAAACCCACCCAGCCATTGATACCAGCTTTGCCCGTTCATGAGCAAGATGATGCTTATGGCCGCAGCGGGAATGCTGAGTGCATATACAATCCACCCGTAGTGCATAGCCAGATCAAAATTCCATTTACGGAAGGCGAAATGGATGATCAAGATGAGCTGAAAGAGAAAGGCCCAAGCGACGAATACGACTTCCAGGCTTTGTGTTCTGAACATACAATCATCTCCATTACTTTGCAGTGAACGAGAACGCAGCTGGGTAGCTGGTTGCCATTATGTCAAAATGACTGTAATGACACCGGCAACCAGCAGGACGGTTAAAAACATTATTCCAATCAAACCCCAGCGGGCGAGGTTTAGTTTGGACAAAGCCCATTTCTGAGCGGTTCCGGTTGAGGCAGCGATGTCTGCTACACCCAGTATGATAAGAAACCAGCCAGAACTATTATCATTGAGCACGATGACGGAACCCATGACCATCGATACGGCTGCAGTGATCCACAGCCAGAATTTGTCGTTTTTATCCATCGACTGCTCCTTTCTCTTCTACCGGGCCGCCAGGGTGGCGATGAACAGAAATATATCTGCGGCCATGTGGATCAGATAGGCACCCCAGATGCTGTCCGTTTTCTGCATCAGGATGCCGCACGCCAGACCCAGGGTAAAGGTGTTGGCTATGAACACCGGCACCGCAAGAGCGGGTAAATACGCCACTGAGGTGAAGTGAAATACGGCGAAGGTGGTGGAAGTCAGTAGAACAGTCCCACCGATCCCGATAATGGGGAACATCTTCTTCATGAATAGACCCCTGATCCACAGCTCCTCCGAAAAAGCGTTACAGATTGAAAATACGAAGCCCCACACGATGGCTGAACCAAGTTTAGGCAGCTCGTATCCAGTACCGAAGAAGATCAGCACCGAAGTAAAGAAATTAACCAGCACCAGGCCGCCGACGGCGAATCCCCATTTATAGTTTTGGTTGCCGAGTTTGATAAATATTGATCCCAGGTCTGCCCCTGATATCAAGGTCAACACAATGATGGGGATGATGATCAGGAGGGTTTCGTACATTTTAGCGAGTGCGTCGATTCTATTAGCGTCAGTTGTATATCCAAACAGGTGAACGAATTCAGTGTTGTAACCTGCAAAAAACGCAGAGACGAGATTGACTGTCGAAGCGATGAAGAAGGCGTAAGCGACCAGCCAATATTTGAAAAACTTATCGCTGCGCTTGAATAAAAAAGCGGCGACTAAAAAGAACCCTGTGAGGCAGACGGCATAGATTCTATTGCCATTGGTAGGGAACAATTGGACATAATTCGATCCTAAAACGAAGACCGCCAACGAACAGACCAGTAGCACAACGAACATGCTAACCTTATAGCCGATCGAGCGAGCGTTGTAGGAAGCCTTGTCATTGGTGTTTACTGCTGCTATGGTATTCATAAGAAGCCTCCAATATATTTAGGGTACTTTCAGAGAAGCAATGATCAGCTCACCCACCAGCTGGACTTTGCCGGTCAGGCTGTAGGGTTCCTGGCAATATGTACCAGAATAACTATAGATGAACCCGAACTCCATGTTGCCGCGCTGGATATTGGATTCATTCTCGCCACCCTGGTAATAGATTGAATTTATTATCCCGTTAGGACAGACGAAATATTTCCGACTGGCAGGCGCACCGGCCACATCCAGCGTTCCCTGGGAAATAAACTCCCCCTGGCCAACCCCGGTTGGCCAGAGCAACACATCTTCACCGATAGTGCGGAAGGACATGCGGATCATGGGATAGGCCTCCGGGGCTGGCTGAGGATGAAGAATAAGGGTATGGTTGTTCATGACTGGATCACCTGTGGTGGTCTCTTCCGCCACCCAATCTTCTGGGACCATGATCGAGAACCCATAAACAGGATGGGTATAGGTCCAAAAACTCTGGTAGAAGCTGGGGTCGATCGGTACGGCAGTCGGAATGGGGGTAGGTGAGGTTGCCAGCGCAGATTGCTGATCAAATTGGAAGCTCTGCAGGAAGCGGTTATCCAGCTCCCAATCTTCAGTTTCGGCGCCATGTCCAATACTGATCTGATATAGCTGACCGGCATGCGCAAAGAAGTATTGGTCAAAGGCGTAAGACTGCGGGCTGGGCTCGTGGCGATAATGAATAGCGGTCGTCCCGGCGATTTGCTCATCAGGCTGGCGGTTCTCACCCACTAGATAGTGATCGGTGAGCCACTGCAGTAAATCCACATTCTCGGGAGGGCGATACTCTTCTCGGTCAGTCGGATGGGCGATGCCCCAGAATTCAGAGCCCAAACCAGGTCCAGTGATACTCAGGCTATGTTTCGGCTCATCGTCTACTGAGATCACAGCTTCAGCAGGATAATGGAAGCTGTATCCGAGAGTTTCATTTCGATAGATTTTCCTGCCTTGGCTGTCGTACTCCGGAGCTCCCGTGATTGAAGTACTGCTGGATGGCTTGCACTCTCCACGGAAATACGCCCACTCATCACACTCGCTGCTATCCGGGAAGATGCATACACCTGCCTGGCTACCATCACCTGCGGTGCGGAGTTCGAGGTTATATCCCTGTTGAGTGCAGTAGACCGAGCTGGGGTTGGGCATAGAGGCAAGCTGACTGACAGGTACACATTCTCCCTTTAATAATGCTGTGGCGACACATTCGCTGCCATCTGAGAACAGGCAGATCCCAATCTGGCTGCCATCAGCGTTGGTGCGCATCTCTACTGGATAACCCAACATCTCGCAGAACGCTGAACCAGGGTCTGGTTGAGCTGTACTTTGACCGGTCGGGGAGCATTCTTCGCGGAAGTAAGCCCACTCATCGCATTCACTGCCGTCGGGGAAGATGCAAACGCCCGATTGGCTGTTATCTGCGGCAGTACGGATCTCGCTTGTGTAGCCATGCTGTTCGCAGTATACCGATGCCGGATTGGGCAATGTAGACATGGTTGGCTCGAGAGTAGGGGTGGCTGGTGCGGTTGGATCAGCTGTCTGGGGGGTGACTCCTACGCAGGCGGTAAGCAAAATAAATATGAGGACTAATATAAATCTAGCTTTCATTCTCGATCCTTTCGACATTGATCACAGTGATATTGAGATTCCATAGCTGTTCCAGAAAGCCACGCAGGGCGGGTTGGTCAGCGAAGGAGCCGATGAGGAGAGTCTGGCCATTCTCACGGGGTGTTATCGATAAATCGCCATACCAATCGGCGAACTGGCGGTCGAGCGTTTCCCTGACCAGAATGTGATATATGTTCGACTGCTCTTTTTGGTTAAGCTCCATCATCGCTCCTTAGTGGATCCAGTATGATCGGGTTTTCAGACTACACATTGATAATAAAAGAAAGGGCCTGATAAATCAGGCCCTAAACGGGGTATTGTTGGGGTAAAGGGGAGGGTATTTTTATACCAGAATATTCGTGTCAATCTGGTGGATAACGGATCAGACCCGATCAGTAGAAATGCACAGGGTAAATAATCCTCCGGCATCTGTCAGTCGACTTATAAAACGCTTTAGCTGATAACGATTAAGCCAAGGATCACACTGACGGTGAAAAGTAAACCGGGGTACCAAAAATCTCCCCACGTAAGGTTGACCGTTTCAGTCTTTAATACTTGTGGAATCCGTTGAAAAACTCTGCGATAGAGAACGATATAGATCACACCGAGTAGAATTCCGATTGATCCCAGAAAAATGGGTCGGTAATAGGCGGATTGAATAATTTCTGGTGCCAGATGGTATCTTATATCAATGGGTGATCCGGGAACAAGGAAATAAGCAACAAGCAACCCGACTGCAGTGTACAACAGCATTGCTGATGGAAGCACGAATAGTGTTTTTCCATCATCCGATGCCAGGCCCAGGAGGGGCATGAGTGAGATGAAAAAGAAAATTCCAACTACTGTAAGGATCAGGCTCATTACATAAAATCCTGTTGCTGGCCATCCCATGATCAGGATAATATTGTAGTAATCACCCGAGTGACCTGAAATGTCGAAGAAGCCACCAATCCCGTTATAGATGCAAATCCAGGGGAAGACTATCAGGAAGGGGAGGGTATAAAATGAGCGATGCTTCCATAACAGAATAAAGATTAATCCAAATAGCAGAAGTTCGGTAATGGTTCCAGATGCGTGCTGCCAAAAGCTTTGATAATCAGCCATTGGTCTGGAAAAACCCACAAAAGAGAATGGATGGGCATAGATGAAATGGATAGGAACCCTTTGAGTTAGATTAAACAATGCATGACCTGCTTCATGAAAATACATTCTCATGAAGGTCAAGGGGAAAAACAAGAGGAACACCAAAAGGGTGGATTGAAGTGTAGAAATCAGTACACCAGATGACTTCTTGTCCTCACGCACTTTTGTTACAGGTATGGGTTGTGTAACCATTTTGTACTCATGGATATTTATTGATCAATTCCACTTTGGTCTTCATCTCGTGCGCCAGCTACCTTCACCACTAAGACGGATGTCGCGGCGGGAGAAGCGTATATATGCCAATAGTGTCATGATAAGACTGATTCCGATTAGACCAAAAAGCCAAGTCAGGTTTAGCTGTTGGATTGACAGGACGGTTTGGAAATAGTGGTACGGGAGTACCCTGGCAACCAGGTCCAAGCGTTTGTTCATGAAGGATAGGGAGGAAATCAGGTAGCTGAGCAGCATGACGACACCGGTTACCATGGCGGCGAGGCTGCGAGAAGGCAGCAGCATGCTTAGCAGAAGCCCCAATGAGACATATACCAGGGTTTGAACGAGTAAGGAAAGGAATGGAATTGCCATTTGACCCCAGGTGAAACCCATGCTCGAGCGGCCAAGCAAAACGCTAAACCCCAACCAGGCGAGCAGCATGATGGAGAAGGCAGCACCCAGCAAACCTAAAAACCTGCCCCAAAAAAATGGGGGACGCCCGACCGGGTGAGCGATGATCAGATCAAGCCGCCCATGTTCTTCGTCATTGACAATCAAGCCACTCCCGGCAATCACAGCGAAAACGCCTATAATGACCGGCAGCATCGAAAAGGCATACATGCTGAGGAAACCGGCCGGCGTGAGAGGACTATTCAAATCCGCGCCAAAGAATGCCAGGAATTCAGGAGGGTAGCTTGAGATCATCTGCTGGAATTTTCCTGGCTGAGCGCCTAAAGATTCATACATGGGGATAATCATCAGCCCGTAAAGAGCCAACCCCAAGCCCCAGCCAATAATCGACCAACGTAAACCGGTAAATGTGTAGCGAAAAGTAGTCCATAAGCGTTTCATGGTTGTTCTCCTTGCTTCAGGCTTCTTTTTTGTAATACGTGAGAAAGACCTCTTCGAGCGATGGACGCTCGGTTTCCAAATCTAATATGGGCAGCTTACCCAGTGCTTGCACTAGCAGTTCCATATCCCCAGTCACCTGCAATGTGATGCAGGTCTGGTCCACTTGTGAGAGAAGCTCCACCCTTGGAAGAGAAACCAACTCAGCGAATTCAGTCGGACGCTTGAAACGGATGGTGACACGGTTGACTGAAGTGTGGGTTAGGCTGCTGGTATTGGTGACTTCCGCGATTTCGCCAGCGCGGATAATCGCCACGCGCTCAGCCAGGTTTTCGACCTCGCTCATAATGTGAGAGCTAAAGAAGACCGTCGTGCCGGAGGAGTTCGCCTGACGTAAAAGCGCTAACACCTCCTGCTGCATCAACGGATCGAGACCGCTGGTGGGCTCATCCAGGAGCAGCAGCTCGGGGCGGTGCATCAAAGCCTGGATAATACCCACTTTCTGCTTGTTGCCCTTGGAGAGGTTCTTGATCGGTTGGTTAAGGTCAAGTGTTAGGCGATCCGCCAGGTTTTCCACATATCCCCAATCGGCACGGCCGCCGCGCAAATCGTTGAAGAAGCGCAACTGACGCCCTGAAGTGAGATTGTCGTAGTACTGCATCTCACCGGGCAGGTAGCCAGTGCGAGCCTGGACTGCTACCGGATCGACCTGAGGGTCCAATCCCAGCAGAAGGACCTTGCCGCCATCAGGTCGGATCATATCCAACATGCAGCGGATGGTCGTAGTCTTTCCAGCCCCATTAGGGCCGAGGAAACCGAAAATTTCACCACGTTCTACCTTTAGGTCAATCCCTCGCAGGGCACGGACTTTACCATAGGATTTGGTCAGGTTGTGTAGCTCAATAGCCGGAGATGTAGCAGCTGGCGCTACAAAGTTTGTATTTACTTGAGGTTGAACGTCAATTTGCATTGCGTTACTCCTTCTGGTTCATTATATGGGATCGGCTAAATTTGATCTCCAGGTTGGATGGATTCTTTGGGCAAGACGATTAGGCTGAGATCCTGGAATTGTTCTAAAAAAATGCGTAATGACGCTGCATCGATGGTCAGGCTGATCTGGAAAGTCTCGTCATGGTCCTGGGTGATGATAGTCACATCACCGAACCAATCGATGGTGGGAGAATTCAGGGCTCCCTGGAGCCGAATGAGGTAGGTATTGACCTGGCTGGACCTGATTTGAGAAATTTCCATGAAACTACCAATCCTCGTGAAAAACTATTTCCCCAGATGGGGCAACAATACCTAGAATACAACAAATGGACTGATGAATCAGGCCCTAAAGAGGGTATTGAAGGGGTATGCGGTTGGGTATTTAAGGTGTCGGAGCTTTACAGCAAACCAATCTCACGGGCGCGCAGGGTGGCTTCGATGCGACTGTGGACGTCCAGTTTGCCGTAGATATTTTTGAGGTGTTTGTGGACCGTCTCGGAGGCTATCACCAAGTCCTCGGCGATCCTCTTATCCGTATAACCTTGGGCCAGCAGTTGAAGCACTTCTATCTCCCGCCCTGAGAGCGGCTCAACCAATTGTGATTGTGGAGGTGTCTGGACCGGCAGCGCTTTGGTACTTAGATCAAAGACCTCCAATATTCGGTCTATATACTCTGGCATGATCCCGGCTGAGCGTGCTTGTTGTAAAAGGGGGATCATCTTGGACCCTTCAAGGATAAATATTCGCAGGTATCCTCCTGGCGCTGCTAGCGTCAGAGCACCCTTTACTGATTCCAGCGCCTGCTGTTCCTGTTTCAATCCATAATAAGCTAAAGCCTGCAATAGGAGTAAACGGATGATACAGTGACCGACCTTTCTTTTTTCCATATCTTCCAGGTCGAGCGAGGCTACTGTCAGTGCTTTGTGATATTGTTTTTGAGCAAGATAGATTTGGACAAAGGTCAGGGGCAGTAAAGTGCTTTTGAAGGAGTCGATGGATCTATTAAATGGTTCATCGATATCCAATTGTGCTCGGCTTAAGCAATGTAATGCCGCCTCGAGATTATCCATGCATAAATACCATTCAATCTCCTGGGAGAGGGTGATCTGTTCAAACCAGGATGAGGTGCGATGGGCAACCTGCCACACCTGAGTGAGAATATCAAATGCCCCTTCCACATTCCCGGAGGCGAACAAGACGTAGCCATAGTTATCCAGAGCAAAATGCAATGCATCTGCCTGCTCCCAGCGGCGCGCCAGATCAACGGCTTCCTTGGAGTAATGCAACGCCCCCTCCAGGTCATTCCACTCCAACAACACCGCGCTTAATGTGGTGTAAACATGGCTGAGTGTGGGCAGTGACAGGGATGCGTTGTTGGTTCGGGCGAGACGAATGGCTTCCTGGCAGGTGGCATAGGCTTCACGCAGCCTGGCCTGCATGGAGAGCAGCCAGGCATAACAACCATGCGCAAATATGGTCACGTGCGAGACTTTGCAATCTCTGGCGTAAACCAGGGCAAGTTCAAAAGCCTTGGCACGCTCATCGAAATCATAGAGGGTAAGACCGAGCAGAGTAGCTGCCTGGCAGCGGATCAAACGTTCATCGGCAGGCAACCATTCAAGGGCCACCTGAGCCGCCTGGGCGGCAAGCTCACGCTGATCGCCAATCCAATTAGCGTAGGCGCGAATTGCGGCGATATGCCCCCCGAGGGTTTGCAGCTCCACTTCACTCTTCAAGCTGTCAATCTCGGTTTCCGCCATTTTCAAGATGGGCTCGACTGAGCTCAGTTGCCCGGTGTATGCGGCCAGCCAGGCACGCCCGATCAGCAACCAAGGACGGGCGCTGCTCTTTTCCTTGGTCAGGCTTTCGAGCTGGCGGGCCACGTTGGTCAGCTCATTCTGCTCCAGCAAGGCGAAAATATTGGCACTGATCAGCCTGACGATGCGCTCCCAATCATTGACCGCAAACGAATGGCGGATGGCGTCGGAGACCATGCCTTGATCCTCGTACCAGCTGCTGGCGCGATTGTGTAAAACCGGGATCAGCTCCGGGTTGTTTTTCTGTAGGAAGCTGCGCAGCAGCTCAGCAAATAAAGGGTGGTAACGATACCAACGCTGCTCGTGATCCATAGGAATTATGAACAAGTTGGAATGCTCGAGATCTTCGAGGATCGAGGCGGAAGAATGGGTGGTCGTAGCTCGCTCATCAGCTTCAACCATTGCTTCACATAAAGGGGCAGATAATTGATCGAGGATTGAGGTGGAGAGCAAGAAATGTTGGATTTCGGGGGATTGCTGCCCAAGGATTTCTCCCAGCAGGTAATCGAATATGTAATGATGACTGCCAGTGAATGCGGCGATGAAGCTCGATACATCACTCGTATTCTGCATGGATAAGGCTGCCATTTGCAAACCAGCAATCCAACCTTCTGTGCGCAGAGTCAGGCGAGCGACATCCTCAGACTTTACCTTCAACCCCATGGTGCAGCTCAGGAAATCGGCCGATTCCTGGGGGGTGAAGCGCAGGTCAGCCATGCGCAGCTCGAGCATATCACAGCGAGCGCGCAGCCTCGCCAGATGCACGGGTGGGTCTGCACGGGTGGCGATCACCAAACGGAGTGACTCGGGGCGGTGCTCGAGGAGAAAATTGACTGCCGCGTGGATGAGCTTTTCCTGAATGACGTGAAAATCGTCCAGCACCACACAGAAGGTCTGTGATGTCTGGGCAAGGTGGTTAATTAATAATGTCAGCTGAGCCTCAACCTCGGCTTGGGAGCTTATCCCGGGTGGGGTTCCAAAATCTACATCGATGCTGGGATCAACCTCACGGCAGGCAGCGATGAAATAAGCAAGAAACCGGGATGGATCGTTATCTTTATCGTCGAGTGATAACCAGGCTGATGGAAATTGGAGCTGCTCCAGCCAGGCGCTCAGTAGAGTGGTTTTTCCATAGCCGGCAGGGGCTGAAACCAGTATAAAACCACATTCCAAGCCCTCATTCAGCTTTTGGACCAGCCTTAAACGCGGGACCAACCTGGAGCGGATGGGTGGAACGGACAGCTTGGTGGATAGGATTTGCATGAATTCCCGATTTCTGTATGCAGCTATATCCTATCGTAGATTGGCTGCAGTTGCAACACTGTAAAGGATGAACTTTTAATCGGCTCGGTATCGTAAGGACTCAATGATTTCCCTTCGATAGCTTAGGAACTATCAATCTCAGTGCAAGACGCAATTGGCGCTCGCCTGCTAAGGTTGCTTTACTTCATCGCTTGTTGCAGCAAATCATCCAGGTTCTCACCACCTGGAACGGCACGCGATTTCCAACCGGGCATCAATCGGTCCAGCAGCACTGCCAGGGCATTACCGGAATAATAAAAGCGCGCATCGCCGGAACGTCCCTGTGTGTTTGCCGCTTCCTTCAGCTGTTCTGACCAAAATTTTTGCTGACCAGCGTAACCCTTAAATTCCTTATCCTGAGACATCGCCACAACTGGGAGATAGCTATTATCGGCTTCAGCCAGGCGGGAAATTTCCAGCTCGGCATACTTGGCGAGCCCCTCCTCCCATTCCCGTAGCTGTTCCAATCGCACCTGGTCGGAGGTCAGCCCAGCACGGCGAGCTACCCGGAGTTGAAGGAACTGGCGTGCTAAATCGCGCGCCTCAACGTCGGTACTGGCTTGAACGGCACGCAATACCACATCCATCTCCTGCTTCCAGGGTGTTACCATAGCATCGAAGGGATAACTTTCCATCACTGAATACATTTCTTCGGAGGCATTCAAACGATCTGTTGCTTGGATGGCTTCAAAGGCGTGGAAAGACTCATGCTCTAAAGCGGCAATATATGAGTCGGTTTTTCCCATCAGCAGCGCCCACACAAGCCGTACCGGCACAATGTTGGAAATGAATGGCGGGAGGCTTTGGCGGAGATCACGATAAAAAGCCACCTGGCTGTATTCGCGGGTCATAAAGGTTGCCACCCACCGGTCACCCACTTTGACGATAAAGCTTTGGGGAGTCTTCTGGGGATCCGTAAGCGGAGTACGGTAATATAGCTGACCTTCAAATGTGTCGGCAGGGACTACCTCCCATGGACCACCACGCTGTTCCAGCGTAGGCACCTTCATCCAACCGGCGGGTGGGTGGGGGTATCCCAGGAGAAAGGCATACTGCTCATTGTAGATGATCAGAGGAATATCTACTTCAGACCAGCCTGGCCAGGTGCTGTCACCCAAAGCTGTGCGTAAATGTCGAACTTCAGACAGGCGGGCTTTATCCAAATCGCTCAGGTGGTCAAGGGTGGTTGAGTGCTGAGGAAGTCCCAGGTTGCTGAGGGCGGAGGCTACCACCACAAGAAGGAGGAATCCGATCACAACAAGGGGGACGAGGAGACAGGATTTCTTGGATTTTGGGGGTTTCGAGGACAATTTTTCCATGCCTTCTGGCAAACAAGTTAAAATTAGAATTAGACGAAAATCAGAATCCTAAACCAGCCAATTCCAATGCAATCCAATAATAAATTGTAAACGTCCATGGAAGTGGATTTGGATAATAGGATGATACCATCAAATGTTGGAGGTCAACAAGATTATGGAACCACGGATAAGCATGGTGACACTTGGGGTAAATGATTTACAGAAATCCTTCGATTTTTATTCAAGAATCATTGGGTTTCCATCGGAAAAAGGCATAGAGGGCGGCATGGTAGTGTTTTTTTCGCTTAACCATATGCTATTTTCACTTTTTCCGAAGGATAAACTGGCGGAGGATGCATTGGTACCCAATGATGGGAGGGGTTTTTCGGGGATGACACTCGCCTATAATGTAAAAACCAAGGAAGAAGTGGATGAGATAATAAAAACATTGCGTCAGACGGAGGTAAAGATCACCAAGGAGCCACAGGATACTTTTTGGGGTGGTTATGATGCTTATTTCCAGGACCCGGACGGATATTTATGGGAGGTCGCCTGGAATCCGTTTGTGGAAATTGAATAAAGACCGAATTGCATCGGCCAGCAGCCACTTGCTTGTTTATTAAATAATTAGCTGTCAAATCTGTCAATTCAGGTCTTAGCCAATGATGGGTTAAACCCATTATTGGTATATATAAATAATGGACAATATAGATAAACATTGTTATAATATTAATAAGAGGTTTTGCAGTGGAAAACCTCTGTAATCCATTGTTGATTGTGGAGGGATTACGAGGCTTCAAATGTAAGCATTTAGGTATAAACTGACCAAGGCAAAACACAACAGAGTATGGGTAATCTGAAGGCAAATGTGGTTACTATCTCAAATGTGCATATCAATGATTGATGCTATTTGGCGATCCTCAGGTAGGGAAGGATTGAGTTGGCTGGTCTTTCAAATAATTGATCCTGGAATAAACTAGTAAACCTGGGACGGGCATCGTCTCATAACGAACGACCAAAGTCCAAGGGAGGAAAATTATGCGAATAAAACGCATGTCATTATTCATAGCGATCTTGTTACTGGTATTTTCAATTCCAGTAACTCCGGCATATGCACAGCAATCAACACCGAACGATCATGCAGCCAGTCCGCTCGATCCGACAGCCAGTATTCCTGATCCGGAAGCAAGTACTCCTGATCCAGTAGCAAGTAATCCTGATCCGGCAGCCAATATTCCTAATCTGGCACAACCACTGGCAAATCCTTGTGCATCAAGCACTCCCTCATCGAGTAAATATACTGTTACCCTTTGTATCACAGCACCTAACTCGGGAAGCACCGTCAGTGGGCCGGTCACGGTTGCCGTTTCAGCAAGTGTGTCCGGTACAAATCCGGGCTTTCAACGTATCGTTTTCTACATTAACACACCTTACTTGTTGACCGATTTTCAGAGCCCGTACACTTTTGTTCTGCCGAGCATGAAGTGGCAGGATGGCAGCTATACACTGGGGGTGGAAGCGGTGATGCGGGATGGTTATACCACCGCCAACCGGGCGACCATCAATCTGACCTTTAGCAACGGCAATACTCAACCACCGGTCAATCCAAATACATTTACCCCTACGTCGGGTACAACTCCGCCAAACGGGTCGCCATTCATTGTAACCGCAGGCGGTGATGGTGCAGATGGAGCGACAAACGCGTCGAAAATTACCCATTTAATATCCACGATCAACCCGAATCTGTTCCTCTACCTCGGAGATGTATATGAAAAGGGTAGTGTGGCTGAGTTTTACAACTGGTATGGTACGAGTGGCACGAATTTCAGCAATTTCCTTTCCATCACCGATCCAACCATCGGTAACCATGAATATTCTGGCTCTTCAGGAGGTGCCGGGTATTTCGATTATTGGAACAACATCCCCAATTACTATAGTTTTAGTGCCGGCGGCTGGCATTTTGTCAGCCTGAACTCAAACAGCTCAAAAATTGGGGTAAGTAAAACTTCCGCACAATACGCCTGGTTATCCCAGGACCTGACGGCGAATGCCAGTCTGTGTACCATTGTGTACTACCACCATCCACTGTATAACATCGGCCCAGAAGGATCGACTACGGCTATGGCGGATATTTGGGCGTTGATGGCACAAGATGGTGTGTCGATCGTGCTCAATGGACATGATCATGATTACCAGCGCTGGGTACCCCTTGATGCAAATGGAAACCCCAGTGCAACTGGAATTACTGAGTTTGTAGCAGGGGGAGCAGGCCATGGCTTGCAGACGATTTCCAGAACTGATTCACGCGTAGCTTTTTCAGATTATGCCAACCCGCGGGCATTCGGAGTACTTGAATTGGCGCTCAATTCCAGTGGGGCGAGTTTCAGCTACATCAACACGAGTGGTACTGTCCTGGATACGGGTGTGATCCCTTGTAATAAAGGACAAGCGGATACGCAAGCTCCAAGCGTACCAGCAGGATTAACCGCCAACGCAGCCAGTGCCACCCAGGTGAATTTGGCATGGCAGGCCTCGTCCGATAATGTTGGCGTTACCGGGT
This sequence comes from Anaerolineae bacterium, assembly GCA_041479245.1. Classification (GTDB taxonomy): domain Bacteria; phylum Chloroflexota; class Anaerolineae; order Anaerolineales; family UBA4823; genus FEB-25. The sequence goes on from JBGOXS010000009.1 coordinate 26,958, forward strand.
ACACAATTTATCGCAACGGTGTAGTTCTGACGACGGTTTCTGGGACAAAGCTGACCTATTCAGATGCCACCGCATCCCCATCCACAACCTATTCTTACACGGTAGATGCCTTCGACGCGGCCGGCAACCACTCAGCGCAATCTTTGCCTGCCAGTGTGACTACATCTGGTGCAGCAGATACCCAAGCCCCGAGTGTACCAACTGGATTGACAGCAACGGCAATCAGCTCCACCAAGGTGAACCTGGCGTGGCAGGCAGCAACTGACAATGTCGCCGTCGCTGGATACACTATCTATCGCAATAGTGTTGTATTGACCACTGTATCCGGATCAACCCTCAGTTATTCAGATGCAACTGCCCAACCCTCCACCACTTACAACTATACAGTGGATGCATTCGATACGGCTGGCAACCACTCGGCACAATCCGCTCCTGCCAGTGTGACTACACCTGGTTCAACAGATACCCAAGCCCCGAGCGTCCCGACGGGATTGACGGCAACTGCAGCCAGCGCTACCCAAGTGAACCTGGCATGGCAGGCTTCGACGGATAATGTTGGCGTCAGCGGGTACACCATCTATCGCAACGGTACTGTTTTGAACACTGTATCGGGGTCGACCCTGACGTATTCAGATACAAGCGCATCTCCATCCACAACCTATACTTACATAGTAGATGCCTTCGACGCAGCCGGTAACCATTCGGCGCAATCCTCTCCGGCCAGTGTGACAACGCCTGCCTTACCCACCAGCTTGACCTTTACGGTTGGGGCTGACACGTACGTCAACTCAGGAAGCCCAACGTCAAACTATGGCTCAGCCACAGTCTGGCGGGTGGACGGTTCACCTATCCTGAATGGCTACCTGCGCTTCACCGTCCAGGGTTTGAACGGGCATACGATCCAACACGCCTATCTGCACGTCTATGCCAATTCCAGTGCCAGCGCCGGCATTGATGCTCTTACGGTGGCGGATAATACCTGGGGCGAAACCACGATCAATTACAACAACGCTCCCGCATTTGGCACGCTGCTAGGTGCATCCGGCGCGTTCGGTTCCGCAACATGGATCACCATTGACGTGACCGCTTACGTCAGCGCAGAAGGCACCTATAGTTTCGGCATCATGACCCCTGGCGCCACGCAGGTCAGCCTGGCGGCAAAAGAGTCGGGTGTCAACGCGGCTTACCTGGTGGTTAACATTCAGTAAAAATATCCGATCGTGAAATAAGCAAATCATTCAGGCTGTCCGAAGATGCAAGTTCAGACAGCCTTTTTGCTTTATAAATAAGCTGCATATACCAGTGATTCACCCGGCAATGAGAGGCACGCAGATTGTGAAGACCATCTAGAATTTTGTGTACCTGAACCAGCTTCGCCGGATTTTGGTAGATACGAATAAAGGTCATGCGTAAAAATAATGAAAATCGCTAGGCGAGAAAAAAAGCTTGCAGCAAATAGTTGACAAATATGATAATATTAGTTATAATAAAATCAAGAGGGTGTAGAAATTATAAACCTCGGTGCACGGTAAATTTAGATAGGGTGGCTAGGTTTTTGCAGAAATATGGTAATTAAATAACCTCGATATCTATTAAGCGTGAACATTGTTGAACAGGGGAGTTAAAAAACAAAAAGACAATAAACGGCGATCATGATTAATTAATCTCAATTGATTTGGCCGATCGAAGACAAAGAAATTATGTTCTTGGTTGGCTTTATAGAAATCGGGTAATCAGAAACAAGGACTGGGACAGGGGCGGTCGATTAACGACCGGGAAATGTCCGAGGGAGGAAAATTATGAACGGAAAACGGATGTTATTTTTTATCATGGCATTAATCCTTATAGGATATTCATTGGTGCCATCATCAATCGTTTATTCACGGCCAAACAGAACGCCAAAACCTACTCCCACCGCCACTGCCACACCATCTGCCACCGCGACGCCTGCCAATACACCGACGCCAGCACCTACTCCCACCGTGACTCCTGTTCCAAATAACACTTGCGCTACCAGCACTCCTTCGTCCAGCGCATACAGCGTCACCGTTTGTTTCACCGTACCCAGCTCCGGAAGCGTAGCAACAGGACCAGTAACAGTAAGTGCAACGGTCAGTGTGACGGGAACGAATCCCGGTGTTGCGCGCGTCGCTTTCACCATCAATGGGGGTAAATTACTGACAGATTTTCTGAGCACTTACTCGTTCATACTCCCGAGCGCAAAATATCAGGATGGCACCTATACAATCGCTGCTGTAGCAATCATGAGAGATGGATATACGACCGCCAACCAGGCATCCATCAGCCTGATATTTAGCAACGGTAATGCCCTGCCGCCGATCAACCCCAATACATTTACCCCTACGTCAGGCACGACTCCACCAAACGGGTCGCCTTTCATCGTGTCGGCAGCCGGAGACGGCGCTGATGGTGGAAACGCGGCGACAAATGTAACCAATTTAATTAGCTCAATCAACCCAAACTTGTTCCTCTACTTGGGTGATGTTTATGAAGATGGCACCGTCTCGGAATATTACAACTGGTATGGAATTGGAAGCTCGAGTTATTCACTTTTCAATCCCATCACCGATCCAACCATTGGCAACCACGAATACGTCGGCTCATCTGCTGCAGGTTACTTCGATTACTGGAACAATATCCCCAATTACTACAGCTTTAATGCCGGAGGCTGGCATTTTGTCAGCCTGAACTCCAACGCGGCACACATTGGTGTAAGCAGCACCTCCGCCCAATATGCCTGGTTAGCCCAAGACCTAGTGGCAAATTCCAGCTTGTGCACCATTGTGTACTATCACCAACCGCTGTTCAACATTGGCCCAGAAGGAGCAACCACAGCCATGTCGGATATCTGGGCGTTGATGGCACAGGATGGTGTGTCGATCGTGCTTAACGGTCATGACCATGATTACCAGCGGTGGGTGCCGTTAGATGGCAGTGGAAACCAGAACGCCACCGGAATTACGGAATTCGTCGCCGGGGGAGGGGGTCACGGATTGCAGACAATTGCGACAACCGATCCGCGTGTGGCGTTTTCATCTGATCTCAACCCACAAGCATTTGGAGCCCTTAAATTGGCGCTCAACTCCAGTGGGGCAAATTTCAGCTACGTCAGTTCGAGCGGTACAATCGTCGACTCTGGCGTGATCCCCTGCAACAAAGGCGGAGCTGATACCCAAGCCCCAAGTGTCCCAGCTGGTGTGACCGCCAATGCAGCCAGCGCCACCAAGGTGAACCTGGCATGGCAGGCTTCAAGTGACAATGTCGGAGTTTCAGGCTATACCATTTATCGCGACAATGGCAGTATCGCCACCGTCCCCGGATCTTCCCTGAGCTACACGGATAATAGTGCGATACCATCCACCACTTATGCTTATACTGTGGATGCATTCGATGCGGCCGGCAACCATTCGACGCAATCCTCGCCTATCAGTGTTACTATGCCGGCTATGCCCCCCAGCCTGACCTTCTCCGTTGGGGCAGACGCGTACGTCAACTCGGGCAGCCCTACCACCAACTATGGCTCAGCCACCGTCTGGCGGGTGGATGGCTCACCCGACCTGCATGCTTATCTACGTTTCACCGTGCAGGGTTTAGCGGGCTTCTCCGTCCAAAGTGCCTATCTAAAGGTGTATACCAACAGCAGCTCAAGCCTAGGCATCAACGCCCTGGCACTGGCGGATAATACCTGGGGCGAAAATACGGTTACTTACAACACCGCACCGGCATTAGGAAGCGCTCTAGCCTCTTCAGGTGCAATCACTGCCAACAGCTGGGTAATTCTTAACATATCGTCTTATGTTACTGGCGAGGGCACGTACAGCTTCGGCATCACGTCACCTGGCACGTCCACTCTCAGCTTCGCAGCGAAAGAATCGGGTGCCAACGCGGCTCAATTGGTGGTTAACCTGGTGGGGGCGGATACACAAGCACCGAGCGTGCCAGCCGGTTTAGCGGCGACTGCAGCCAGTCCAACTCAGGTGAACCTAGTTTGGCAGGCTTCAACGGATAATGTCGGCGTGACCGGGTACACCATCTATCGAAATAATGCTGTATTGACAACAGTTTCCGGTTCGACCCTGTCATATACAGATAGCACCGTACAACCATCGACTACTTATACCTATACTGTGGATGCCTTTGATCTAGGTGGCAACCATTCAGTACAATCTTCTCCAGCGAGCGCGACAACACCCGCCTTACCTACGAGCCTGACTTTCGCTGTGGGTGCAGACACCTATGTCAACTCAGGCAGTCCGACTTCTAATTACGGAACAATCACAGTCTGGCGCGTGGATGGCAGCCCTGACTTACACGCTTACCTGCGCTTCAACGTCCAGGGGACAGGCGGTGCTACCATCCGCCATGCTTACTTGCATGTATACGCCAATACCAGCTCCAGTGCTGGCATTAATGCACTGACCGTTGCTGATAATACCTGGGGTGAGACCACGGTCAACTACAATACCGCCCCCGCGTTGGGCACACTGCTGGGCTCCTCTGGAGCATTCGGTGCTGGCAGCTGGATCACTTTTGATGTGACCTCATTCATCACTGGAGATGGCACCTATAGCTTCGGCATTACGACGCCTGGCGCCACGCAGATCAGCCTTGCGGCAAAAGAGTCGGGTGTCAACGTTGCATACCTGGTGGTTAACTTCCAGTAAGGATATACGATTGGTATAAAAGAAAGCACCTTCAGGGCTGTCTGAAACACATTTCAGGCAGCCCTTTTTGCTGCATCCATCGCGTGTTCATTCCCACCACTCCACCGGGCAAAACAGCCGCCTATGTTCCGGCGTGTCTTGCAGCATGTATAATTGAAACCGTTTGGACAAGCGGTTATTCCTGTTCCGATGATCATATGGAGATATGCGATGGAGAATGCAAAGATCAGCAACGACTACGGCTACTACGATGAAGCCACAAGCGAGTATGTCATTACCCGCCCGGATACGCCCACGCCCTGGATGAACTACCTTGGTCAAGGAGGCTATGGGGGGATCATTTCGAACACCGCGGGGGGGTATTCATTCGACCGTGACCCAAAGAACCGCCGTGTGACGCGCTATCGCTACAATGCCATACCGGCAGACCAGCCCGGCCGTTACATTTACCTGCGCGACCAGGAGGATGGGACTTATTGGAGCGCTACATGGCAACCCATCCCATCGATACAGCTGGCAGCCTATGAATGCAGGCATGGTCCTGGCTATACCCGCATCACCAGCCAGAATATGGGCATACGAAGCGAAATGCTTTATTTTGTGCCGCTTTCTACTGAAACCAGTGCGTCGCTCAATCCGGATAAGGAAGCGCCATGTGAGCTGTGGGTGCTGCGTCTGAGCAATACATCAAGGAGGGTGCGCACCCTGCGGACGTTCAGCTATAGCGAGTTCAGCAATTGGAACGCAGAAGCCGACCTGTATAACCTGGATTGGGGGCAGCACGTCATGCACAGCCGGGTGGAAGAAGGAATGATCTATATGGGGGCAAACTTCCGCACCACGACTAGCTTCTTTGCCAGCAGCTTACCACCGCTCGGTTTTGATACCGACCGGGAGGTGTTTGTCGGAAGATGCCGCGACCTGTCAAACCCTATTGTGGTCGAGACTGGAAGGCCGAACAACAGCCTGGCAGCGAGGGGTAACAATATCGGCAGCCTGTGCCATGAATTTATCCTCGAACCGGGTGAGGAGAGAGAAATCATCTACATCCTGGGCGTGACGGATGCGCCGAATCAGATTCCTGAGCTGGTAACTAAGTACAGCAAGGCGGAAAGCGTACGCCAGGCATTTTCCAGCCTTAAAGCGGATTGGGAGGCGTACCTGGGCACATTCCAGGTTGAGACACCAGATGCTGAAATGAACGCCATGCTTAACACATGGAACCAGGTGCAGTGCCGGGCAACCCTTTTCTGGTCGCGCTTCGTCTCAGCCTACGAAACCGGGCTCGGCCGCGGCATGGGCACGCGCGACTCGGCCCAGGATACACTGGCGACGGTGCAGAATGCTCCTGAAAGAGCGCGCAGGAACCTGTCGGCATTGTGGAAGCTGCAGTTCCGCGATGGTCACACTTGGCACCAGGTCTTCCCATTAACGGGTGAAGGGGGAGCCGGTTTGGCGGCAGAGTATCCTGAACGGCCACAGTGGTTCTGTGACGACCACCTGTGGCTGCTGATCGCTGTGTGCGCTTACCTGCGTGAGACGGGTAACTTTTCATACCTGTGGAATCACATCCCCTATGCCGATGAAGGGGAAGATATCGTGTGGGGGCATATGCTGCGGGCGGTCGAATTCACCATGAATAACCGCGGTCCGCACGGACTACCACGGTTGGGCTTCTCGGACTGGGATGACACGATGAACCTCGACCATGGGTCTGGCAAGGCGGAAAGTGTGATGGCGGCGCAGCAGTTCTGCCGGGCGATGTTGGACCTGGCAGAGGTGTGTGACCAGATCGGCAAGAATGAAGACGGTAGACGCTTTCGAGCATTGAAAGAGGAGATGGCTGAAAAGATCAACCAGTCTGCCTGGGATGGCGAATGGTATGCAAGGGCTTATGATGACGAAGGAAAGCCGGTAGGCGTGCAGGCGGAGGAGCTCCACAAGATCGGCCTGAACACGCAGACCTGGGCAGTCATCGGCGAGTGTGCCCCCGAGGAGCGTGCCACGCAAGCGATGCACAGCGCCCATGCCCTCCTTAACAGTCCCTTCGGGCTGGCAATTTTAGCGCCCGCTTACACCCACAGTGACCCGCGCATTGGCGGCACCACCACCTACCCACCCGGCGCAAAGGAGAACGGCGGCATCTTCTGCCACACCAACACCTGGGCGATCATTGCCGCCGCCCGTTTGGGTTGGAATGAGCCAGCATATCAGTATTATCGCCAGATCATGCCGCTTGCCCGCACGGACAGCGATATTTTCAAGGTTGAACCCTACGTGTACTGTGCCAATATCTGCGGCCCGGAACACCCACAGTTCGGCTATGGGCGCAACTCCTGGCTTTCGGGGACAGCTTCGTGGACCTATGTAGCAGCCACGCAATGGATTCTGGGCATACGCCCCACTTTCAGTGGATTACAGGTTTCGCCGGTCATTCCTATAGAATGGCCCGGATTCAGCGCCAAACGGATATACCGTCATATAACATATCACATTACAGTGGAGCAGGAAGGCAGCGGCAACTCGATCTCCCTGACGGTGGACGGCAAACCCATCGAGGGAGATATTGTTCCGTTCCCGCCGGAGGGGACTCAATCGGTGCGCGTGCATGGCATTTTGAAATGAAAGGAAATAATATGAAAGTACTATTCATCGGCGGAACCGGGATCATCAGCTCTGCCTGTTCGGAGCTGGCAGTTCAAAGTGGAATCGAGCTCTACCTGTTCAATCGCGGGCGAAGTATCCGGCCCGGGGCTGAGGGAACAATATGGCTCAAGGGTGATATCCACCAGCCTGCTTCAGTAACTGCAGCATTGGGAGATCTTACCTTCGATGCGGTAGTGGAGTGGATCGCCTTCACACCTGAGCAGGTGAAAGCGGATATCCAGCTGTTCCGCAATCGCACCCGACAATATGTTTTTATCAGCTCAGCTTCAGCATACGAGAAACCGCCCAGCTCATTACCCATCACAGAAGGCACACCGCTGCACAACCCTTACTGGCAGTATTCACGAAACAAAGCTACCTGTGAAGCGCTGCTAGAGGAAGCCGGGCAACAGGAAGGTTTCCCGTGCACGATTGTGCGTCCATCGCATACCTATGACCGCACATTGCTCCCATTCCATGGGGGATATACAGACGTCGCACGTATGCGAGCGGGTAAACCGGTTATTGTGCATGGTGATGGAACCTCACTTTGGACAATGACCCACCATCGCGACTTCGCGGTCGGTTTTGTAGGTTTGCTCGGCAACCCTCGGGCGATTGGTCAAATTTTCCATATTACCTCGGACGAGTGGCTGAGTTGGAACCAGATCTACACCATCGTTGCCTGGTCAGCGGGAGCAGAGCCGAAACTGGTGCACATCCCATCTGAGCTGATCGCCACTTACGATCCGGATTGGGGAGCCTCACTCCTGGGTGATAAAGCGCATAGCATGATTTTTGACAACAGCAAAATCCGCCAGCTCGTCCCGCAATTCCACCCGGCAATCCCCTTCCAGCAAGGGGCACAGGAGATCATGGCGTGGTACGATGAGGATCCAAGTCGCCAGGTGGTGGACCAGCACATTGATCACGTGGAAGACCAACTGATCCAAGCCATGCAGAGAGCTATTAGAGTTGTTTGAAAATGGAGCTGGCATGAACAGAGACAGTAAAAATCTGTGGGCAGGGGGATTTCGATAGCATAAAATACTGCGTAGCAATGATAGAGTTGGGGCAGATTCGCCACATTATAATCTACACCGTTAGCTCCCTACTTAGATGCTGATCGCAGTACCATTCCTTGCCATAGTGTTTATTTTCACACTGCCATTGCTGATCATTTGGGCTCCGGTCATCGGCAGCATGCTCACCCGCCTGGGTGAGTGATGAAGGCTCAGTCCATGTGAGCGAAACGCGTTTTAAGAATCGTGATTAGATACCCAAGACCGGCCAGGCCAAACTGGAACAAATTGATGTTCGACTTGGAAACCCCCCTGGTCCGTTCGGTGAAAGTATACGGCAGCTCAACCACCTTCAGCCCCTTACGGCAGCAGGCGTAGATGAACTGGATAAAATAGGCGCCGTACCCAGAGGGGGTTAGGGAGACGCAGTCGAGGACAGACCTGTGCATGAGGATGAAGCCGCTGTCATAATCGCGGATACCATACCCCAAGACCAGGCCAGCCATGAGGTTGATGAAGCGGCTGGTGAGCACCCGGCTGGGGGCACGGTCATCTTTACCTCCGCTCACATAGCGTGAGCCGATGACCACATCACAGGTGTTGAGGGTGGAAAGCATGGCGGGGAGGAGCACCGGCGGGTGGCACATATCGGCGTCCATCCAGCCGATCACCTCTCCCTGCGATTCGATGATCCCGCGGTTGATGGCGGAGGCCAGGCCGCGCGCCTTTACCCGCCGGATGACCTTGATGCGTGGGTCGCCTATCTCTGCAGCGATCTTCCAGGTCTGGTCGGGGGAGTTATCGTCGACGACGATAATCTCCACGGGGTCTGGCAGCGAGGCGAAAATAGCGCCGGTGATATCGGCAATGTTCTCGCTCTCGTTATAAGTCGCCAGGATGATGGAAATAAGGTTTCTTTGAGCGATGCCTAGTTGTGATTCTTTGGTTGGTTGTTCTGTTCCGAGCATGGTTAAGCCAGGATCTTTTCCACTGCACGGCAGACTGCATCGATCTGATCTTCTGTGAGGGTTAATCCTGACGGCAAGTAGAGACCTTGACGGGCGATGCGCTCAGCGACCGGATACCTCTCTCCGTTGAATAAACCCATATCCTTGAACGCAGGCTGCTCATGCATGCCGAGGAAGAAGGGGCGTGTCTCAATGTCTTCGACGAGTAATCTGCGGGCGAATTCAACCGCGTCCATACCGGTGCTCTCATCCAGCACAACGCCGTACATCCAATAGACCTGACGGGCCCACGGTTTCTCCACCGGCAGCTGAATGCCGTGAATGTCCTTCAATTTTTGCGTATAAGATGCGCCGATCCAGCGTTTTTTGGCGATGGTCTCAGGCATGCGCTCAATCTGTGCCAACCCAATGGCTGCTTGCAGGTTGGTCAGGCGGAAATTGTGACCCAATTCAGTGTGGTAGAAACGCCGCTCGCGCCTAAAACACAGGTTGCGCAGGCTGCGCGCATGTTCAGCGACCACAGGGTCGTTGGTCAGCACCATCCCGCCTTCACCCGTGGTGACCAGCTTATTGGCGTAAAAGCTGAAGATGCTGATATCGGCCAGGCCTCCACAACGGCGCCACACTGGATTGGAAGAATTCCGTCCAGCGAGATACTCGGCGCCGTGTGCTTCAGCGGCATCTTCGATGACCAGTAATCCGTGTTGCTCTGCCAAAGAAGTGACCGCATCCATGTCCACGGGGTGACCATAGATATGAACTGGCATGATCGCCCTGGTACGTGGGGTGATCCGTGATGCCAGCTGGGTGACGTCCATGCACCAGGTGCGGGGCTCACTATCCACCAGGACAGGGATACCGCCGTTGTAGGTCACCGCCTGGGCGCATGAGATGATGGTGAACGCTGGCAGGATGACTTCATCGCCGGGCTGCAGACCGAGGCAGGCGGCAGCAACCTGGAGGGCGGTGGTGCCGTTGCTGACTGCAATGCCATAGCGCATCCCGCAGTATTCAGCCCAGGCTTCTTCGAAGCTTTCCAGATATTTGCCGGAGGAAGATATCCAGCCCGTGCGCAGGCAATCCAGCACGTATTCGATTTCCTTCTCTCCGATCAGCGGCTCATTGACCGGGATCATCAAAATAATTCCTTATCCGCGGCACCGGCGTACGGGCCCAGCTTGATCTCCAATAATACCGTCGTTTCGAGGATGCGGAAGCCATGCCCGCCTGAAACCATCAGGACAAAGTCTCCTGCCTGGAGCTCACGCGTGGCGAGCAGCACCTTGTTACGGTCGTAGATATCGATCTCCAGCCTGCCTTCCCGGACGATCAGTGCTTCTGAGCTGGAGATGTTCTGCCGGTCAACGTTTTTATGGATGTGGCGTTTAATCACGCCACCAGGCGGGTAGACCACAAAACCCACCTGTTGGGCAAGATTGGGGTTGGTGATGAACGTCGTTTCAGTGGGCTGATAATCTCGCCGGATGATGATGCTGGTGAGGACATTATCTGCGGTTTTGATATATTCGATGCTCATAGCGGCTCACTTGATCCCTACAAAAGGAGATGCGGGTTGCGGATAGGATAAAACCAATGTGAAATCATACCACATGCCGCCAGGTCAGAATTGATTATGGTTTACAAGCCTGAACATTAAATAATTTTCGATCCAGGTTGCCAGGAAGTATCTTTTCATCAACTAGTTGTACACACGGTAGGCTGTAAGCGGCTTGAATTTGAGATGATAATGCCTGCCACCAATTCTGATCCATGTAGACATAGGAATAGCCGGCAGAGGCCACGCTGGCAGGGTCGGGGTTGGTGATCAACGCCTCCCAGGAGGGTGAGCGCTTATAGACATCTTCAGCCGCATATGATGCCCGACCGAAGAGAAGCACGGCGCGTTCAGGATACGAATCCAGAATTTGAGCATTCTGCTCCAGGCGGTTCCAATACTGTTTGGCGAAATCACCCTCCCTATATTTTAAATAATATGTTGTCTGAGGCGCAGGGATTGCGATGAGCTCGACCGAAAGCATGACCAGGCCGGCGAAAATTGCCACGCCATAGCCTACACTGGCAGCAATGCGGTAGCCGCTGCGGGCATTGACCAGCCACAACCACACGATGGGGAAGGCAAGTGCAAAGCTCAGCCATAAGGCGGTACCCACCAGGCGGGTGATGTCAAAATCCAGGCCATAGCGGAAGAACACCGGGAAGAGCAGGCTCACAACCGACCCCGCCGCCAGCGCTTGAGGTAAGCGATCCGCTCGGCGTAGCTTTCGCAGCCAGTAAATGACCGCCACTGGCAGCAGGATCAACGCCAGCCCGGCTTCGGCCACCATGACCACTATCTGCCCGGGGTCGAATAAGGAGAGCGGCCCAAAATGACCGGAGGGTACCGCCAGCGGCCAGCGCAGGCTGAATCCCTGGAAATCAGTCGTCACCATGGGGTAACTGTGCCCAGTGAGGTTGGCGATAACGCTCATGAACCCGCCGGTGATGTACCCTCCCTGGAATATGGCTAGCAAGATACTTACACCAAGTGGAATCCCCCAGGTTTTCAAAGCCTGAAATTTATCCGGGAGGCGATGCCTCAGGTTTCTCAGCAGGTCGATCACGAAGATAATTGCCATGCCGGCGACGATAAGGGCGTAGACATTTTCTGAGCTCAACGCCAGGCTTGCCAGCACCATGCCAATAACGATTGTGCCAACCATAGAATACTTGCGCGGCTTCCAAATGAGCAGGAGCAGTAGGATGGTCATCTCCCACATGGCACCGGTGGCTCCCAGCTGCATGTTCAGAGGTTCGAGGATGCCGCTGGCGAAGGCGTAGGGGAATGGGAACGGTCCACCGCCGTCCAACGGCCAGCGGCTGGCAAGATCTGCCACCAGGCTGCCTCCTGCGGCTATCCCGGAGAGGTCCATATGGAGGTTGGCACCCATCCTGGCGAGCAGTGGTGTGGGAATGAGCAAGAGCAGCCAGCGCGCCCCCCCACCGAAGATCAGCAGTCCACTTCCCAGGTAAGCCGGCAGTGAAGAACGCGTGAGACGCCGGATCCACAGCCACGCTAAGACGACTGTGAACCCGAAAACGATCGCGCGGCTGATGTCCCAGGCGCTCCACGGGAAGAAACCCCCCAACCTGACCATGCTGGCAGCGAACACCTGCAGCCCATAATGATAAGGCAGGTGGAGTGAAGGGTCGAGGTAGAAGTGAGGTGGGATATCACCGGAGGCCATCACCGAGATCATCGGCAGGTGATAATAATCGTCGAAAATGGCCAATCCACGCAGGATGAAAGTGAAACCCAAAACGACAACGCCAAGGGTGACGATATATGGCCAGCCGCTAAAGGCTTTGAGGTTGAAGAGCGACCGTTTTTTCGTCAGCACTGCCAGGAGAAGACCAGTAAGGAAGATGACTCCCGCACCTGACCAATAAGCTACTGTCAGGGGAAGGACCTGGGCGAGCAGGTTGCTCAAAACAATGAAGAGGAGGAAGCCGGTTGCCAGCCCGGATAACAGCTTTTCCCTGTGCTTGAGGTGGAAGCTGTGCCCGGCAATGAAAAACCCTCCGACTGCCCACAGGGCACACAGGAGGATGAAACTGGCGATATCAACGAAACTACCTGTGCGGCTCCAATAGTACATAAATCTGCATTCTCTTAGACCAGCATAGTTTGTGACACATTACGCTTGGTCATCGATATTGAGTTTAACACGCAATCTGGATTCCGTGCAACCTGGTGAGAAAATATTGGAACACGCACAGAGAGTGTAATTATTCGCCTAGCAGCCAACATGGATGCGATTTTATTAATTTGCTAGGTGATGCTGCTTTGCGAGCTTAATAACTGGGTCAGGCGCAGGCGCGCCCTTGCCAACCGGCTCTTCACCGTTCCCATGGGTATTCCAAGGATTTGCGCGGTTTCCTGGTAGTCAAATTCCTGGATATCCACCAACACAACCACGGTGCGTTGATCTTCGTCCAATTGGTTGAGGGCGTGTTGTACTGCCCGTTTCAATTCGAGCCTCTCCACGGCTGTCTCTGGGAAAACGCTGGAACCTGAAAAATCGTAGAGAGGTAATAATTTTTCTTCGGCGAGGTCTTTATCCTCGATCGAAAGGACCGGGTGTCTTTTGTGCCTGCGATGTACATCATAGCAGAGGTTGGTGGCGATGCGGAATAACCAGCTGCGGAATGAGCCATTTCGGAAGCGGGGTAAGTTTAGGAAAGCGGACAGGAAAGTATTCTGTGTGACATCATCAGCTGCATCCTCATCTCCAAGGATGCGCGCTGCCAGATTAAAGATCCGGTCCTGGTAGGACAGCACGAGCTGGTTGAAAGCCTCAGGGTCGCCTTTTTGGGCGACTCTAACCAGATCAGCTTCTTTATTATCGATTACGCTCTGGCGAGCTGCTGCAACCATGCTGATCATCTTGTCACATTCCCAAGCAATTTATAAGCAAGGATCAGGTTATTGGCTTTCGAATGATCTAATAAATAAGTGGTATTGCATGCAAGCCGGTAAACAGCGAACTTCAGAATGGTTATCAGCTGAGGAATTAGTACGTTGATGATAATCGTGGATTGCATGGCTTGTTTCTCGATTTGTACCCATTTAATAATACCTTTCTCTGTAAACAGATGCCTCTGACCATTGGAGGGTTTTTTAACTATCCAAATGGATAGTTAAGCAATTATGGAATCTTAAGGGCATGCGGTTTTTCCAATATAAAGCAGTGTTCCATCCGCAACCCGCCAGATACGGATTGCTAAACCATCTACTGCTGCAAGCAGGGAACCATCCGGTGAATAGAAAAGCTCCCAAACAGGCGATTGCATCTCGCCGAGAGTGCGGATGACCTGGACGGCATCCGGCGAAACCAAGACAACCTTATTGCCATCATCCACGTTGGAGTAGGCGAGATATTTACCGTCTGGAGAAAAGGTAACCGCCATACTGTTCTTGACCTCATTCCATACCAGGCTACCATCGGAGATATGCCACATGAATATACCGGACGCAAGATCAGCAACCAGGTATTGCCCATCTGGGGAAAACTCGGCATCGGAGGTGTCGTAGCCGCCGTATCCTCCCAAGTCTTTGATTTTCTTACCAGTATCCATGCTCCAAAGCATCACCGGGCCATCGGACGGCACTGTTGCGAGTGTGCTCCCATCCGCCGAGATGCCGATCCCAAGCACTTGTCCTGCTTGAATGCTGTGCAACTCATCACCCGGTAAATTCCAGACCTTCACCCAATAATCATGTGAGGCTGAAACCAGCAGGTTCCCATCTGGTGTAAATCTTAATTTTCCTACCATGTCGCTATGCCCAGACAGGGTTTGCAATACTTCCTGATCGGATATCCGCACCAGCTGAATGGTGTTATCGTCCAACGACCAGGCCAGGATTTTTCCATCCTGCGATAGTGTGGCAGTGATGATATTCTTGGAAGCCTGAAGATAACTACCTTCTTTCTGGGTGTCCAGATTGAAGATTTGTACCGCACGAATCCCCCGCACCAGGAGGTTGGAACTATCGGGCGTAAAAGCAAACGCGTGAATATCTACGGGTGTAAAGCAGATGGGTGAAGACGCCGACTGATTGGAGACCGGGGTTGGGGAGGTCTCAGGATTGGCGGGCATTATTGTCGACTCTGGTAAGCCAGGCAAAGTAGTTATTATTGTTCGGTCTGGAGATGATACAACCGTAGGAATAGGTTGATCGCTCCTGGTGACCTGCCAGGGCAGAAGAGCAGCAATAGGGGTGAAGACGATGGCCGCGATCAAAATCAGGATTACAACAAGCAGGATCAATAGATTCTTTATCATGGATTACTCCTCTTCCTACTTTTAATATGGCACGGATTTCATCACTTGCAAGACTATCGCTTATGATAAAAACCTCAGCCCTGTATACTCGTGGTTATCACTAATGATAGAAAAATAGCTGATGCGACCAAGGTAAATACAAGACCTACTGCAATGCTGATCAACCCAGCTAACTTGTTTTTTACTTTTAACAATAAGACTATACCTATGGCTAATAGGATCAGACCTGAGAGTAAAACACTGAGTAGGAGTATTGTGATAAACATTTTTCCCTTCTTTCTTATCTCTTGATTTTGTATTGGATAAATCTGCCAAAGGTTCCAGAAGGATTGATACCGAGTAATCCACGCTGAAATTTATTATCAAATCATGCTCATCAGGTTTACAAATTGCACCCGGGCCGTGGAAGAATCGGTTGAGTTGTCATCTGTGTCAGATCTGGTTCATCAGTCGTGAGGCTATATTGATCATCCGTGAGGGTCTGTCCAGATGGTTCAAGACCTGTGGAGCCGATAACGAATATTGCGCCCAACAGGAGTATGGCAATAAATGGGATCCCAAGTATCTGTAACACTAGCATTTTAAATTCCTTTCACCTATTTACGTATCGTTACATTCAGATATTGTTCTGGTTATGAGATAATCTCCATCGGAGATCGAAAATCTGTGGGCTGGCGACTGCCAAATCCGTCAAAACAGATCGAATTTGGCAGTCTATGCCAGCGGATTTTCTTCGATCCTGCTACGGGCAAAAGAGTTTGGTGTTGATCCATTCTCCGCCGTTTACCCTGAGGTTTACGGTGATGTCATCTGGATGAGGGTAAGGGCCTACGAAGCGCAAGTTGATCTGTTTTGTGCCTGGCTGGTCGAAGACGAGAGTGCCGGTCACTGAGTAAGATAACTCACCATTATCCTCAAAATATCCGGCTGGAATCTGCCCGGCAGTGGAGCCGATTTCATAAGAGGCGGTAGTGGCACCATCGGTGGTAATGTAAGCGTGGACAAAGTACGTGGAACCCGCGGAACAAGCTTCGCCTGAGCCCTGTTCGGGCACAATGTCAATTGCGGTAGCCGTGACTGCTCCAGTATCAACAGAGCCATCATTCACTTTGACTTCAACGTAGAACGAATTTCCATCAGCACCGCCCTCGATCGGCACAATCTCTCCAGCTTCATTCTTCAAGCCCCAATAGGACTGGTAATTTCCTTTCATTGGAGGTGAAGTCATGCCGACGTGAATATCCACGGTCTGACCGGGCTCGACAGTATTTTCCGGAGGAACAAGCCAATAGCCTGGTGATTGGGTCATGAACGCTCCCGATATCTGGAACACCATGTATTTGCTGTCCCAGGTGCAGCTGCCGGTATTCTTCACGGTCCAGGTTTTGGTGAAAGCCGTATTGGGCGAGTAGGTGGTCCCGTCCAGCCCATCATCACTGATGTATTGGGCTGCATCCTTGCATACCGCTGTAACTGGAGTCGGTGGTGGACTCGCAGGGAGCTGTATAAAGGCGTCATTGGGGATTGCAGCGAGGAAGCTGCCATCTGCTGCTTTACGGGCATCGGTGCCATCAGCCCTGACCGTCACCAGCACACTTTTACAGAAGGGTGAGCACTCGAGGGGATTGGTGGATTGGACTAAGAGCGTCTGGTCGTCCAGCCAGCCGGCAATCGTGTAATAGCTTCCGATCGGGCTGGTGAGGATCACCTTGGAATTGTCAATGGCGGTATCAGACACGACAACCCACCCCTGCTCAGCATCCTGGACACCCTTGGCAACTGCATAAGCCAGCTTTTTCCCATCGGGGCTAAAGCGCGCACTGCCTGCAAGCTGATTTCCAGTGGTAATTTCAGCAGGTGGTATGAAAATGAAGGCGCCACCGGAGGTGATGTCGCGGATGCGAATATTGTTTTGGGAACAATGTTCTGCCACATAGAGGAAATCAGGTGATATGGCATCCAGGCAACCGGCGGGTTCTTCCGAAAGATCTGTCGGGATTACATCAATGATTTCTTTGGTTGTCACGTTGATCTTGTACAAGCTGGATCCTCCGCCAAACAAGATGTATCCACCCAGACCGAGGGGTTCCTTGCTAAAGTATAGCCACTGCCCATCAGGCGAGAAGAACTGTGCCATTAGCTGCGAGGGCGGGTTGGGTGCTTCTTGGGTCAGCAGCGTATCGAACTGGGTGCCATCCAAGTTGCTGATCTTAATCGTGGATGACTGGTTTCCTCCGGATATTTGAGTGGCCCATGCCAGACGAGCTGGAGAGTTTGCATCTCCTCGCCATACTGCCAGTCCGTAGGTCGTTGGGCTTTGTACGAAAACGAGGTCTTGGAAGCCATTTCCATCGGTGACGACTGCTCTACCTTGGTTAGGGTCCAAAACATACGCTGCACCCTGCGCTCCGCCTCCGTTCGGAAGAAAGCTATTGAATGTTGGCCTGGCGGTTGGGTTGAGCGGGACGTCCACGCTAGCGACCTGGAGAGTACCATCCTCAGCAAGAACTACAAGCCGTAAGCTGGCAAGAGATTGCCCAATTGCAGCGGGGAAATCGAAGGTGGTGCTTACACCATTGGCGATCACCGTATAAGTGCCTGGGCTAAGCTTGGATGTATCGAGGGCGATGGTTTGCTCATAGGGTGTGGTGATCTGGATGCACCCCCGGTCAGTTGGGCTGAGAGTAAGAACCTTGATCTGGAAGGTATTGGCTGCATAACTGGTCTGGGGATCAGATAATGTGGCGCACGACTCACTCAGGTTCCCGCGCACGATGGCCCAGACTTGTAAGGGCTCGATTTTTGAAAATCGGACTTCAACGCTCTCTACCTGTGCCTCACGGATGGCAGGCTGTGCGGGCGCTTCCTGAGGTGTCGCATCTGGAACATTGGTTGGGATACTTGCAGCAAGTGATACCGGTAAACAGGCTGTGAGTACCAGGATTATTAGGCTGTATCGTAGTGCGAATTGTAGAACTTTTTTCATGATATTTCTCCTTGTTATTTTTTCAGATTGACTGTTGATCGGGTCTTCTAATTCAATCAATATTTCGAGCGACTATTATTTTCATCGCTATTTTCCTGGCAATTTTCGCCAATTTGGACAACGTCGCGGTTGCTTTCGATAATATCGATCAAATACGCAAACATCTGCTCCAGACTCGCAAAACCGATGCGTTTCCCTGTTTCGGGGATTTCCAGAGATGCCAGCCAAGAGGCTTCTTCAGAGTGTTCAACACGCCACAGGCGAAGGATGAAAGAGCATTTATACATAGATTGCACGGAATTGGTTTACCTCGTTTTCTTTTTATGATGATTCCAGTTTAGAGGATGGTCGTCAGAGTGACATCAGGCCATCGTCAGGAATATTATTAATATCTACTGACGTTTGCAGGTTTTTCCTTTTGCTATTATTCAAACGCAATGCCGTGCAACAGAAGCCAACTTGCATGGTAAAGTGTCCATTTCGTTTTCTAACCAGCCGTCAACCCCAGGATCACACCCAAGACTATCGGTAAAAGGAAAAGCCCTTCCACACCGTGCACAACGATCGCCATCCAGTTGCAGCGAAAACGCCTGGCCGGCCAGGTGATCGCCAAGCTTCCCACGATAACGCTGGGGATCATCCAGGGTTTATGCAGGTGATAAAGACCGAATAGAACAGCGTTTGCCACCCAATCGTACTTTCCAAAAACCCCTTGCATCTTGGGCAGGAGTATGCCCCGGAAGAGAAATTCCTCGCCTAGGAAATAGTTGAAGATAAAACTGACCAGGGTAATTCCCAGAAGCCACCACTGACCCTGGAATTGGGGGTTAGCCAATTGAGATGTATCCATGAATTGGGCAGGCTGCAGAGCTGGAAATAACCAGGCCATGGGCGCATCCAGATAACCAGCCAGTACGAAAACCACCAGGGCAGAGAATAATAAGGCAGGCAGCAGCCACCAGAATAGCCTTGGATTCGGCTGGTCTGTCCTTGGATCACGCGGGGTTTGCAACCAGGTACGCTGGCGAATGGCACTCCAGCGTAGCGTGCCGAGCTCGCGGTATATGATCACCAGGGATACGACAAACTCCCATACCATGCCGGCGATTATCAATAGCCAATATGTGATGACGGGTTGCATTGGGCTATAGGGGATGATGATGGGAGCAATTACCCAACCCAGCAGCGCCATTGGCAAGGCTACGAGCGCCCAAATACCGAGGATCTGCCAGAGGGTGTATTGATCCACTTGCTCGGCTTGAGTGCGGTGCATACTATCTTGAATTGCTTTTTGTGAAAATGTATCTGTTGTCATTTTATATTCCTTTTATCTGAACAAAAGTTATCCGCTCATTTATTTCTTGATTCGCTTCGTGACTGTTTAACTTTCAATCGTTCGGCGCCTGCGAATACGGCGGACAACAAACCACACCAGCGTCACCAACAAAACGATGACCGCCAGCACAGTGCCCAGCAGGACCTTGGCCAACCCCGGCCACCCAAGTCCCGCGTCGAAGTTCACTGGCTGGTATGTGTAGAGTGAAGCGTCGACCTCGCCAGTGCTGAAAAAGGTCTTCAGCATGTGCGCCCGCGCCTCTGTTTGACTGTTCCAGAAGGTCTCCGTATGACCAAAATCTTTGAGGATGACTTGCTTACCATGGCCCAGGTGCGGCAGCAGTTCCTCGGTGGCAAACTGCGGCGGGGTCGAGAAGTCGATGCTGCCGCTTATCAGAAGCGTCTCAACGTCGGTGGGCTGCACCTGGAGGTACTTTTCGGGGATGAGATTGATCGGCCACCCATGCAGCATGCTCCAATGGAAGAGCGAAAGCGGTGAGCCGAGGATTGATTCCGGCGGGTTAAGCTCAGTCCGGTAATCGCGTGCGGGATCAAAGAAGTCATTGACGCTGCTCCCTATCGAGAGGAACTCTCCAAAGACAGCTAAGTTTGGCAGAAATATGTTGCGGCCCATCGATACCAGCGCCATCCCGCTGGCATCGCCCTTTTCGGCGGCCAGCCACATGTCGATCGCCGCCGGGCCGGAAAACGGTACCGGCACGCTCGGGGGCTGGGTTGATTCCATCAACATAGCGAAAGTGAGGAGCTTCACACTACCCTCATCGATGGGTATGAACAGCCAGTGGTCGGGCATATTGTCGGTCACATGGCGCATCGAAGCGACCAGGTCGTCGGTACGGGCGCTGCATTCAGCGTCCTTAGCGCACAACTCCGCATAATCCGCGATCTGCGCGTCGATGTTATCGGCTTCCCACAGGAAGTGACCCGGTGGGTTGACGTCCACCATGGCCACGCGTTGCAGGCTGTCGGGATGCATCCACTCATAAATCATCTCGACGCGGGTGCCGTAGCTATCACCCAGCAGGTTGATGTGGTCGTAGCCCAATGCAACGCGAGCGGCTTCCATATCGTCGATGGTCTCGGTGATTGTGTAGCCAGCCAAATCAACCCCTTCGGCCTGCAACCGCCCGGCGCAGCGAGTGCTGGCCTCAGTGTAGCTCTGCAACGCTGCATCGCTCAGCAGGCCGCCGGGCGCATTGCGGATTGCCTCACTTATCTCCGGACAGTCCAGCACGACCGAGCCATCCACGCCCCGGTATCCAACCTGCACGAAGTCGTGAAGGTCAACCAACCCCTCCAGGTTCTGGAATTTCATATTGGAACCCCCCGGCCCGCCTGTGAGGAAGAAAATGGGTTCTGCATGGCCTCCGTCCAGAGTGCGGACGCGAATCACGGGCAGGGCAATCAACCGAGAGTTCGGATCGCTTCGGTTCTCTGGCACAACCAGTGTGCCACAATCGGCAGAGTACGCAGTCTCGCCAGCCTTATAAGTGCAGGGTTTTAGATCTATTAGATCTCCGGCTTGCGCGCCTACAGGAACTACTGGAATTGAGGCGTCCTTGGAGCTACATCCGGCAAGCAGCAGCACTGCAAAAAGTCCGAGGGCGATTAAGAGATGGTTTTTTTTCATTTTTCGTTTTTCCTTTATCTACTATTTATGCCAGATATCTCTTGTGGGATTAAAACTCCTGGCGGTTAAAACGCTGGATGGCTACAGCGACAAAAATGACACTGAAGATTACCGTCGAGATCAACGGCAGCCATGATGACACGGGGGCACCGGTCATAAAAGAGACAGACAGGGCGTTCATTTGATCGGGTGCAGGGCTAAAGGCCAGTAGCAATGGCGAGATATAAATTAAGGCGGGGAGAATGCTCGTCCCCATCCAGAATATAAAGAAAAGGACCATCGGTACTGCGATAACAACACCCGATGATTCAAAAAGCGATCCCATCATCAGTACCAATGCAATCCAATAGAATGTATGGAGTGAGATCATCAATAGACCGGCAATAAATCCCAAGGGAGAAAGCCACCCGGTGTCACTAAACAATCCCAAGGTTATATAGAAGATGACACCAGGCACGATCACCGAGGTGAGAAGGATGGCGATCGAATTGACAACCAACCGGGAGACGATAAAAGACGTGCGTGTGACCGGTTTGGAGAGTACCCAGGCAGCGGTGCCGGAGTTCTTTTCAGCGATCAGGACCCGCTGCATGATGATCATCACCCCAAAGGCGACGAACATCCCGCCGAAGATGCCATACATGAAAATGGGTTCTGGCATGTCCCCTCCTTCTTGGGCAATTTTAGTGGATGCTAATATCAGGATCAACATCATCACGTTAATGATCGAAAACCACATGGCGAGGTGCTTCCACCACTTGGAGGATTTGAACCATGCCGAGTACTCGCCCTGCAACAAGTTACCCATCCCCCGCCTCCAGCCTTTTTCTTTGACAAGTTGAAACGGATTCGATGTAATGGCACTCATTTCTGACTCCTTTCAATGATATTGATGAATACGTCTTCCAGGTTTTGTTCTTTGCGGCTGAAGTTTGAAACCTTCAAACCTTTGGCTACCAGCAAGCTCATCAATTGATCTTTAGCAGCAGCCTCGTCTGTCACGCTAACCTGCCAGGTGGTCTGGTCACCATCCCGGCTAGCTTCGATCCCAGAAACCCAGGATTGCTGACGGACCTGGGTGTAGGCGCTCTGGGCATCTCCAGTCAGTGTTACTGTGTAGATTACATCACCCGTATCTGCCAGCAGTTCTTCGATAGATGCCTGTGTGACCAGCTCACCCTGGTTGACAATAGCAACCTGGTCGCTGATCCTTTGTACATCGTCCAGGATATGGGTGCAGTAGAAGACTGTGGCGTGTTTTCGGATGCGAGACATCACTTCGAGCACATCTCTACGCCCCTGCGGATCAAGGTTGGCGGCGGGTTCGTCCAGGATCAAGAGGTCTGGATAGTTGACCTCCGCCTGACCGATTCCTAACCGCTGACGCTCGCCCCCAGAAAAGCCTTTAATTGGCCGGTCTGCTTTGCCTTCCAGTCCAACCAGCTCGATCATCTCATCCACCCGCTTGTCGATCTCCTTTTGAGGTCCAGTGTAGAAGAACTTGGCAGTGTAATCCAGTGTCTGGCGGGCGGTCATGTGCTCGTAGAAATGGGTATCTTGAGGCAGGTAGCCGATGTTGGCGCGGATATCGACGCTATCGTGGATGATATCCTTGCCAAGGATTTTGCCGCCCCCACTGGTAGGTCTGATCAGGCCCAGCAAAAGCTTGATCGTGGTGGTTTTGCCAGCGCCGTTGGGACCAAGGAAGGCGAAGATCGATTTCTGAGGAACACGCAGGTCGAGCGATTTGAGCGCCTGTACCTCGCCAAAAGATTTACTCAAACCTTCCGTACTGATTACTAAATCATTTGAATTCATTCTGTTTTCTCCTTTTATCTGAACAAAAGTTGTCTGCTCATTTGTTTCTTGATTCGCTTCGTGACTGGTTGACTTTTGAGGGTCAGGCACCGGCCATCTTCGTTTTGGTCAGCTGTCATCGTCACACTACAGACCCAACAAGCTGCCGAACCCGGTCGCGGTCAGGCCTAGCAAGGACAAAACCACGCCGGTGAGAGCCATGATGATCGCCCAGGGGATGAAACCGATAATGACGGTGATAATGGTCTTTCCCCAGGTCAAATCCAGGGCTTCATGCACGGCCACAAACCAGGCCACCACCAAGGCTACCCAGGAGATGACGATCACCGGACCCAGTATGCAAGATAGAGCCTTGGAGAAGGCGGAAATGACGCCCAGGAAGCCCACCGCGGTCCAGATAGAGGCCAGACCCATTGTCCGCACCAATTCGTTGAAAGTGACTTCGGCACCGTAGATTCCGCGCCCGACCCAGTTGATAACGGCTGCAGCAATGGCGAAGCCGGCAATCGCCGTTAGTACGCCGATGCCTGCACCCACCAACCAGTCAAAGATATTCTGGGAGGCGTATGATCCAAGCTGATTGAGAAGGGCAAAAATCACCACGAGGATCCAAGCAGTCGCAGTGAACGTCTTGTCTGCTTCTACCTCTGCATAGATTCCCCGCCGGAATGTGAGCGCACCTATGATTCTTTTGGTTAACATGGCAGTTTCTCCTTGTAGCTTTCTGTTTACTACTCGATTTCCGCCAGGGTTATCGTGCCGATACCGGCCTGCAGATCTATCTGCAACGTCACGTTCGACACGCCGTAGGCGGTGTTGGTGTAGACTTCTCCATCCTTCGTCAGGCCTGTAGCATCAATCGTGTGCGGGCCCGACTCGACTTTAACCCGGACACCAACGTCCCTGGGCAGCCGTAGGGTTGTAAAAGCCGCGCCGGCATTAATGGTGACATCCAGGTTACGCACCCAGTTGCCGCTGAGGTCGACTGTGTGAATACCCGCGCCCAAGGTGACGTCGAGCCCGGTCAACGACAGACCAGCCAGCTGCAGAGTGCTGGTCCCGGCGCCCACATCCACACTCAGATCCATGGGCACCCCGTCGTAGAGCCGCAGTCCCCACTCATTACGGAAATCCGTTATGCCTAGCAAGGCTGGCATCCCATTGGTTTCGGGCTGCCGAACAACGAGTGTGCCATCCGTATACTTCACTTCTGGCTTAATCTTGGCTACGTTATAGTTGAAGTCGGCTACCATCAGCTTTTCCGCGCCACCACTCAGCTGCAGGTCGCCAGCGCCCATGTTGATCTCGACGCGGACCGACTTGGCATCTCCCAGCTCGACCGATTTAGACTCAGTCTGCAATGCACCTACCCTGGCCGCAGTACCGCAGCTGGAGAGCAGAAGTGCTGCAACAAGTACGAGGACGATCAATAGACGGTTTGTTTTCATAGTTCATTTCTCCTTTTTTTGTGTGACAGTCGCTTTATAAGTGACTGTCAGCGTGAACGAGCATTTATGAATGGGTTGATTGGTTTGTGATAGATTCTTTTTCATTGTGAGGTCAGTTTACCCATGGGATGTCAACGCAGCATCAGGGCAGCGTCAGGGGCGTTGCCAATATCTCCTGACGAACGCTAATATACTATTAAGGTAATAGTGGTCTAATTAGCGTACAAATGACACACCTGTCGATCGAGGTATTGGGATCATTACAGGTTTCGATAGGCGATACTCCAGTAACGACGTTGGAATCGGTAAGGGTTCGCGCCCTTCTGGCATATCTCGCGGTGGAAGCTGACCGTCCGCACCGACGTGAAACCCTAGTGGGTCTTCTTTGGCCTGATTACCCCGAAGATGATGCTCGTCACAATTTACGGCAGGCTTTGTTCAACCTTCGCTCGATCCTAGGAGACCATACTGCCAACCCACCCTATCTTCTCGTAACACGTGATTCAATTCAGTTCAACCGGGAAAGTGATTATTCGCTTGACCTCGACTTATTCAACCATAGCTTCTATACATGCGAAGAAAACCTGAGTCAATGCAAAGAGGATTGTTCAATCCACGCTTCACGACTGGAGGAAATGGTAAAGCTTTATCGCGGCGAGTTCTTGCAGCAGCTCTTCCTGGAGGACAGTACGGAGTTTGAAGAGTGGACATTGATGCAACGTGAAAACTTGCACCAGCGCGTCATGGAAGCCCACAGTTATTTGGCAAACTACTATGAGTTGCATGGGGACTTTAAAAACGCTCATCAGCATTCCTTGCGGCAGCTGGAGCTGGATCCGTGGCGGGAAGAAGCGCACCGCCAAATGATGCGGGTGCTTGCCCTGGATGGTCAGCGCAGCGCGGCGATTGTCCAATATGAAACCTGCAGGCAAGTGTTAGCTAATGAATTGGATGTTGAGCCATCTGCTGAGACGAAGGAGCTGTACGAGCAAATCCGGCTTGGCACTATTAGTCCAAAAACCGAGCAGGTTACCAAAGATTCCGCCACTCCCGTCCATAATCTTCCTGTCCAGCTCACTCCTTTTGTTGGGCGGGAGGTAGAGCTTGCTCACCTGGGTCAGCTCATTGCCGATCCTGAATGCAGATGTATAACGCTGGTAGGGCCGGGTGGCATGGGCAAGACCCGCCTGGCGGTCCAAGCCGCTGAAATGCACCTCAACGAATTTTCCCAGGGGGGTGCGTTTGTCCCTCTCGCTTCCGTTGGATCAATCGATGGGGTCATTTCTGCGATTGCGAACGCGATCAAATTTACCTTCTTCGGTCCAAGTGATCCCAAAATATATCTCCTCAGCTACCTGCACGAAAAACAAATGCTTTTGATTTTGGATAACCTGGAGCAATTATTAATTGAAAGTCCGCATGAAGGGAATATTGCAGATCTATTGATTGAAATCCTACAACAAGCACCAGGTGTTAAGCTGCTAATCACCTCACGGGAAGCACTTAACCTGCAAGAGGAATGGTTATTTGAAGTTCAGGGATTGTCTTTCCCCGAGATGGCGCAAACGGGAGGATTTGACGGATTTGACGCGGTTACATTATTCGCTCAGAGAGCCCGGCACGCATATCCAGGATTCGCTTTGAATGCGGAAAACCGGATAGATGTAGCTCACATCTGCCGTTTGGTAGAGGGGATGCCGCTTGCCATTGAGCTTGCCGCCACCTGGATGAGGACTTTATCACCCGCGGAGATAGCCGTTGAAATCGGAAGCAGCCTGGATTTTCTAAGTACCACTGTGCGGGACCTGCCAGAACGTCATCGCAGCATGCGGGTGGTGTTCGATCGATCATGGCAAATGCTATCCCCTGAGGAGCAACAAGTGCTGTGCAGCCTATCGATCTTTCGGGGGGGATTTCAACGTCATGCGGCTGAGCAGGTGGCAGGTGCGACGTTATCGACCTTATCAACTTTGATGAACCGAACCTTGCTGCGGCGTGCAGCCGCCGGTCGGTACGACCTGCATGAACTGGTTCGCCAGTACAGCGCGGCTCAGCTTGCGTCTGACCCTCAGGCTAAAAGAAGAGCCCTGGAGCGACATTATGCCTTTTATCTGGCCCTGGCAGAGACCGCCGAGAAAGAATTGAAGGGACGCAACCAATTGGAATGGTTGGGCAGGTTGGAGCAGGAACATGACAATCTGCGCGCAGCCTTGGAATGGGCGCTTGAGAGTGATGAATTCGTGTGCGGTGATGGTGAGCTTGTATTGCGGCTGGCGGCAGCGTTACGTTGGTTCTGGCGCATGCGTGGACACTTTCATGAGGGTCGCGACCGACTCAAGGCAGCTCTCCATTGTTCCCCTGATAGTCGCACTGCGGCACGTGCAAGTGCCCTATTGGGGAAAAGCATGCTTGAGAATGCAATTGGAGACCTTGGCGCAGCTCGTGCGCCAGCGGAGGAAAGTCTGTCTATCTTTAGGGAGCTGGGTGACCAGGAATGCCTGGCTGAAGTGCTTATCACAGCAGGGTTCACCACAATCTGGCAAGGTGATACTGCATCAGGTCAAGCCTGGACCAAAGAAGCCCTTGATATTTACCGTAAATCTGGTGATCGGTGGGGTGAGGCACATGCCTTGTACAGGTTGGGATCCTACCTGGCGGATTATAGCGCAGATTTGGTAGGTCGGACGATGCTCGAGGAAAGTGCTTCCCTCCTGGAAGACTTAGGCGAAAAGTATCTATACACGAGTGTCTTGATTTCCCTTGGAATTGTTGACATGAGTCTCGGGAATTATGCCACCGCCAAACCGCTTTTTGAGCGAAGTCTGGCTATTACCAGAGAGATAAGACACCCATGGGGTATTGCAGATGCCCTCACCAACCTTGGCTGCCTTTTTCGCATTACAGGTGAATATGCAACTGCTCAGGCTCGCTTTGAAGAATCGCTTCAAGTGTATCGTGAGCAAGGGCGCAATATATGGGAAACAGATGTGCTGTGTGCCATGGCGGAGAACGAAATCATTCAAGGCGACTTTTCATCTGCGCATATCCATATCCAGGCTGCACACAGCCGGTTAGGGGCTTCCGAGAATAAATGGCTACTTGTGTTGGTGTGCTACCTTCGAGGTTTGCTGGCCTATTATGAGGATAATAGTGTGCAGGCTGCCATAGTGTTGGAACAGGCAACCACGTTCGCCCGGGAAGGTCAATTTAAACCTGATCTGGCACGCTCGCTCATGACCTTGGGGCGTGTGAGGCTTAAGCTCGGCGAGGTCGGGCTGGCAACCGCGTTGCTTATGGAAAGCCTGAGTCGATTCAGGGACATTGGTAATAAATTAGGCATTGCGATTACACTCGAAGCATTAGCATCTGTGAGGTTAGCTCAGGGAGATAACGCAAGTGCGGTGAAGCTGTATGGTACTGCGCATAGCTTACGGGATAAACTGGGAGCACCACTTCCGCCGATCGATTGCGCCGCATACAATTCAGCTATCAGCGCATGCAAGAACCAGCTTGGTGAGCCCTCCTTTACGGATATTTGGATGACAGCGGAAAGCAGACCATTTGAAGATGTGGTAAACGAAATACTATAAGTGAACGGGCAAGCGTGACGATGGTGTGCTATTGGTAGGGGGGATATACACGGTATTTATTCGATCAGTATTTATCTTTTTGCTGTATATTTATAATGATCTTATTGTCTATTATCGAAATCATATTAGAATAAATCAGATAAATATGGTTATAATAAGACAGTAATTGGACTGATTGTTTCTGAACGACAATCTATTCGAACTTACCCAGGAGGGAGTCAATGGCAGATATCCACCCACTCGTTTTGCAGCTCAAATTTACCCGTGATGAGTTCAAACGTGCCCTCAAAGGGCTGTCGGAGGAAGACGCCACGAAACGCCTGATGCCGATGAACTGCATCAGCTGGAACGTGGGTCACCTGGCATGGCAGGAACAGAGATACTTCTTGTATTTCGGGCAGGGGCTGATGCCTTACCCGGAAGTGCAGGAGACCTATGCTTATGGTGCTCCAGCAAGCACCCCATCCCTGCGTGAAGTGCTCAGCTATTGGCGAAAAATAACCAAAGCTGCTGACCCTTGGCTGGAGAGCCTGACAAGTGAGAAACTTCTGGAGCAAGTTATCAAAGACGGGAAGCCACTACAGAGGATGTATGGGAACCTGCTGCAGCGAACGATCTATCACTACTGGTATCACACCGGTGAAAACCTGGCCATCCGACAGATGCTGGGGCATACCCATCTACCGGATTTCGTAGGAAATATTGACCGCCAGGCTCCTTATACACCGGAATAAAGATGATCAACAAAGGATTTCGTATGAATGAGTTAGAACAGATGCATTGTACGGCAGTCACGGCCAGCACGCCACAGCTTAGTGACCGTGAAATTAATGAATATAAACTGATACTGCCCGATTGGTGGTCTTACGAGAAAGATGGTGAATTACACCTGGAAAAGGTATTCACGTTCAAAGATTTTAACCAGGCAGTCACATTTACCAATAAAGTGGCGCAGGCGGCCAATGAAGAAGACCACCATCCGGCCATATTGACGGAATGGGGAAAAGTGACCGTCACCTGGTGGACGCACAAGATCAAAGGCCTTCATCTGAACGACTTCATCATGGCGGCGAAAACGGACAAGCTGAATAAGGCAGGGGTCTGATCTAGAAAAGGCTTTCCTTACGGGTAGATCTTCTCTTTGTTCGCCAACATCTCAATGAATTTTTGGATGCGCGAGGCCCGAGTTTCGGGCTTTTTCGCATCCTGTAGCCGGTGGAGGATGGCGTAACGGTTTATGCTGTTCAGCGTTGAGAAAAACTCGCGCGCCTTTTGATTTTCGTTCAACGCCTGTTGAAAATCATTTGGAACGGTGATCTCGCTCTGCGGGTCATAGGCAGCTTCCCAGCGACCATCTGCCCTAGCCAGCTCCACCTGGTGATATCCTGCCGGCTGCATCCTGCCTGAGGCGATCAAGGCTTCGGCTTTCTCGGTGTTCAGCCTGGACCATTTGCTTTTCGGTTTGCGGGGGGTAAATTTTTGCAGGTAATACTGCTCGTCAAGGGAATGTGCTTGGCTGTCAATCCACCCATAGCACAGGGCTAATTCCACCGCCTGATCATAATTAATGGAGGGAGTGCTTGATCCTTTCTTAGCGATTTTCACCAACACACCCAGCTCATCCGATTGGTGATCCTTCAACCAGGCTTCGAAAGCGGGTTGGTCAGTAAACAGGTGGATGGGTAATTCGGTAGTTTTTTTCTTAATCATTTCGACCGTTATAAACTTAGATTAGTGATAATTATATTCCGATCCAGCCATCCAGACTGAAAAACCGGCTGTTGCGTGTGATGGACCCTCAGCGACCATCTGCCTGTCAGCGGAGCGGTAGAATGTGATCAAGATTTCACCTTACCGCCAGCCAGGACGGCGATATTATACACCAAATATGATATAATATATCCCAATAGTCAGAATTTATAACAGGGAGGACATATGCGTGGACTTTTTCAATCTCGCGGATTTCTTGGAAAGCATCGTCAGGATGCACCTCCAAACCGGGTTCCTCCAGGTCAATATGTGACCAGCGATTTTCCTGTGCTGTCAGCCGGACCAACACCGCGCGCACCATTGGAGCGGTGGAACTTTGAGATCAACGGGCTCGTCAGGCAACCTGTGCACTGGTCATGGGATGAGTTTCAGCTACTCCCAAAGCAACACTTTATAGTCGACATCCACTGCGTTACCAAGTGGTCGAAGCTGGACACCCAATGGGAAGGGGTGACGGTGGAGACATTGCTGGCAGCGGTGGAGGTGGACCCGAATGCACATTACATACTGGCATTTTGCGACGGTGGCTATACCACCAATATGCCGCTGAGAGAAATTGTTGATGGGAAAGCATTTATCGGCTACCAATATAATGGTGCTCCCCTGGCACCTGAACATGGCGGTCCAGCGCGCCTGGTGGTGCCGGCGCTTTACTTTTGGAAAAGCGCCAAGTGGGTGCGTGGATTGACCCTGATCGAGAAAGACCAATCTGGATTTTGGGAATCGCTGGGCTACAACAATCATGGAGACCCGTGGAAAGAGGAGCGCTATTATGGAGACCGGACTGATTAAGGAAAAGGTGGTGGCGAAAGCTTTGGAGTGGCAGATATCCACCGTGGTCAAGGTGCGACTGGAGACTCCGAGCGTCAAGACCTTTACCTTATCCCTACCAAATTGGGTGCCTCACTGTGCCGGGCAGCATTACGACGTGCGGTTGACTGCCCCAGACGGATACGTTGCTCAACGTAGCTATTCGATTGCTTCCAGCCCGGAGCAAAAAGGCGAGATAGAGCTTACCGTCGAGAGGCTGGAAGAGGGTGAAGTTTCTACCTATCTCCACGATGTGTTGATCGTAGGAGACCAGGTGGAGCTGCGTGGTCCGATTGGGGGGTATTTTGTATGGGAGGCGAGCATGGGCGGTCCACTGCTGCTGGTAGCGGGTGGCTCGGGAATCGTGCCGTTGATGGCGATGATCCGGCACTGGCGCGCATCCGATTCACGTGTTCCTGTGCGCCTGCTCTACAGCTCGAGGACTTATGAGGATATTATTTATCGGCAGGAATTGGATCAGCTGCATCGTGACCACGCAAGAGTGGAGGTATTCCACACTCTGACGCGTGAACAGCCGCCGGGTTGGCACGGTTATGGACGGCGGATCGATATGCGCATTCTGGAGGAAGTAGCCAGGCCGTTAGGGAAAGAGCTTAAGGCGTATATTTGTGGTCCGACGGCGTTGGTGGAGGGAGTAGCCAATGGGTTGGTGGCCCTCGGCATCCCACCCGACCAGGTGCGCACAGAGCGTTTCGGTCCTACTGGGAGTACATAAATGGAGGTTATCCATGGATACGGTTTTTGTTGAGGGAGCCCAGTCATTGATGTTGGATGGCAATGCTTTGGCTGGCTTGCTGCACGAGCTTTTTTATTCTGAAATGACGGTCGCCCCGGTCGAATGCGCAACCTGTGGACGTCACGGGGAGATGGGCAGTTTGTGGGCATTCGTCGAAACTCCAGGCTATATTCTGCGCTGCCCGGTCTGCCAGAATATCATAATGCGCATCACCGTGACCCCAGAACAAGTTTTTATGGATGCACGTGGGGCTGCGTACGTGTGCATCCCTAAGAGAGGCCAGTAATTATTGCTAAAAGCTGAGACTTAAAATCAGCAATTTTACGAGTTGTCAGCCCTCGTTACCCGCTGATCCTCGCCCCGATCAACCGTCCGATCCCGTAGGTGACCGCGGCAGCGGCCAGGCCGAAAAGCACCATACGGGTGCCGGAAAAAAGCACCTTGCGACCGGTGAACAGGGTGGTGCCTGCACCAATAACGAATAACCCAATGGCGCTCAGTATCAAACTGACAATGACGGCAGAAAAACCGCTAAGGAAGATATGCGGTATCACGGGGACAATCGCCCCAGTGGAAAACAGAACAAATGAAGTGAGAGCAGCCACCCAGGCGGAGCCGCCCAGCTCGGAGGGGTCAATACTGAGTTCCTCACGGGCTAAAGTTTCTAGGGCGGAGGCTGAGTCTAAAATGATATGCTGAGCCATACTTTGGGCGTCTTCTTTGGGTAAGCCGCGCGCCTCATAGATCAAGGCTAACTCTTCTGCTTCTTCCTGCGGGGCTGCCGCCAGCTCAGCTTTTTCAATCCCGATTTGGTGCTGGTACAGCTCGCGTGAGCTCTGCACCGACAGCCACTCTCCCAATGCCATGGAAATTGCTCCCGCCAATAACCCAGCCATTCCCGTCACCAGGATGGCCGAATTACTCATCTGGGCGCCCGCCACGCCCATCACCAGGCTCAAGTTAGAGACCAGACCATCGTTCGCACCCAACACGGCTGCCCGTAAGGCATTGCCACCGCCGGCGCGATGCCTGCCTTCCAGCTGAGCCAGGGCACCACCCGCCATACCCCCTTGCATGGTACTGGCTACCTGGCTGAGCATCCGGTTGTGAGAAGCCTCGTCGGCTGCCATCCCAGCGCTGCCCGGGATCTGGGCGTATTTGCGCGTGTCTTTCTGCTCGTTCCCCATGATCGAGGGCAGAACGGCCGCCACCCCCAAGCGTTTGGCCGCCCAGGCGAGCGTCCGGCTGCGCCAATCAGGCTTGTACCCGGGAATAACCACCCCGTCAGGTTTCAAGCGCTCCACCCATTCGGAGGCATGCCGGCTTTCTACAGAAGACATACGGCGGTAGACCTCCGCCAAGCGGGGATCCTTCTCGACCTTCGACAGGGCGTCATACAGGTAAGCGCCATTTAGCTCATCATTCAGGCTTGCCAGTGCGGTGGCTTTCATCTTCTCGTCCATGATATTCTCCGGATTCAGTGGGTTGATTTGCGCTCATCAATCTTACCACTTCCAAAATAATTAATCCCTTTACCAACCCATAATGATTCCATTGAAATTCTAACGCGGCATTAGGTAAAAAGGTCCACAGACGAAATAGTATATAATTGCGTGCATGCGGCTCTTGGTCAAGGTAGCTCGATCTCAATTGGATAAGGCCAGTACACATGACTGCCCCTAAGCTAAATCAGCGGAGCAGTTTTTTTTCCAATGTTCTCAAATTGGTAAGCGGTACCACCCTCGCACAGATCATCACCATTCTCACCGCTCCAATCATCTCCCGCCTTTTTACACCTGATGCTTTTGGTGTCCTTAATGTATTCACTTCACTCATCGGGATTATCTCAATTGTGATCTGTTTACGCTATGAATTTGCGATCATACTGCCAGAGGATGATAGCGATGCCGCCAATATCTTCGCTCTCTGCCTGGCGATCGCCCTTGGGATCAGTGGTGCAGTAGTTGTATTTTTAATCCTTTTTGGTCATTCCCTGGTCGATCTCTTAAAATCTCCTGATCTATATCCTTTTTTTTGGCTGGTTCCGATCGGCCTGCTGATCCAGGGATTCTTTGCCGCTTTAAATTATTGGAACTCACGCACGAAGCATTTTGGTCGTCTTTCTATCGCCAGGGTGGCAGCCTCTCTCACTACCAGTGCCCTGCCAATACTCCTGGCATACCTGGGCCGTGCCAATGCTACCAGTTTGATTTTTTCGTATCTGGCAGGCACGCTGATCTTCGTCACCGTACTTGGCTCTCAGGTCTTGAGAGAATATAGCTCACAGCTGATCAATAATGTCAACAGACCACAGATACTGGCAAACCTGAAACGATATCGCAAATTCCCTCTGGTTGACTCATGGAGCAGTTTCATTAACAATCTTTCCTGGCAGCTACCTTCGCTGATGCTGCTATATTTTTTCTCCGAGACGGTAGTGGGTTATTACTCCTTGTCAAATCGGATGATCGTGCTGCCCCTGACATTGATTGGAAGTGCGATTGCTCAAGTTTTTTACCAACGGTCGGCAGAGCTACGCACCCACTCAGACAACCTGTCAAAATCAGTTGAGCTGGTTTTTCGACGCTTGGTCGCCTTTGGTCTTTTCCCTGCCGTCGTCTTGGGAATTGCTGGTCCGGAACTCTTCGGGATCGTTTTTGGACCGAATTGGGTGGAAGCCGGACGCTATGCACAAATTTTAAGCCCCTGGATGTTCGTTTTATTCATTTCATCTCCAATCACCATTCTTTTTGCGACCCTTGAGCGTCAGGAACTGGCCTTGATCGTGAACGCCATCATTCTCATCTCCCGTGTTGCCGCGCTGGTCATCGGCGGCCTGACCAACAACATCTACATAACCCTGATCATCTGGTCTAGTACCGGAGTAATCGTCTATGGCGGTCTGGCATTGGGGTTGCTCAAACTGACGAAAGTGTCCTGGTCTTTGGCGTTTCGCACCATCTTACAATACGTTTTCTATGCCGCCTTGCCTGCCCTGCTGCTATTCGCAGCAACGAACCGACTGGGCTCATTTTCAATTTGGATGCTCATTCTCACGGCTGGTGTAAGCCTGGCATATTACGCTATCGTGCTGGTTAAAGACCACAGCCTGCAAGAATTTTTATTCGGCCTATTACCCCAAAGATCATCTAACTCTGGATAATCAAATGAAGATCGAATACCGTCAGGATTTCTACGATAACCCAGAGACTTGGAATCCTGATACATGGCAACAACGTGAGGGTGATAAGACGCGTGCCAGACTGGCCGCCGAATGGCTTCCGGGAGATGTCAGCTCGATTTTAGATGTAGGTTGTGGGAATGGGGTCTACACGAACCTGGCTGAACCTGGTCAATTTAAAGTTGGCTTGGACTTGAGTCGGGTAGCCCTGGAACATGTTTCTGCACCGCGCCTGCTGGCAGATGCCTCGCTGCTACCATTTGGCGATGATTCATATGAAGCCTGTGTAAGCATGGAGATGCTGGAGCACCTTCCTGGGTCAATCTATCCGAATGCGCTACGTGAAATGATGCGGATTTCTCGGAAATGCATTTTGATCACCGTGCCCTATAATGAAAAGCTAAAATATAACCTGGTGGTTTGCCCACAGTGCCAGCATGGATTTCATCCGTATCATCACATCCGCCAGTATCAGCTACCCGATCTCAAAACGCTGTTCAATCCCCATTTTCAGCTCGTCAGATATACTCCGATGGTCCCGAAAAAGGAACAGGCTTTACCTGGCTTATGGAATGTCATCCGGGTGTATCAGCACCGCCACGGACGCAACTTCCCGAAAACTGCGCTGTGCCCGCAATGTGGTTATAAACCAGATAGCAGCACAGTATCAATCAACGCAATTTCTCAGACTCGCCCGGTTGCCACAAAATTAAAACACCTGTGGCCGAAGCAAAACACATTCACCTGGTGGATGGCGTTATATCAGAAGACATAGGAAGATGAACCGCATGCGAGCTGTACTCATGATCTCATATTTATTTCCTCCCATGGGGGGTGTGGGAGTGCAGCGGTCGCTTAAGTTTGTCAGGTATTTACCAGAATTTGGCTGGGCTCCGTCCGTACTGACCTGCCAACCTTCCCGAGGCGGGTTGCGTGATGAAGACCTGCTCAAAGAGATCCCTGTCAACACATCTATCACGCGCACAGTTGCCCTCGTACCATCTCCTCGGCTTCCATGGCGCGTACGCGAGTTTATCACCCGGTGGTTACTGACGGTAGATGAGCAGGTGGGTTGGCTGCCATTTGCCTACCGCGCCGGCAAGAGTATTATGAAGGAACAACAAGTGGAAGTCATTTATTCAACCTCCACCCCCTATACAGCCCATCTGGTTGCACGCCACCTTCACCAGCGGACTAATATCCCCTGGGTAGCCGATTTTCGAGATCCGTGGATAGGTAATGCGAATCTCCATTTTCCATCGCCCTTGCATCGTAAAACCGTCGAAAGGCTGGAGCGACAGGTAGTTCAAGACGCAGACCACGTGCTGGTCATCAGCCCGCCGATGATCCAATCTTTTTGCGATCGGATACCTGGTGTCGATCGGTCAAAGTTTACCTGGCTTCCGAATGGCTTCGATTCTGATGATTTTTCAAACGTTCAACCCATGAATAGGGAAAAGGACCGCTTTTTACTGGTGTATACCGGTTCATTCTATTCGCAGGGCAGAACGTCCAGGGCAATTTTAGAAGCGATTCAAGGGGTCATCTCGAAGGAGTTAATCCCCCGAGAGCGCCTGTGCTTGTGCCTGGTGGGAAATATCGGAAAAGCTACGCGAAAATGGATTGATGAGCTCAATTTGAGTGATATCGTTGAGACGCCTGGTTTCGTTGCTCATGACCAAAGTCTCGCCTATTTGCTCACCGCAGATGCCCTCCTGCTTATTATTGGCAATTCGCCGGACAGTGCGGCAGTATTCACGGGCAAGGTGTTTGAATATCTGGCTGCAGGCAAGCCAATTCTTTGCCTGGCAAATGAGGGCGTGGCAGCTGATCTCATTCATAAAGCAGGCGTGGGGATGATCGTACCCCCCGAAGATGTTCCCGAAATTTCTCGAAACTTGGTTGAAATGTACAAAATGTGGCAAAATGGAACCCTTGGGGTTGCGCCAGACCAACAGTTGATCCAAACTTTTGAGCGCCGGCAGCTGACTGGTAGGTTGGCAGGCATTCTTAACCAATTAGCTGGGAAGTCTGCATGACCGACGAAATCCACCCCTTCAAGGTGAGGCTCAACTTCACTGAGGTGTTTATAACGGCGTGCTCCCGATGAAAGATATGCGGTTCATATACCTCAGCGATAAACCATGAGACTGTGCTTCATCTCTGACCCCAATAGTGTTCACACCCGGCGCTGGGTGAATTGGTTTGCCCAGCGCGGTCATATGATACGCGTGGTAGCTGATGTTCCCCTCAAGGAATCCTGGGAGGGGGTTGAAGTGGTGGATCTGTCAAAGTCTTTTTTTGCGCCCGTCATTCGTTTCCCAATTTGGGCTGTGATATTGAGGCAAATTCTTCATCGCTGGCGGCCAGATATACTCCACGCCCACCGCGTCAACTCCGCAGGATGGTTGGGCGCCATGTGCGGCTTTCATCCGTTTGTGGTCACTGCATGGGGCAGCGATTTGAACGATTTAGCACTACAGCCGCGCATTTCTCGACGATTGGCTTCGATTGTCGTGCGTAAAGCTGACCTGGTCACAGCCCCATCGGATAACCTGCTGCGCCAAGCCCAGGAATTGGGTGCAGCGGCCGGGCGATGCTACAACATCCAATGGGGAATTGATTTGAGATACTTTTTTCCGGGGAACTCCACTGAGATGCTGCAGAAGCTCAATATCACCGGTAGTCCGGTTATCCTAAGCCCACGCGCTATCGATAAAATCTACAACATCCATATTCTCCTTGCAACCATGCCTGAAGTGCTGGCGAAATATCCTAACGCAGTGCTGGTGCTGCGTGATTACAATACCAATTCAGCTTATAAAACGAAGCTCTTACAACAGATTGCAGACTCAGGGATAGAAGGCTCGATCCGTTGGCTCGGACGGATCACACCCTGGGAAGCTAATGCGGACGTCTATCGCATGGCTGACATTGCGGTTTCGATCCCATTTAGTGAGGGAATGGCCGTATCGGTATGGGAGGCCATGGCGTGCGGTTTACCAGTGATTGCCAGCGATTTACCTGGTCTGCGTGAATGGATCACAACCGGTGAAAATGGGCTATTGGTTCCAGTAGGTGATATTGACGCTTTAGCTCAAGCGATCATCACCCTGGTTGGAGATCATGACATGCAAACTCGTTTCAGCCAGCGGGGAGTCAAACTTGCCCATGACCACGCCGATCATCAGTCCGAGATGGCGAAGATGGAGCAGCTCTACCATGGCTTGCTCCAACATAAACTGGATGATTCTGGGAAAACGAAAAGGTAATTTGTATGTGTGGTATCTTCGGCGTATGGGTTAAAAACCAGGCTCCCCTTCCCTTGACAGTTCTACAACGCGCAACTCAAACGCTTCAGCATCGGGGTCCTGATGATGAAGGTTACCTGCTCATCGATACGATAAGACGGACGGCCCAAGCATACCGTGGCGCTCAGACCATACCCGAATTAGGTAACTTACCGCATATCGAATCCGCTCCACCTACAGTCGACCTTGCATTTAGCTTTCGCCGGTTGTCCATCCTGGATTTATCACCCACGGGGCACCAACCGATGAGCACTGACGATGGTCAGCTGTGGATCGTTTTTAATGGAGAAATTTACAATTATCTTGAGCTGCGCCGTGAGCTGGTTTCACTTGGATATAGCTTCCACACCCACACTGATACCGAAGTGATCCTATACGCATATCGTGCCTGGGGGTCGGGTTGTTTGTCGCGCTTTAATGGGATGTGGTCGTTTGCCTTGTGGGATAACCTTAAACAGGAGCTTTTTTGTGCCCGCGATCGCTTCGGCATCAAGCCGTTCTATTACTATTGGGATAATGCTGTTTTCGCCTTCGCTTCAGAGATCAAGGCTTTACTGCAGCTAGACAATATCCAACACCTGACCAACGAGGCGATCATTTATGATTACCTTAGTGCGAACTTGATTGATCACACGGAAGAGACTTTCTATAAAGGCATTCGTCAGCTTAGACCCGCTCAATATCTTGTTGTATCAACTGACAGGCTAATCACCCAGCGATACTGGGATCTCCCCGATCCCCGGACAGCAGAGCAGGTTGAAGATAGTTCTTGCGCCGAGCAATTCTATACCCTGTTCGAGGATGCCATACGGGTCCATCTTCGGAGTGATGTTCCCATTGGCTCCTGTCTGAGTGGCGGTCTTGACTCATCAGCAATTGTCTGCACTGCCAACAAATTGCTATTTCATGACCATGCGATTGATAGCGCATGGATCGGCGAACGCCAAAAGATCTTTTCTTCCTGCTTTGATGACCTACGCTTTGACGAGAGTAAATATATTGAACAAGTCGTCGCCGCCACCTCCGCGGAACCTAACTATGTATTTCCCAACCCTGCTGGCCTGCTGGAAGACCTGGGTCGCCTGATTTGGCACCAGGATGAACCCTTCGGTTCATTGAGCATCTATGCTCAATGGTGCGTCATGAGGCGATTTGCCGAACGGGGAATAAAAGTTTCATTGGATGGCCAGGGTGGTGATGAGGTCGCTGGTGGTTATCATAGTTATTACGACTATCTGTGGGGCAGCCTGGCAAAAAGACTTGACCTGACCGGCTTATGGCATGAATGGGCGGCTTATAAAAAGATTTACGGCGGTTCATGGCTATCACTACTGGCCCGTACTTTGCGGCCGTTTGCTCCCGGTTCCATGCTGCGAATGGCTCGACACATCAAGCGCGGTGGTTCTCTGGGCTTCCAAACCCTGGGGATCAATCCTGATTTTGCACGTCAATTCAAGGATCGTTCATTTGAGAAATTAGATGCTCATGCTGATCCATTTTACAGCGTCCTATCATCCAATCTGAAGCAGCTGAGCATTCCCAAATTATTACACTACGAAGATCGCAACTCGATGGCTCATTCTGTTGAAGCCCGGGTTCCATTTCTGGACTATCGACTAGTAGAATTCCTTTTTACCCTACCTTCCACACAGAAAATCAGGCATGGGTACACAAAGGTCATTATGCGGGAGGCATTCAAGGATAAGATACCGGAGGGGATCCGCACCCGGACCGATAAAATGGGTTTTGTTACCCCCGAACGAGTTTGGATGGTTAATGAACTTGGCGATTGGGCGCAGAGCATCCTGAATTCGAAATCGTTTCAATCGCGTGGTTATTTCAACGTACCCGAAATTCTCTCTTCGTACCACTCATTTATAAATGGACAGCTTGATCTGACGGCTCTGGCATGGCGTTGGATCAACCTTGAATTATGGCTGCAGCAGATGATCGAGCAGCGATAATCGATTTTTATTGACCCATCACCTTTTCCGGATCAGCTGGATATATGGTGAACTGAGAAGGCTCTCCCAGGTCATTTGTAAATCTGGGACTGATAAGCCCCCGGATAACCATCTCTCATACCGCCAGATGTGCAATAAACCTCAGATTATTTGGGGTGGAATATTTTAATATTCTGCAATAATAATGAGGGTATACTTGTGTCTCGATACCAGAAAAGTTGTACCCAACATGGTGAGTTCTTTTTTTCACATTGACCCATCGAAAAAGGGGGAAAATATTGACCTGCCTTCCAGGATCACGAAGGAGGGCAGTAAACAAACCTATTACATAATCCGCTTCCTGATGGACCGTGAGCGTGTGCAGGACGCATTCCGGGCGTATGCCTATTTCCGCTGGGTGGATGATCAGCTTGATACGACGGCGGGCACCGCAGAGGAAAAGCGGGCGATATTAACTCGGCAGTGCTCTCTTTTGGAGGCTTGCTATAACGGTGAAACTCCCTCTCCAGCCTCTCCAGAGGAACAGATGCTCATGGATCTAGTGCGGAATGACCCAGAAAAAGACAGCGGCTTGCAAGCCTATCTCTGCAATATGATGAACGTGATGGAATTCGATGTGGAGCGGTGTGGGCGGCTGATCACCCAGGCAGAGTTGTCTCAATATACCTTGTGGCTATCCAAGGCGGTCACGGAATATATGTTTTACTTCATCGGTCATAACAATCCGCCAACGCAAAGTGGAGCACGTTACCATGCAGTGAGTGGGGCGCATATGGTGCACATGCTCAGGGATATGTTGGGCGATATCGAGCTGGGTTATTTTAATATACCCGCAGAGGTCCTGGAAAACGGACGGATATCCTCCGATCAATTTGGTGAGC
The DNA here is from genome assembly GCA_041479245.1 of Anaerolineae bacterium. Lineage (GTDB taxonomy): Bacteria > Chloroflexota > Anaerolineae > Anaerolineales > UBA4823 > FEB-25. The sequence continues at coordinate 67,625 of JBGOXS010000009.1, forward strand.
TGACCTTCCGAAAATGGGTGTTTGAGAGGGTTCAGCTAGCGCACGAGTATTTTTATGCAGGCAGGAATTATATCTCGCAGGTGAAAAATTTTCGCTGCCGCCTGGCAGGCTTCAGCTACCTTGCCCGTTTCGAATGGATGCTGAGAGCCATTGAACAGGACCAATATTGCCTGCGACCTGAATACCCCGAACGAAAACGCCTGAAGGCAGCTTTATGGATGGCATGGCGCATCATTACGTCTTTTTTGAACTTCCCTACGGTGAAATATAAACCTCCAGAACCGTTGATCTTTACTGATCACTGCGAGGAATGATGAAGTCGAGGTCTGTGGCAGTCATTGGTGCCGGGATCGGTGGATTATGTTCCGCAATCCACCTGGCAGCCTGTGGGATGCACATAACCGTGATCGAAAAGAACCCCCATCCAGGCGGGCGTGTCGATCGGATCGAGCGGGACGGGCACCGTTTTGACACCGGGCCGACCTTAATGGTGATGCAGCCTGTCTATACGGATGAATTTTGCTTCCTTGGCACATCCATGGAAGAGCTTTTGGACCTGCAGCAGGTTGATCCAACCTACCGCGTGGTCTTTGACGACGGCAGCCAGCTGGCGCTCACCTCAGATATGCAATCGCTGAAAGATCAACTCGAATCGATCGAGCCGGGTGCATATCAAGGCTTTCATCGATACCATGAGGAGGGTAAACGTCATTACCAGCTGGCGATGGAGAAATTGGTAAACCGTGATTTTCGCCGGTTTACCGATCTTTTTGCCTTAGGCAATATTCCTCTTTTGTACCAGGTCAAACCTCTGGTCAAACATTATGCCAACATGTCAACTTATTTTAAAAACTCACGGTTGAAGTCGGCATTCTCGTTCCAGGATGTGTACATGGGGTTGAGCCCGTTCGAAGCGCCTGCCACCTTCTCCATGATGCCCTACACGGAGCTGGAGCACGGGGTTTGGTACCCCAAGGGGGGAATGTTCAGTATCGTGGAAGCGCTTATGCAGCTGGCGCGCCAGGCTGGGGTGGAATTTGCTTTCGACACAACGGTGGAAGGCATCCAGGTGAACCGCAGCCGCGTGGAGGGGTTAAAACTTGAACATGACCAATTCATCACACCGGATATCGTCCTTGCAAATGCTGACCTGCCGTATATCTACAATGATCTCCTGCCGAAGGATGCGGAGGCAAAAAGAATATCCCGGATGCAATTTTCGTGTTCGGTGATCAGCTTCTTTTGGGGAGTGGATAAACCTTATCCCTCCCTGGGCCCGCATACCCTGTTCCTGGCAGATGATTACCGGGAGAATTTTGAATCGATCATCCGTGATTTAGATCTGCCTGCCAACCCCAGTTTATATATCCATGCGCCGGCCCGGCTGGACCCGTCCATGGCACCCCCTGGGGAGGATACGCTGACTGCCATCGTACCTGTGGGGCATCTGTCTGAAACCGAGGACCAGGATTGGGAAAGCCTGACGGACATGGCGCGCAAACATGTATTTCGCCGGTTGGCGACGTTGGGGATCACTGACCTCGAAGCCCATATCAAGTTTGAGACCAGCCTCAATCCGCTTTCCTGGCGAAAACGCTACAACCTGGTCAAAGGCTCGACTCATGGGCTGAGCCATAACCTGACCCAGCTGGCATACTTCCGCCCATCCAACCGGCATGCCCGCTATAGGAATCTGTATTTCGTGGGCGCGAGCACCCGCCCAGGCACAGGGGTACCCACAGCGATGATCTCAGGCAGGTTGGTGGCGAAACGGATTACCGATGAGCTCAACGAGCTGGAATGAGCACCCGATACATTGTTAGTAATTAAATAAGCTCATCATTCTTGACCCTTGACAATGATCGGGCAACGACAATCACCTGGCAGTCGATCAGCGTCAAACTTGACTAAATAGATAGATATTGTTATAATAATGACCACAATGAGACTTTTATCCATACACCCATATTTCATTGGTGCATGGATCTAAATTCAGCTCGTTTTCAGGGTGGAAATAAAATAGAAAAAACCAGGGATTACTCGAGTAAGAATAAAGGGGAAAAATCTGCCTTGTAGGTATGATCAAAATTTTTATCGGTGGGGAATTTGAAAAATATGTTGAAAAATAAACGCAACTTATTCAGGAATATACTAGTAATTCTTTTTAGTGTGTCACTTGCTGGATGTGCTGTAGGAAACGCGAAAAGTGCGCCTCCACTTTCGCTGATGTCAAGATCATCCATGAATCAAGGATTACCGGTCGGTAGCAGCACCTCGAGCGGAGCTATAGCAGCCTCCACTTCCACTCCTACAGCGCCAGGTGACCAGTCAAGCGTCAATAATAAGGTCTCCAATTCAAATGCGGTAAATAAAAAAAGCAGCCTGGACTCATTAACCTTTCCAATCCGGGCCGCATTCTACTACCCATGGTTCCCTGAAGCATGGACACAACAAGGCATCTATCCTTATACAAATTATAAGCCTACCTCGGGTTACTACGACCTTTCGAAGCCGGCGATCCTTAAGCAGCAAATAAGCGCCATGTTGTACGGGAATATCGAAGCTGGCATTGCTTCTTGGTGGGGGCAGGGATCACCAACCGATAAGCGTATGTCCGCGTTGTTGTCTGCGGCTGCGGGCACATCATTCAAATGGGGTGTGTATTATGAGCCGGAAGGCGTGGGCAACCCGGATGTTAGCACGCTGAAGGCAGACCTGATCTATCTCAGGGATAAATACAGCAACGATCCAGCTTATCTGCGTGTTGACAACCGCTTTGTGGTCTTCGTTTATGAGGATCCAAATGATGGCTGTGCTATCGTGGATCGGTGGCACCAGGCTAACACGGTGAATGCTTACATTGTGCTTAAAGTCTTTCCAGGCTACCAGTCGTGTGCCAACCAACCGGATGGATGGCACCAGTATAGCCCGGCTAAGGCAGCGGTTTCAGTGGGTCAATATAGCTACACGATCAGTCCAGGGTTTTGGAAGGCAGGTGAGAACCCTCAATTGGCGCGCAAAGTGGCGACGTGGCAACAAGATATTAGCAATATGGTCGCTTCAGGCGCGAACTTTCAGCTGGTTACATCGTTTAATGAATGGGGAGAAGGCACTGCGGTCGAATCAGCAGACCAGTGGGCCACCTCCTCAGGCTATGGGGCTTATCTCGACGCACTGCATTCGATTGGTCCTGCCTCCACCACCATAGCGCAGATTCCTGCAAGCACGCCAGGTTCAGACCCGGTGGTGATCGCAGCGGGAGACATTGCCGCATGCGGAGCAACGGGTGACCAGCAAACGGTTGCATTAATCGACAAGATCGCAGGAACCGTGATCACTTTGGGCGACAATGCTTACGAGTCGGGGACGGCAAGCCAGTTTAGTAATTGTTATGCTCCCACCTGGGGTACGCAAAAAGCGCGCACATTCCCATCTGTAGGGAACCATGAATATCTCACCCAGAACGCCTCCGGTTATTTTGATTATTTTGGTGCAGCTGCCGGAGACCCTAAAAAAGGTTATTACAGCTATGATCTCGGTGCCTGGCATATCGTGGTGATCAACGCCAATTGCTCTCAAATCGGTGGATGTGGGGTAAATTCTCCGCAGGGACAGTGGCTGAGCGCAGACCTGGCTGCTCACCCCACGCCTTGCACCCTGGCGTACTGGCACCAACCCCGCTTCAGCTCCGGCGAGCATGGAAACGACACTCAGTTAATTCCGATCTGGCAGATATTATATAACGCAGGTGCAGACCTGGTCCTAAATGGCCATGACCATGACTATGAACGATTTGCGCCTCAGAACCCAAATGGTGTTGCGGATCCATCACATGGTATCCGTGAATTCGTGGTGGGAACCGGGGGCAAAGGCCTCCGTTCCCTCAACAACCCAATCGCAAATAGCGAAGTGCAGAACGATAATACTTTCGGCGTGCTCAAGCTGACCTTGCATTCAACTGGATATGATTGGAAGTTCATCCCCGTTGCAGGCAAGACCTTCACTGATTCAGGCAGCGCAGTCTGTCACTGATCAGGATTTGTTTTGCGATAAAAGGATTGCAAAGAACAAAACCAAAATCGCCCACAGCAGATGGGCGATTTTGGTTCTGGGTGCTGGCGGTGGGTCTGATTTGCCGCTGAGTTCGAGATTTTATCGTCACAATTACTAAGCGCAGACCAATCTAAAATTCTTGACAATATATATACAATATGTTATATTTAGTTGTACAAATTATGGACATAAAATTGTGTCCTAATGACTCTTACGAGAAGCACAGAGGAGCTATAAAAAATGGAAATGAGAATGGAAGACGAAAAGAAATATACTGGATTACGACGCTTTAACCTGGGAATGGGTTTCTTACATTTGCTTCAGGGGATCCTGATGATCGTGTTAAGTAATGACAAAGCTTATCCAATTTACACCAATTTTCTCAAGTTTGATCTGAGCAAGATGGCTTTGGTCCCCGATCCGAACGTGGCATACCAGCTACGGTTCGGGCCTGCCGTGGCAGTATTCCTGCTAATCTCGGCTTTGGCACACTTTTTCCTGGCAACCGTTGGGTATAAATTATACGTGACCAACTTGATGAAGAAAATGAACCCGGTCCGGTTTTATGAATATGCGCTCTCTTCTTCGGTGATGATTGTTCTCATCGGAATGCTGGTGGGTATCTATGACCTTGGTGCAATCATCCTCATCTTCGGAATCAATGCGATGATGAACCTGTTTGGGATCATGATGGAGCTCCACAACCAGACCACCCAGAAAACCGATTGGACCTCTTTTGTCTTCGGATCCATCGCAGGTATCATTCCCTGGATTGTGATCGTGGTTTATTTCGTAGGGTCACTTGCAGGAGGAGGTGGCAAACCGCCTGCGTTTGTTTATGCCATCATCCCGACCCTGTTCGTTTTCTTCAATATCTTCGCGATAAATATGGTACTCCAGTATAAAAAGGTTGGTCCTTGGAAAGACTATCTTTTCGGCGAGCGGGTTTATATCATCCTGAGCCTGGCAGCAAAGACTATCCTGGCCTGGATCATTTTCGCAGGTACCCTGGCACCAGTATAAACCATCGCAGAGTTATTGAAGAAAGCTGCTAGCAAGAAACAGCTACGATAATCGAAATCTGCAGAAAAGGAAACGCAATGTCTGACACCACCCCTATTTTTAATCTGAAGGCTGTGATGAATGAAGTTGGCCTGAGCGCACCCACGCTACGGGCCTGGGAGCTGCGTTATGGTCTGCCTAAGCCCCAGCGGACGCCGGGTGGTCATCGCCTTTACTCAAAGCAGGATATCGAGATGCTGAAGTGGCTGGTGGAAAGACAAAAGGAAGGTCTGAGCATCAGTCAGGCGGTTGAGATGTGGAAGGTGCGTGCGTCAGGCGTGCAAAATAATTCTACGCGGATCCAGGCGTCCATAGCTGATATCAGTATGGGTGAAGGAATGCTTGATCAGCTGCGGGAAAAGTGGACCGACGCCTGTGCAGCATTTGATGACCAGGCTGCCAATCGAGTGTTGGACCAGGCGTTTGTGCTCGCGGCTCCTGAAACCATCTGCACCGAAGTGTTACAAAAAGGTCTGGCACACATCGGTGAAGGTTGGTATGGCGGATCCATCAGTGTACAGCAGGAACACTTCACCTCTGCCATCGCCATCCGCCGTATAAGCACATTGCTCGCGGCTGTTGCCCCACCCACACAACCAGGATGCATCCTGGCAACCTGCCCGCCGGGTGAAGTGCATGATTTCATTCTATTGTTGGTTAGCTACCTACTCAGGAGAAGAGGCTGGGATGTAATATACCTGGGCGCCAACGTACCGCTCCAGGATCTGGATGCCGCCATTAATTCAACCAACCCCAGCCTGGTAATTTCCAGTGCACAGACCCTCATCAGTGCTGCATCACTCCGCACCATGTCTGAATTCCTCATCGGGCAGGGTATCCCCTTGGCATTTGGAGGCGGGGTATTCAATCAAATTCCTACGGCAGTCATGCGCATCTCCGGATACTACCTGGGCTCTGATCTCTCCAAAGTGCCGGAGATCACCGAAGTATTGGTAAAAGCGCCTCCCTCGATGCCAGTGACACAGCCGCGCTCAGCTGAATATTCCCAAACCTTGAACAAATTCTTGCAGAATGAAACCTTTATCGTTAGTTATGTTGGATCTGCGATGCAGGCAGTATCGATCAATCCTTCCCATCTTGAGATTGCCAATGATAACCTCACCCAGCTGATCTATTCCGCACTGATCCTGGGCGACATTAACCTGCTTGATCCATCCGCGTCATGGTTGATGGGATTGTTGAGCAACTATGGCATCTCAACTGATGTTGTCGAGCATTTTTTCACCATCTATCGCCAGGCAGTCGAACGCTACCTTGGAGAGGGTGGTGTATTGATCCGGGATTGGCTGAGTAAACAGCTATCTGCGTAGTGTTATTTGAAGACCATCATCAGTGTTTCGATAATTCTGTGATTAATCCAAAATATTTCTCCGAAAAGGATGCATAGGAACTATACTCGGTGAAGAGAACGATGCGATGAAAACTGCTATTTGGTGGATCAGGCGTGATATACGTTTGAGCGATAACCAGGCATTGGCTGCAGCCTTGAGTCAGGCAGAAGTGGTTATCCCAGTGTTCATCCTCGACCCCAAGCTTTTAACATCACCCCAAGCAAGTCAAAACAGGGAAAGCTTCTTGTTTGATGGCTTGCGGTTGTTAGATTCTGGTCTCCGACAGCGCGGTAGTACACTGATCGTGCGTAAAGGTGAACCGCTGGAAGTGCTCCATCAACTATACCGAGAGACTGGGGCAGGATGCATCTTCGCACAAGCGGATGTTTCTCCTTACTCCCGGCAGCGAGATGGACGTGTAATGTCTGAGCTCCCCCTGACCCTCACACCAGGTGTCACCGTACACCCACCAGGGATGCTATTAAAACCTGATGGCGCTCCGTATACAGTGTTCACAGCATTCAGCCGAAAGTGGCACAGCCTACCTTTAACAGGCCGACCAATACCCGCACCGGAACGGCTCGCTTCCCCGCCTCAGCTGGCCAGTCTGAGTGTGCCAGACTCACCCAAATCTGCATCCTCGGGCATATTCAAGGCTGGTGAACCTGAGGCCCTCAAACGATTGGAAGCGTTCGTAGATTCCGACATATATCATTATGGTGACAGTCGGGACCGCATGGATCTGGATGGCACATCAGGCCTCTCCCCATACTTCAAGTTTGGGATGCTCACAGCCAGGCAGGCGGCCTGGGCTACGCAGGAAGCAGGTGCACGCGCACTGGATACTACCAGCCGGAAGGGCGTGGAAAGCTGGCTGAACGAGCTGATCTGGCGTGAGTTTTATGCTACCATACTATATTATTTTCCCTCGGTCCTCCGCATCGCCTTCCGTCCTACGCTGAGCAATATTCGCTGGCACGAAGATCCCGCTGGGTTTACAGCCTGGACGGAGGGTCGCACTGGCTATCCCGTGGTGGATGCCGCCATGCGCCAGCTGAAGGCGATCGGATGGATGCATAACCGGGCACGCATGATTGCAGCCTCTTTCCTAGTGAAAGACCTGTTGATCGACTGGCGCCGGGGTGAACGATATTTTATGCAGCAGCTTCTTGATGGAGACCCGGCATCCAACAACGGCGGCTGGCAGTGGACTGCTGGTACGGGAACAGATGCTGCGCCCTATTTCAGAATATTTAACCCTGTGCTACAGGGAAAGAAATTTGATCCGCACGGCGCTTATATTCGCCGTTGGGTTACGGAATTATCAGCAGTACCTGATGCATTCATTCACACTCCCTGGACCATGCCGGACGCGATGCAGTCTCAAACAGGCTGTAAGATTGGTAAACACTATCTAGCTCCAATTGTTGATCATGCCACAGCGCGGCAATATGCCCTGGATGCATATCGAAAGGGAAAAAATGGGAAATAAGGATAAATGTTTTGAGAAACAAAAATACCTGAACCTTGAAACCTTCCGTAAGAGCGGTGCAGGCGTGAAAACCCCGGTGTGGTTCGTGCAGGATGGCGAGGCGCTGTTCGTCCGCACTGGCGCCAATTCGGGTAAGGTGAAACGCATCCGCAACAATGGAAGGGTGAACATCGCTCCATGCAAAATGAATGGTGGGCTGCTAGGTGATTGGGTACCGGCGATTGCCCGTGAAGTGACTGATGAGGAAATCGACCTCAAGGTTGATCGTCTGCTTGACAAGAAATATGGTCTGCTGAAGAAGCTTTTTTTAGGCGGAGGTTCCAGCGGCCGAAACTATACGCTATTGGAAATGAAAGTGAGCGATTAATAATGAAGGATACTTTGCGACAAATTTTTGTAATTTTGACCATAGCGGCTACCATTGTGGTCAATGTGCTTGCCGATGCTCTGCCCATCAACGGATTGGGAACCGGTCAAATTTCTGACATGTTTAAGGTCTATTTTGTACCTGCTGGCTACGTGTTTTCCATCTGGGGGCTGATCTACCTGGGGCTGATCGCCTTCGCGATTTTCCAGGCTTTACCCGCGCAGAGAGAAAACCCGCGTCTACGCAGCACCGGTTGGTGGATCTGCCTTGGAGGACTGGCGAACATAGCCTGGATCTTCCTGTGGCATTATGAAATGTTCGCACTTACCGTAATAGCCATGCTTATCCTGCTGGGTACGCTGATCATCACCTACCTGCGCCTGGGTATCGGCCGGACAAAGGTCACACCAGCTGAGCGATATACCACCCATCTCACCTTCAGCATATACCTAGGCTGGATCACCGTTGCCACGATAGCGAACATCACAAGCCTGCTGGATTACCTCAACTGGAATGGGTTTGGAGTTAGCCAGGTAATCTGGATGGGAATCGTACTGGCAGCAGTATTTATTATTGCCGGATTGATGAATTTCAGCCGAAGGGATGTTACCTACACGGCAGTCATCCTGTGGGCATTAGCAGGCATCGCGGTCAAGTTCGCCGGCGTTCTCGCTGTAGCTATACCCACATGGATCACCTTCATTTTGGTTGCAGTCACCCTGTTGGTGGCTTTTCTTATCCCCAAAAAGCCATTGGAAGATGGTACATTCCTGCCCGAGCCAAGTGCAGAATGAGTCATGGCATCAAGCGCACTGGATTGATGGTGTTGGTTGGCGGAGTGACCATGCTGCTGGTTGGGCCGTTCCTGATACCTGTGCCGCCGCTTAAAGGCACCCTCCCACCCCGCGATTTAGCCGATGATGATTCTGAGTTTGTCGAGGTCAAAGGGCTGGATATCCACGTCAAAAGACGCGGGCAGGGGGAACCGGTATTCGTGCTCTTACATGGATTCGCCGCCAGTCTGTATACGTGGCACGCGGTGATGGAGCCTCTCAGTCAGTTGGGTACTGTCATCGCTTATGACCGCCCGGGGTTTGGTCTTTCAGAGCACCCACTCAACTGGCAGGGGCAAAACCCATACAGCCCTGAAATGCAGGTGGAGCTGGTGATTGGGCTGTTGGATCACATTGGAATAAAACGAGCTATCCTGGTCGGAAGCTCAGCTGGCGGCAGTATATCCATGCAGATAGCCCTGGCACATCCCGACCGCGTAATTGCTCTGGTGTTGGTCGACCCGGCGGTTTATCACGGCGGCGGAGCACCGAGATGGCTTCAGGCTATACTGGCCACCCCGCAGATGCGGCGACTGGGACCATTGGTCACCCGCCAAATCCTATCCCGCGGGCGTGATTTGATCAAGCTGGCCTGGCACAACCCCGACCTCCTGCCACAAGATATGGTGGAATATTATCAAAAACCTTTCAAGGTTGAGAATTGGGATAAAGCGTTATGGGAGTTCACCCTCGCCAGCCGTCCTTCTGCGCTCGCTAAGCGGCTTGGAGAGATTACAATGCCGGTCATGGTGATCACGGGTGACGATGATCGGATTGTGCCCACTCGTGACAGCGTCCAGCTGGCAAGCGCGCTGCCCCATGCCAGCCTGCAGGTGATCCAAAATGCTGGGCATCTGCCGCATGAAGAGCAGCCACAAGCATTTATGGAAGCGTTAACCAGTTTTATACAAACGATTTAGCCTGAGGAGAATTATGATGGCGAGAGTTTCATTGAACATACCTGCTCCTGATTTTGCACTGAAAAATTTTAAGAGTGAAATGGTGCACCTTTCTGACTATCGTGATAAGTCAAATGTTCTCTTGGTCTTCAACCGTGGTTTTATGTGACCATTCTGCCGTCGGCACATGGCGCAGTTGCGCCAGGATTACAAAGAGTTCGTCAGGCGGGATACTGAAGTGATCGTCGTCGGTCCGGAAGATGAGCGGGCATTCAGCTCATTTTGGCATGACCACCAATTACCTTTCATCGGTCTGCCCGATAAAAAGGCAAGCGTTCTCAAGCAGTAAGGGCAGGAAGTGAACCTGTTCAAGCTTGGACGAATGCCAGCCCAGGTGATTGTTAATAAAGCTGGCATGGTACGTTATGTGCATTATGGTCATAGTATGGAAGATATACCATCCAATGCGGAGATCCTGAAATTATTGGAAAGCTGTTGAAATTTTCCATTTAATAAAAGCGGATTTAGTAATTAAACGCAACCATCCTGAGGATTAACTCAGGATGGTCTATAGGATCAATTAAACTTGTGGACAGCGTAGATGCCAGACATCACCCCATTGCGTTGAAGGTCTCATAAACTGCGAGTGTAGCGCCTCCCTTTAAAACAGGGCAACCTTGGGCTATCCTGAGAGCATCATCCATTGAGTTGGCTTTAATCACCGTGTAGCCGCTCGGCATTGTGCCAATCGGACCATCATTGATTTTCCCATCGCTGGTGATATGCTTGGCTATGGGGGTGAATGGGTTGCCCTGATCGACTACATTGTTGGACCATTTATTTAACCAGACCATCCAATCAGCTGTGACTGATTGACGTTCCATCTCGGTTGCAGGCATTATTCCACCACTATAGAGCAGCAAATAATTATTCATTTTTTCTCCTTGAGTATTTTCCAAATTTACCGAATGATCTGAAATCTGTAGCCATCCAATTACGACATAATGGACTACTATTGTACGAATATATCGTATTAAGATAAAACCACGATAATAGGGGGATGAAAAGATGATATATCCCTCTACCGATAAAAAAATCACAACAAGCTAACCTCGCGGTGACACCCAAGGCACATATACATTGATTGGTGATTACAATGACGTGCCTGTAGAGCTGCTGCGACAAACGCTTATTATTCCGTCCACTTATTTGAATGAATAAAATAACCAGGGAAACCATTGGGTCCCTGGTTATACACCCTTCCAAATACGCATATCAGGCAAAGAATTCAGGCGGTTTAGCAAGTGAGCGCAAGAGACTTTACTTTATCTACCAATTCCTTGCTTTCCTGCAACCAGGCCATCGGGTTGGTGGTGGTTTTGATATATTGGATGATTCCGCATGTATCAACGATGATCGATGCGGTGCGCTGGATGAAAACAGCCGCCTTCTCAAGCCCGTACTGGTGATAAACATTTCGCCGGGGGTCTGCCAGCACCGGGAATGGCAGATGAAGGCTCTCGGCGTAGCGTTTGGCCTTATCAACCGGTTCCCCCAAAATCAGCACGATCTCGCAATCGGCAGCTTTGAAATCGTTATACAACCGCCCCAACTGGGCGGCATGGCTGCGGCATTGCATTCAGTTAAATTCGCGCACGAAGAACAGGTATACACTGCTCTTTTCGCGGTAACTGTTCAGGGCGATTTCACCCCCAACGGAAGCTTGTAAATTAAAATCCGGCGCCGTTGTCCCGATGGTTAATTCAGGATTGTCTGGCATAATCTCTCCATTTATTCTATACGAAAATATTATTATTCCTGGATGTATTTGTTGGAATAATTTACCTAATGTTATTTAAATGCTCGCCAGACTGTTGATAAGTGTGTGCTTATATTTGCCGATAACAGGAACAGCAGTCACATAACCAGATTCCTCGTAGGAGATAGCATTCATTCTTAGTCGACGATCTACGTGACACAGAAATCATTGACCATTTGCCATCATTCTCACATAATGATTAAGGTGGATTCTAAAAGACTAGTCCTCGATTTCCACGAAAAGGTTATAACTCCTCTTGATTAAAGCGCCACAAGCTGATCAAAATAAACAAAATACTCTCGACCTTATTGAACCTTAGCCCTTTGGATTATATTAATTTCGACATATTATTACTTATGTTTGACATTATTCCCTGATGAGTATTCTCAGGAATTGATCAATGCATACCAAGAAAAATTATACATGATCATTATTGACTATAGAATAGAATTACTCACGGCCATGGGATCGGGACGGAAGCGGTATAGCCGTGTTTCTCCACTGTGTATAAAAGGCCATTTGACTTCTCGTTACAGGTCATTTCATCGGTGAAGGTGTAGGTTGCATCCGTGGTTGCGACTGCCAACCACGCCAGGTAGCCATTCTGGCACACATTGGCTTCTATCATATAGCCGCGGTCGTCATCCTCGGTCATGTTCACCCTCTGCCACGACACGGTCACCGAATCACCCTCGCGCACTGCGGTAACGCCCTGCGGTGGACCATACAGGACGGATTGCGGAAGCCGCACAGGCGCAACCCGCAAGGTAAAAATATCCCCTTTGATTTCGACTACCGAGGCTGAGATCCAGCATTGATATTTGATGTTATCTGGTTGGATCCACAGCCATGTGCCCGTATCATTTCTACCCCACACGGTGCCGGTGTCGCCGGTATACATTCCCCAGGCATATAGATACGCCTTGCCTGGTCCGTACCGGCAGTTGGCTTGCATCAGCACGGTGATGGTGGGGAAGGTGTAGGTGGGAGTGGGCGTAATGGAAGGGGTGAGAGTTTGGGTGGGTGTGGGTGTCCGAGTGGGTTTAAGCGTTACGGTGGAGGTTGTCGTGGATGTGGGCGTAGTCGTAAAGGTAGGCGTCTGGGTATCCGTTGAGGAAGGAGTGCTGGAGGGTGTAACTGATGGTTTCTCGTCTGGGGTGGTAGTCGGTTCAGCTGCCGGCGACTTGCACGCAGATAGCATCAGACTGACAATGAAGATCAGGCTAATGCGAGTGGTGATACGTTTCATGGGAATTCATCAAGGAGCGTGATCAGCAGGTAATGTGGAACAGGCCTATGCTCGGGCTTTTTGCCTTATTCCACACAAGAATGGCCTCAGTTGTTGGCAGCAGCATCACTTTACAGCCTTTCTTATCGAAAAACGAAACTGCCTCGTCAGACAGCTTCAGCATGCCCTCCTGGCCTGATCCGATGAATAGCTTCTCTGCCCCTTTTTCGTACGCAAACTCAGCTTCAGCCAGGGACAGGATGTGCGATGTGCCGTATTCTTGCTTGGAGAGCTTCTTCTTGCGTTTGATCACTTTCCCATCCAGGCGGATCAGGACGTCATAATCATATTTTTTACCGGAAATGGTGATCGAGCCAAATTTGGTCTTATCAATTTTGGGTTTCATGATGATTTTCAAAAATCCTGATAAACTATCATTAAATAGTTTACCACAAGCGGTCGGTAATACATTTTATTTCTGCTTTGAGCTGGATTTCTGACGGGTCAGCGTATTTCATCTTAGTAGAATAGTTGAGTATACTGAGGCGGACAAAAAACGCAATGGCTCAATTTACTACGCGAATTTTTTATTCTGAAGATGACTTCTGGCGCATCCGCGATTTTCTACGGGATGTGTTCCTGCTGAATGACCGCCGCATGCTATGCTGGCCGGTTTTCCGGTGGGATTACTGGCGCTGCCATGGCATATTGAATCTCAGGGATGGCAGCCTTGAACGCGATGTGTACCTGTGGGAGACGGAAAAGGGGCAAATTGCAGCTGTTTTGAACCCGGAAGAACCGGGACAGGTGTACCTGCAAATCCATCCATCCTATAAATCATCCGATTTGGAAGAGCAGATGATCGACTATGCCGAGGAGAATCTGCGGGAACCCAGACAGAGGAGTGGCGATGTCATGTGGATCTGGTGTGATGCCGGTGATGCCCAGCGGCAGGCAATCCTGGCAAGGCATGGATTTACTCCCATTCATAATGCGACTGAACACGCGTGGCGGCGAAGCTTAGAAATGCCTATCCCTCAAAAATCAATTAGACAGGGTTATACAATTCGACCTCTTGGGGATGTTTCTGAGCTACCTTCTCGATGTTGGGCTTCCTGGAAAGCATTTCATCCAAAGGAGCCGGATGAAAAATATGACCAAGACTGTTCATGGTACCAGAACATCCAGGCAGCACCTCTTTATCGTCATGACCTGGACCTGGTCGCAATCGCACCAACGGGTGAAGTAGCGGCCTTCACGACCATCTGGTATGAAGATTCAACCCGGACAGGTTATTTTGAGCCCGTGGGAACCGTGCCAGAATACCAGCGTCAGGGTCTGGGAAGTGCATTGTTGTATGGGGGTATGCGACGCTTGAAGGGGATTGGCGCAACGCTGGTATTGGTTGTTGGGGGCACCATTCACGCCAATGGACTCTATCAATCCGTTATTGGCCCCGATTTTGATTTATCTGTGCCCTGGGAAAAAAGATGGTCCGGATAGAAAGAGTCACCTTTCAAGACTAATTCCAGATCTGCATGTTCACAGCAATAATAACTCTCACTCTTTGAAGGAGAACGAATGTGAAAATTACCATACGCCATTTAGTAGATGAGGAAATGCTAGAAGCCCTGTACACATTGAACTCCTATTCCCTGCACCCTTCGCCGCCTCTGCAAAACAAAGAGGAGTGGATGTCGATTGTACGCGAGCGCCAGGGGATGAACTGCCATGCGCTGTTTGAGGACGATACTCCAGTTTCAGTTGCAGTCAGCACACCTATGATGCAGAATATGCGCGGGAAGGTATACCCAGCTTCCGGGGTGTGGGGGGTATCCACTTTTCCATCCGCTCGGCGGAAGGGGTACTGCCGGAAGGTCATGATGAGCTTGCTGTCTTCGGAGGGCGATTCGGGGAAAGTATTTACGAACCTTTATCCGTTCCGTGAGTCGTTTTATGAGCGGTTGGGCTATGTTTCCTTCCCGTTGACCAAAATTGCCAGGATAAATACACTATCTCTAGCTCCTGTGCTGAAAATGGAAACCGGCGGCGAAATCAGGCTGCAATCTATCGGAGAAGCCTACGACATTTATCTTGAGTATCTCGCTAAGATTCGGGAGCACCGGCATGGGATGGCGTTCTTTGATTTTGGTGACCGGGCTAGGGCGAATCAGAATCTCTTATGGACCGCCCTGGCGATTTTTAATGGAAAAGTTGAAGGGATCATGCTGTACCGCATCCTGGGTGAAGAAGTGACGAAATTTAAATTTGAAGCCATCCGCTTTTATTACCGCACAAATCGCGCCCGCTATCTCCTACTCAGCTGGATCGCCAGGCACATTGACCAAACTGACCGTGCAGAGCTATGGCTTCCCGAGGACGAATACCCCGAAACCTGGCTGGCGGATATTCAAGTCAAAGTTGAGACAGCAATTCGGGCTGCCATGAGCCGTATTTTGAATGTTGAACATATTGGCGGGATGCAGGTGGGGGAGGGCGGCTTTTCAGCAAGGATCGTCGATGCGCTTTGCTCCTGGAACGACGGTGTGTGGCGATTTGAGTCAACAGCCGGCAAGCTCCGGGTATCGAGAACTTCTAATGCGGATTTCGAATTGACCATCCAAGGAATTACTGCCCTGATCTCTGGGGTGCCAGGACCAGAGGATATTCCTTTGCGAGGCTGGGGTAATCCTGATCAATCCAAAATTTCCAGTATGCGAGCCTTGTTTCCCCCGCTGAGGCCTTTTATGCATGAAAATTTCTGACGATCGGCTCGGTTACAGAAAATTAGTATTATTTGGCAGCAAAGATTTAGAGCATATAAGTGAACTTGGTTTCAGGCACAGTAGTAAAAAGAGAGGGGAATTGTTATTTGTGAACATAAAGAGGAGGAGATATGGACCGAGATGGATTTCGTGAGTTGCTTAAAATACGTAAGCTGAATGATGAACAGATACAGGCATCCATTGCCATCGCCGAGCGGTTCGAGAAATTTCTTAATGCTTCGGGAGAAACCGCCAGTGGATCGCTTAGCTGGAAATTCAGTGAAATCCTCATGCAGGAGGGGCAAAATAGCTACGCTAATTACTTGGCATTGGCGCGTTATGGTCTGTTTATAAAAAATAATGCTGTCTACGTAGCCATCGTGGAATTGTTGGATGGAGCTGAAGCGCAGCCGAATCTATATAAAAAAGTTGGTGAGCTGTATGGTGAGAGTGTTCGGGATGAGGCCTTTGCTAGCATTGGGGTTTCACCTTTAGGGCTGCCTTCCCCAGATAAGCCCTTCGATATCTTCCCGGTCCTCGATCGCCTGATCGGTAAGGTGGGGTATGAGGCGACCGCGCAGTTGCTATCCTCCTGTTTACGTGATTTACCGGATGAATACTTCATCGATGAGCGCGCGCAATATCGTAAATCAGCCGATATTGACGATTACCTGAGAAATAAGCATCAGGAATTCGTGGAACAACTTCAAAAGTGCCAGCGTGAGGGGGTACTGTTCTTCTCGCAGGAAATTACCGACGAAGTGATTGAATACGTCAGGAACCGCCCGGAAACCGAGTGCGGTGTGCGCGACGGAAATCTCTTATATATCACGAAAATCCCTTACAACGCCAAACAATACCTCGCAGAGACGGATCCAAACCTGAAGCGCTATTATGCCTGCCATTGCCCCTGGGCGCGTGAAGCCATCAAGAATGGCAACATTCAACTCAATGCGGTTTTTTGTAATTGCAGCGGAGGATTCAGTAAAAAGCCATGGGAAGTCATATTCGGGCAGATGCTACAGGTGGAGATGCTCGAATCGGCACTTAACGGGGATTACCGCTGCAGGTTTGCCGTCCATCTTCCCGAGAATTTGGAGATTAATTAACCGGCTTATATTATGTTTATCATAACGATACTTCGGGATTGCTTCTGTTTTGCTAACCGAATGAATCTCGCTTCATGAGACCATTTCGAGAGCTTACCCGCCGCGGCCGATTATCCAGGCTGAGAATATTAGCACTAACTGCCATTGAGACTTATGAGCTTGAGTATGCGCGCCTGAGCTTCGTACAATACTCTGAAAATATTATTTATCGCGTAGATTTACCATGCGCTTCCGGCCCCATCACCAATGGGGATCCATACCTCTCCAATCGCTTCCTTCTTCGCATCCACGCGATAAGCAATGCAGATGCCATTGCATCAGAATTGACCTGGCTGACGGCGCTGAACCAAGAGGCAGGACTGCCTGTGCCTGCACCAGTCATGACCCCCGATGGTAAATTGCTGACCACAATCGTCACCCCTGGCATACCCAATGGGCGGGTCGTCTCGCTGATGCGCTGGCTGGATGGGCGAAGATACCACAAGGGATTGGGACCAAAACACCTCAATGCGCTGGGTCAGGTGGTAGCTCAGCTGCATGATTTTTCCGCCGGCTGGCAGCCACCCTTGAATTTTTCCCGACCGCATTGGGATTGGAATTCGCAGCTTGGTGGGAGCATGTTCAGGCACCCCATGGAGCAGGTTGTCGCATCCATCCCACCTAAATTCCGAGAACCTTTCGAGTTTATTTCCCAGGAAGCCAGGGACCTCATGGACTCTATGGGGAAGGGTCCTGATGCCTATGGCATGATCCACGCTGACCTGTATCCGGAGAACGTGCTGTTTAAACACGGGAGAGCTTTTCCCATCGATTTCGAGGATTGCGGATATGGGCATTGGATGTGGGATATCGCCACCGCATTATGTTCATGGGCATGGGGAGCTAATTGGGAGCGGATGCGTGACGCCTTTTGGGAAGGCTACTCCCTAATTCGCACATTACCTATAAAACAATGGGAGCAGCTTGATTTATTTGTAGCTACACAATTCGCCACAATGGTGCTGTGGTCGTCGGCCTTGCTCATGAATGACCCAAAGCGGGTAGCGGAGTATGTACCCTGGAGGGAAGATAACGGTAACAGACTTTTAAGATACTTCAATCGATGATCGCTTAGATCCCTTCTATCCGCGCCGCTCATCCGTAATTTCCTATCCTCAAGATTGGCTGATCTTGTTGCAGGTACCTCAGCTATATGTCCATGAAGAATTTCTAATCATTTTGAGGGTTATCTGATAAATTAATACTCATATTATTCCGGATATTCCACTAGTATATTTTGATAAATCAGAGTAAAATAGTCGTACTTCACTGATCCTTTGATCATCTGAGGGGAATACCTAATCAATCAGAGTGGGGATTTAACACTATAACACAAGGAGGAATTACATGTCTAATATACAAACTGATGTAAAAAAGACTATTGGTATAAGTATGGATACGATAACCGCGCTGCGTATTAAAATACGCGGTGAGATTATCCAACCTGGCGACCCGCAGTACGAGACGGCTCGCAAGGTCTATAACGGTATGATTGATAAACACCCTGCCCTTATCGTGCGTCCTGTGGACGTCGCCGATGTCAGCAGCGCGGTCGGGTTTGGCCACGATCACGGATTGGACGTGGCAGTGCGCGGCGGAGCTCATAATGGTGCTGGTTTTGGCACTGTTGAGGGCGGTTTGGTCATCGACTTATCCCGGATGCGGGGCGTACGCGTGGACCCGGAAGCGAAAACCGTGCGTGTGGAAGGCGGTGCCGTCTGGGGTGATGTTGACCATGCTACCTACCCGTTTGGTCTGGCAGTGCCGTGTGGTTTTGTGTCAACTACCGGAGTGGCTGGGTTAACGCTGGGCGGGGGGAGTGGCTACCTTACCCGCCACTACGGATTGACCATTGATAACCTGCTCAGCGTAGATATGGTATTGGCGGACGGGAGTTTCGTGACCGCCGATAAAGAGCATAACGAAGACTTATTCTGGGCGGTTCGGGGCGGAGGCGGTAACTTCGGTATCGTGACTTCGTTCCTGTTCCGCGGTAACCCCGTCAGTACAGTCTACGGTGGACCCATGCTTTGGACGATGGACAGTGCAGCTGAAATCCTGCCTTACTGGCAGGATTTGATCCTGAAAGCACCTGAAGAACTCAATGGTTGGTTTGGGTTATTGACAGTCCCTCCGGGGCCGCCCTTCCCTGAAATTTACCAGTTGAAGAAAATGTGTGCAGTCGTTTGGTGCTATACCGGGCCATTGGAGAAGGCCGAAGAGGTTTTTAAACCCATCAGGGCTTTCCGCCAACCTGCCATTGATTTCACAGGACCGATTCCCTTCCCAGCTTTGCAAAGCATGTTCGATGGTGTTTTTCAACCTGGCCTCCAGTGGTACTGGCAGGGGGATATCATTAAACATTATGATGAAAAGGCTATCGACCAGCTCATAAAATATGGAAACGAGCTACCAACTGCCTCATCGAATATCCACCTCTATCCAATCAACGGTGCTGCTGGGAGGGTTGGACCCCATGAAACACCTTGGGCTTACCGCGAAGGTAATTTTTCCCAGGTCATCGTGGCAGTTGATCCCGACCCTGTCAATAATGACCATATGATCAGGTGGGCAAAGGATGCCTGGTCTGCTTTGCATTCCTCTTCAGTCGGGGGAGGTTATCTCAACTTTAAGATGGACGAAGGCGAGGGTACCGTTAAAGCCGGGTACGGTGAGAATTACACTCGCCTGGCACAAATCAAAGCCAAGTACGACCCGAACAACTTCTTCCATATTAATCAAAATATCCGTCCCAAAGCGTGAGACGGCTGATTGGTCCAGATTTATTTAATATACAGCAGCCAGCTCTTTGAAGGAGCTGGCTGTATTATTGATAAAAACACGGATGTCCTTCTAACCAAGCTTTGACGGCTTGTTTTTTTAACAACCCTCCCGCAATTTCTGACGTTGCTTGGTTCAGCTCCCACGGAGGTGTATGTGGCGAACTATCGAGGCATCTGTGCCTTGGCTTTGTCATAAGCCGCTTCCATCGCTTCAAACATAGACTTCGCTTCTTCCGCGGTCAGTTTTGAGTCAAGCAACGGTAGGTAGATTTCCTCTTCCTTGGCAAGATGTAATTTTATTACTGCGTACAGACCGTACAAAACCCGGCGCAATGCTGCAGCCTGGATGGATGTGATAGTAAGCTGTGATTGATGTACGCGCAACGAACCTAGCTCATCGGTTAACCGCGCAATTTCAACATGATCACGCACCATCGTCGCGGTGGATAGATCGCTGCCCATGACTTTTTGGACCATAGGGTATAGCACTGCCTCTTCCGCTTGGGCGTGGGCGACTAATTGGCGGGTTAGGAAATTATAGGCTTGTTCGATCTTGTCATGCGCCTGGCTGGTCAGGCTATCATTCACCACATCACCAGCTAAACGTATGGATTCTATCTGCGGGTAAAGTTCTTTATGCTCGTCTCTAAGGGGTTGGGTTATGCTCGCCATTTCCTATTCTCCTTCAGTATCATCGTACCTTCATAGTATATTACAACTTGTGTATGTGTTAACTATCAATTCTGGTCGAGTTTGGTATGAGGTTTCAACCGATGAGTCAGCTGCTTTGGTATTGTGTTGAGATTTCCCCTAATCTGCGACCAGGCGTCTTTTCAAGATTCTGCTAATGGAGGCATAGTCAAATGACCGCCTGAATCTCCCAGCTCGGAGAAATTGATGGCCGGCAAGCTCCATAAGAATGCCAACTTACGGATATCACGACAAATCTCCTATATTAATTAGACTCTTCATATCGCATCGTAAGTTTGTGACCGTCAGCCCGATACACCAGCCAATTGGGTTGCTCTCTATTCGGCCGGATGAACTGTCTGGTGGTTGTAGTTTTTTGGATCTTCAAGTGCGTTTTTTACCAAGGCCTCAGTGACCCTTAATTAGAATTAAGTACCGCGAATGCACCTGTCGAAAAAGCCTCTTCGATTGATTTTTTTACCTCGATTGAGATGAGCAGGTTCGATGATCCCAAAGCCATGAGCCTAACCGACAATATATCGTTTAGAATATAGTATCGATTGAGGTGGTATATAAATTAATAGCTGGTTTTTACAAATCGAAATGGGTTCTATAAATCTACCAATACAGTTGACAAGTTTCATCGGGCGCGAGCGCGAGATAGCCGAGGTCAAGCGCCTATTATTCAGCTCACACCTCGTCACGCTCACTGGTGCGAACGGTACTGGAAAGACTCGGCTGGCGATTCAGATTGCCAATTCGGTGAGCGAATCCTTTGCGGATGGCGTGTGGCTGGTAGATCTGGCGCCATTGCGCGAGCCAGCACTCGTACCACAGCTTACTGCCGAGGCACTCGGATTGCGCCCGATACCAGACCAACCATTACTTGAGACGCTGTTGAAATTCGTGCAACCTAAACAGCTGCTTCTCATCCTTGATAATTGCGAGCATCTCAGCGAAGCATGCGCACAGATTGCCCAAGAATTGTTGTCCCAGGCACCTGCGTTACGAATTCTAGCAACCAGCAGCGTGGCGCTAGCGATTGCTGGCGAAGCAATTTACCTGGTATCTGGCCTAGACTCGCCTGTTTTTAGTGGAGAGCCTAGGCGAGACGGGCAAAGCCACCCCGACCTTCAAGGATTAATGAGGTACGACGCCATTCGCTTGTTTGTTGAACGGGCGAGGGCTACCTCACCCAATTTCAGCCTCACCTCCGAAAATGCATGGTCTACCATTGAGACTTGCCGGCGACTGGATGGCCTTCCCCTGGCGCTGGAACTGGCCAGTGCACGCGTTAACGTGCTGACGGTTCAAGAAATTGTCACGCGGCTGAATGATCGTTTTGCCCTGCTCACTTCTTCCCAGCGTAGAGGAATTGAGCCGCGCCACTACACCCTGCGGGCAGCAATCGATTGGAGTTATGCCTTGCTACCGATGGATGAGCAGATCTTGCTGCGGCGCCTGGCAGTCTTCGAAGCTGGATGTACGCTCGACACAGCTGAAGCCATCTGCACAGGAGAGGAAATTGGTGAACAAAGCACATTAGATCGGATCTCCTCCCTTGTTAGTAAATCTCTGGTCGTGGCAGATACCATTGGGCGCACCCAGGCGCGCTATCGCCTGCTCGAAACCATTCGCGAATATGCGCTCGCGAAACTGGATGAGGCAGGTGAAACGAAGCAGCTACGAGACCGCCACCTGGACCTGTTCCTCGCCAGGGCAGAAGAAGCCGCTCCGAAACTGGATGAGGCGTACCAGCAGCTCTGGTTAAACTGGTTGGAAGGCGAGCACGACAACCTGCGTACCGCTTTGGCGTGGTCGCTGGAAAGTGGTCGAATTGAGCAGGGGCTGCGCACCGCCAGCGCACTTAATCGATTTTGGGAGATTCGAGGCTTTGTGCAAGAAGGTCTGGGATGGTTTGAGCGTTTGTTTACCCAAATGGATGAGAAAATTCCTCCACGAGTCCGCGTGAATGCTCTCGTCTTTGCATCGTTTCTGGCGATGTTCCTCGGTGATGGTCAGGCAGCTATGGCCTATGGGCGTAAAGCTGTTGATTTAGCTGAAGCGGTGTGCGGTGAAGATAGGGATGTACTGGCGTTCGCTCTGGCAGGTCTGGCCTCCGGTGCGAGAGCCGCGGGTGACTATCAAACTGCTTTTACCATCGGTGAGCAAGCAATTAAACACTTCCGTGCCTCACCCTTGGCCTCGTTCAACTTAGCAATGTCCTTACTTGCAACCGGAGAAATTGCGATTCAGATGGGTTCCTATGATAGAGCCAGGGAGTGGTTGGATGAGAGCCTAGTGCTGGCTCGACAGGATGGCGATGCTTTCCGCATTGCAAACACATGCAATGCCCTAGGGGATTTATATCGCCTGGAGCAGAATTACGTCGAGGCCACCAGCGTTTATGAGAATGGTGTGGCGCTGCTGCGCGAGCTTGGTGCGAAGCACGATCTAGCCTCGATTTTAAGCAATCTGGGATACACCTACTTGCACAAGGGGGACATTGAGCGCGCCCGATCTTTATTCGCTGAAAGTATGTCCATTCACCAAACGCAACAGAATAAACCTGGTATGGCAGAGTGCCTGATTGGCGCCGCGGCAACTGCGGTCATGGGCGGGCTGCCTGCCGTTGGAGTGCGTTTGCTGGCTGCGGCTGCGGCAATCAGTAGGCAGCCATCGGCATCACAATGGAGGGCTACCCGGATGGAGTA
>JBGOXS010000010.1:0-87448 GCA_041479245.1 Anaerolineae bacterium
AAGGAGATATTGGAGCAATTAGAGATGAGGGGGTTCAAAATAAACCAGACTAAGTGGGAGGATCAATTTATAAAGTATTCCGGGCCTGAACCGGACGTAGATATTCCATGAGCCAGGCAGTCTATGGCGAACCGTGCTTATTATGCAGATGGCTTAATTGTGAAATGGCTTTACAGGATCTTCCACTAGCGGCGCTCCCAGGTAAATAAACCTCCTCGGATGGCTGGAGGTAAGGATTTAAATAGACTGAGCGTGGAATCGCCCTCCACGCCCAGTGTCTCCCCCGGTTATGTTGGTTTATTCGTCACTACCAAAATCCTAAACGCGCCTTCAGGCTAATGATATGGAAGCCGCACATCATGTCACAATACTGCCGCTTCCATATACCAATCAACACCGATAAAATTTCCAAAATTTGAGTTCCAATGTTCATCCTTGCGCGGATATCCCCTCCTGTAAGTATCTGTGGAATGGTGTTAGTTATATTTTAGACATTATTATTCTTCATAACATTTGGATTAATTAGGGATTATTGGTATCAAGCTAATTAAAATAATACCTGGTAAATCAGCGGGAAATTGAGCATCCGAGGACAGGAATGAAAGTTGCACGTAGAAAAGTTGACGATCGTCGATTATACCTGCTGCAAATCAAGGTAATCCCATTAAGACAGGACGCAATATTTTATTGGTGAGTAAGATCCGGTTAGTATACTCAAGCGAACATGTTGGGAGCTGAAAAATCATAAGGTGGCTTTGTTCCTATCCATACACTTAATTATTCATCAAAATCAAGGGTAAAATAACTTTATCTCTACCAAATCATGAATATAAAAACGGAAGAATTTCTCAATGCTTGAGAACCGCAAGAAGACATTTCCTTGGTTTATCATTGGAGGTGGTTTACTGTTGTTACTTGCCGCAGTGGCGTACATTGTGCTGAATAGACCTGCAACAGCAGTGGTGACACCAACACCCGGTTCGGTATCTCAAGTGCAGCGCGTGACTCTGGATGAGGCAAAGGCTGCGCATGATCATGGATCAGCAGTCTTCCTGGATGTGCGGGACGCCAGCTCATATGGGGCAGGTCATATCCCGGGCGCGATATCAATGCCGCTATCCGAGCTGCCCAGCCGCTATAAAGAGCTCAACCTAAAATCGTGGATCATTCACTACTGCACCTGATTTGCAGAAGAATCCAGCGCCCGTGCGGCGTTATGGTTAATTAATAACGGTTTTGCAAACGTGACACCGATCCTCGGAGGTTACACAGCCTGGGTCAATGCAGGTAATCCGGTGGAGAGCGGCAAATAAATCCCTTTGGTTTCTGGATGGCTATTCCATGGTGGGGTGAGTATTGTGCCAAATGCTGCCTTATGCTATGATTTCTTGGGTGAGGATCAATGAGGCAAGTTAAGCGTTTTATCTACTTTGTAATGCTTAATGTGATCATTTCGACAGTCACTGTGATCGCGGTGCTGCAGTGGTGGGAAACCAAACACCCTCCCTACTCAGCGAGTATTACACCGGTGGTAATCATTGTCACTCCCACGCAGTCGGTTAACCTGCCACTCCTGGTCAATAATTCCAATCCAAATGATATTGGACCGATTGATGCTGGTGAAATTATCTCAGGGACGCAGGTGGTTGTGCCTACGTATGAACTGCTCACCTATCGAGTAAAGGAAGGAGATTATCTCGGCGCGCTGGCGGTGCAGTTTAATACAACTGTCGCTGATATTATGACGGTCAATACTTTACCCAACCCCGACAACCTGACGGTGGGGCAGATCATCTATATCCCCACGGCACCGCTGCCCAAACCCACTTTCACGTCGATCCCACCGACTTCAATTCCGTCGCCCACTCCCCGTCCACCTGCAAGTGCCACGCCCAAAGCGACGGCAACTTCCACACCGACACAGCTGGGGCAAGAACCCCGGGTGGTTGTTGAAAAGGTGGTTGGGGTGGGCGCGCTGGCAACGGAGCGGGTGGAACTGCTGCGAACCGGAGATGGTGAGCTCAGCCTGGCAGGTTGGAGATTGGAGGATGGAAAAGGAAACGTATATACCTTCCCCATGCTCACGCTATACAAAGGCGGTGCTATCAATTTGAACACGCGCACAGGCCAGGATACAGTGGTGGATTTGTTTTGGGGATTGACTGCTCCAATTTGGAAATCAGGAGAGACGGTCTATCTGTATGATGCAGAGAATCAGTTGCAATCGAAAGATTTAATCCCATAGTGAATGATTAAAGTACCGAATTACCGGTAATTTTTCTGGAGTGACGCATGGTCCAACATAAGACAATGTTCCTGGTTAACCCGAGCGCGGATAAGGGAAGTGCCTGGCGATCAGTAAGTGACCTGCGCCCGCTGGTAGAAGAATTTGGCGGAGCAGATTGGGCAGGTACGGTCTTCCCAGGTCACGCAACACTATTAGCC
Organism: Anaerolineae bacterium; assembly: GCA_041479245.1. Classification (GTDB taxonomy): domain Bacteria; phylum Chloroflexota; class Anaerolineae; order Anaerolineales; family UBA4823; genus FEB-25. Next base: position 2,446 of record JBGOXS010000010.1, read on the forward strand.
CATCAGGCTGCCGAAGCAGGGTATGAGCTGGTAATTGCTGCCGGTGGGGATGGCACTGTCCACGAAGTGATCAATGGCTTGATGCGGGTGCCATTCGAAGCGCGACCACACCTGGGAATTGTGCCCCTGGGATCGGGAAATGACTTTGCTCACTCGATAGGTATTCGCGGGACTCCGACCGAAGCACTTAATCGAATTTTTACAGGTCAGCCTCAACGCATCGACATAGGTGCATTTGAAATCGGAAGAGCAAAACGGGAGTATTTCAATAACACCTTCGGTATGGGCTTTGACGCTACAGTCACCATCCACACCCAACACCTCACCCACGTCAAGGGTTTTATGATGTACATGATAGCCGTGCTCCAGACGATAGCCCTGAACCACGAAGCGCCGCGTATGCACATTGTTACCGATGGGGAATCATGGGATGAAGAGACGATCATGCTGGTGGCATGCAATGCGCCGCGCGAAGGCGGTGGGTTCGCGGTGGCCCCGAGTGCGGTTGTCTCAGATGGGTACTTGAATTACGCCTCAGTCTGCCACGTTTCAAGGTTAATGATGCTGCGGCTGATCCCCGAGGTGATGAAAGGCACACATGGCCGATTTAAGCAGGTCAGGTTGGGTCAGTTTCGCCAGCTGAAGCTTCAATCTGAAAGCCCCATCACCATACATGCAGATGGTGAGGTTATCTGCGGGTTTGGGTCGGATGCAAAGAATGTCAAGATTGAAGTCGTTCCAGAAGCCTTGGAAATCATCAGCTAATTCGGTCGATCATCGCATATGCCCGATCTAACGGAAAGCCTGCAAGGTCGAGACCTGGGGCATTTGCGCATCATCGCAGAATTGTGGGGGGGTGTGCTGGATAACCAGGATATCCGTTCGACAATCCTCGAGCTGAACTCGATACTCCTTAAACCTACCGCTGTGAATGACATGGTCGCCAACCTGTCGGCGGAAGTAAAAACCGCCCTGGAGGACCTGACACAGCACGCAGGCAGGCTGCCGTGGGCGCTGTTTACCCGTACTTACGGGGAGGTGCGTGAGATGGGTCCGGCGAAGCGGGACCGTGAACGTCCCTATGAGCAGCCTATATCAGCAGCTGAATCGCTGTGGTATCGTGCCCTGGTGGCAAGAGCTTTCTTTGATACGCCGGCCGGAGCAGAAGAGTTTGCCTATATCCCTGATGATTTATTGAAGCTGATCCCTGCGGTGGAAGGATCCGTTGTGCCGATATATGGAAGACAGGCATCAGCCCTGGAATATGCCAACGTCTCCTTGGTTTCTGACCGTATTCTCGACCATACCTGCACACTATTAGCCGCCTTACGGCTTGGCATAGGCGTCCCGGATGAATTTACTTCTTCCGGCGGAGAGATTCTAACCAGCACATTTATGCAGACTGTGTTGACTGCTGGTGGATTGCTCGATGATGCCAGCCAACCGAACCTTGAGCCAATGCGTATATTTCTGGAAGCGAGGCGGGGGGAAGCATTGAGGCAGGTTTTTCTAACATGGAAGCAAAGTAGTATAACCAACGAGCTGTGCCTGCTGCCAGACTTGGTCATTGAGGGTAATTGGGAGAATGACCCACTCCTCGCCCGACGGGCGATTTTAGAGTATATAACCGCCATACCTGCAGGCACATGGTGGAGCCTGAGCTCATTCGTCTCTGCGATCAAACAGCGCAACCCAGATTTCCAGCGACCAGCGGGTGATTACGATTCCTGGTTCATCCGCAGCAGCACCAGCGGAGAATATCTGCGCGGGTTTGAGCACTGGGATGAGGTGGATGGTAGGCTCATTCAGTACATCATCACCGGACCCCTGCACTGGCTGGGCATGCTCGACATTGCGCGCCCGGAAGCAGAACAGGAGGTGACGGCATTCCGATTATCTGGTTGGTCGAAGGCGCTGCTGAACGATAAACCCCCCGAGGGGCTGCCAATGGAAGAAGAACCGCTGGCGGTGCGCTCGGATGCCCGGCTAAGTGCCAGGCATTTGGTCCCTCGCCGGGTGAGGTACCAGGTGGCGCGCTTCTGTGAGTGGGTGAAGGAAACGCCGGATGAATACCAATATCGGATCAATCCAGCTTCGATTGATCGTGCGAAACAGCAAGGATTGACGGTGAGCCAGCTTATTTCTCTCCTTACCAAGCATGCCAAAGTAGTCCCCCCAAGCTTAATCAAGGCGTTGGAACGCTGGGAAAAGCAAGGAAGTGAGGCCCGGCTCGAACAGATGGTTGTCCTGAGGGTGGTTTCAGAGGATATCTTGGCTGCGTTGCGTAAATCGCGCGCCAGTCGTTTTTTGGGTGAGTCGCTCGGACCAACCGCCGTGGCAGTTAATACCGGGGCAATTGATAAGGTACTGGGTGCCCTGGCAGAGTTAGGATACTTGGGTGAGATACGCGGAGATATCGATTAATTTTGATAGTGAAGAAGCGTAGCGCTGACGAACTCCTCAATCAACCCTGCAACCTCCGGCAGTGAGGATTGTACTTCGGGACTGAGCACTTCACCGATGCTAAACTGACTGGCTTCGATCCCGATCAGGATGAGTTCAGGGGGTAAATTGGTCGGTGCAATCAGCCTGCCGAGTGAGAGGGTTTCAGCCACTCCCCATCCATGAGCTGAGCTAGACCCACCACCAAAAGATTCCAATTGATCTTCCGTTAATCGATGGATTGTGCCAGGCCTGGCGCCCGATTGGACTGCATCCACCACGATGGCACAGCAGGTGCCATCGAGCATATTAAGCAATTCAATACCAGGCAGCTCTGCCAGCTCTATCTGCACGCCTCGAGGTAATGACTCAGCGTGGAAGGTTTCAACCCATACGCGCACAGCAGATAATCCGGCGGCATCATCCCCACGCAGGCTCTGTCCAACACCAATAATCTTGATGATGCCGGGTTTAACCTTCCCGGCACCATCGATTGAGCCGTTCATCAGCGTTCGATTTTGAGATTCAAGAAGTGCACTGCACAGGAAATGCACGGATCATAGGAGCGGAGCAGGTGCTCGAATGAGAGCGAGGCCTCTTCCTGAGGTTGTTTGACCACCGTGGGAGCCAGCGCCCAAAGATCAGCTTCCATTTGAGCAAAGTTTTGTGCCGTAGGTGGAGTAATACGGGCAAAGCGGATCAGACCTTGCTCATCTATGACGTAGCGGTGGTAGAGCAGGCCGCGCGGCGCTTCGGAAACCCCAATACCTTCGCCAGGGCGGATCTTGATCTCTTTAAAGCTGGGGCCCTGAGGTTGGTAAGCATTGGCAAGCTCAACGGCAAGGTCACATGAATGCACCAGCTCAATCGCACGGGCGATAAGACCTTTATATGGATTACGCAAGGGGGGCTTCAGCCCGATTCCGCGGGCGGTCTCACGGGCCACCTGGCGTAGCTTTTTGAAATTCAGGTTGAAACGAGCCAATGGACCGACAAAGTAGGTGCCGTGATCGGCAGTGTGGCTGTGCAAGGCATTGGACCGCTCAACATGGGTCTCGATATAATGTTTTTCGAAGTCTAACGGCGAGATACGCTTCCCTTTAGAAGAGAGAATGTCGCCTTCATAGATGGCATATTCATCAATGCGGTTGAGGGCCACAAATTCATAATCCTGCTCGAAGTCGGGATAGTTCAGGGTGGCAGCCCACTTGGCGGTGTCGATGGAAGCCTTCATAGCCCATTCCAGCTCAGGGACCAGAGCACGAATGGCATCCACAGACGGCCAGCGGTAAAAGCCTCCAACGCAGGTATTAACCGGGTGAACCGACCGTCCACCGATCGTTTTGAGCAGGTCATTGCCGATCTTTTTCAGACGGAGGGCCCGCTTGACCAGATCGGGCGCATCGGCAGCCAGGCTTAGGGCGCTTTCATAACCCACCAGGTCTGGCGCCTGCAGCAAATAGATGTGGAGGGCATGACTTTCGATATATTCTGCACAATACAGCAGCTGGCGCAGCTGACGGACCTCGGGCGAAATGGTTACCCCTAGAGCAGCCTCCAAAGCCTGAACGGAACTCATCTGATATGCCACCGGGCAGATCCCGCAAATACGGGCAGTGATATCAGGGACGTCCTGGAAGTAACGACCGTGCAGAAAGCCTTCGAAAAAGCGCGGCGGCTCGTAGATATTCAGAAGGATGTCATCAACGACTCCATCCTTCAGGCGGATGGTCAGCGCCCCTTCGCCTTCAACCCGTGCCAGCGCGGGGATGTGGATATCCTGGTTCATGACTGACCTCCTTTAGGTTGGGTGGATACCCGGGGTAAGCTATCTGCAGCCTGGCGAAAAGCCGGTGCATTGTTACTGATATTGGTCAGCAGGCCTCTCACCTCTCCGGGAAAGCGCTCGACCAGAGCCAGAGTCGCCAGGACGGTTTTCATATCCTCGTTGGGAGCCGGACCGAAACAGCCATAACAGCCGCGACTGTTGGAGGGACAAAGCACACCACAGCCTGTGCGTGTGGCTGGACCCAGACATGGCACACCCATTGATACAATCACGCAGGCGATGCCCTTCCTTTTGCAGTCCAGGCAGATGCTGTGAGTGGGGAGGTTTGGGCGACGTTTTTGCAGCAACGCTTGAATGACCTCGACCAGCTGATATTTATTCACCGGACAGCCCCATAACTCGTAGTCGACCTTGATGTGCTCGGAGATAGCGGTTGAGGTCGGTAGTATGTGCAGATATTCAGGATGCTCATATACAGCCATGGCCAGATCATCCACGTTGGAAGTATTGCGCAATGCCTGAATACCGCCCGAAGTGGCACAGGCCCCGATAGTGACAAGAGATTTGGCTTGCTTACGGATTTCCTGGATGCGCTCAGCTTCGTGTGGAGTGGTTACCGACCCCTCGACCAGGGCAATGTCGTATGGCCCTGGCAGGGTTTGACGCCGCGCTTCGAGGAAATAAGCAATATCAACCACACCCACCAGGTCCAGCAGCTCATCTTCCAGGTTTAAAATACTGAGCTGGCAGCCATCGCAGGATGAGAATTTGTATACAGCAATAGATGGTTTAGCCATTAGAGCTCCTCCACATTGACGTACGGCTGCAGCTTGTCAAAGCTGAATACAGGGCCATCCTTGCAGACGAAGAAAGGTCCAACCTGGCAGTGACCACAGGATCCTAAACCACACTTCATGTTTCGCTCGAGGGAAACAAAGATGCGTTCAGGGGGCACACGCCGGGCCAGCGCTTCAAAGATAACAAAACGGATCATAATCTCAGGGCCGCAGGTCAAAATAACAGTGTTGTGTGGATCAACGCGGGTATTGTAGAAAAGGATGGGTACGACCCCCACCCGCCCTTGCCAGGAATCGTCGCCGCGATCCACAGTCACCTGGAGCTCAATATCCTGGTCTTGCCAGGACTTATATTCCCGCGTAAATTGGAGGTCATTTTGGGTACGCGCCCCGTAGAGGACGATCACCTTACCAAAATCATGCCTGTGGTGGCTGATGTAATAGAGTATCGGACGCATGGGCGGTAGACCAATCCCACCCGCAGCGATTACAATATCCCTACCGAACCACTGTTCCAGAGGCCACCAGCTACCAAACGGTCCGCGCAATCCCAGAATATCTCCTACATCCATCTGGTTGATGGCCGAAGTGACATTGCCTACTGCACGGATGGTATGACCGATACGGTGAGCGTCTTCCACATCTGAAGAAATCGAAATTGCAGCTTCACCCAAGCCGGGAACGGAGACCATATTAAATTGCCCTGCTTTGAAGTGGAAGCCTTCCTGCAAATTAGGGTCGAGGAATTTAAGCCAGTAAGTCGACACACCTGGCGCTTCACGTGTAATCTCGGTGATCTCAGCCCAAAACGGCTGCATGGGTTCGGTTGGAGAGATGGCATGGGGTTTTCCGGTTGTCAGGATCATGCCTGCACCTCCTCACGGATTGCCTTGATCTCTTCCGTTACATCGATTGTGGCAGGGCACCAGGTTATGCAGCGCCCGCACCCGACACAACCTGAAGAGCCAAATTGGGCATACCAGGAGCCAAATTTATGGGTCAACCACTGGCGGTAGCGTGAACGGGTGTTCGGACGAGAGTTTCCCCCGACAATATACGAGTAATCGGGGTTGAAGCACGAATCCCACAAGCGGTCACGGCGGGCTTTTTGACCTGAGAGGTCAGCCGAGTCGTGCGTATCCCAGCAGAAGCAAGTCGGACAAACTTGGGTGCAGCTTGTGCAGCTCATACAGCGGCGGGCGACAACTTCCCATTGATTTGCATCCAGGTTGTTGAGCAGCAGCTCGGGTAAATCCTGCGGTCGAGGTAGACTGCGCCCCATCCTTGTACTCGCATCCTCCAGGCTTTTTTGACCGGCCTGCAGCCAAAAGGCGCTGGTAGGCAAGATTGGCATGCCTTCCATCACCTGGCGCCCAGCCTCGGAGCCAAGCTCCACCAGGAAAACATCGTCCAGCTCGGTGAGGCTTAGGTCATAGCCTGGGTTCGCTTTTGGTCCGGTACCCATAGAGGCACAAAAACCGGTTCCGCAGGGGTGCAGGCAGTTGACCGCCAGGATAAAAGCACTTTGCCGGCGGGACCAGTAAATGGGGTCTTTCCATTCTTCTCGTAGAAAGATGCGATCCTGGATCTGGATCGCGGCCAGATCGCATGGGTAGACCCCGAACAGAGCCAACGGCGTCAGGTCAGTGGCATGCTCCGCCATCTGCCAGTGACCATTTGCATCACGAGTATAGTCTGCGAGCTCAGATTGGGGTGGGAAGAAGAATTGCTTCCAGGATTGGGCACCGGGGGTGGCGTCAAAATAGCGGGGGTGACCGGTATAGACCAATCGATATTTGGCGGAATCCTGCTGGCTAATATATCCCTTGGGCAGGTCGCGGGCATCGGTTAGAGTTTTGTATACGATTGCACCATCCTGGACTTGCGGCCCAAACACCCGGTAACCCATCTGGATCAGCTTGCTTACCAGCTGATCCAGGGCGGACTTCGGTAAAGCTACGGTTGATCCAACAGAAGCGTAAATAGCAGCCATGCTAGTCCTCTTTTTGCTCGACGGGATTGGCGAACATATCCAGGAGCTGCAAGCGGGTGGTCAATAAACGACCGGCAACCACATTTGCCAAACGACGCATAACAAAATAACCGAAGTCGTGGTCTTCATCACACATTTTGCTCAGCTCATTTGCATCGAATGCCACAAGGCGGCTGGGTAGGACTGCTCTGGCTCCGGCTGTGCGCTGGCGGACCACGGGGGTCACGCTGGACCAACCGACTTCGTCCATCGCGTCAGCGGTCAGGATGCGGATGCGCCCACGCCCGGGCACGCTGATCTCGATTGCCACGCGACCTTCCAGGACGACGTACAGGTAATCTTCCTTGTCACCTTCATGGAAAATCACCTGGCCTGGCTCGAATTTAAAGATCCTGGCGATACTGACGATTTTATTGAAATGATCTGCAGTCATCACATGGAACCAGGGGATGGCTTGCAGGGCCTTGATCAATTCCTGCTGACTCGTCATGATGTATTCGCTCCTTTTCAAATAGACGCAGAAAACCAGGAGAGGGGCTCTCTCCCGGACTTGAATTGACTGAAAATTGCGTATATTTTCACAAAGTTTTGCCGATTTGTCAGGTGTATTTGGTCATCAAGTGGTCGGGCAGAATGTCACTCGTGGATATGAGTAAGTACACGCTGTATAGGTTACCTACAGACGCGATTATTAGCGATTATGGAATACCAATAACAGATGACTTTCTAAGCAAATGTCGAATGATCGCATCACCAAACTCGGAGCACTTAAGTAGGGTGGCACCTTCCATCTGGCGGTGGAAGTCATATGTGACCGTCCTGGCAGCGATGGCACCTTCCATCCCATTAATGATCAGGTCGGCGGCCTCATCCCAACCCATATAACGAAACATCATCTCACCCGAGAGGATGAGCGAGCCCGGATTGACCACATCTTTGTCGGCATATTTCGGAGCTGTGCCATGCGTGGCTTCGAATACCGCATGCCCAGTAGTGTAGTTAATATTACCTCCCGGGGCAATGCCGATGCCTCCTACCTGCGCGGCCAAAGCATCGGAGAGATAGTCTCCGTTCAAATTCATCGTTGCCAAGACGTCAAATTCAGTTGGTCGTGTGATGGTCTGTTGGAAGACGATATCAGCTATCACGTCCTTGATGAGCAGCTTGCCTGCTTTGAGCGCCGTATCCTGTTCGATATTGGCAGCAGCTTCGCCTTTCTCATCCTTGGTCCGCTCCCACTGCGCCCAGGTGTATACCCGATCACCGAATTCAGATAAAGCCAGCTCATATCCCCAGTTTCGAAAAGCGCCTTCCGTATACTTCATAATGTTGCCCTTATGCACCAGGGTGACCGAGCTGCGGTGATTATCCAGCGCCCACTGGATGGCAGCCCTCACCAGGCGAAAAGTACCCTCTTTTGAAACCGGCTTGATGCCTATGCCAGCGGTTTCAGGAAAACGCATTTTTTCATACTCGGCAGGGAAAGATTCTTTCAGCATGGACATGAACTGCTTATTGCCGTCGGTGCCATATTCGAACTCGATCCCAGTATAGATGTCCTCAGTGTTCTCTCGGAAGATGACCATATCCACATACTCAGGGTGTTTGACGGGAGAGGGGACACCCTGCATGTAACGTATAGGTCGCTGACAGACATACAGATCGAGTGCTTTACGTAGAGCTACATTAAGAGAGCGCATTCCTCCACCGATCGGAGTAGTGAGCGGGCCCTTTATCCCCACCAGGTACTCCTGGAAGGCCTGAATAGTTTCTTCAGGCAACCAGGAACCGATTTTTTGAAACGCCTTCTCGCCAGCGTAGACTTCCATCCATGCGACTTTTCGCCTGCCACCATAAGCATGCTCAACAGCAGCATCAAAAACACGTACGGAAGCGCGCCAGATATCGCGGCCTGTGCCATCGCCCTCCACAAATGGCAGAATTGGGTGGTCGGGCACTAAGAGTTTACCGCCAGTGTTGGTGATCCGATCCCCCGAATCGGGTACACGAATAAATTGATAGGTCATGGGCTCTCCTTTGGTCGACCAACTCCAGGTATAAAAAACCTCAGATTATCTAAGGTCTACCTGCCTCAACTTCGCTTATAAATTTTATCACCCTTCGCAACGTCTGCTATAATTCTTGTGCCCTCAGGCAAGCGACTAAGTACGATCACTCTCTGGAGGACCGGATGAGCATTGATAAACCTACTTCCCCGACTGAAAACCAGCCCCAGATCAGCTGGCATGCCCTGACATCTGAACAAATCATCAGGCAGCTCGCCACACCACCTGAGACCGGTTTAACCTCGGAGGAGGCAGCCCGGCGGCTGGAATTGTATGGACCGAACCAGCTGACTGAAGCCCCGGGAGTGACCTTCTGGCAAATGCTACTGGACCAGTTTAACAATTTTGTAGTGATCATGCTGATTGTAGCAGCCGTGATATCAGCACTGTTGGGGGATTGGATCGAAGCGGCGGCAATCCTGTTGATCGTAATCTTGAACGCCACGCTGGGGGTGATCCAGGAGCAGCGGGCTGAGCAGGCGCTGGCGGCGCTGAAGAAACTAGCAGCCCCAGACGCCAAGGTGATGCGTGACGGGGAGCGGAAATCAGTGCCCTCTCCACAGCTGGTGCCGGGGGATATCGTCCTATTGGAAGCAGGCAATTATGTCCCAGCTGATATAAGGCTCCTGGAGGCAGCCAATCTACGGATTGAGGAAGCTGCCCTGACGGGGGAATCCGTCCCGGTTCAGAAGGATGCCAACATCCACCTGGAGTCAGATATCCCGCTTGGAGACCGCAAGAACACCACATTTATGGGCACTCTGGTATCGTATGGCCGCGGGCGGGGCGTGGTGGTGGGCACCGGCATGCGCACCCAGATCGGTTTGATCGCCGAGATGTTGCAAGCAGTGGAAAGTGAGCCTACTCCCCTGCAAAAAAGGCTGGACCAGCTCGGCAAGGTGCTAGGATGGGCAACCTTAGCCATCTGCGGGGTGGTGTTCGTGGTAGCAGTGGTGCGTTTTACTGACCTCAGTCTGATAACACAGAGCGGGCTGTTAGCGTATTTGAAGGATGCCAAGCAGGAGATCATCAACATGTTCATGCTGGCAGTGGGGTTGGCGATTGCAGCCGTCCCGGAAGGTCTGCCGGCAGTGGTGACGATCAGCCTGGCGTTGGGAATGCGTGAGATGGTCCAGCGGCATGCGCTCATCCGCAAACTTTCGTCAGTGGAGACGCTGGGCTCGACCACGGTGATCTGCTCGGATAAAACTGGCACCCTGACCCAGAACGTGATGACCCTGACGCGCATTTGGGTGGATGGCAAGTATCTTTCGATTACTGGTAAGGGCCACACTCTACGGGGAGAGTTCATTGAGAACGGTACGGCTGTGTCACTGGACGGATATCCGGGAGTGCGGACTGCCCTGTGGTCAGGAGCATTGAACAATGATGCTGAGCTGACCATTTCCGGCTCAAGCGAGGAGGAGCAGACCTACCGGATGACAGGCGACCCGACAGAAGGGGCGCTGATTGTGGCAGCTGCCAAAGCTGGGGCACTACCCAGACCGCTCAACCATGCCTACCCACGTGTCCAGGAAGTTCCTTTCGATTCGGAACGTAAGCGCATGATCACAGTACACCAGATCAGAGAGTCAACCCCGGAAGATTTCTCGCCCTTCTACCACCATGAAACTAGCGGGTACGTGGTGGCGATCAAAGGTGCACCCGACGTGGTGCTGGACTTGTGCAGCCAATACCAGCGTATGGATGATACACATTCGCCGCTGACCGAAGACCAGCGCATGCGCATCCTGAAGGCGAACGACCAGATGACCCAGGATGCTCTGAGGGTGTTGGGAGTAGCATACCGGGTGAGCCAGAGCATGCCCGTCATGGACGACCTGGAAAAACTGGAAGAGGGGATGATCTTCGTAGGCCTGGTGGGGATGATTGATCCGCCGCGACCCGAGGTGATGCCAGCGCTCGCGAAAGCGGGCAAGGCGGGCATACGCACGATCATGATTACTGGCGATTTTCCCAATACTGCCCGTGCGATTGCCGAGGCGATCGGTCTATTGAAACCCAACCATCAGGTGCTGAGCGCGAACGAGCTGGATAACCTGAGTGATGAGCAGCTCACAAAGCAGGTGGAATATACAGACGTGTTTGCACGCGTCTCACCTGAACACAAGCTGCGCATCGTGGAAGCACTGCGGGAGGATGGTGAAGTGGTGGCGATGACGGGAGACGGGGTGAATGACAGCCCGTCGATCAAGCGCGCTAATATCGGCGTAGCGATGGGAATTACCGGAACGGACGTAGCCAAGGAAAGCGCAGACATGGTGCTGACGGACGACAATTATGCCAGCATTGTGTCAGCAGTGGAGCAAGGAAGGATCATCTACGATAACATCCGCAAGTTTGTGTTCTTCCTGATCTCGTCGAACGTGGCGGAGATCATGGTAATCTTCCTGGCGACGCTGGCAGGGCTGCCGGCACCGCTGACGGTGATCCAGTTGCTGTGGCTGAACCTGCTGACGGATGGGGCACCCGCCCTGGCATTGGCGATGGAGAAGGGTGACCCGGAGATCATGCAGCGAAAACCGCGACCCCCATCCGAGCCGATCATCAACAAGACGATGCAGTGGGGAATATTGATCCAAATGGTCGCCCAAACCGGGATGGTGCTGGGGGCATTTGTGGTGGGATTGCTGTGGCACCTGGAAGCAGGAGCGCTGGTGCCGGCGGGAGAGAGCCCGCTTCTTTACTTGCTGAAGCATAACTGGCGCGGGATCGACGTGCAGACAGCGGAGACCATGGCGTTCGTGACCCTCAGCCTGTGCGAGCTGTTCCGGGCATACACGGTCCGCTCAGAGCGAATATCGATTTTTAAGCTGGGCGTGTTTTCGAACAAGTACATGCAGTATGCAGTGGGGCTGTCAATCGGTCTACTGATCCTGGTAGTCAGCCTGCCATTCTTGCAGCCGATTTTTAACACCCATTTCCCGAGCCCGCGCGAATGGACGGTGATATTGACCTTCTCGTTGGTGCCGGCGGTGGCAGAGGAGGTGTTCAAGGTATATTTGAGGTGGAGGGGTGCGAGGAAGGCGGCGTAAGGGCGAATTGATGCGGATGAATCTGTTGCATTCAATTCGGGATATTTAGATAAGATCATTTGTAGGGGCACGGCATGCCGTACCACTACATTTTTCTCCCTTGCACCACAACATCCAGACCGAGATCAATCATGCCAACTAGATCTTGTATAATATATACGTAAGGTGAGTGGTGAAGAAGCCATGGACGGTTGCTCCACGTGAATGTTTGTTTTTCTGCGGCAAATTCAACTAGCAAGGATGAGGCATGGCGCTTGATTTCCTTCAGGTAAGCCAACAAGTGAAGCAGATGGGCGAGACCGCCCTCCAGCACCAGGCAGACCAAAAAACCAGGCTGGCGGAAACGCGGGCGATGCTGGAGGGATGCGCTGCGGAAATCGAGCAGCTGCAGCATAAAGTGCAGGACGTGGTGCGTAATTATGACCAGACCCTGCGCTGTGCGGTGCCGGTCAATGAGGTGATGAATTCAAACCACCCACTTCCGCCCATGCTTGAGCATGTGACGCTGATCGCAGCGGACGGCTCACAGATTTTTGCCGACCGGCATGCCGAGGTGGAGTATTGCCTGGTGAACACCGGGGCCATCGTTATGATGTGTGGATCGGCTGATGCGCCAGTGACGAGCATTCGGAGCCGGCTGATTTACGCCGAGGAGTTGGAAGGTATGTCGGATGACCGGCTATCGCTACAGCGCGACCTGGCGGAGCGGACGAGGCTGCTGGAATTGGCGACTGGAGCCCCTGCACCGGTGATCACCCTGACGGATGGTCCGCTTGAGCTGTGGACCACCACGCTGGAAGAAGGGCGAGTGGCGGGGGAGTTCAAGAAATCGCTGGATCAATACCTGGCAGTGCTAAGCCAGCTGAAAGACTTAAATGTGGTCACTGCCGGGTACGTGGATAAACCCGGGGCGGATCTGGTAGTGCGTCTGCTGGAGGTGGCTAAAGCCGAGGCAGGTGACCTGGCGGAAATGCGCAAGTTCCGCCCATTTAAAGGCGTGACCGATCGGGAGCTTTTTAAGGACGTCCTGCAGCCGGGTGAGCGATCGGCGATCTTCAACATCCAGTCACGCTCGTCCAAATCCTACCAGGGTGAGCTTGGGCTGCATTTCTTTTATCTCAATGTAGGTAAGGTAGAGCACCCGTACCTGGCAAGAGTGGAGGTCCCCGCCTGGGTAGCGCAGGATCGAGCCATGCTGGATAGTTTGCATGCTGTCCTGGTGAGCCAGTGCCGGATGATTGGACCACGCGCCTACCCATACTTGCTGCACCGGGCACATGAGACAGCAGTGGTCAGTCTGGAAGAAAAGGATCAGGTGACGACGATGATCGTGAATGAGCTCCGCACGCGGGGGTTGGAGGTAGCGGGTGTATCTGCCAAGCAATATAACAAGGACGTCTCGGGAACACGGACGAGGTACGGAACATGACACAATACGAGATTGGTCGGCTGTTGCGGGCAGGCACAACCGGGTTCGTGGTGGGCTGCCGGGCAGCACAAATTGATGCACCCTCCTTTGGGGCGTTGGTGCGGGTTTCATTGGATGGCGATTACCAGGTGTATGGACTGATCCATGATATCCATATAGACGACGACGGTCTGGTGAGGCAGCTGGTGACGGCGGAGGGGGTAGATGAGGCAGTGATTGCCGATAACCGGGTCAACCGCAACGTGCCGCTCGAGCTGAGTGTGCTGACGGTGGGATTTCAGCTGGACGGGAAGATATCGCACTTGCTGCCACCTCGCCCGCCACTCAGCCTGGATGTGATCTATCTTTGCTCAGCGGAGGAGGTGAGGCAGTTTACCGGCAGCGGGAGGTTTGGTTATTTCAGGCACTTGCTGCGGGCGGAGGATTTACCGGTAGGGGAGCTGCTGGCAGCGCACATCCAGCAAGCTGCAGCAGCGCACGCGATAGCGGGGGATGTAGAGTGGAAAAATGCCGCGACTCAGGAGCTGATTACGTTACTGAGAGATGATTACAGCACGCTGATGAGCGTATTGGGCGCGCTGGGGGATGCAAGTTAAGGTTATCACTAAGTAATAATAGTAACCATAGATGTACACGGATAAATAAACACATAGGCAGATAGGTGAAATAGAGCAATGAGGAACATGAACGAGCGAATATTCGATGATCATAATACTAAGAAGGAGCACGAAATATCGTTCCCCTAAGATAACTTCAACTTCTTTGTGTACTTATTGTCCTTTACGGTGATCATAAATGGAAAATGAAAAGAGAAATATAGGATATGTGGTTGGAGGGGGGCTGAAGGAAAACCTACGGGTGAGGTTGACCATACCCTCGCAGGAGGTGCAGGAGGGGGCGTTCGTGGTGATTGAGAGCGGCAGCTGGCAGTTCTACGGGTTGGTGATTGACCTGCAGCTGGGCGCGACGGACCCACGCTTCGCTGATGAGCAATCGGAAGCGAGACTACCGCTCGAAATGGCGCGTCTGCTCCACGGGCAGACGCTGTTCACCACCCTAGAAGTGCTGCCGGCGCTGATGTTGGAGCGCGGACCCGACCCAGCCTCGCCGGAATACGCTGCCTGGCGAGAAAGCCACCTGGAAGACGGGCGACCGCTGCCGGTGAAAACCGTTCCACCTCATCACGCCGAAGTGAGGCTGGCGGAAGAAGGAGATATCGGGGAGATATTCGGGAAGAGCGAAGACGAGGGCAATTTCGTCGTCGGCTACACCCGTGAGCAAGGTCATCCAGTATGCATCAACCTGGATAAATTCGTGCAGCGTTCAGCGGGGGTGTTCGGGGCGACCGGCACGGGGAAATCTTTCCTCACCCGGCTCGTGCTGGCGGGACTGATCCACCATAATGCCGCCAGCGTGCTGGTGTTCGACATGCATAACGAATACGGGTTCGACGACACTGCCTCAGACACAGGTCTGCGAGTGACCGGGTTGAAGACCAAGTTTTCTAGCCGGGTACGGGTGGTGGGTCTGGGTGGTGGGACCCAGATCAGAGGACAGGCTCCAGACTTCAACCTGGAAATCGACCGGCGGGACATCCAACCGGGTGATATTGAGCTCCTGACACGCGAGCTAAACTTGAAGGAGACCACACCCACCACGTTGGAGGCATTGGTCAGCAGTTTAGGCCGCGACAACTGGTTCAGCGAATTCCAACAGATGAAGATCGGGGCAGTGGTCGAGTCCGAGGAAGGGAAGAAGGTACCAGCTCCAGATAGTGTGGCCGCCTGGGCAAACCGGGAGGGGGTAAATGTCGCAGCAGCGGAAGGGCTGCGCAGCAAGATGAACCGTGTGTTTGACCTTCCGTATGTGGTGCCGAACCCGGGGATGGACAGTGTGGGTGAGATCATCAAAGCGCTGGACGCCGGGCAGCACGTGATCCTCTCGTTTGGTAAGAACGAATCAGACCTGGATTACCTGCTGGTGAGCAATTTGCTGACACGGCGTATCCGTGAGACCTGGGAGAGGAAAACCAACGAATTCCGTACCAAGGGTGAGCAGGAGCCCCGGCAGCTGGTTATCGTGGTGGAGGAAGCCCACAAGCTGCTCAACCGCGAAATGGCAGGGCAGACAGCGTTCAGCACAATCGCGCGTGAGATGCGCAAGTACTACGTCACGCTGCTAATCATCGACCAGAGGCCATCTCAGATCTACGATGAGGTAATGTCGCAGCTGGGGACGCGCATCTCGGGCTGGCTGGGGGACGAGGACGACATCCACAGCGTGCTCTCGGGGCTGGCGGGACGGGAGGCTCTACGCGGCATGCTGGCACGGCTACAACCCAAGGAAGAGGTCCTCCTGCTGGGATGGGGGGTGCCCATGCCGCTACCGGTGAGGTCACGTAGGTATGATGACGAATTCTGGCAGGAGCTGCACGGGAAGGTAAAGAGCAAGATGAGCAAGGAAAAGGCGATTGAGGATCTGGGTTTTTGAAGAGGGTGCGATGAAGGGATTGCCTTCTCTAGTGTAAGGCATTCGACCTCACTCGCAAGGATCGTTCGCGAGGCTTCGGGAAAGGAACTCCCTTGTTGCTTCGCCCCAACGCATATGAACCAAGGAGGAAATATGGAGATATTGGAATCTGGGATTGGTGAGATGATCCAGCCCCCCGATATCGAGGGCTTCAGGGAGTGGAACCGCACACAAAAGACGCGTAAACTGGTGGACAAGCGGATGAACGAACAGGAAGCCATCAGTGCGTTCGTCTACGATGGATGTTACATCGGCACGGAGCTGTACGGGACGGTTAGATGCCCGATGTCGCTATCGCGCGAGCTGGTCAGACAGGGCAAAAAAGACCTTCGTGTGTGTGGGCAAGGCGTACTCGAGCTGGACCTGTGGATGGCAGCCGGTCTGGTGAAGAAACTGGATATCACCTACATTGGGCTGGAGGTCTACGGCACGTCTAATGCGTTGCGCAGGGCGGTAGAATCGGGTCAGATCACTACGTGCGTGGAATGGTCGAATGCATCCATTTCATGGCGCATGAAAGCCACCGCCATGGGTGTGCCCTTCCTGCCGGCGCGATCGATGCTGGGCACCGATATGATCAAATACAGCTCAGCCAAAGTGGTCGAAGACCCGTTCAGCGGGCTCAAGGTGTGTTTGCTGCCGGCATTGATCCTGGATGTGGCGATCATTCATGTCCACCGGTCAGACCGCCATGGCAATGCCCAAATAGAAGGCATCACCGGGTTCGCTGCCGAGATGGCGCGGGCAGCTAAACGCCTGATCATCAGCACTGAGGAAATCGTGCCCACGGATGACATCCGTAAGTACCCCGACCGCACGATCATCCCCTACTACCTTGTTGATGCGGTGGTGCACGCCCCATTCGGCTCGCACCCGGGAGAAATGGCATATATGTATGGTCGCGATGAGCCGGTGATCCGCGAGTGGGTCGAATCCAGCAAGACTGCCGAAGGCGCCAAAGCGTATCTGGATAAGTATATTTACGGGGTAGCAGGCCACCAGGAGTATATGAAGCTGATCGACGAACCGCGTTTGTCACAACTGGTAGATGAGCGGGAAAAGCGGGTATAGAGGGAGGCAATAGATGACTGACCAAAATTATTCAAAAACTGAGCTTATGATCTGTGTGGCAGCACGCCTGTTCGAAGATGGCACAACGGCGTTCATCGGGACGGGAATCCCTATGCTGGCAGCCATGCTGGCGACTAAAACCATCGCCCCCAACCTGGTGCCGGTGTTCGAATTCGGAGGATTGGGCGCAATCCTGGAGGAGTTGCCGCGCGCCGTGGGAGAGGCGCGCACATTCCACAAAGGACTTGTGGCAGCGGGAATCTGCGAGCTGATGGAAACTGCCCAGCGCGGCTTTATTGACTACGGTTTCCTGGGCGGAGCGCAGATCGACCCTTATGGCAATCTGAACAGCATCACCATTGGTGAACACGACCACCCGAAGGCGCGCCTGCCGGGCAGCGGAGGTGGGAATGACGTGGGCAGCCAGTGCTGGCGGACAGTAGCGATCATGCAGCATGACAAACGCCGTTTTGTCCCCAAGGTGGATTTCCTCACCACGCCAGGGTATCTATCGGGAGAAGGGGCACGGGAAAATGCGGGCCTACCACGAGGCACCCGCCCGATCAATGTGGTGTCGACCCTGGCGCTGATGGACTACGATGATGGTCCGGGTGGCAGCTACCGCATGCGATTGCTAGCCACTCATCCAGGAGTTACCGTCCAGGAGGTGATCGAAAACACCGGTTTCGAACTGATCATCCCAAAGAATGTGCCGGTGAATGACCCGCCCAGTGTGGAAGAGCTGCGCATGCTCCGTGAAGAGATCGACCCGGACCGGTACTATATATGAGGTCAGTATGCCGGATTATATCTACCTGATCCATCCATTGCGACACGAATTCTTCGAAAACCCCACCCGGCAGGAAGATGCAGCGATGGATGAACATTACGAGTATCTAAAAAAAGCAACTGAAAAGGGAACAGTGCTACTCGCCGGCCCATGCCTGGATGAGACTTTTGGAGTGGTTGTATTGAGCGCTGAAAGTGAAGCGGCGGCGAAAAAGTTCATGCTGAATGACCCGTCGGTTAAAAGTAATGTGATGATGGCAGAGCTGCATCCGATGAGGATATCCCTGATGAGGGGGCGCTGAAATTATGCTGGTGGCGGTCGAATTACGACCTGACTCGCTACTACCCGGAGCAGCAAAAAATCCTGCCTATCGAGTTAATGAGCTGCCTGGCTTTTTCACAGGGGACGAGTGCAGTGGACGGTGCCACGAAGCCTGCCTGGGTAAATTGATCTGAATTGGTGAAGTAAATACTAAACTAGCGTAACCCAGCCACTTCAGCAAACTGTTTTAAAGCCTCCAGATGAGCTGAGGGGGTCTCGTATTCGCAGCCCATCGTGTTGACCGTCAGGTGGGTAGCGCCCATTGACTGGCACTCTGCGATGAAGTTAATCCATGCCTCTGAACCGACCAGGCTCATGTTCATGCGCAGATCAATGCCAAATGAAGCTGGTTCACGTCCGGCTTCTTCCAGGTAATGGCGTAGTTGGTTTAATTTTGGGTGTGCTTGCTCGAGCGTACGGATATTCAACATCCAGCCATCGCCAAGGCGAGCCATGCGGGTTATAACTTTCTCATCCGTACCTCCAAACCAGATGGGAATGGGGCGCTGGACGGGCAGCGGGTTGAGGCCGGCATCGGGGATATTGTGCCAGCGGCCCTGAAAGTTCACCAGAGGCTGAGTCCACAGCATGCGCAAGAGAGTCACTTGTTCCTCCATCCGTTTGCCGCGATTATGGAAGTTCTCATTAAGGGCAGTGTATTCCACCGCATTCCAACCATTCCCGACGCCCAGACGTGTGCGTCCACGGCTGAGAACATCCAGGGTGGCAGCCTGCTTGGCTACCAGTGCAGTCTGGCGTTGTGGCAGGATCAGGATGCCGGTATCGAATTCAACCGTGTTAGTGATAGCTGCTAGGTAGCTGAAGAGGACAAAGGGCTCGAAGAATGAATGTTCGAATGTATAAGGACCAGTCCAGCCACCCGGTCGGTCAGGGTTGGCACCCAACACGTGGTCGTAAGCGTGAATATGGTTAAAACCAAGATCTTCCACTGCCTGGGCGTAATCGCGGATAGCGATAGGGTCGGGTGGAAACTCTGTTTGAGGAAAGACTACACCGATTTTCATGAAATGCCTCCAAAAAACAAGATGGTAAATTATTCCTGACTAAGAATAGGAAAGTATCGATAGGGTACCCAACTCATTGTTGGTTCTTACGGTGCCTCCGGTTCGCGGGCTTGCTCCGTTTTTCTTCCGGCTTCCTGATCATTAAACACAGCTTATAGTGCGGAAGCCAGTCGATGATGGGGAAATAACTCGTTAACCCTTGAGCGCGTGATTTTGAAGTCATTAAAAAACTCCAACTGGGATGCAGCTTAAATGATAATCAATATTTTACTTGAATTAGCAAGTCGAAGAATCGGTTTTTCAATTTGATACCGGTTCATTAAACGCGGAACTTGAACTCTGGCGCGGGAATTGGCTGATTTTATCCGTGCAAGATGGCTGTCTCTTGAAAAACTGACAGAAAACCCTGCATTTTGGTCCCGAGGAAATTGGTTTTATATTTGGTGGCTAATCGAAAAGAGTGGGAAATATTTCTCCGGATTGTGATGTTGATTCATTGTAGAATATGATGAAGATCATCAAGAAGGGTTCGACCTAGAATGATATGAAAGAAAGTTACTATACAGATGACATGCTAGAAAGCCAGGCTCTGGAACTATATCAGCAGGTGGCTGTGTTCGCCAAGAAAAAGGCAAGACCATTCCAGCCGTCTCGATCTGCTCTGCTGGTGTGTGATATGCAGGCGTATTTTCTGGACCCTGCCTCCCATGCCTATGTTCCCAGCGCGGGGGCAATCGTGGGTGGTATCATTCAATTGATAAAGCTATATTCTTCAGACAAACTTCCGGTTTTCTTCACCCAACACATCAACACAAAGGAAAACGCGGGGATGATGTCGGTGTGGTGGAAAGATCTGATCACCACTCAAAACCCGTTGCAAAGGATTATCCCTGATATTGATGTGTCACTCGGGACACTTATTCAAAAAAGCCAATATGATGCCTTCCATGAGACGCAGCTGGAAAAGCTACTGCGAGTGAGGAATGTGACCCAGGTGATCATTTGCGGGGTGATGACCCACTTATGCTGTGAATCTACTGCCAGATCAGCGTTCATGAAAGGCTTCGAGGTGTTCTTCCCGGTAGATGGGACGGCGACATACAACCTGGCTTTTCATCTTGCCAGCCTGATCAACCTGGCGCACGGGTTTGCCTCGGTGGTATTGATGAAAGATATCACGTCAGTAATCCGAGGTGAGCATGAAGGTTGAGCCGGTGATGATCATTGGGGCAGGTCCGGCGGGGTTAGCCATCGCGATCCAGCTCAAGCGTTATGGGATCGGTCTGTTGCTTTTCGAGGGAAGCGCGCCAGGTGGGCTGCTAAGGAATGCAAACCTGGTGGAAAACTACCCTGGTTTCCCCAAGGGCATCACGGGAACCAGGCTGGCGAACTTGTTTGTACGACAGGCGCA
This sequence comes from Anaerolineae bacterium, assembly GCA_041479245.1. GTDB lineage: Bacteria > Chloroflexota > Anaerolineae > Anaerolineales > UBA4823 > FEB-25. The sequence goes on from JBGOXS010000010.1 coordinate 23,165, forward strand.
GAACTTGAACATCGAGGTGATGCACGAGGAGGTACTCTACTTGACTCATGAGCACGATATCTTCGAGGTCAGAACTGCTAAGAATACCTATCATTCGAATGTGGCAGTCATCGCTACTGGAACCAAGCCATGCCGTTTAAAAACCATAACAATGCCAGAGGCGCTTACGGATAGGGTGTTTTATGAAGTATATGAGCTCCTGCATCTCGACAATAAATATGTGGCAATTATTGGGAGTGGAGATGCAGCGTTTGATTATGCGCTGAACCTGAGCAGGAAGAATCGGGTGATCATTCTAAATCGTGGCGAAAACCCCAAGTGCTTGCCGCTGCTGTGGGATCGAGTTCAAAATGTGTCAGCGATTGAATATAGGAATCAGACAGAAGTCTGCGAGTTGAGAACTGATCCCGGCGGCGGAATGTTGGTGGATTGCCAGAGCGGGGCAGGTGCATTACAATTTCATGCCGATTACCTGGTAGGCGCCATAGGGCGTGAACCGTGTTTAGACTTTTTGCCAGAGGCATTGCTCCGGAAAGCACCGGCATTGGAAGAGCGAGGAGTGCTATACATGATCGGAGACGTGAAGAATGGGTTATTCAGGCAAACCTCGATCGCAGTTGGAGAAGGTGTTCTAGCCGCCATGAAAATTTGTCGCAAATTATCGGAGCAATAATGATAAAAGTCCATGCTTCCGCAGGTAAAGAAGATATAGCGATGGTCTATATCGTCGAAACGAGCAGCGGTAACCTGGTGGAATGTGTTGAATCAGTCCAGCCCCCGCTGCCGAGGGAGAAGAAATGGGTGGTGCTGGTTTCGACGATGTTCGGCTGCCCAATTAGGTGCATCATGTGCGACGCAGGGGGGTATTATCACGGAAAACCGACTCGGGATGAAATTTTGGCCCAAATTGATTTTTTAGTGGAGAAGCGCTTCCCGGACGGGGATATCCCATGTGAACAGTTCAAAATCCAATTTGCCCGTATGGGTGAACCTTCCTTGAACAACGCTGTGCTGGATGTGTTGCAAGAGCTGTCCCAACGATATAAGGCTCCGGGATTGATGCCTTCGATATCCACGGTTGCCCCGGCTGGAACCGAGCGCTTCTTTGAACGGCTTTTGGAGATAAAACAGGAGTATTATTCGGGTGGGCACTTTCAGTTCCAGGTCTCTCTACATACCACGGATACCAGGCTGCGCGATACCTTCATCCCTGTGAAAAAATGGAGCTTCGAGCAGATTGCGAAATATGGCGAGCGCTTTTATGCGGTCGCTGATCGCAAGATCACCCTGAATTTCGCCCTTGCACAGGGGATGCCGGTTGATCCGGCGGTGTTGTTAAAATTCTTCGACTCGGATAAATTTCTGATCAAGATCACCCCATTGAATCCCACTTATCGAGCCAGGGAAAACGAGCTGACCTCCTACATCAACCCTTTTGATGCAGAACGCGAATATAAGATCAACCAAATGCTCCAAGAATCAGGCTACCAGGTTCTCCTTAGCATTGGTGAGCGAGAAGAAAACTTGATAGGAAGTAATTGTGGGCAGTATTTGAGGCGCCACTTAGCGGCAGAGGCACAGATTGAGGATGGGTATACCTACAAGGTTGAAGATTGCCTATAGTGTTCCATTGGCAGGTTAATCAAGATTGACACCCACTACAATTAGAATCTCCATCAACGAGGTTATAAACAGATGCAGCTAGATGCCCCCATTGCGCGTGGCTTCACGGCAGAAATTTATTCCTGGCAGGAGGGACAGGTGTTGAAGCTGTTCAACCAGGGGATTTCACGCCTCACTGTAGAGCATGAGGCAAATAAAACGCGAATTGTGCACGCTACCGGGTTGCCCGTACCCGCTGTGGGTGAGATCATCGAAATCGAGGGTCGTTATGGCATGGAGTTAGAGCGTGTGGATGGGATCAGTATGCTGGATACTTTAACTCAAAAGCCTTGGAAGTACCCCTCATTAGCGCGCCAGCTCGCAAAGCTGCACGCAGATGTGCATACACGCCGGGTGCCAAAGCTGCCTTCTCTGGCTGAGACGTTAGCTTGGAAGATTGCCCGTGCTGAAAAACTCCCAGAAAATGTGCGCCGGGCGGCAATAAAAGCATTGGAAAAGCTGCCTGATGATGACAAGCTGTGTCATGGTGACTTTCACCCGGGCAACATCCTGCTGACCGAGCGTGGTCCGGTGATCATTGATTGGATCGACGGTTCAAGAGGCAGGCCTATACTCGACGTGGTACGGACTTCACTATTGTTTGGGGGAGGAAACATTCCCTCAAGCATTCCAGGGGCACCGTTATTAAGGATTCTACAAGACAACTTCTATCGCATTTATCAAAGGCGATATTTCAAACTGAACCCGGTTAATAAGAAGGAGTTCGATCACTGGCTACCGTTGGTGGCAGCTGGTCGGCTGAATGAGAACATATACTATGATGAGGACAGGCTCCTGGCGCTAGCTCAAAGGTTGGTCTGAACCGTCTGGCAATTATTCTTCGTTGGAGACACAATGAAGCTAGCTACATTATGCTACCTGCGGCGGGATGGGCACACCCTGATGGTGCACCGGGTGCGGAAAGCCAATGATCTGCACCAGGGCAAGTGGAATGGGCTGGGTGGCAAGCTCGAACCCGGAGAAACACCGGAGGAATGCGCGGTGAGGGAGATTTACGAGGAATCAGGGTTATTGGCGCGGAACCCACAGCTCAAGGGTTTTTTGACCTTCCCGTCGTTTGACGATTTTGAAGATTGGTACGTCATTGTCTATCTGGTGACCGATTTTGTTGGCGAGCTGATTGATTCACCAGAAGGTGATCTTCGATGGGTCAATAACTCCGAATTGAGCTCGCTGTATCTATGGGAAGGTGATGCCATCTTTCTATCCTGGCTAGACCATAAAGGGATCTTTTCGGCCAAGTTTACCTATAAAAATGGCAGATTGCTCTCGCATGAAGTTGTGTTCTATGGGGATGATTGAAGCATGACCGTATACCCATTATCTGCCGTGCGGACGCTGGCGCTGCATACACAGGGACTGACTAGACCGATCCAGGCTGATATTACTTCAACATTATCCGATATCCAAAAAACGGTTGAGCGTCTGGGCTGTGTACAGATAGACACGCTCAACCTGGTACAGCGAAGCCATTACCTGGTGCTTTGGAGCCGGCTAGGAGTTTACAACCCGGCAGATTTCGATTCCCTGATTTACTCTACAGAACACCGCTCGATGTTCGAGGGTTGGCAGCGGGTGGCGTCCATCATTCCGCTCATAGATTACCGCTACCAGCTGCCACGCATGCAGCGCATGCGCCAGAACCACAGCGAAGGCTTCCTGAAATGGTTTGATCAGGAGGGGCATGCATTGATGGATGTTGTGCTCGAGCGCATCCGAACCGAAGGAGCACTACGCGCGGCTGATTTTGAGTACCATGGTCCAAGAAGGGGCAGCTGGTGGGATTGGAAGCCCGCCAAGACTGCCTTGGAATATTTATTCGCTTTTGGCGATTTGATAATTTCCAAACGGGTCAATTTCCAACGCGTGTATGACTTGACCGAACGTGTGCTTCCGTCATGCGTGGATAAGACCGAGCCAACCGTGGAGCAGCGTGACCGCTTCTGGCTGGAGCAGGCGGCGCTGACCTTGGGGATTTGCCAACCCAATCAACTGATTGGTTATAACTATTTTCAGCGTGGACCCGTCCGTCAAGTGCTAGAATCGCTGATCAAGGAGGGTATGCTGGCATCCGTTGAGGTCAGATTGTCAGATGGCACGCCACAGTCCTACCTGGTACATCGGGATAATCTGGAAGTGCTAAGGAGAGCAGCCGACGGAGCTGTTCAGGCGGAGCGCACCACCTTCCTCAGCCCTTTTGATAACCTGTGGTGGGCGCTTGGACGGGATGAGCAATTGTGGGGTTTCCGCCAAAGGTTGGAATCGTATACGCCGGCGTCACAGCGCATTTGGGGATATTTCTGCTTGCCCATTCTGCACAGAGACCGGCTGGCGGGGCGTTTCGACCCGAAAATGGAGCGGAAATTAGGCATATTGCGCCTCAAAGCTATCTATCTGGAGGAAGGGGTGAAGCCGGACGAGGAGCTGGTAAGCGGGATGGCGGCTGCTTTGGGCAGCTTCATGGCCTTCCATAAGGCAAAGGAATTGGTGATTGAAAAAAGCGAGCCGGTGGAGTTTGGGGAGAAGCTGTTGAAGAAGTTATAACTGCTAATTCGTTGTCAATTTCTCTATTTCGCGCTCAAAATTCAAAATGGGTCTCTGAAAGCGGGCGTTCGGCACCTGGAGGTTATAATCACGGATTCGCTTGTTGAGCGAGGTAAGCTTCTCCTTGAACGCTTGTTGGGAGCGCTCCCATTCTTTGGACGGCTTGCTGCCAGGATTAGATTGTAATTGGGTTGATTGATACCACTCCCAGGCGATACGGAAGTCCTTGCGGGTTGCCTCGATCTCCCGCTCGATTTCACGGATGGTCTCGATCCACGGCAGGGAAAAGCCGGAATCCTTGAGCATGTGGTAAGCCAGCTCCCATTCGGGGTCGGCATGGGGATTGTCCTCATCCAGGTGCAGGGGTTTGCCTTTGCCGGGCAGGTTGTCGAACTTGCCCTCCGCCATGGCTTTGCGTAATTGCTCTTCAATGTTCGGCATATTCACGACCGCTAATAATGGCGCTTGAGCTCAGCTACGGGTAGCACAACCAGGCCCTCGGAGGCATCCCCCAGGGTGGTAAGCTGGTCAGGGTGCAAGGCAGCTTGCCATGCAGTAAAGGCTGCCACCAGGGCATCAAGTTCTCCTTGAGAATACAGGTTATCCATAAGCAGGCTGCCTTGCAGCAAACGCTGGGAGGTGATCTCTTTGATGAACTCCATCGGGTCCGGCACGCTGAGTTTGTGTTTATGGAGTAATAACTGGCGCTGGAGACGACCTTCAAGGGTGTGCTTAGGCAGCGGAACATGTCCGAGGAGGGTACAAAAACTGGCGTGAGGGTAAACCTCCAGCCATTTCCGGGCAGACTCGGGCGAAGGGTAGGCGTGGAAACCCATCTGCTCGAGGCGCTTGTATAGGTGGAAACCCATCTGCATCCAGTTGGGGCAGGCTTTCTCATCCGGAGGGGTCTTGTAACAGCTGATCCCGTGTAATCGGAGCAAGTACTCCACAAGGCGAAAGTTCATCCAGCGACCGGGCCGAGGGGGAGGGTTAAGGCTGTCCCGAATCTCGGTGCGTTCCATCAAGCGCTGGCTGGGCCGCCGAGGCGCACAAACTGCTACCAATGCTTCGCGCTGACCAACGGTGAAAGCCAGCACCTCCTCGAGGCTGCCGTGACCAAGTGCGGTCAGGCGTAAATTTGCATCCAGGGCGGCATAGGAGAATGGTTTACGCCCAGCGGTGGGGTCGAGGCCGATGAAGGAGGAGCTGCTGCCAAACACCTATTTATTATACGATAAGCAGTTACTTTTTGACTCCCTGATAACAAAATTATGTAAACTATTTATCCAATAAGCTTCACAGAATTTTGTCATTATCGAAATGAGAAGCACAGCTTGCTGGCAGTTGCTTCTACAAGCGTAAGGTAAGCGCGGTTACTGATTGTGACTGTTTAGTATAAAAAATATCCCTAACTCGTAATATTGATGTTATTTTGAGAATGCGAGGCTAACCTCAATTTCACCAGGGGTGACCGTTCCAGGGGGTGAGTCACGCACTATCAGCTCACAGCGGGCAGGGTTCAACACGACCTGGATGGTGGTGGATTGGACGATTTTGTAATCGAAGTTCTGCCCCCCATCACAGGTGATATACACATCGAAAGCACCTTTGATTAGGTTGGTGGTAAGGTTGTATATCCCGGCGGTGGGGATGTTAAACATATAGTCGGTGCCTTCATATTTATTGTGAACAGTGAAGGGCGTGGTTCCAATCGTCCAGAACTCATACTTGTCGGCAGTATTTTGTGAGTAAATGTAATGATTGCCAACGGTGATATCCTGTTTCCAGGGTGTCCAGGATTCGCTGTTGGGATTACAGCTTACGGTATAGGTCTTATCATCGATCCAAATCTTGCCATCGGTGGTATCAGCTGGGTCACATACAAGATGCACATTAGCAACGCCAAACAGTGACATCGTATGGGGTGTGGAATTCAACCAGGGAGTAATCTCGCCCGATCCGGACGTGATCAAATTCTGAGCTACCACACCGGCAGATTGTGCGGGTGGTGTGGTGGGAGAGGGCGACGGTGGTACGGTCGGCAGCGCACCTTGGGAGGGCGGCTGAGTGGGCTCAACTGCCGGCTGGTTTACGATATTTGCTTGCTCGGTTAATTGGGCAGTTTGAGTGTTGACCTGGCTGCTCAAGGCTTCATTGGTGGCTTGTAAATCCGTTGTACCCGAACTTTTACAGCTGGCGATGGATAGAGATAAAAGAATGAATAGTGGTATATAAAGGTACTTTTTCATTTCTCTCCTCCGGTTCTTTAGAATCACGAGTAATCTGGGGTATTTGTGATATCAAAATTTAGATATTCCATGGCGGTTTATACCCATTTGGATAGTCGTTGATAATATATCGAGCACTCCGCAATTATTATTGCATATATCATTTAATTGCGCACATATAATTTACACCTTTTTATGGATGAATGCAAGAGCAAAATAAGACTATTAATATATAAGTATTGAGGTGAGGATTTTCATTCTATATTAAGGGCATGCGGCAGAAATGCCTTTTGACGAGACGACACCACGATGCTATACTACATCCACTTTTATTGTTAGGAGGAAAAACCAATGAATGAAAGTTTCAAACTTACTTATGCCACCATGTTCAACCCCCCAGAGGAGCTGCATACACACTTCGATGACGCGCTTGTCACCGTAAAGGCGGGCTTGGGGAAAGAATATGGGATGTTGATCGATGGGAAAGAGCGCTTTACCGCCGAGAAGATCGAAGACCGGTCACCCGCCAATACAGACGTGGTGTTGGGAATTTTCCAAAAGGGTGGGGCAAAGGATGCCGTCGATGCTCTGGCGGCGGCACGTAGAGCTTTCCCGGCATGGTCGCGCCTGAAGTGGCAGGATCGGGTGGCATTGATGCGCAAAGCGGCGAACCTGATTAGCGAGCGCATTTTTACCATCTCGGCGGCGCTCGCGATGGAAGTGGGCAAGAACCGCATGGAAAGCCTTGGGGACGTTCAGGAAACTGCTGACCTGATCAGCTACTACTGTGATGAGATGGAGCGCAATAACGGCTATATCGTCGAAATGGGACGCGACCCCCTGGTGGGATATAGCGCCATGAATATATCCGTCATGCGACCTTACGGCACCTGGCTGGTGATCAGCCCGTTTAACTTCCCGGCATCCCTGACGGGGGGACCTGCCGGGGCTGCCATGGTGACAGGCAACACGGTGGTGATGAAGCCCGCTACTGATACACCCTGGGTGGTGCGGCTGCTGGCGGAGTGTTTACGAGACGCGGGTCTACCGGATGGGGTGTTCAACTACGTCACCGGACCGGGCAGCACACTGGGGCAGGCGTTGATCACCTGCGCCGACGTGGATGGAGCCACCTTCACAGGCTCGTTTGGAGTGGGCATGGGCATCTATCGTGACTTCTCCAACTGCAGTTACATCCGCCCAATCATCCTGGAGCTGGGCGGCAAGAACCCGGTAATCGTCTCAAAGCATGCCGACCTGGAGACAGCTGCAACGGGAATCCTGCGCTCGGCTTACGGTCTGCAGGGACAGAAATGCTCGGCGGCCTCACGCGTCTACGTGGAAGCCCCGGTTTATGATGAACTTACTTCCCGGCTGGTAGAGAAGATCAATAAACTGGTGATCGGCGACCCGACCAAACGGGAGGTGTACCTGGGTCCGGTGGCTAACCGGAATTCGTACCAGGACTTCATGAACTTCACTGAAGAACTTTCCCAGGCGGGCAATTTTCTGACCGGCGGGAAGGTGCTCACCGAGGGCGAATATGGTAAAGGTTATTTCTGCCAGCCCACGTTGGTGGCTGACGTGCCCTTCGATCACCACCTGTGGAAGGATGAAATGTTCGTGCCCATCACTACTATCTCCCGGGTAAAGGACCTCGAGGAAGCCATGCAGCAGGCAAACAACGTAAATTATGGTTTGACTTCCGGGTTCTATGGCTCAGAGAATGAAATCTATTATTACTTTGATAATATCCAGTCAGGTGTGGCCTATGTTAACCGCCCACAGGGAGCCACAACCGGTGCCTGGCCAGGTTTCCAACCGTTTGGTGGTTGGAAGGGGTCGGGTTCCACGGGTAAGAATGGTGGTGGTCATTATTATGTGCCACAATATATGCACGAGCAGATCCACACTGTAATACGGTGAGGGTAATAAGAGTTATATTTAAATTGATGCAGAGGTTGAGGTGAATTTATCAATGTAAATACGGCCAAGATATCCTTCTAAGAACGGCCTAGGGCTTGACTTCGAAAGAAAATTTCGGAATTCCTCCCCTGTGGCCCTACATATAGGGATGTGAAAATAGAATAATATTTTGGTCGGACAGCCTGGGTGAGGATGGCATGCAGGTCGGTAAAAGTAAAATCGGCAGGTTTTTGTTTTTCATCGGCTTGATCCTGTTGGTGGTGTTTTTCGCCATGGACCAGGCCAAACACCCGGCATACGGCTATTTCTGCGTTGGAGCCATTGTTATCTTCCTGGGTGGGATGTTGATGCTACGCGGACAACAGCCACCCGATGAGAGTATGCGCTTCAGAACCCTGCGCAGGTGGCGCGAACAACAGCGGCAGAGAAAAGAAGAGAAAAAACAGGCGCAAAAAGACAAGCTATATTAATTGCGCGATTTGATGATAGGAGAGGCAAAACCGATATGTCTAAAGTTATCCCTCTAGCAGAGGCGGTGCGTCAGTTCGTGAGCGATGGCGACCTGGTGTATGCAGCGGGTTTCACACACCTGATCCCATTTGCGGCCGGGCACGAGATCATCCGCCAGCACAAGCGCGACTTGATTCTTGCTCGCGCCACCCCTGACCTGATCTATGACCAAATGGTGGCTGGCGGCTGTGCAAGCAAGGTGATCTTTTCGTACATGGGCAACCCCGGGGTGGGTTCATTGCGCATCGTCAGGGCAGAGATCGAAGCCGGAAAATTGGAGTGGGAGGAATATTCGCACTTCGGGATGATCTCACGACTGCAGGCAGGGGCGACGGGACTGCCGTTCATGCCGATGAATCCGACCGCGGCAGGAGACCTGGAGCGGGTGAATACAATGTATCGCACGGTGAAAGACCCATTCAGCGGCGGGGATGTTGTGGTGGTGCCTGCGCTCAACCCTGACGTTGCCATCGTACACGTGCAGCGTGCCGATGCGGATGGCAATGCCCATATTTGGGGCATCATTGGTGAGCAAAAAGAAGCGGCCTTCGCAGCGAAACGGGTGATCCTGACGGCCGAGGAGATCGTCGATGAGAGCATTATCCGCTCAGATCCCAACCGTACTTTGATCCCGGGGTTCATCGTGGATGCAGTATGCGAGGTACCCCACTGTGCACATCCATCCTATACCCAGGGGTATTACGATCGGGATAACAGCTTCTACCTAAAATGGGATCAGATCAGCAGCAGCCGCGAGGCTACGCTGAGTTACCTGGATGAGTGGGTATATGGGGTACAAGACCGGGCTGAATATTGGGAGAAACTGGGCAGCGAAGAGCATGAACGGCTGAAAATTGCCAGCCGCCCCAGCGCCACTGTGGATTACGGGAAATACTAAACATGGCCGACTACACATCATCTGAATTGCTTACCATCAACGCGTCCCGCTTGCTGCAGGACGGCGATAGGGTATTTGTGGGGGTGGGGTTACCCAACCTGGCGTGCAACCTGGCCCGGTGCACGCATGCACCGAATTTATTGATGATTTACGAGGCTGGCGTGATCGGCGCCCAACCAGAACGGCTGCCACTTTCGATCGGCGACCCAACGCTGGTCAGTGGGGCGCTAGCGGTGTGCAGCATGTACGATATATTCGCTTTCTACCTGCAGCGTGGCAATGTGGACGTGGGTTTCATGGGTGGGGCGCAGATCGACCGGTTCGGCAACATCAATGCTACTGTGATCGGTGAGTATGCCCATCCTAAGGTACGCCTGCCCGGCTCGGGCGGCTCGATGGAGATTGCGGCCTGGGCGAACCGCTGCTATCTGCTGACACCCCATTCTAAGCGGCGCTTCCCGGCTAAACTGGACTTCAGGACTTCTGCCGGATTTTTAAGCGGACGGGCTGAGCGCCAGGCAATGAAATTGCGGGGCGGAGGTATGCTGGCGGTGGTAACGGACCTGGGCCTCATGGAACCGGACGAGAGCGGAGAGCTGGTGCTGACGGCCCTGCACCCAGGTGCAACGGTGGAACAAGCGCGCGAGAATACCGGCTGGGAGCTGAAAATAGCGAAGCAATTACACGCCACCCTGCCGCCCAGTGCGGAGGAACTGCGCATCCTGCGTGAAGACCTAGACCCGCAGGGGATTTACTTAAAGGGCAGCGCATGAGGTAACCCGGCTGTACCGGCGTTATCATTGACAGGGTCCAACCATCCCCAGTTTCCATCGCAGCATGATCACATTCATCCTGGCATTAATCCCCATTTTGTTGATCCTGGTCTTGATGTTGGGATTACGCTGGGGCGCTGTGCAGGCAAGCATCGCCGGCTACCTGGCAGCGATCGTGATTGCGATCCTTTATTTTGGCACTGGGGCGAAACTGCTGGAATTTGCCCATGTCAAAGCCCTACTTTCCAGCCTGGATGTCCTACTGATCATCTGGGCAGCCTTCCTGTTCTACCGCGTGACAGATGAAGCCGGGGCGGTGAAGCAGATTGGTGAAGCCCTCCCGCACCTGACAGCTGACCGAGGGATGCAGGCGCTGGTGATCGGTTGGGGGTTCGCTGCCTTCCTACAGGGTGTAGGTGGGTTTGGGGTGCCGGTAGCGGTGGTTGCGCCGATCCTGGTTGGACTGGGCTTTGCCCCCATCTCAGCCATCATCATCCCATCCATCGGGAGCGGATGGGCGGTGACATTCGGCTCGCTCGGTTCGGCATTCCAGGCTTTGCTTTCCACCACAGGATTATCCAGCAGCGATCTGGCTTTCCCAAGCGCCCTGTTTCTGGGGATTGCGGCCTTAATCACCGGGCTGTTAGTTTTGCACTGCACGGTGGGATGGGGAAGAATGATACGCCTGGTTCCTGTAGCGATCCTGTTGGGGATTATTATGGGTACGGTCCAACTGATCGTGGCGGTGTGGGGTCCATGGAATACAGCAGCCTTCCTGGGTGGGATGGCAGGCTTACTGGCGAGCTTTGGGTTGGCACGATTCTATCGTGGGACGTTAAAACAAAATGGAAGCCTGGATGGGAAGGCGCTGCTGATTGCGCTTTCGGGATATGCCATTCTGGTAGTGATTACACTGGTGATCCAGATGATTGCTGATGTGAAAAAGTTGCTCGGAGGGGTGGTGATCCAGGTGCACATCCCTGACCTCAGCACCAGACTTGGGTATCTCACGCAGGCGAGCGCCACCAAACCCATCTCTCTGCTCAACCATGCGGGAGCAGTGCTGCTGTATGCCGCGATGATAGCATACCTGATCTATCAGCTGGCGGGTAGATACAAGGCAGGCGCCTTCGGGAGCATCCTGACGGGTACGGTGAAAAGGGTATGGGCGCCCAGCATCAGCATCATTTTGATGGTATGTATGGCCACAGTGATGGAGTATGCCGGTATGACCGATGCGCTGGCGCGTGGGCTGGCGAAATTGGCTGGGTCGTTTTTCCCAATCGTAGCTCCCTGGATTGGTGCCCTGGGAGCCTTCATGACCGGCAGCAATACCAACTCAAATGTGGTCTTTGCACTGCTGCAGCTGCGCACGGCTCAGCTGTTGAGCATCAGCGCGGCATTTATTCTGGCTGGACAGACGGCGGGGGCAGGTCTGGCGAGTGTGGTTGCGCCAGCGAAGATTGTGGTTGGGACAAGCACAGCCGACCTGGCAGGCAGGGAGGGCGAGGTGATGCGCAAGATGCTGCCGTATATCATCGTGCTCGTCCTGCTCATCAGCTTGCTGACTTTCATCGCGGTGGAATTAGCATCATCAGGTATTATTTAATAATCTTAGATAACGAGGTAATGAATGAATAAAACAACCACTCCCATCAACCAGCCGCTGCGTAAAGACCGGGCAAAAGATGATAACTGGATTGGTGCATTCCTGAAGAAAGTACCCTTCGGGATGCTGGCAACTGAGTATGAAGGCCAACCCTTTACCAAGCCAACGCTGTTCGTATATGACGAACGCGAGCATGCCATCTACATCCATGGGGCACTAGTGGGGCGGATGCGTACCAACCTGGAGGCCAACCCGCGGGTCAGCTTCTGCATCGCCGAGATGGGACGCCTGCTGCCGGCAGACACTGCCATGGAAGTTGGGGTGGAATACGCCAGTGCGGTGGTTTTCGGCAGAGCAGAGTTACTCACCAATGCTGATGAAGCCCGGCGTGGACTGCAGCTGCTGCTGGCCAGGTACTTCCCGCATCTTAAGCCTGGGATTGATTACCGTGAAATCCTCCCACAGGAGTTAGACATCACCTCAGTGTACCGGATTAAAATTGACTCGTGGAGCGGCAAGGAAGAACATGCCAGGCAGGATTTTCCTGGGGCGTTCACTTTCCAAGCGCTGTGAACATCTTGGCAAAGTTGGAAGTTAGCTCAATGATCAGAGAGATCCAGAGTAGGAATGGGGATATGAGTTTAGCCTCGAGCTTCGAAGAGAATTTCGGCTTCAAACACACGGTTGAAACGCACGCACCGGGGCGGGTGAACCTACTGGGAGAGCATGTGGACTACAATCAGGGGGTAGTGCTGCCAGCGGCGATCGATCGTGAATTGCGCCTGGCAGCCGCACCAAGTCAGGATGGCAGGGTGACCCTACGAGCGCTCGACCTGAGCAGGAGTGCGGTTTTCAATTTGAGTGAGGTCGATAAACGCATTGATATCGACGGAAAACCACTTCCAGGTTGGGCATGTTACCCGGCAGGGGTAGCTTGGGCTTTACAGGAAGCCGGGCTCCTGCTAAGCGGAATGCAAGCGGCTTTCTCGTCAGATGTTCCGATTGGCTCGGGGTTGAGCTCATCTGCGGCGGTGGAGGTGGCATTCGCCTGCACCTGGCAGCTACTCTCCGGATGGCAAGTGGACAAGCTGAGTCTGGCGAAGATGTGCCAGCGGGCTGAGAATGAGTATGTGGGGGTTTCATCAGGGTTGATGGACCAGTTCGCCAGCGCCTGCGGGGAGAAAGGGCACGTATTGTGTTTCGATACGCGCAGCCTGGAGTGGAAACCGCTCGAGATGCCGGCCGGCACGGCAATTGTCATCGCCGATTCAGGCATTCGCCGCAGTCTGAGTGGGTCAGCGTATAACGACCGGCGGGCAGCGTGCGAAGAAGCGGTAAAGCTGTTGCAGAAACACCTGCCTGGGATAAAATCACTGCGGGACGTTTCGACGGTGGAGCTGGCGGCTTACGCGGCTTACCTGCCGGTAGAAATCGAGCACCGGGCTGAGCATGTAGTCAAGGAAATCCACAGGGTGGACCAGGCGATCATCGCATTGCGGCGAGGGGACGCGCGCATGTTCGGCGGGTTCATGTTTGCCAGCCATAAGAGCCTAAGGGACCTGTACGAGGTGAGCATTCCCGAGCTGGACACCCTGGTGGAAATTGCGCGCAAACTGCCTGGGGTGTTTGGGGCACGCCTGACGGGGGCTGGGTTTGGGGGTTGCACGGTCAACCTGGTGGAAGAAAAATATGCTGAAACTTTCATGCAGAGCTTGCAGGATGGGTATAAGCAGAAAACCGGGCGGGAAGCAAAAGTGTATCTGTGCCAAGCGAGCAATGGGGCAGAATCAAAGCGGGTAAATTCTCCAAAATGAATTATTCACGGATAACTAACCAACTATACATTGGCACAACGCCCAAGGGGGATGATTATGGCACGCTGCACGAGCTTGGGGTAAGCCTCGTGATTAACGTGCGCATAGGCACCCCACCTAGGCGCGACCCATTATTACCGCCTATCACAAACGTGTGGCTGCCGGTGATAGACTCGCCGCTCATTCCCATTCCTATCCGGGCATTGGAGAAGGGGGTGCAGGAAGCACTGAAGGTGATCAGCAGCGGAGGGGTGGTATACACCCACTGCTCCAAAGGCCGGCACCGCGGCCCGGCCATGGGCGCGTGCATCTTGATCGCCCAGGGGATGTCGCCCGAGCAGGCGCTGGAGCTAATCAAACAGCAGCGTCCGATATCTGATCCGCAAATTTGGTATATCAAACGCCGGATCATAAAGTTCGCCAGCGCCTGGAATTACGGGTAATTTGATGAAATGATCACGACTCCAATCCTATTCATAGGACCGGTCAGAGCGGGCAAATCTACAATTGCCCGACTTATTGCCTTCCAGCTCAATATTCCCCACGTTTCATTGGACGAGCTGCGCTGGGGATTCTATCGTGAGATCGGCTATGATGAAAAATTAGCTAAGCAAATCCGCCTACAGGGCGGTTTTCTGGCAGTGATGTATTACCGGCAGCTGTTTGATGTATTTTCCGTCGAGCGGGTGTTGAGCGACCACCCTGAGGCGGTGATTGATTTTGGGGCGGGGGTCGGGTCGTATGAAAATATCCAATAGATGAAACGTGTTCAAATCTATTTTGAGCCATTTCCCAACATTTTCTTCCTATTACCGTCCTCAGATATTACGGAATCACTCAGAATATTACGTCACCGCGATGTCGATCCACCAGCCGACTTAAAGTTCGATATCAACGAACATTTTTTTGCATCACCCCGGTTATCGCACGCTCGCCAAACAGATCATTTACACCCAAAATAAGACGCCTGAGCAGACTTGTGCGGAGGTGTTAAAGCTACTCAGGTGATATATGAATGGCTGTCAACCAATTAAAAGTGAAGTACCAGGATCGTTCCCGATCCTAGCACTTCGACAAGTGTAATCTAGCGCTTAACTATGGGTATGAATATAGGGTTATTGGCGGAACGCCAGATCTCACCACCCGTTACATTGTTTAATGTTCCTATATATAAATTATGGTTGTATCCGATCGAGGAGCTATTCCAAAGCACAGACACATTATTGCTATCACCGAAGCCATCATGATTTACTTGACGCCAGGAGAGACCATCCATAGACTGCCATATCTCGACCCCAGATATGCTATTATCCGTCCCTGCGAAAAGGGTCCCATTCCAGGCACATATCATCTCAATCTTGAAGTTGTTCAAATCGCTAAAACCGTTAACCATCACTGGATCCCAGGTCGTTCCATTTGCTGTACGAAAGAGCTGTGCACCGGTGACAATGTTACGCGTACCCACATATAGATAGCCATCATAGATGGTCATGCCACCGGTCTGGGTGTTATCTGCATCACCGAATCCCCCGCTTCTGACAGTTGCCCAGGTGGAACCATCATCGGTCCGCCATATCTCCGCTCCATCATGCATATTCTCAATGGCAACATAAAAATAATCACCGAACTCCATAAAACTGGTGGCAAGGTAATTATTCGTGTTGCCCTTTCCCCCGGTAACTACTTTTTGCCAATCGCCCGGGTCGCCCGTCGTGCTGCGCCAGATTTCCATACCATTTATACCATTTGAATTAAAAATTGTACCCGCAAAAATAAATCCCTTGAAAGTACCGAAAGGAGCTACTCCCAAATTGTTAGGACTGCCAAATCCGTTGTTGACTACCAAGTTCCAGCTAACCCCGTTTGGGCTGCGCCATATCTGTCCAGCGAAGCCTCCCCAGGCAGTACCAGCATATAGATTTCCATTAAAAACGGTCATATCTGGTATAACTCGGTTATTAATTGCATAACTACTGCCAAAGCCAGGCTCGCTGACAGAGGTCCAGCCTCCATTCGTTTCCAAACGCCACACCTGTGCGCCAGTCACCCAGTTCCCGGAAGTAGCATATAAATGATCATTAAAAACCTCGAATCCGTAAACTCCCTGGTTGTATGGATCACCAAAACCATTGGTATTCGATTGCATCCAGTACGGTAAGCCCAGGTCATCCTCAGGGTGAACATGTGATTGGAGCGTTTGAGCCGTGCTTGCAGTCAAACCCGCCAACATACTGAAGATGACGATCATACTAATCGCGAAAAAAACATTGCTGCGTTTCATAGCACCCTCCTCAGTGTGTTAATTTTTATGTATTTTTTGGTAGGCGAATTATTGTTTTACGCGATTACCCACCTCTTAACTTGTGATGAGATCAATTCCTTGTATCGATGAATACCTTAAAACAAAAACCGACCCGTATGGCCGGTTTCGCTATTAGCTCCCCAAAGATCTCCCCTCATAAAAAGGGTAAGCGACCCAATAAGAATTTTGGTTCATCGCCTCCATTTAATAAATTGAATGACCAATTATTGTCTCAATAGGCTAATATTTTTTCCTTCCCTTTTTCATCCTACGCTTATCTGATTATTACTCCGAATTAATACAATGTCAAGCAGGAAATAGTATAAGACCCACGTTCAGTTTGGATGGTTTACAGTCGAATAAGCAAAGAATGATCTATTGGTTTCCGCGTTTATCATCCTATAACTTACAAATTGATCACTTCCTCCACCTGAAATTTCAGCGCTTCCAACCCGGTGTTCGTATCTGACAATTTGGATTGTACTTCCTCCAGCTTGCCCTGCTCGGCCCGTACGAAGCGGGAATAGGGGGCGATGGCATCCTTGATATTAAATATGCCGCGCTCCATCTCGTGCTCGAACTGTGTGCGCAGCGATTTAGAAAGCTGCTGGCGCAGGTTGGCAATCTTGCCACGCAGCTCAGCCTTGGCCTGGCGTTTGCGCGCCGGGATGATAAATAATCCCAGCAGAGCAATCGCGCTGGCCAGGATGATGCCGGTGGCATCGGCGGCGGCTGTGGTGGCGAGAATCACGATGAGCGTTCCCAGGCCGACCGCACCCACCTCCGTGGCAGCCAATGCAGCCACGGCAGTCTGGGCACCCTCCGCCATGAGACGGGCCTCCGCCTCACGGTCGTACCCCTCTACCACACGCGTGGCCTCCCGACCTACCCCGTCGATCAGTTTTTCACGATCATAGTGGAAACTTCCGCCGGCAGCATCGCCAACGATACGCTGCTCGTATTGGCGCCTGCGATCGGCAATATGCTCCATCACCGCCTGCCACTGGTGCAGGTTGGCCTCCACCAGCCAGTCGATCAACTCGTTGACCTTGGCTTCGATACGTTGGGGAACATCAGCTACCACGCGCTGTTCGAATTCCTTCTGGATGCGGGATTTGTTGAGCAGGTCAAGCACATGTGTCAGGCGTAGGGTTTCATCGAAATAGTCTGAGCCGCGCTGTTCCATTTCGTAGAGCACATTATCGATGTCTGACATGCGGAATTCAAAATCACGGTGCATGTCCTGTTGATAAAGCGCCAGTTGTTGGTCAATATCCTGCAGCACGACTGAATCAGTTTTGAGCAGCTCGAGGCGGGAGCCGGTGATATCTAGGTATTTGTTCACCAGGTGCGAGCCAACCCCCAAGGGGTTTAGGAATTTTAATGACAGACGACCCTTCTCATCCAGGGTGTCGTGGATATAGCTCTCTAGGGCTCCGAAACGGCTGGCTTCCCACAATTCTGGCTCACCCAGCTTGGAGCGAAGCGCCAAACGGGAGCTGACCGGGAAGATTTCGGGGGTGATGCCAAGCAGAGCCCGGGCATTCTCGCTGATGAACGCCATCACCTGGTCCAATTCTTCCTGGGTTTGGAACAGGTCGATCTTGTTCAGCACGATGAGCACCTTTTTGCCCCAATCACGGATCTTTTCGAGGAATTGGCGCTCACTTTCGGTGAAGGGGCGGTCTGCCGAGGTGACGAACAACACCAGGTCGGAACGGGGGACGAACTGCTGGGTGATGGCCTCGTGCTGACGGATAATGGCATTGGTACCAGGTGTGTCGACGATATTCAGCTCAACCAGCAGATCCACGGGGGCCGTCAGGGAATGCACGTTCTCATTTTCAACACGGTGCTCCTGGGTCTCACCAAACTTTAGCACATTGATCTGGGTAGTAGTTGGAGTGACACCTTCCTTTAGCAGCTTCTGACCCAGAAGAGCGTTGATGAACGCGCTTTTACCCGAGTTGAACTCGCCCACCACTACGAGTAAGAACAGCTCATCCAGCTGGCGGATGGAATCTGCCAGGGTCTCATAGTCTTCAGGCGCAGCCCCAAACTGGATCAGGGAAGCGCGCAAGTCGTTTAGCAGGTTGCGGGAATCTTTAAGCAGGATTTCCTGGGCATCGGTCAAAATACGCATGCGGTAGCACTCCTCGAAGCTTGATTATAGTATTAAAAAAGAAGTGCGGCACACGGGTATTTAATTGCTACCCGGTGTGCCACACGGATATTTAATAACTACCCGGTGTGCCACACTGGGATTAAAAAATTACCAATTGCGTCGCACGGATGAGCTCGACTCACGGTCGAATTCGATTTACGTCCCTCAGACGCTGCCAGTACTGCAGCTTGAGCCAGACGAGCTGCCGAATGAGAATGATCCACTTCTGGTGGATTGGGAGGCAAATATGGAGATTTTCTTAAATATACTTTGACTTTGGCAAGCAGGGCAGGTGACTTCGTCAATCTTGCTTGTGCTCAAAACGAGCTCTTCAAACGGGGTGCCGCAGTCGGTGCAGATGAATTCGAAAATGGGCATGTTTTACTCCGACGGTAAGATATCTGAAGGTCGAGCCTTCTATACTTCATGTATTAGACTTGCTAATTGGAACCAAATTAATATGATGCATTGAACTTTAAAAGGATACATTCTATCTGGGTATATGTGAGAATAAAAACCATAAAATATAGAAAAAGGCCCGGTTTTGACCGGGCCTTAGTTTTTAGGGATTAAAGGCGATTTCGACAGTCATGCCCCACTTGAAGCCCGGGTCCGGTTGATCGACCCGCAGGCGCACATGATACAGCACGTCTCCTGACTGCACGTTGAACATATCCGCAATCTCTGTTACCTGGCTGGAGAGGTGCTGGTCGGGCAGGGCATCTGGGGAGATGGTGGCTTTTTGTCCCATTGAAACCCCTACCACTTCCTGCTCCGTCAGGTCACTCGAGTTCACGTACCATTCGGAGAAGTCAGCAACCAGGACAGCCCAGGTATCTGAGCCGACCAGCTGACCGTTGCTGACGTTGACGTCGACCACAGTGCCACTGAAGGGGGCTTTCAAGTCCAGGTTATTCAAGGCAGATTGGGCGGCAGTCAGGTGAGCCTGGGCGGTATCCAGGCTCATTTGGGCTAGAGTAACCTTTTCGGGGTCGGCACCCTGACGGGTGACATCATAATCATGCTGCGCCTTAACCTGCAAAGCTTGAGCCAGCTGTAAATTAGCCTGGGCGCGATCGCGTGCGATGAGGAGCTGATCGCGTTCGTGGACCGCATTGTCATAATCTAATTGGGCATTTTTCAAATCCGTCTCAGCTGCCTTATAAGTTGAGTTGCTTTTATCTAAGTTTGCTGCCTTGTCAAATGCAGTCTGAGCGTTGTCCAGAGCGGTCTTCATGTCGGAGAGCTTGAGCTCAGCGTCATCGACTTTCTTTTGGTATGCGTCTGTATCCATGTCGGCCCAGGCAGTTTCAGCCTGAATGAGAGCACTGTTGGCGTCCAACAGGGCAAGCCAGGCATTCGAGGATGTGATGTCAGCATTCGAGTTGAGGTCATTCAGAGCCTGCTGAGCATTTTGGACTTCCAATTGGGCTGCAGTGACGCTGGCCTGGTATTGCTCGCGGTCACCGAGGGACGCTACTACCTGTCCGGCAGTCACCTGGTCACCTTGTTTCACCAGCACCTGGGATACATGCCCTCCGCCGGGAAATGACAGGTACATGTAATCCTTGGGCACCAGGTTTCCCTGACTGATGACCCCTCCGCTCGATTCCACAGTGGGGACGGGTGTGGAGGTGGGAGTGGTCTTTATACCCAAGGCGCTGCAGCTGCTCAGAAGGACCGTGGTGATGATCAAGATCGTGATAAATTTCAAATTGCGTTTCATATTACACCTCAAAAAGATTTAATGGCTATTCGTAAGCCAGGACCTCACGAATGGTCAGGCGGGCAGCGTTCCGGGCGGGCAGCACACTGGCAACAGCTGCTAAAATCAGGACCAATCCCAGCCAGATGAGAAAACCAAGCGGGTTAAGCAAGAATTTGCTTGGGGAGTTGAAAATTGCCAGACTGATGATGCGTGAAAGCAACAGGGTGATAGGGAAGGAGACGATGGCTGCCAAAAACCAGCTGAGCACCCCAATAATGATACCTTCGACCATGACGGTTTTCATAATCTGCCCATCAGTCGCGCCGATAGCGCGCATCACACCCAGCTCACGCGTGCGTTCCATCACATTCATGCCCATGGTGCCAGTTAGACCGATGCTGCCGACTGCTGCAGTGAGTAGCGCCATGATGAGCAAAAAGTTGATCAGGATGGCCAAGCTTTCAGAGGCGGTTTCAAGGGTTGCTAACCCAGCCCGAACCTCGCTGACATGATAGCCGCGGTCGCGCAAGGTACTGTCGATAGTGGCAGCCATCTGCTTTTGATAATCCAGGGTGTGCTGATTGGTAACCACACGATATGAAGAGGATTGACCGGGCAAGTTGAGCAGGCCCGAAGCGTAATCGTAATTGGCATAGGCGATGATCTCATCGCGGCTTATGAAGCGGAAAATACCCACCACGGTCCAGAAATCTTCATGACCGTTGATCTTCAGCTTGAGCTTATCGCCTGGCATGAGGCCGGGGTAATCGCTCCAGATAGCCTCGCTAACCGTGATAGCCGTGGTGTCACCCGGTTGCAGCCAACGTCCCTGCAGCATGATCGGCTCGATCAATTTACTGTCGACCGGTGGAGCCAAAATGCTTAGATTGGCGGTAGCGTTTCCTGAAGAATTGATGATCTCTGCCCCCAATTGCAACCAGCCCTCAATGTGCTGTACATGCGGAATGCTCATCACAGCCTGGTTGATCTCACTTATCCGATAAGGGCGGTCAAAATTGAGGGTCACATCGGCGATGAAATATTTGCCGGTCTGAACCATATAATCATTCAACGAGGCCTGGACATTGAAAACACCTATGAAGATGGCGCCCCCGATAGTGAGAGTGAGCAGGGTGAGCATCAGGCGGCGTTTGCGGCGGAATGTGTTGCGTAGCGATATTAATGTCGGACGTGAAAGCCATTTCACCCGGCTTCCCAGCCGTTCCAACCAGCCGAAAGAGGTTTTGCTCGAAGCTGTTCCATTCCCACTGATGGCTGCCTGCACTTTGATTCGCGAACCATTATTGATGGGGATGAAACCAGCGCCCAGGGGAACCAGCAAAGCAACGATGGCCTGTAGAATAAACGCTAGCGGCACGATGCGATACCCCTGCAGATTAAAGTTCATCTTACTGGCAATCAATTGGGAAAGGGCAAAGGCAGCCTGTCCACCCGTCGGAAGGGCGATCAGCAAAGCGATCATCCCAAAGGACAGGATGAGGACGAGATACATGCCGAAGATTTGCTGGCTACGCGCCCCAATCAGCTTCATTACCCCAATATGTGGCAGGTGCTGGGTAAGAAGAGAGTTAAGCGTATTGGCAATCAGAGAGCTGCTTAGGAATACGATCAATAAGCCCAGCGCCATCAGGATGCCCAGTATGGCTTTGACTGTTGAAGCCATCGGATGCTCATTGGTCATGTTGAGTTTGGTATGGTACACCTGCCGCCCGCTCTTCTCGATCTTATCGGTGACTGCAGTCGAAACCTGGCGGATATGGGCAATGTCGTTCGAGTTACCGCCGACGGTGACCAGTAAGCGATTATAAAAGGGCAGCTGTCCTAACCAGGGGAGTGTATCCAGGGTCACATACCCCAACGGCGGTGACAGGAAATCCCCCGCACCCGTGGTCTGATCTTGTACAATACCGACCACGGTCATGGTTTTAACAGTGCCGTCCGGCAGTTGGAAATCCAGACTATCCCCGACGTTTACGGACAGGTCATTCAGTGCCTTCTGTTCCAGGATGACCTGTTTATCCGCCGGGACCGGGTTGCCCTGTAATGGTAGTAACAAGTTGATATGGACATCGGTGAAATCATTGATCGCCACCAGGTCGAGGTTGGTCCATTCTCCACCCGGAATACGCGTTCGTACGGAAAAGAAGCCACGCCCTTCGGCATCTTTAACGTCATCAACGGCATGGAGCGAATCGATCAAGCTCTGGTTGAATGGAGTGATGCGCATGTCAATATTGGCCGGGACTGCGGAGGCATAACTGGCACCCATGTCGGTCGAGATGATCTCATACGCTCCGGCAATCATGCCAATCGAAAACACACCCACTGCGATGGATGCCACCACCAGCAGAGTGCGAGACTTGTTGTCCCATAGATCGGAGAGCACTTTGCGCCAACGCGGGCGGATCATGCTACCACCACCCGGTCCTACGATCTACAGATCGGTTTTGTGTCAGGCGTGCTTGGACGATGCGGGAAAGTGCTTCCTCGGTCAGCGGCGAGCCCACCAGCATCTTTGCGAAATCCTTGTGAGGCAGGGCGACAAGCTCTACGGGATCATCTGGTGCGGCGCGTACGCTGGCAAGTGAATCACCGCCGTGGATCAGCTCGATCTCACCAAAGAATTCACCTGGGCCCAGCTGTCCGAGTGTGACCTCAGGGCGTTTCCAGCTTTCTAATATAACCTCCACCTGCCCACGTACAACAATGAAGAAATTGTCTACATTTTGACCTTTATGGATAATCATACCGCCCGGGGGCACTTGCATGGGTTTAACCAGATGGGTCACCTTGAGCAATTGGGTGTGGCTGAGTAGGGGTAATGCTTGTGCAACTGCCTCATTAATAATTTCTCCATCTGAAATGATCAGCGTGCGATAGGTGCGCTTGGTGATTGAGGGATCGTGTGTGACCAGGATGATCGTTTTCCCCTTCTCAACCAGCTGGTTGAACAGGCTGATGATCTCATCCGAGGAGCGTGAATCCAGATTGCCAGTAGGCTCGTCTGCAACAATGATAGGAGGGTCGGTCGCCATGGCACGGGCTATCGCCGCGGTCTGCTGCTGCCCACTTGAGACAGCAGCCGGCAGCTTATAAGCCTGCCGCTCCAAACCGACCATTTTGAGCAGTTCCATGGCACGGTCGGGGCGCTCAGCAGGGGAAAAGACATTGCAGTAGTCCATCGGCAGCATGGTGTTTTCTAGCAGGGTGAGCACGGGCATCAGTTGGAAGAATTGAAAAACGATGCCCAGGTTACAACCACGCCACAGAGCACGTTGGCTTTCGGTCATTTTATATATGTTGACCCCATTCACCAACACTTCGCCGGAGGTGGGATGGTCGATCCCTGTGATCATGTTGAGCAAAGTGGACTTGCCGCTGCCTGATTTGCCCACAATAGCCACAAACTCACTGGTGGGGATATCCACATTCACCCCGCGCAGTGCGAGATACTCGCCTGCTGAGGTCTTGTAACGTTTGACCACCTGACGCAGCTGGATCAACGAAGGCGTAGGTGCACTATTCACTGCTGCACCTGAGCGCCAGGCATGTGGAAGCCCGAATCTGCATCGATTTGTCCATCAGTGATCTGCAGGCGGCGAGTGAAGCGTGGGCCAAGGTTGTTGTCGTGGGTGACCATGATAATCGTGCGCCCTTCTTCGATTAGCTTTTCGAATATTTCGAAGATAGTTTCAGCCGTAAGGGTATCTAGGCTCCCGGTGGGTTCGTCTGCGACGATGATGGGGGGGTCATTAACGAGCGAACGAGCGATGGCGACGCGCTGTTTCTGCCCGCCCGAAATATACGCCGGCAGCTTATAAGCATGGTCTTCCAACTCCACCAGCTTGAGCAGCTCGATGGCGCGCTCTTTGCTCAACCGAGGCCGGTAGTGACCACTGAAATCCGCCGGCAGCATGATGTTCTCCACCAGGGTAAGCATCGGCAGGAGCTGAAATGACTGGTGGATGATACCCACATTCCGCCCACGCCACACTGCTAGAGCATTTTCATTCAAAGTATGGATGGAGGTGCTGCCGCCATTCCCAGGGTTGAATATGACCTCGCCCGAGGTGATACTATCGGCGCCGGTGATCATGTTGAGCAGAGTGGTTTTACCCGCCCCCGACTTGCCAATAACACCCACAAATTCTCCCGTGTAAATATCGGCCGAGATACCCTGGAGCGCGGTGAAATCGCCCGCTGCAGTTTTGTATATCTTTACCACTTGGCATAATTTAATCAGGAGCTTGGGGTTATTTACCAGCCCAACAGAAGAAGAATTTACATTATTCATTAAAAATAGCGATAAGTGGGAAACGGCACGACTTAACGGCGGGAGATTTTACCACATTAAAAAGACAGCAATCCTTATATTCTCATTAAGAATAGTCGGCCGTCACCTCCTGCTGGAGGCTTAATTGGAATTAGCAGGAAATGATGAAATTCTAATGTACTTAGAACATATGTTCTGGTATAATCAAAGCATGGATACATATACACAACCCGCTTTGGATTTCGATAGGAAGATGGATTCTCCTCTTCAGCTTTCTCCCCGCCAGTTGCACCTGGTGATCGCGCCGCATCGTGCCCAGCGCCAGATGATGACTATCCTGACGGCCCGCCTGGCGGTGAGCGGCAGGGTGCGCTTGCTGGATGCGGGCAACTGCTTCGATGGTTACGGCCTGGCACGCCAGCTGCGCCAGCAAACGTCATCCTGGCAGCAGGCGCTCGAACGGGTGAGCGTGGCGCGTGCCTTCACCTGCTATCAAGTGGAAACCCTGCTGAGCGAGTCGGTGGCAGACGTTTCACCTGTGCTGGTGCTTAACCTGCTGGACACCTTCTACGATGAGAATGTGAAGCTGCCCGAGCGGATGCGCCTGCTGGAGGTGAGCCTGGCTGAGATACTCCGGTTGTGCCGGATGGCTTCGGTGGCGGTGAGCGCCAGTGTGCCCACCCGCGACCAGCCCGCCGAGCTGCTCGAGAGGCTGGCAGAGGCAGCCGGGCAGGTATGGAGCTTCGAAGAGCCGCAGCCTGTCGAACCATTGCGCTTGTTTTAAGGAGGTTCATTATGGGACGTACACTTCCATCTGTTACACAAGTATTTCTGAAGGAGCAAGAGTCGTTCCTGCGATTCCGGCGCGCTTTGCGCCGCAGTGACCAAAAAGCGCTGGATGACCTGTTCGCGGCAGCCCACAAACACCTGGCAGCAGCGGCGTATGCCTCACATGCGCTGCCATTTGAGGTCTTCCTGCTTGCCATGCTGCTTGAAGAGCATAAGCAGGTGCTGCGTATGCGCTACTTGCTGAACCCCAGCGACGCCGCCGCCCTGGAGCAGCTGGAACGGGGTGATTCCACCGCCTACCTGGATGCACTCAGCGCTGCGGCGGAGGCAGGCAGCTCTGCCCCACTTCCCGAGCCGGGTGAAGAGGCACCGGCTGACCCGCTTGCGGGCACAGACCAGCCGGCAGCAGGGCAGAATTTAATTAACTTCCATGGCTGAGCTGACCGGGTGGCTTTTGGACCTGTTCGCTGACACGCAGTCCGGGATCGTGCTCTGGTTGTTGGGTGAGGACGGGCAACGCCATCGCCTGACCCAGGATTTCCCGATTACCTTTTACGCCGCAGGTGAGCCTGCCCGCTTGCGCCAGCTGTGGCGCTTCCTGCAAACCCAGCCGGAAAAGGTGGAGCTGAAGCGCACCGAGCGGCGGGATATCTTCGCTTCCGAGCCGGTGCCGGTGCTGGCGGCAACCATGACCCAGACGGCTGCTCAGCCTTACCTGTTCCAGCGTGTAGCACGCGAATTCCCCGAGCTGCCCTATTATGACGCCGACCTGCCCCTCACCACACGCCATGCCGCCATCTATAACTCCTTCCCGCTGGTGCACTGCCGGGTGGAGGCGGATGAGAATGGGCGGGTGCAGGCCATGCAGGCGTTGGACACGCCCTGGGAGCTGGACCCACCCGCGGCACCCTTACGCCTGCTGGCGATCGAACCGGACGTCGATCCGTCGCATGTCACTCCCAAAAACCTGTACGTGCGCTCGATGAGCGTTTCCTACCGCTTTAGCCTGGACCGCCCCCGCCCGCTGCTCGTCAACCTGCGCGCTATCCTCGAACGCCAGAACCCGGATATCCTGATGACAGCCTGGGGAGATACCTGGCTGCTGCCGTATCTGATTGACCTGTCGGAGCAGTGGCACATCCCGCTGCCCTTGAACCGCGAGCCGGGTAGGAATGTCATCCGGAAAGATGAACGCAGTTACATGGCCTACGGGCAAGTGATCTACCGCGGCAGGCAGGTGCACTTGTTTGGGCGTTGGCATATCGACGGCTGCAACGCCATGCTGTTCCACGACTACGGCCTGGAGGGGGTGTACGAGCTGGCGCGGGTCACGGCATTGGCGGGGCAGGTAGTGGCGCGCGTTTCACCGGGCAGCGGCATCTCGGCTATGCAGATGGTGACCGCCCTGCGCCTGGGGATCATGGTGCCGTGGCACAAACAGCAGGCCGAGCGCCCCAAGAGCGCCTTCGAGATGATGCAGGCTGACCAGGGGGGATTGGTCTACCAGCCGCTGATCGGTTTGCACCGCGACGTGGGGGAGGTGGACTTCATCTCTATGTATCCGAGCATCATGCGCCACTTCAATATCTCCCCTGAGACGGTGGCTGACCCAAATACTGTGGGCCGGGACCAATATGCCCGGCTGGAACGGGTCTCTGAGTTGGGTTTGTGGATCGACCAGGAGACCTCTGGACTGATCCCCCAGACGCTGGCGCCGCTGCTGGACAAGCGCCTGGAGCTCAAGCTACGCCTGGCTGAGCTGCCTGCCTGGGACCCGCGCCGCCAGACCTACCAGGCGCAGGCGACGGCGCATAAGTGGCTGCTGGTAACCTGTTTTGGCTACCTGGGTTACAAGAATGCCCGTTTTGGACGTATTGAAGCGCATGAGGCGGTGACGGCTTACGGGCGTGAGATGCTGCTGCGCGCCAAGGAAGCCGCCGAAGATTTGGGTTTTACCGTGCTGCACATGTACGTGGATGGGTTGTGGGTGAAGAAGAAGGGCCTGGCAAAAGTGCCCGACTTTCAGCCGCTGCTGGATGAGATCACCAACCGCACCGGGCTGCCGATTGCCCTGGATGGGATCTACCGTTGGGTGGCATTCTTGCCCTCGCGCATGGATGAGCGCGTGCCAGTGCCCAACCGGTATTTCGGTGTTTTCCAGGATGGGTCCTTGAAGATGCGCGGCATAGAGGTGAGACGCCACGACACGCCCACCTGGGTATCGGATGCACAGATGGAGATCATCGATACCCTGGTACATGCCTCTAATGTGGATGACCGCTCCACGTACCTGCCCAGGATATTGAAGCTGCTGCGCAAGGCACTGACCAGGCTGCGCACAGGCAACGTGCCGGTGGAGGACCTGCTGATCTCGCTGACGCTGAGCCGTGAATTGTCGGAATATCGCACCCCATCTCCGGCTGCACGGGCGGCGGCGCAGCTGGCGGCGATTGGGAAGAACCTGCGCCCGGGGCAACGCGTGCGCTTCGTGTACACGCTGGGTGAGCCAGGGGTGCATGCCTGGGACCTGCCGGAGCCTGTGGATGTGCGCAGTATTGACCACGAGCGCTACTGGGTGCTACTGATGCGCGCCGCGGCTGCCATCCTGCAGCCGTTTGGCCTGCAGGAGGAAGACTTGAAGACCAGGGTATTTGCCGACGCCAGGGATGTAACCTTTTTTACGCCGGTGTATCTAAGTATTTAGCGTCAAAAATTGTACTGAAAAACCAATTGAATATAGTGTAGAAAAGGAGAAAAAAATGGGTTTCGCACGTTTTATGTCTTCTTTGTGGGGTCGCCTGCTCCGCATTGTTGGGGGGATTGCTCTCATCGTCGTGGGAATCGCAGTGGTGACAGGTATCGGAGGAATTACCCTGGCAATTGTCGGGTTGGTAGTTTTAGCCGCAGGGTTGTTTAATTTTTGTATTTTTGCTCCTATTTTCGGAGGGCCGTTCCTGGCTAAAGATATCAAGTAAGATTAAATGTTTCTCACCAGTGGGCAGGTTATCCTGCCCACTTTTGGATTAAATATAGGGTAAAATTGCAAACCATAAAGGAGGAAAATATGAAACTATATGTCGGGCAGGCAGCCCCTGATTTTATACTGCCATCCCATTTGGACAAGGACATCAAGCTTAGCGATTACCTGGGTAGAAACGTCGTTTTGGTTTTTTTCCCCGAGGCATGGACGCCCGTCTGAACGGGCCAGATCCCTTCATACGAAGCCGATACAGGCAAGTTCGAGGGATTAGATGCCCAGGTCCTGGGTATAAGCATAGATCATGTTCCCTGCCTGAAAGCGTGGGCGGAGTCTTTGGGTGGGATTAACTACCCGCTCATGAGCGATTTTTGGCCGCACGGTAGGGTAGCTAAGATGTACGGAGTATTCCGAGAGGCCGAAGGATATACCGAGCGCGCCATATTCGTGATTGATAAACGCGGCTATATTCGCTATATCGATATTCACGATATTGACGAACAGCCCGATAATGACGTTGTGCTTGAAGTGCTGCGCCGTATCGATCCCGAAGCTGCCCTGCGCAGCCCGGCGCCTCCACCGATCAAACTGGAAGATATTCAATTACCACACGGGGGCGTGGTGATGTATTGTACTCGCTGGTGCCCGGGATGCCGTCGGGCACGCGCCTGGTTCCAGGCAAATAACATCGAATACACCGAGGTGGATATTGACGTCACTCCAGGCGCTGCTGAACAGGTGAAGAAATGGGCTAATGGCACCCGCACCACCCCAGCTTTCGATATCGAGGGAACAATCTTGATCAACTTCGATGAGAAAAAAGTCGAGGCTGCCATCAAGGAAAAATTAGGCAAGTAAGTTCACCGCCCGGAAGGACACTCCTTCCGGGTTGTTTTATTGAGGGACAATATTATGGCAATAGAGTTTGTTGTGTCAACGTTAATACCGGCCAAACCGGAGGAAGTATATGACGCCTGGCTGAGCTCGAAAGGTCACGCTGCCATGACAGGCAGCCCTGCGACCGTATCAGCCGTTGTTGGTGCTGAATTTGATGCCTGGGATGGGTACATCCACGGGAAAAACCTGGAGCTGGTACCAAAAAAGTGGATCGTGCAATCCTGGCGGACGTCAGAATTCAGTGCGGATGAACCTGACTCGCGCATCAAAATCACGCTTGAACCTGCGGGTAAGGAGACCAAGCTCACCCTGCATCACACCGGGCTGCCACCGCATGGTGGGCAGTACGAAAGCGGCTGGGTGGAGTCATACTTCGAGCCGATGAAGGAATATTTTTCGTCACGAAAGGTGTGACGCAAAGCGGAATAGATCCATCCCCTTTTTAGGGAGGCAATCTGGAATGTAGGGGGGACAATTGAAGAGTAAACCCGGCTTGACCAGATCTAACCGATCATCATGCGCGCAGCACCCTGAGCAGCCTCAACACCTGCATTAGGGGTGAATTTATAACCACAGCCTGCAAGTGCACTTTCGATGGCGATGATCGTTGCCAGGATATCGCCGGGAGTGACCGCACCCATGTGCCCGATGCGGAAATACTCGCCGCTGATGGTGGGCAGTAACCCACCGGCCAGGGTCACGCCGGATTCTAAAACCCGCCTCAGGAAATCCGCTCCATTCACCCCAATTGGGTAGCGCGGTGCGGTGAGGGTGTGGGCGGCATATTCCGGTCTTAGTGGCACCTGGCTCAACCCAAGCGCCTGGATGCCTGCCTTGCATGCCTGGCTGATAGCGATGTGCCGGGTAATTCTCTGAGGCATGCCCTCTGCCAGGATCTGTTTGAGGCTGATACTTAGTGCGAAAATGAGGTTCACCGAAGGGGTGCCGAAGTAGCTCGTTTTGCGGGCTTCGTAGGCCTGCATAATGGGCAGCCAATTAGTCCAATCGGCATAATAATTGAGAACTGGGGTAGTGCGCTTCTGAAAATATTCCAGGGCACGCGGTCCAATCATCAACAGTGCCAGCCCTGGGGGAACACCGATGGCTTTCTGTGAGGCGGTAAGTGCGAGATCAACCCCCCAGGCATCCATGTGCAGCGCTTCCCCTGCCACTGAACACACCCCGTCAACGACTACCAGAACCCCGTAGTGTCTGCCCAATGCGGCAATCTGCTCAACATCTGCAATGACGCCGGTGGAAGTATCCACGTGGGTAACAGCCAGCATATTAAAAGAATCGGCTTCCAAGGCGGCCCTCACCTGCTCCAGGCTGGGGCGGTTGCCGGGTGAGGTTGAGAGGCGGGTGACCTGGGCACCATAACGCTGCAGGATGGCAGCAAAGCGCTCAGAAAAATAACCCGTATCCAGCACCAGAGCTTTATCCCCAGGCTCAACCAGGTTGGCCCCGGCACAGTCCATCGCCAGGGTGCCTGAGCCTGCCAGCACCATTGGCTGACCGGCTGGGCTCTCGAAAACCTTGCGTAAGTCCTGCAGGGCTTGGCCGAAAGCCTCGATAAAATCGAGCGCCAGGTGACTGGTGGTAGGTTCTCCCATGGCAGCCAGTACTGCCGGTTCAAACTCAACAGGACCCGGGATCATCAGCAGGGTTCGTTTGTTCATTCATGTTCTCCGTTTTTCATTATATTTGCGGGTGGTTCCAGGGAGACTACGTTATCATCGATATTTACCAGACTCCCGGGGAGGATCTCATGGATGGGCAGCTGGTCGACACATACGATCTCAGCGATGATGCAGCCAACTGCGGTAATGGTCTCACATTCAGCGTTCAGGATGGCGAGTGGGGCACGACCATTACGTTTCAAGCGGTAGAGGGTGTATGACCCGACGGTGGAGCCTTTCCCAGTGGGAAAAACCAGCACCTTGCCGGAGATGCACAGCCCTTCAAGTGCATGGCCGCGCTCGACAACCACCCCGGTCTCGGGGTCGACACCACCGAAAAATGAGATAGCCTGGGTGGTGACCATGGCTTCACCCTGAATAACGCCGGGGAAAATACTTCTACCGTGCAGTTTCATTGTAAAGCTAGCTTCACCACTTCATCGAATGGTATAAAAACCGTCTTGAGCCGGTTTTTGGCATAAGCGTAATAACAGGCTTTGGCGCTGTCAGTGGCCATCGCTGAGAAGCGCCCCTGGATGGGAGCAACTACGCAGCAGGTATCAGCGGCGAACCTGGCTCCGGCGTTCTCGATGATGCGTGTGTATCCCAGCTGGTCAGCGAGGCGCTGGATCGGGCGGGCAGTGGTGATCCAGAACTCCACCTTCACGTGCCTGCCTTCCAGCAAGTGGGCGATGCGGGCGATTTCGTCAATCGTGAGATGCGGGCAGCCCAGGCTGACGAAATCGACCTGTGACCTGGTTGCATCGTTGAGTGAGGCTGCGGTAGCCTGAAGATCAGCATGGCTGATGGCTATCCTTTCATCAGGGGGTGTAAATTGGCTCGCTTCTGGGGTGACGCCCGTCATATGGAACAGGGCAGCCCCTCCATAAGTAGCCAGGCTGGCGCAGAAGGATTTTAGGTTCTCAAGCGTGGCTGATTCAACCCCCAAGATATAGGGTATGGCTTTCGACGCTTCGATCTTTTCACCGATCAGCTTGCCCAGAGCCCCAAATTCACTATTATCACTTAAATGTGCATTTACCTCGATGCAAACCCCAGGGCGGCGGTTCTCCGGCAGATGCATGCCATATTCGGGTGTGCGACCGGTGAGGGCAGCAGCTAAGGCAGATGGACCTCCCTCCCGGTTGGTGTGCGCCCCGATGACCGAATTGGCGTAGCATACGGCAGAAGACTCAGACCAGGCCAAAGCTTCTCCCCATTTAGGAAGGTTACCGATGAGATAGGGGGTGCAGGTGCACGTGGTGGTCACCCCCATGCGCGAAAATGCCTCCAGCACCCTCATCTGCTTTTCAGCGAAATCAGGCGGGATTCCCAGGGTTTGCCAATTTTCAATATCCATGCCAGCGGGGTTAAGCGTGGTAAGTACGCGTGCCCGACCACCTCCATCTGCCATTTCACAGAGGAACTGTAACCCAGCTTCCCCCAGGTTATCATAGCTAACCCCCGCAATTTGCACCGACGAAACTGATATCAGGCGCTCAGCACCGTAAATATTCCCCAGGGCAGCCAGGATCTGCATGGCTTTCTGAACCGCTCTGCCCTGTCTACCAGCGAGCATCTCGTTTTCTTCAAAGGTCAGGTGCAGAGTCGCCATTATTTGATGTACCTGGTGATATCCACCATTGGGAATCGCGCTCTCTCGAAATCCTTACCCTGGGTGGTGAGAGGCTTGGTGAGGTCAAAACCCAGCCGGGTTGTGAGATGGGTGCCAGCCGTACTGAGTTCGGCAGAGGGATCGAGGCTGGAGCCAGGTGCTTTGGGCATGATCACTAGATCGGCATCTCCCTGGAAGCGAGTGGCTAAAGCCCATTCCACCTCAAGCGGGTTATAGATATCGATATCCTTGTCGACAACGAAGACATGCTTGCACGACTTGTGACCCGTAAAAGCTGCCTGGATGGCTTTTTTCCCGTCGTCTTCCGATTGTTTATCGATCTGTACGATAGTGTGCAGCCACGAGCAGCCGCCCGGGTTGACATTCACGTCCAGGCACCTGACAACCTCGTTGACCTTCTTGAAAATGATCGGCTCCCGCGGCATGCCCATCAACAGCTTATGCTCGAGTGCACCCGGCAGCAGGGCATGCCAGATAGCATCGCGGCGATGAGTGATGGTCTTGACTTCAAAAACCGGCTCATTGCGGACGATATCATATGTCTCGGTTAGATCGACGAAAGGACCTTCAGAGTGGCGCCGGTCATTATAGACGGTACCTTCGAGGACAAACTCAGTTTCGTCGGGCACGAGCAGATCGACTGTTTTGGCGTGCACCAGGTTGAGCGGTTCATCCAGGTATTGGTTCGAGAGTGCATTGGCTATCTCCAGCTCATCTACACCAATATCTACAGAAGTGGCGGCTGCGGCCAGGACGTGTGGCGGAACGCCGATACACACAGCCACATCAAGAGTTCCCAATTCCTCCAAGAACTGATGGAAGTGGCGACCGCGCACTACACGAACGGCCATTTCAGTCTTGGAGAACTGCATGAGGCGGTGGAAATCCAGGTTTTGTCCATATTTAGGGTGGCGGGTGATTAAAACTCCTGAGCTAATGTAGCTGCCACCATCCAAGGCGCAGTGGCGCAGGATGGGCAGAGTGTCCAGGTCAGGTTGCTTAATGACCACTTCCTGGCACGGCGCACTGGAAACCACCGGGCAAAGTGAGCGCTTATCGACTGCGGATGATAGGGCAGGGATGATATCCTTCACCTGGAGGGAGAAGTATTCAGCGAAGGCAGCCTTCGAGCTGAACAGGTTGCCCATCGCCCTGAAGGAGCTTTCTGGAATGCGTTCAAACAGCACCGGGCGCGGTTCCAGCTTTTTTAGGACGGCGGCCATTTCGTAGGTTGTAGAAACGGGAGTATCGATGTTGAGTATCTCTCCCGAACTAATCAGCTGTTGCAAATAGGAACGCAAACTCATGGGACACCTTTCAATTGGGTCAATGATGAATGCTTATACCACTTAATTTAGCTGTTTGGCAACAATTTTGGCAATGTTTACTGGAGTGAATTAATGCTTAACGGGATTATTGATCGGTAGAGGGATGGCACTCCAGCTTTGCCCACCATCCAGTGTTTGCCAGAGTAGCCTTTCAACCTGGCAGGTGAAATCGGGGGAGGATTTATTTCCTGTGCAATCACCGTTGAAGCTGGCTGACCAGCCTGTAGTGACCGTCTGCCAACCATAAAGCGATGTGCCTTGTGGGTAGGTGGCTATAGAAAGTAGATTTCCACTGGGCTCAGTAGGTAGCCAGGTGACACCACCGTCGGTGGTGTGAAAGAGCTGACCTGATGTGCTGCCCAGGAGCCAACCTTCGGCTTGGGAAGTAAAGCTGACTAGCCCTGCTATGGGGAGGCCGTAGGGCTGCCAGGTGAGTCCGCCATCAGTGGTTTTTAGGAATGTTGCGGCGCTTAAAACCTGACTGGTCACTTGCTGCACCACCATCCAACCAGAAGTGGTTGAGGTAAAGTGGAGCTGCACTGGCCAGACATCAGCGAGCGGAAGCAGGAGATCGAGGCGCTCCCAGTTTGTGCCCCAATCGCTGGAATGGTACAGGCTCTTCCCTTCCTGATCTGCGTCAGAGATGGTCCAGGCTTGCCCATCGGGGAGGAAATAGGCGAGCTTTACTGCAGTGGGAGAGACGTCCACCCAGCTGTTTCCGCGGTCATTCGTCCAATACAAGCGGTCACCAGAAACCAGCCAACCCTGTTGGGCAGAAACCCACCCAGCGTCTGCTATGGGAGTGGCTGAATTACTGATTGGAATGGCAAGCGATTTTGACGGCGGCATAGCCACCATACCATCGGCGACATCACTATCTATGCCGAGCCCTATACCGCCCCAATTCTCGCTATGGTCGCCGGCATATTGGCGGATGCGCTGGTGGTTCGTCCATAAACCATTCAACCATGAAATGCCATTCACTGAGGCGTAGGGATCATAATTGTCTGTGTACCACGAGGCAACCCAGACCTCGGTAGGGACGTTTTCAATCTGTGCCCAATCTTCGATGTAGGAGTTATGGGCACCATATCCCCCGGCGATATTACCCAGCTCTCGCAGGCGCTGGTCCCAACCATTCATGAACGAGGAAGCTGCCTGGCGGCATTCGGGACTGGCGCCTCCAAAGGTTTCCATATCGTAATAGATCACCGTGCCACTCAAACTGTAATTGGTGAGACCCAGTAAGGCGGAGGCAGAGGAGGCAGCTTGCGCTTCCTGGCGACCCTGTTGATATGAAATGGTAGGGTCAGCGCTCATCTTGTACTTATACGCGGTGCAAGGAGCCTGGGGACCTACCCAGGTGGGCACGAAACTCCAGCCTTGCTGGTGGACGGCCTTCACCCAGGCTGCGTCTGCAGAGACGCAGAGAGCGGGTAAGTGTATCCCACCAATATATAGAGCATAGAAGGAATAAGGGCTGTGATCCCACCAGGTTTGCATTTCAGCGATGGTGGGTAGATGGCAGGCATCAAAACCTTGGCCCTGGATAATGGCGGCATCCGGCGGAGGTTTTCCGGAAGGGTCGGAGTAGTAAATCATCGGCAAGTACAACTGGGGAAGGGATGGGCGTGTAAAGGTGAAACGCATGGCACTGAACGAAATGGTAGTGCTGTACTCCGCTTCTGCATTCAGGTCAGAGAGGCTTACATACCCAACACTTCCGGTGTTGAAATAAAACTCCCCTAGAACGATCCACTGATTACTGAGTGGATCCTGGCTCACCGTGCGATTGGTCACACCGTACGCGTGATGGATGGTGTAGTGCGCTTGAGAAGTGTCGTGGTCGATCGTTCGACCTTCACCCGTGCACCAGGTAATGGGGTCGTGACCGGCGATATAGGCTTCCACCTGGTAATATCCGGCTTGCGGGATTAGCGGGTGCCACTCCCCGTAGTTCGTTGAATGGGTGGGGTTATTGGTGTTAAGGGTGATGTAGGAAGTGTAGCCGCGGTTATTGGCGAATGGATACCAATATGCTTTCGGGCAGGTAGTATATGCTGGGTGAAGCTGGGGATCTTCGACGGCGATGATGGATCCTGGTGCTTGCGATGCCGAGGAACGAGGCACCAGAAGAGCGATTAATAGTATTAAGAAGGGGAGTCGCCGAAATAAGCTGGTGCATAGAAATCGATTAATTTCCATAAGAACCTGGTTATACAAAGGTTGTCACATTTTCCTTCTTCATCAAAATTGCTCTGACTGCATGTGGAGATGCAATAATGTTGCCTGTTATGCAAGTATACCGTAATGGGATAGCCTAATTTCTGGTATACGATTGATCAGCAACGTCCGGATTTGATTTACCTCTACTTGCAGGAGCCGAAAAAAACCTCCTGATTATAAAAATTGTGATGAAAATTGCCAAGGAGAATTACCAATAATAATAGTTCCTTAGGATATTTCAACGTAACCTCGGGGAATATATAAGTAATTCAGCTGATTGGCACGGTTTTCCTTCAGCATTTCAGATTCAGCCGGGCGATGGACTGAATATTGCAACGCAGTGAGTATGCATTGGAAGGTGATGCTTCCACCGATTTCGCATTCAGGCGTGGTGCCTTCAAATAGCGATTGGTCCCGCGGCTTTTGTAATTGGAAAAGGAGAATGAAATGAGCACCAAACTAAAAAAAGCGATCCAATTAATAACTGTTATTATCATTGGGATTCTGATGGTGGCGACGGTGGTCGCGTTCGCCCGCAGAACTTCCAATCGGGTGTACGCAGCCGGACCCATTCCGCCGCCGGTGGGATATCCCAAGCTGATCCTTTCCACCAAAGTGGTCTCGCCAACGGTTGCCTCCCCGAATGAGGCTACCCTGGTTTACAGCCTTAAAATCCTGAATACAGGCGCATATTCCGCCAGTGATGTTACCCTCGTGGACACCATTCCACCGTCTACAACCTATAACGAAGACTTGGCATCGGATCCACCGCTTCCTACATTGGTTTTCACGGATGGGATGATCTTGTGGGAGCATGGGGAGGTGGGCTTTGACACTTCTGTGGTGATCACCTTCAGCGTCACTGTTACGCCGGGTTTCGAAGGGACCATCGAGAACACTGCCGTGATCAGCGATCCCATGATTGCTCAGCCGATCACTGTAACGGCTGCGACGAACGTCACCGATCACCCCATCTTTGAGATCAGCAAGGCGGCCTCACCAGCCTTGCCCGGCAAGAACAAACCACTCACCTACGAGTTGACGGTCACTAATGTGGGGCAGGATGCGGTGAATACACCTATCACTATCACCGATATTGTGCCTACCGATATGACTTTCATCGGTGCAGGCCAGGGTGGCACTTATACTGAAGGTGTGGTCACCTGGTTCGACTCGGTCGATCTTGGGTTTGATGAGACATCAATGTATACCTTTAGCGTGCAGGTTGGGGATGTGCCTTCAGGCACGGTGATCAATAACGACACCTACCTGGTGGTGAGCCAGGATGATATCCGCGCTGGCGAGCCGTATTCCACAACGGTGGTAGATCCAATCTTCATCTTGTCCAAGAGTGTCTTCCCCGATCCACCTGGTGCGAACAGAGAGATGACCTACACCTTAACGTTGTTGAATCTGGGTTCCAAAGCGACTGATGTGGTGATTACCGATACCGTGCCAATCAGTGTTGAATATCGGCGCGGAGGTGAATATTTAATCGGCGATGTCACTTGGAAAATCCCCAGCTTGGAAACGCGCGAATCTACCCAGGTGACGTATACCATATTCATCAGTGATGTTGCCGATATCGTCGTGATGAATGATGATTATGAGGTATGTAGCGCAGAAGGCGTATGCGCACCAGGTATCCCAACACCCAGCTATATTGTCGGGCCGACTTTTGAGGCGACCGCCACACTTGACCCAATCGCTAAGGGAACGGGAGGTGGCACTAAGGACCTTACAACCACGCTGACAGTACATAATCTGGGTCCCGGTAATGCCCTGGATGCAACTGCATTGCTTACCTTCGGTCGAATAAGCGTAAGTAAAGATGATCTAGTTGTGCTACCATCGGACGCTGGTGGAACGCTGGTTGATGGTCCGGATTGTAAACCACATTGTGTACAGTATAAATGGACCGGCGTTATTGGGGTCGGAGAGGTGATTACCTTCACTGCTGTAGAGCAAAGTACGAG
The DNA here is from genome assembly GCA_041479245.1 of Anaerolineae bacterium. Lineage (GTDB taxonomy): Bacteria > Chloroflexota > Anaerolineae > Anaerolineales > UBA4823 > FEB-25. The sequence goes on from JBGOXS010000010.1 coordinate 61,126, forward strand.
CGGAGGTGAAGAAGGAACACCATATACAGCCACAGTGGTCATAACCGATAGCTTGGGCGATTTTGTCACGGAACCAGTTATTGCTACGGCAATAGGTTATATTACCCACTTTGCCAATCTGATACCTACCAAATCTGCCCCATCTGTAATTGGACCTGGGCAGATCATGACCTATACCATCCAGGTGCTCGATAGTGCGTTCACCACCGAGATGGATCCTCCTCCAGTTCTAACGGAGACCCTTCCAGCCAGCGTAACCTTGGTCAGCATTAGTGATGAAGAGACTGCACAAATTATTGACGATCGCACCATCATCTGGACTTTACCTGCTATGAATCCGGGAGATATCATCTATCGCTACTTTAGCGTCAAGGCAAACGAGGATCTGATCAGTGGCACATTGATTGTCAATAATGATTATCGCACAACCTGGTATGAGAGCGAGCTGCCTGGCACGCTCTCCAACCTCGGTGAGCCGGTGACTACCACGGTAAAAGAGGTGGGGTTGATCGACTCGTACAAGACTGTTACCCCCACCTGGGCGCTTCCGGGAACCGGCACCGTATTAACCTATACGGTGCATGTGGTGAACTCAGGGCCGTATGACTTGAGCGATGTGAAGGTAAGTGATATCTTCCCATGGGAACATACCACTTTCCAGCGTGACGCAGTGGCGAGCGAGGGAAGCCTCTCCAGCGACATCGTCAGCCTTGAATGGATGGGAGATGTTGCCTCGAATTCGGAGCAGCTGATCACCTTCACCGTGCTGGTGGATGATTTCTTCGAAGGTGTGGTGACGAATACCGCCACCATTAACCACGAAAGTCTGCTGCAAGACAAAGTGATAACGGCGGTTGGCTACATCACCGATAAACCTGTCCTACGTATTTCCAAGACAGCCACACCAGACCCGGTGATGGCGGGTGACCCATTGCTATACCAGATTGAGGTGACCAACCTAGGGCAGCAGGCAACCCTACTCGTGATTACCGATACTATCCCGGCCGATACAAACTATGTCTTCAGTAGCGCCAGCTCGGGTGGCATGTTGGTGGGTGACCAAGTGCAATGGCATTTGCCTGTACTCAACCCAGGTGAATCAGTTACATTGACCTTCCTGGCGAGAGTGCTAGGCGGGAATGAGGTCACTAATTCCAGTTATAGAGTAAGCTGTGACGAAGGTGTTTCCGCGGTAGGTGAGCCGGTCACAACCAGGGTAATCTCCCCGATTAAGAGAGTGATGCTACCAATTACATTTAAATAACTGGAGAATCGAATATCTTATTGCACCCCGGAAGATGAAACCGGGGTGCTTTTTATTTTACCTTTACAATCTGATTATCCCTGCTGTAATTTCCGAAACCGGGCGGTCGGATTGTATGACCGCGTTATTGTTAAAGCTGCCAAGATTACCCCTCTCAGGATGGTACTTTTTTGGTGAGACAAAAGGTTGGGAGTGGAGTGAACGGCAGAATTCACTAGACTTGCTCAAGGAGGACCTGGTATGATTTCGGTAGAACTGCTTAGAAGGTATCCGTTTTTTGGTCGGTTGGGTTACGAGCAATTAAAATCCCTGGCAATGATCGCCAACGAAATAGAGCTTCAGGATGGCCAGGTGGTGATTGAGGAGGGCAAGCCTGCCGATGCGCTGTACTTCCTGGTGGAGGGCAGCGTGGCGCTGTATCACCCCGTGAGCAGCCCGCATACGACAGGTGGCAGTGCAGAAGTGGTGGTTTGTGAGATCAACCCAGGCGAACCATTCAGCATCTCTGCACTGATCGAGCCGCACGTGCTGACGTCCACAGGGCGAAGCAGCGGAGGCAGCCGTGTGATCCGCCTGACGGTGGAGGATCTCAAAGCCGCATTCGAGAAAGATCCGCGCCTGGAATGCATGATGGGTCGCTGCGTGGCTGAAGCAGCGATGGGACGGTTGAACTCCACCCGCGTCCAGCTGGCAGCAGCATACGCGTAAAGGTAAATATTGAGATAAAAAATAGCCCTGTTGAAGGGCTATTTTGGTTGGTGGGCCCAGTAGGGATCGAACCTACGGCCAAACGGTTATGAGCCGTCCGCTCTGCCGCTGAGCTATGGGCCCATTTTAATATACTAGATTCCGCAGAGTACGGAATTTCTAGAGCGGGCAACGGGAATCGGACCCGTCTAAGTAGCTTGGAAGGCTACCGCACTACCACTATGCTATGCCCGCGATTTTGCGCCATTATTTTATCATGAAACGAGTTAACAACAACACGGATGACCTATTCAGTACAGTTTGCTAACAGCCTCCCCAATCTTATCGATCGCCTTCCGAATATTCTCAATCGAGTTTGAGTAGGTCAGCCGCAGGTAGCCCTCTCCATATTCACCAAAATCCGAGCCGGACAGCACTGCCACGCCAGCTTTTTCAAGCAGATAACCGGCCATTTCGGCAGATGATTTTCCAAAGGATTTGATACTTGGGAAGACGTAGAATGCCCCCTGCGGGCGCTGGCAGCTGACCCCGGGGATGGCGTTCAGTCCGTCAACGATGGCGTCGCGGCGTGATTGATACTCTATGACCATCACGTCTACCTGCCCCTGAGGACCGGTGAGCGCTTCGACCCCAGCTAACTGGGTGAACTGGGCTGTGCAGCCGACCGAATGGGTGAGCAGCAGCTGGACGGTTTGTGCCAAATCGATGGGCATGATGCCATAACCCAGGCGCCAACCGGTCATGGCATAGGTCTTGGAGAAGCCGTCCACGATGATTGTACGATCCATCATTCCGGGCAGTGAAGCAATTGAATGTGCACTCTGACCGTCGTACACCAGGCGCGAGTAGATCTCGTCGGATATAACCCAAAAATCGAATTCCTCGGCGGCTCGGGCGATTTCCTCCAAGTCTTCAAACGGCATTACCCCGCCGGTGGGATTAGCCGGTGAATTTAAAATAACCAGCCTGGTGTGATTATTGATCAAGCGGTGAAACGCCTCCATGTCGAACGAGAAGTTATTCTCCTCTTTTAGAGGCACAGGGACCGGCTTCCCGCCTGCCACGCGGATCATAGCTTCGTAGGTGGGGAACCCCGGGTTTGGGTAGATCACCTCATCACCCGGCTCGACCAACGCCAGCACGGGGAAGAACAGGTTGGGCTTGGCGCCCGGGCTCACCACCACCTGGTCTGGGTGGAGCTGCAAACCATGCCGTCTGCTGGCATCATCAGCGATTACCTCACGTAGCTCTTTCATGCCAATTGGAGGGGTGTAGCGCGTCTGACCTTCAGCGATGGCGTGAATGCCTGCCAGCCGGATGTTGTCAAAAGTTTCAAAGTCCGGCTGGCCGATTTCAAGGTGAATGATCTCCCGGCCGATGGCCTCCAGCTCCTGTGCCCGCGCCAGCACCTGGTAGGCCCCTTCAGCTTTAAGATGGCTCGTGCGAGAAGCAAAACTCATAACATGCCCATCAGTTCGTCGTATTCTTCATCTTTCATGGTGAACCAGTTCTCAGGCTGGGGGAAGGTTTTATCGGAGACCTCATGGACGTACTGTTTTAGACCGTTCAAGATAACCTCACCGGCATTACCGAACACCTTGGCCATGCGCGGCTTGAAGCGCGGGTACAGCCCAAACATGTCGTGATAGATCAGCAGCTGACCATGGGCGTCTGGTCCTGAACCCAGGCTCATGATAATGCAATTCTCCGCCCGCTCAGTGATGATTTTGCAGATGCGGTCGGGGACCATCTCAAGCAAAATGGCAAATGCGCCGGCCTGCTCGAGCGCCTTGGCAGAATTTATGATCTTTATAGCTGATTTTGCCGCCCGTCCCTGCACTTTATGACCGCCCAGCGCAGAAGCACTTTGCGGAGTTAATCCCAAATGACCAATGGCAGGGATGCCGGAATTGACAATCCCCCGGATGCGGTCAGCCATCTCGCTGCCGCCTTCCAGCTTGATGGCATCACAACTTGCCTCGGCCATGAACCGACCGGCATTGCGAATAGCTGTCTCAACGCTGGGCTGATAGCTCATGTATGGCATATCTCCCACGATAAAGACTGTGGGTGCGCCCCGACGTACAGCAGCTGAATGGCGGATCATGTCCTCCATTGTAGCGGGTAGGGTAGTTTCATAACCGAGCATGGTCATGGCTAGGCTGTCTCCCACCAGGATCATATCCATCTCAGCTTGCTCCATCAGGTATGCGGTTGGGTAATCGTAACAGGTCAGCCAGGTGATCGGTTGGTGGTTGGCAACCTTGTCAAATAAATAAGGAAGGGTTACTTTCTTACGGTCTGTCATTTAATTCCTCCGGTTTGCGAGATTCTGCAGTCAACTGATTGGTTGAGCTTATTATATTCTCATGCGGTGATGCTGTGCTATCTATTATCGGATTTATGTAAGTAATTTATTGTTGTCATGTTAACTTATGTCCGAGCCTCATCACTCACTGTTCACCTTCCCAAGATGCTTTTCCAACGATACAATGCTTTTTTATGTCTGCAATCAAATAAGCGGCTTTCGGAAACTCCAGCAAAGACTAAGTACTATCCAGGCGAGGATCATCCGTGCAGTAGAATAAATTATACAGGTAAAGATAATGCATACTGAATCAATCGCACAATGGCAACATACCCATATATTTGGGCAGGATAAGATACGCTCAGGTGAGCGGCGGACGTTGATCGTCATTATTATTACTTCCTTGATGATGGTGGTTGAGATCATCTCGGGATTGGTATTCGGTTCGATGGCTTTGTTTGCGGATGGTATCCATATGGGCTCGCACATGGTCGGGTTGGGCATCAGCTTCATCGCTTATCTCTATGCCCGTAAGCACGCCCGCAGCCAACAGTTCAGTTTCGGGACTGGCAAGGTAAATGCACTCGCTGGCTACTCAAGTGCTATTTTCCTGGTGATGATTGCCTTGTATATGGGGTATGAAAGCATCTCCAGGTTGATCAGCCCAGTGACGATCGAATACAACCAGGCAATCCTGGTAGCGGTGGTCGGCCTGTTAGTTAATGGCCTGAGCATGGTCTTATTGGGAGATCGGGGTCATACACATTCCCAGGACGATGAACGTGAGCATAACAATTCAAAGCATTCTGACGAGCATGAATATGATCGCGACCAAAACCACGCCGAGCATACTCACGCCAAAGGCGCCGACCATAATTTGAAAGCTGCCTATCTGCATGTGCTAACCGACGCCATGACATCCGTGCTTGCGATTATTGCTCTGTTGGGAGCCAAGTATTTTAAGCTGAACTGGATGGACCCCATCATGGGGGTGGTTGGAGCCGTCCTGGTGATCCGCTGGTCAATCGGCCTGATTCAGGGCACCATCACGATTTTACTCGACCATCAAATCCCACTCGAAGTGCAGAATAGGATCATCGGGATACTTGAGAGTTATAAGGACACTAAGGTGAGCGATCTGCATATCTGGTCTATCGGTCCGGGGATCTATTCGTCAGAGATTGGTGTGGTAACGAAATACCCCGATTCACCGGAACAGTATAAAGCGCTTATCCCAGAAGATACCGGAGTCGTACATGCTACTGTCGAAGTCCACCTTTGCCCTGACTAATTAATCAACCTTGTATTATGCGTTTTATTATTTCAGATCACCACAGTGGGTAAGCAAATTTGAATAAGAATCGCACCTCGTAATGAGAATAAATAAGATATAATTTATCCACAATATGCGAGGTGAATCATGATGAATAATGGAATCAATCCATCCTGTGAAGTCGCAACCCTGGCGGGGGGGTGTTTTTGGTGCCTTGAAGCAGTGTATGATGAGCTCAAGGGGGTAGTGGATGTTGTGTCAGGCTATTCGGGAGGGCGTGTAGCCAACCCTTCTTATGAAGCAGTTTGCACCGGCGCCACCGGGCACGCCGAAACCGTGCAGGTAACGTTCGACCCACAAGTGGTGAGCTATCGTGAGCTGCTGGAAGTATTTTTCACCATCCACGACCCAACCACGTTAAACCGGCAGGGCGCAGATGTGGGGACTCAATACCGTTCGGCGATCTTTTACCACAGCCCCGAGCAGAAAGCCACAGCTGAACAGGTCATCCGTGATATGGAAACGAACAAAGTTTGGGGGAAGCCTATCGTGACAGAGCTAGTCCCTTATAATATTTTTTACCCGGCTGAGGATTACCACCAGGAGTACTTCAAGCGCAACCCCTACCAGGGATACTGCATGGCAGTCATTGCTCCCAAGGTGTCGAAGTTCAGACACAAATATCTGGAGAAACTAAAAGCTTAATCAACTGGTTGTCACTTGGGGGAGGTTGGTGATAGACTTGCCATATAGGCAGCTTATGACAAGGAGATCACCATGATAACAACACAAGCCATTCCGGGGATACTGCCAATCGAGATGGGGGATGGACTCATTCTCAGGCGTTCGAGCGCCCAGGACGCTGAAGCCTTAGCAGAATTCAATGCCAGGATGCACTCAGATGAGGGACTGGACCATCCGGATGAAAAGGTGTGGGCGTGGACGTATGACCTGATGGCGAAACCCCATCCCACCTTCAAAGCCAGTGATTTTACCATCGTGGAGGAGGTAACAAGCAGGCGGATCATTTCAGCAATGAACCTGATCCCCCAGACATGGACCTTCGCCGACATCCCGCTCAAAGTTGGCAGACCCGAGCTGGTGGGCACCATACCGGAATTCCGCAAGCGTGGCCTGGTGCGGAGCCAATTCGAGGTCATCCATCAGTGGAGTGCCCAAAATGGTGAGCTGATCCAGGCAATCACCGGTATCCCTTATTATTACCGGCTGTTTGGCTATGAGATGGCGATGAATCTGGGCGGTGGGCGGGCAGGCTTTCCTACTCATATCCCCAGGCTGAAGGAGGGGGAGCCAGATCCATACCGCATCCGCCCTGCGCTTGAAGCGGATATCCCCTTCATTTCACAGTTGTATATCCTTGGCTGTAAACGGTCGCTTGTGGCTTGTGAATGGGATGACACCTTATTGGTGTATGAGCTTAATGGGAAAAGCGAGAAAAACGTGAACCGGGTTGAAGTACGGGTGATCGAGACTGTCGATGGAAAACCATGCGGCTTTATTACCCATCCCGGATTCACCTGGGGAGACATGATGGTAGTGCAGCGCTATGAAATCCTACCGGAGTTCTCCTGGCTGGCAGTGACGCCCTCAGTGATACGCTACCTGGAAGCTACATTCCAGTTGCTGCAGCCAGAACACGGTGAGAAAAAACCATTCGGGGCGTTTGGCTTCTGGCTGGGTGAGGATCACCCAGTGTACCGCGTGATGCCTGATCACCTGCCGCGCATTCGAAAGCCATACGCCTGGTACCTGCGTGTGCCAGTTGTGGCAGAATTCCTGAAGTGCATCACACCAGTACTTGAACAGCGCTTGGCCGTATCGCCACTGGCGGGGTATTCGGGTGAAGTGAAAATCACGTTCTACCGGGATGGTGTGCGTATCGTGTTCGATAAAGGCAAACTGGCGATCATCGAATCATGGGTGCCCGAACCTGTTGGACATGCGGGGAATGCTGCTTTTCCGCCTTATACCTTCCTGCAGCTGTTGTTTGGATACCGCAGCCTGGAGATGCTGAAATCTAATTTCGTGGATTGCTGGACTGACCGGGATGAAATCCACGCCTTACTGGAAGCGTTGTTTCCCCGGCAGCCCTCGGATGTGTGGCCGATATCGTGACCATCGTGGGTGTGCTCTCGGATACGCATATCCCCGACCGGGTACCAGACCTGCACCCGAAGATTCTCCAAACCTTCAGGGAGGCAGGGGTGACATCCATCCTGCATGCAGGCGACGTTTCAGTCCCACGTGTGCTAGAAGAGTTGGAGCAGATCGCGCCGGTCCATGCAGTACGTGGGAATCGGGATATCTTCTATCTCAGGCGGCTGCCAATGCTAGTCCGGTTAGATATCGATGGGGTATCCATCGGTATGGCGCATGGGCATGGGACATTCAACCGCTATATGATCGACAAGCTGCATCGGGCGATCAGAGGCAGATATGTGCGGAAGTACATCCGGCGCATACTGGCAACTTTTCCGGAAGCGGACGTGATCGTGTTTGGACATCTGCATGTGCCGTGTAGTTTTCGTATCGAGGGAAAGCTGCTGTTCAACCCCGGCTCAACCAGCTATCCATATCCGAGGAACTACCCACCGACCTTTGGTTTGTTGCACCTCGAGCCGGGTACGCAACCCCAGGGAGAAATTATAGAGATCAGGTGAAAAAAACGGCAGGCGCTTGAATGCGAGCCTGCCGGCCTGTACAGCCGTTGGTATTATTTCTTATATACGGGCGTGAGCCAATGCTTGTATTTGGCAACCTTGCCTCGCAGGATGTCTTGATACAGCTGGTATAAGCGGCTTGTAACCGGCCCTATTTTCCCATTACCCACTGGGCGGAAGTCTACCCGAGTGACTGCAGTGATTTGCGCCGCGGTGCCGGTCAGGAATAGCTCATCGCATAAATAGACCTCGGTCCGATCAACGGGACGCTCGACCACATTCAGGTTGAGCTCCTCACGCGCCAGCTCAATAACGCTCCTACGGCTGATGCCCTCAAGGATATTTTCAGTCACTGGTGGTGTGATTAACAGCCCATCGCGCAGCATGAAGAAGTTCATCGCACTACCTTCCGAAATATGTCCCTCCTGGGTGAGCACCAGGGCTTCATCAAAGCCTGCCCTGACGGCATCGGTCTTGATGAATGCCGAGTTAGCATAAGCCCCCGAGATTTTGCCGCGGGCGGGGATGATATTGTCATCTACCCGACGCCAGGACGAAATCGTAACGTGGGCGTTGGTATCATCAGCGAGATACTTGTCAAATGGGAGGGCGCAGATGGATAATTCGTGGCTCAACCCGTGAAGCTTCACCCCGATAACCTCATCACACTTGTATGCCAGGGGGCGGATGTAAATATCCTGCTGGTAACCATCAACGCGCAGTAAATCGACGGTGAGCTGGGTCAGGCTTTCCGGTGTATGATCGAGATCCATGCACAGCAGCTTGGCAGAATTGAGAAAGCGTCGGTAGTGGTCATTTGCCCGGAAGATATATAACTGTTTTTCATCTTTATTCCAATAGGCGCGCACACCACCAAAAGCGGCTGTTCCATAATTTAGCGCATGGGTTAACACTCCAACTTTAGCTTCTGAATAGGGGACGATTTTGCCTTGGAAATATGCATTCTTGGGAAGTGGCACTGATTTTGCCTCCATCAAAGTATATTTGACGCTGTAGCAGGTCTGAAATTCCTGGCAATAATAGCGATTATATCCTTTTCAATGCAAATACTTAAGAATTAATCAAATTCATATCATTAAAAAAACATGGGCGTGCTGTGAATATCAATCGCTCCATAGGTCTGGGTATCTTATCTCGAACCTTGGGGTTATCGTTTGTGGACGGAGGGTAGTATACTTCCGACTTATTGGTAGGTCACCAAATATCCCCCGGAGATGGTCTACTTGAAACGCGCAGTGAGCATCAGTATTGGTTCTTCCAAACGAAACAAGGTGGTGGAAGTGGAGCTGTTGGGCGAGATGGTTCGCATCGAACGCATCGGCACCGATGGCTCCATGGAAAAAGCTGCCCAACTGTACCGTGAGCTGGATGGCAAAGTGGATGCGTTCGGGGTGGGAGGTACCGATATTGGATTGACTGTGGGGACGAAGTATTATCCACTCTATTCCATGCAGCCAATGATACGCTACATTAAGCGAACGCCATACGTGGATGGGGCAGGCTTACGCAACACCATTGAACGCCGCATTGCCCCATTTCTAGACGGACAAATTGATGGTTATATCAAAGACAAAAAGGTACTGATCACCGCTGGAGTTGACCGTTGGGATATGTCCATATCGTTTAGGGATGCCGGTTATGAATGTGTGTTTGGCGACCTGATGTTCGCTTTGGGAATACCCGTTGCTTTACGCAGCGTCTCAGCGGTGAAACGACTGGCGGCGATCATGCTGCCCATATTCAGCCGGCTTCCTTTTGAATGGGTTTATCCACTGGGTGAAAAGCAGGAAATACGCACCCCAAAATATGAAAAATACTACCAATGGGCATCCGTTATAGCCGGTGACTGTCAGTATGTGAAGAGACATCTACCAGACCGGTTGGAAGGAAAAGTGGTCGCTACCAATACCACCACAACCGAAGATGTGGAGCTATTCCGGCAGGTGGGGATCAAGTATTTGGTCACCTCCACACCTGTCCTCGATGGGCGTTCTTTCGGTACGAATATGATGGAGGCTGCCTTGATCGCTGCTGCGGGGAAAGGTCGCAAGCTCACCCACGTAGAGCTGAGCGCGATATTAGACCAGATTGGGTACCAGCCACAGCTACAAGAGTTGAATTAATTCACCTTGGGAGGCGAATCACCAGATAAGGAGTTGACCGATGGATGCAGTGGTTACCGCGGGAGGCGTCCCGCAGCCGAATGAGCTATTATATCCATATACACTGGGGAAACCCAAGGCGTTATTAGATATTGGTGGAAAACCAATGGTGCAGTGGGTGCTGGATGCACTCAGCGGAGCGAAAAAGGTTGAAAATGTGGTCCTGATCGGTCTGACTGAGGAAAATGGTGTGACCTGCACCAAACCAATCACCTATCTTCCCAATAAAATCTCAATGATCGAGAACATTCTGGGGGGGATCAACAAAGTACTGGAGATACACCCCTCCGCAACCCGGGTGCTGATGGTATCTTCTGATCTTCCCGCCATCACCTCCGAAATGGTGGATTGGGAGATCGAAACGACCTTACCTTCGGATGTCGACCTGTGCTATACCGTGGTGAAGCGCCAGGTAGTCGAATCGCGCTACCCGTCCTCAAGACGGACATACGTGAAGATGAAAGATATGGAGGTATGTGGCGGAGATTTAAACGTCTTGCGCACGTCGGTGGTCTCAATGAAACCGGAAATATGGGAGCGGCTAGTCGCTTCGCGTAAGAATCCGATCAAGCAGGCGGTAATTATTGGTTTCGATACACTATTCCTCATGGCATTCCGACTACTAACGATGGACCAGGCTGTGAAAAAGGTGACCACCCGGCTGAAAATGACCGGCAGAGCGGTGGTCTGCCCGTATCCTGAAATTGCCATGGATGTGGATAAACCGAACCAGCTCGAAATGATACGGGCAGATCTGGTCAGTCGAGCGGCGAATTGATCGAGCTAGACGCCCGCATCTCCGAACGAATGCGGATTGCTGAACAACCAGGACTCTTGCGCACCGTTGCGGTCATATTGGCGCATTCCGGCGATTCGTGGTTCTGGCTGGCAGGGTTGGTGATGGTGTGGTGGCTTGGGACGGAATATTGGAAACAGCTAGCGCTAACCTTGATCATTGCTATCCTGCTGACTGCCGTGGTTGTGTTTCTGATCAAGTTTACAGTACGCCGCAGAAGACCAGAGGGGGAATGGGGGAAATTTTACCGGAGCACCGATCCGCATTCGTTCCCATCTGGGCATGCAGTTAGGGCAATCATGCTGGCCGCGGTTGTGCTCGGCCTTGGACCGCTGTGGCTGGGGCTAATTCTGCTGGTATGGGCGCCATTGGTAGGATTGGCGCGCGTCGCTATGGGTGTGCACTATCTATCCGATGTACTGGCAGGTATGCTATTGGGTTTGTTGATTGGGGGGGTGATATTGCTCGTAGCCTGAGCGAGGCTTAACCGTATAGTTTCCGGTGCACGATGCTCAGCTCTCTAACCTGCTCGGCGGCATGGTAGGACGATCGAACCAGAGGCCCGCTCTCGACCCACTGGAAACCGATGCTCAGGCCGTATTCCTTGATCTCAGCGAACTCTTCCAACGTATAATAGCGCTCAATCGGCAGGTGCTTTTTACTGGGCTGTAGATACTGCCCCACCGTCAGGATATTCACTCCCCAGCTGCGCTGGTAGCCCATGACCTCTTTTACTTCGTCAATGGTCTCCCCCAGCCCAACCATGATACCCGACTTGGTGAGAACTTCAGGGTCGAGCTTTTTGGCGTTGCTTAGCGTGGCAGCAGCCCATTCGAAGTGGTCCTGGGGTTGAACAGCCTTGAAAAGGCGGGGTACTGTTTCCACGTTATGATTGAGGATTTCAGGGCGGGCAGCCATAACGATCTGCAATGCCTCTACTGAGCCCTTGAAATCGGGGATTAAGACTTCGATCGAACAGCCGGGATGAAGCTTTCGGACGCGCCGGATGACCATGGCGAAAATGGGCGCGCCGCCATCCTTGCGGTCGTCTCGGTTGACGCTGGTGATGACCGCGTGTTTGAGCTGCATGGACTTGACTGCCTGGGCAACCCGCTCAGGTTCCAACCAATCCAGTGGCGTTGGCTGACCATGCTTGATGTCACAGAAACCGCACGTGCGGGTACATACATCCCCCAACATCAGGAAGGTGGCAGTACCCGTGCCCCAGCACTCGCCCATATTGGGGCACATGGCTTCTTCACATACGGTATGGAGTGCTTTGCTGCGCATCAGGGTTTGCAGCTTCTGGTATGTTTCACCTGAAGGGGCGCGCACTCTAATCCATTCTGGGCGGCGAATGGGAGTGGGATCGGTTATTTCGGGGTCTACCCGGTCACGTGTGGGAGTAAATGACATAGCAATACAGGCATAGATTTTACATCATTATTTATTAGTACAGCTTAGAATGTTTTAATTGATTTCGCTTCCAGTGTTATATAGACAGGCTCGATGGGCTTGCTGCCTGATTAGTAGTGTAAAATAACCATACCCGCCATCTCATGCGCCGTGCATGGGACGGTTGGGATGATAAGGCTGCCAGGAGGGTGTGTGAAACTCTTACGCGCTGTCACGTTTTTTATCGCCACGCTGCTCATTTATCTGGGGATAACCCTGCTCGGGTGGGGTTTAAATGACCTGGAGGGGTATTTCTCGCTGCCACCCCGTGGTTCGTATGCTGTGACCGTAGGCTTGTTCGGACTAGCGGTTGGCATCCAGGCATATGGTTCCACCGAAGGAATCCGTGGCAGCAGGGGAGAGCAGAGCAAATTTGTATTCCGCCAGCGGGTGGTGCGGGTTGGGCTGGTGCTTTCCCTGTATATCGCACTTTTTTTCATCCCCTTCTGTGACCGCCGCAGCATTGCAGTGTTCAATGATGGGGGCATTGCACGTTGGCTGGGGGTTGGGTTTTCTGCTGTTGGATTCGCACTGGTTTTTTGGTCAGGTCTAGCGCTTGGCAAACAGTACAGCGCTGATGTAACTATCCAGTCTGGTCATCAATTGATCAGTGGCAGCATCTATCGTTTCATCCGTCATCCCCGCTACCTGGGGGTAATGGCTTTATCGCTCGGGGTATCGTGCGTGTTCCGCTCATGGGTTGGAGTTGCGACCAGCGTACTCTTCCTGGCTGTTATCCTGTTCCGCATCCGGGACGAGGAAGTGGTGATGCACCAGGAATTTGGTCCAGTATGGGAAGCCTATTGTAAACGTTCATGGCGATTGATCCCCTATATTTATTAACTGCCAGATCGAAGGATTACCTCATTGAAAACTGATGTTAAGCAGAAAACTATCTTGATCCTGGGCGGATATGGCAATACCGGCAAACCACTGGCCCGGCTGTTATTACAGGAATCAAATGCGCGGATTGTGATTGGCGGACGTAATTCGGAAAAAGCCAGGCTCTACGCCGAAGAGTTAAATCGAACATATGAAGGCGGCAGGGTGTGTGGTGCATGCGTGGATGCTTCTGACCTGACAAGTTTACGCACCGTTTGTGAGGAGATCGATTTCGTTATCGTGGCTTCCTCCACCGCTCAATATGTCAACTACATTTCCCAGGCAGCCCTAGAAGCTGGGATTGGTTACCTAGATATTCAAGTTTCATCCCGGAAAATCTCATATCTCAAGTCAATAGAGTCAGACATCCAACAAGCTGGCTGCTGCTTTATCACCGATGGTGGTTTCCACCCCGGACTGCCGGCGTTTATGGTCCGATATGCTGCCCAATTCTTCGACCAGCTTGAGATTGCCATAGTTGGCAGTGTGATCAAGGAAGACTGGAAGAACCTGGATGTTGAATATTCAACCGTGTATGAATTAGTGGAGCTGATGAATGACTTTGAGATGTCGACGTACAAGGAGGGGAAGTGGAGGAAAGCCAATCTGTACAGCACATCTGATTTCGTCAGGATGGATTTTGGAGAAGAATTTGGCAAGCAGTACTGCGCTCCGATGATGCTGGAAGAGATGCGTGCTCTGCCTGAAATGTACCCAACAATAACCGAGACAGGCTTTTATGTGGGCAGCTTCAACTGGTTTGTGGATTGGGTGATCATGCCCATCGCCATGGTAGCGATGAAACTTTCGCCTCATCTGGCTATAAAGCCGATGAGCAGGTGGATGTATTGGGGTTTAAAGGCGTTTTCCAAGCCGCCTTATTGCACCCTATTGCGGCTGGAGGCTTCTGGCATAAAAAATGGTCAGCCCAAGGCAATGCAGGTAACCGTCTCACACCCAGATGGTTACCTCTTTACCGCTATCCCGGTGGCAGCCTGCATGCTACAGTACCTGGATGGATCTATCGCCGCACCTGGATTGTGGCTGCAAGCAGCTGTTGTAGAAACGAACCGCTTTATGAGTGATATGCAGCGTATGGGCATTTCGCTTCAGAAGAGTGGTGGAGGTTGATATGAAATGGAACCGGAGTGAGATCGACCGCTTATCCCCCATCCTGGAGCAGTTATCTGCAGACCTAGCGCCGGCGGACGGAAAGCGCATCCTGGTGCTCTGCAGCGCAGCGGGAGAAGTGGCGTTCCGCCTTGCGGAAATGATGGAAACTGGCAAAGTGACAGGTCTGGAATTAGACCAGGAGAGCCTCGAGATCGCCCGCCAAGCCGCTTACGAAATGGGGCTGGAAAACATGGTGGAGTTTCTACCCGCCGAGAAGGAGAACCTTCCCGTTGACGATTCAAGCTTCGACGCCCTGGTGAGTGAATTCATCATATACCCTAGCTCTGCACCGACCGAGATAGGACAATCAGAGATGGCCCGTGTGCTTGTGCCGGGTGGAAAAATGACTTTAACCGACGTGATCGTGACCAGGCCCCTACCCACACAGGTGCGCCAGGAGCTGACCCTGATAGGGCTAGATTACCTGTGCGAAGCCACCCAGGATGACTTCCGCAGATGGATGACAGATGCAGGATGTGTCAACATTCAGGTGTCTGACCTGACCGCCACACTTCGAGAGGCATGGGAATCCCGCCGAGAGACAGATATTTCAACCTCTCATCAACGTGGTTATTCGTATCTACTCGACGATGGAAATTTTTGCTTGGGTGAGGCGATTTTCTATATATATGTAAGAGGTGAGAAGCCACAGTCTTCGCCTCAGCCCAGAATACGCCTGGTGTAAATTTGAGCATAGTTTAGTGGTTACGCTTATGATGACTGATAACTTTCTGCACCAGCTGATGACCCTACCGACTGTGGAAGAAGCTAGGTTGTCACCCGACAAACGCTGGGCGGCATTCCTGTGGTACCTCATGCATGAGAATATTGATGTATTTTTGGTGCCAGCAGACGGCTCACAGCTTCCCATCGCCATGACCCATAACCCGGAAGCAACCGAGCTGGTGAGCTGGACGCCCGATTCGAAAGCAGTGATCCGGTACTACATTCAACGGGGGTTCAATGTGCTGGGTGTCAATTATCGTGGCAGCACAGGGTTTGGACTAAAATATAGTAATGCCATCAAAAAGGACGGATGGGGTGGGCGTGAGCAAGCGGATATCGCCACTGGCGCACAGTCTCTGAAACAGGGAGGATTGGCACAGCCTGGAAAGGTGGGTGTGACCGGCACCTCTTATGGCGGATATAGTGCCTGGTACCTGATCACTCATTACCCGCCTGAGATCATCGCTGCGGCTGCTCCCATCAGTGGCATGACCGACCTGGTGGTGGATTACCATACTACCCGCCCTGATTTACGGCCCCTCGATGAGGAAATGATGGGCGGAAGACCCGACGAGGTGCCTGAGCGATACTACGAACGCTCGCCGATCAACTACGTACAGGATATCCGCGGCAAGCTGTTCATCGTCCAGGGGGCGCTGGATCCAAACGTAAGTCCTGAAAATGTACGCCAGGTAAGCCAGCGCTTGGATGATAGAAATATTCCATACGAGGTACTGATCTTCGACGATGAGGGCCACGGAGTGATAAAACCTGCCAACCAGGAAGTGCTGTACGAGCGGTTGGCGAATTTCTTCGAGCAATCTTTTGGAGGCTGAAACATATGCCAAATATCCTTGTGGTTGAGGATGATACCTCCCTGCGTGAGACCCTGGTGTATAACCTGACCCGCCAGGAATACAACGTGCAGGCAGTGGGTGATGGTCTTAATGCCTTGAAGGCCGCCCGGTTAAAACCACCCGACCTGGTGCTTCTCGACCTGATGCTGCCAGAGTTGGATGGCTTCGAAGTCTGCCGAATCCTGCGCCAGGAAATGAATATTCCCATCCTGATCCTTACCGCACGGGATGAGGAGATCGACCGGGTGATCGGGTTGGAAATTGGTGCAGATGATTACATCACCAAGCCGTTCAGCATGCGTGAGTTGATGGCGCGCGTCAAGGCTCACCTGCGGCGTGAGCGCCTCATCCGCCAGGAAGTCGATTCCGAGCAGGAAGCTGCATCACAGGATGTACTCACCTTTGGCAACCTGATCCTCGACCTCAGCCGTCGGGAAGTGCTGCTTGATGGGTCAGCCATATCCATGAAGCCCAAGGAATTTGACCTGCTTCTATTCCTTGCTCAGCACCACAGGCAGGCTCTTTCGCGAGCATTCCTGCTTGAACGAGTGTGGGGCTGGGATTTTGCTGGTGGCACACGCACGGTGGATGTGCACATGCATTGGCTCCGAAAGAAGATAGAGATCGACCCATCCAATCCGACCAGGTTGGTTACAGTGCATGGTTCCGGGTACCGCTTCGAAGGATAAATAAGCATGTTCCACTCCATCCGTTGGCGTATCGCCTTCCCGTATGTTTCCCTGATCCTGGTTACCATGCTGGCTCTGGGGCTGTATATCTCTAGCTTTGTGCGTCAGACTTACTTGAACGACCTGGAATCCAAGCTAGCCAACATCGCCAGTATCCAACGCGTCATGATTGCGGTCACACTGTTTGTGACAACCATTGCCGTGATCCTTGCGGTGATTATTGCTGGGCGCATCACCCGCCCTGTGCGCTCACTCACTCAATCTGCATGGAAACTTGCTTCGAGTGATCAAGCCGCCCTACCTATCCCGCCGAACAGGGACGAAATCGGCCAATTGGCCCAGGTATTCAACATTATGTCAACCCATTTGAGTGGACAGATCGAAGATCTAAAAACCGAGCACGCCACCCTGGATACTGTGCTGCAAAAAATGACCGATGGGGTTTTGATCGTGGATGAGCTGGGCAGGGTGCAGCTGGTCAACCCAGCGGCGTTTAAAATGTTTTCAATCTCTGTACCGAATCCAATCGGAAAACCCCTGATTGAAGTGGTGCGCCATCACCAGCCAGAAGAAATGTGGCAGCGCTGTCGGACAACCGGTGAAGCTCAAATGGTTGACTTTGAGGTCGGTCATCGATTATCCCTGGAAGGGATTGCTACCTCCCTCAGTCCGGCCATCACCGGGAGCACCTTATTGTTGTTCCAAGACCTGACACATCAGCGCCAGACCGAAGCTATGCGGCGCGACTTCATCAGTAACGTCTCGCATGAGCTGCGTACGCCCCTGGCGGCGCTGAAAGCACTCACCGAGACCCTGCAGTCTGGTGCCTTGGAAGACCCACCCGCGGCACACCGGTTTGTGGAGCAGATGGAGACCGAAGTGGATTCACTAAGCTTGATGGTCAACGAGCTGCTAGAGCTGTCGCGCATCGAATCCGGGCGGGTGCCGCTCAACGTCGAGCCAACCCCTCCGCTCAATATTGTAAATCCAGCGGTCGAACGTTTGCAGCTCCAGGCTGAGCGTGCCGGTCTGACCCTTTCAATAGAATGCGCAGACGATTTGCCCTTGGTGCGTGCAGACTCGACCCGCGTTCAGCAGGTGGTGGTGAACCTGCTGCACAATGCGGTCAAATTTACTCCCAAGGGCGGTCGAGTGACGGTAAGCGTAACCAAACAGGACCGCGATATTCTGTTTGCGATTAGCGATACCGGTATCGGGATCGCGGCGGAGGATCTGCCGCGCATCTTCGAGCGCTTCTACAAGGTTGACCGCTCACGTGCCACCAGCGGCACAGGGCTGGGGTTGGCGATTGCCCGGCACCTTGTGGAAGCTCATGGCGGTAAAATTTGGGCGGAAAGCAAAGTGGGCAAGGGGTCCACATTCTATTTCACCATCCCACTTGCCTAAAATAAGATTATCCTAATCGCCCGTACTGGAAAACGTACGGGCTTTTTTGTTAATAATTCATAACAATTTGTTTGCAAAACCATTACTAATTAATAAATAAACGCAAATGAGGGAGTGTTATCCTAAGAGCATGGAAAATAACTTACTAATTACAATCATGTTGTCAATATATATCATCGGTCTATTGATGACCGACGTAGTTGCCTACCGAATTCTTTATATCCAGATGAGGTTGGGTAAATGAATATTCTTGTTACCAATGATGATGGGGTGACTGCACCTGGCTTGCTAGTTTTAGCACGGGTGATGCATCCATTCGGGAATATAAAAACCCTAGCTCCTGACCATAATTGGTCAAGGAGCGGGAACAAATATCGATACAATATCCGGTGGGTAAGTTTCGACAACGCTATAACAGCTTAAGCCTAGCGCCTTTAATATTATCAAGGGGATAGGAAAGGGCAGCTGAGC
This sequence comes from Anaerolineae bacterium, assembly GCA_041479245.1. Lineage (GTDB taxonomy): Bacteria > Chloroflexota > Anaerolineae > Anaerolineales > UBA4823 > FEB-25. Next base: position 79,999 of record JBGOXS010000010.1, read on the forward strand.
GTTAACAACATGGTAACAATACAATTACCATTTCTTATCCAAAGTTTGGTTGAACGTTAAACATCCCATAGTATTCTATAAACAAGATAAATGATTATCTTAGACTTTAGGAGGAATTAGAAATGTCTAGAAAAATTTCAGTGCTATTTGTTGTCATCATTATCCTATCAGCGGTATTGAGTGCTTGCAGCGCATCAGCCGCTACGCCTGATGCCATTCTGTCAGCCTCATCAACTCAGCTCCCCGCAGGTTCCGTTCAGATCGATGGAGCGGGGAGCACATTTATTTTGCCTGTCATTACAGAATGGATCTACGCATACCAATACATTGATCCTTCGGTCACTTTGAATTACCAGGGCATTGGCTCTGGGGGTGGTAAGAAGTCGATCATCGATAATACGGTGGACTTCGCTGGATCTGACTCAGTGGTTACAGCAGATGAATATACTGCCGGTAAAGACCTTCAGATGTATCCTATGTTGGCTGGTGCAGTCGTGCCCATCTACAACGTGGAAGGCGTTACCCAGACTCTTACCCTGGATGGTACTACTTTGGGTGATATTTACAATGCCAAGATCACCAAATGGAACGACCCAGCGATCGCTGCCTTGAATCCAGGTGTAACACTTCCCGATGCATCAATAACTGCTGTACATCGCTCGGACGGCTCAGGCACGACCGAAATATTCAGCAATGCCCTATCTTCATTCAGCGCAGACTGGAAAACTAATATAGGTGCTGGTACCTCTGTCGAATGGCCGGTAGACAAGGCGGGTAATGGCATCGGTGGTAAAGGCAACCAGGGTGTAGCTGCGGCAGTGCAGAATACCCCTAATTCGATCGGTTATGTCGAGCTGTCCTTTGCCATTGCGAACAAGATCACTTTCGCTAACATGATAAACAAAGCCGGCACCAAAGCCACCGCCAATGCGGACAGCCTGGTTTCAGCGATGAATGATTACGCAAACACCTTCACCGATAACCTGACTAATACAATCGTCGATGGCTCGGGAACCAACAGCTGGCCGATTGCCGGATACACCTACATTATCCTGCATACCACCAGCATGACCGATTGTGTCAAGGCGCAGAAGCTGGTGGAATTTCTTAAATGGTCGCTAACCGATGTTGGCGCAGCCAAAAGAGCGGCTGACCTGGGTTATTCAGTTTTGCCGGATGCAGTACGCACCCAGGTGTTGGCTAAACTAGGTGCAGTTAGTTGTAATGGAACACCTGTTGCTCCATAATCAATACCGATTTTCTCCTCCTGTAAAAGGTTGCACAGCCTTTGAGGTTGTGCAACCTGATGCATCGAGGATTTCTGTGAGACTGACATTATGACCAAAGCTACTCACTCCCTTTCCAATCGACGTCCTCCTGCCCGCTGGATGATACGATTACGTCTATTACTCCATTATGGAGACCGCCCGTGGAATACGCTGACCATTACCATGGCTGTACTAACCATCCTATTGGTGGTAGCGATTGGCATTTTACTTTGGCGAGATTCTGCCGGATCACGCGCTGCTTCTGGCCTCAATTTTATTAAACCAACATCAGATGCCTCATGGAATCCGGTGAGTGGTGAATTCCAGGCCTGGCCTTTCATTTATGGCACTTTGATAACATCCCTATTTTCCCTGGTGCTGGCTGTGCCGATCAGCCTTGGAGCAGCCATCTTCCTGGCTGAATTGTGCCCAGATTGGCTGCGCGCGCCCTTGGGTGGGATATTCGAGCTGTTGGCTGCCATACCTTCGGTGATCTATGGTTTGTGGGGAATTTTTGTGTTCTTGCCCGATTTGGTTGAACCAGCAGGAAAATTTTTGGGTGCGACACTGGGTGCGATACCTGTACTGAATATAATCTTCCACGGTCCAATACCAGCCAGCGGTGCAAGTTTGCTGGCGGCTTCGTTCATTCTCAGCATAATGATCACTCCCACCATCACTGCCATTACCCGCGATGTATTTTTGGCCATCCCCGTCAGCCAACGCGAGGCTTCCCTGGCATTGGGTTCCACGCGGTGGGAGACGATTTGGAAGGTGCTGATCCCATATGGGCTGTCGGGTATCCTCGGGGCGGTGATCCTGGGTCTCGGGCGCGCATTAGGCGAGACCATGGCGGTGACGATGGTGGTAGGGAACAGCATCGGTGGGTCTTTGTCCCTATTAAAACCTGGTTATACCATGTCCAGCATCATCGCCAATGAGTTTGCTGAAGCAGTATCTCCGCTGCATACCCAGGCTCTCTTAGAGGTTGGCTTGATCTTGTTTATCTTGACTTTACTGCTCAATATTTTGGCTCGTATGCTGGTCTGGCGGGTTGGCGGGGGCAATGTTCAGGGAGCACGCCCATGACTTCAAACACACACGTTTGGCTTGGCACCTCAACCAGGCAGCTGATCCAATACAGGACCGGTCGCCGGCGACGGAAATTTACCAATACATTGATGATTGCCTTCACCGCTTTGTTTACGTTGCTAGCACTTGGGGTCTTATTTTGGATCATTACCTATGTAGTCATAAAAGGGCTACAGTATCTCAATCTGGATTTCATCATTCATTTACCACGACCGCTGGGAATTACCGGTGGTGGTGTGTTGAATGCCATTGAAGGCACAATTATTTTGACTCTTCTGGCATCCTTGTTTGCAGTAATTCCAGGAATATTGGCGGCGTATTACGCTGCGTATAACCCCAATACGCCGCTCGGGGTTGCCGTCCGGTTTGGCACCGACGTGCTTTCAGGTGTACCATCAATCATCATCGGGATGTTTTGTTACGCACTGATTGTTAAATACCAAGGCCATTACTCTGCTCTGGCAGGTAGTGTTGCCCTGGCCATCATCATGTTGCCCACTATTATTCGTACCACCGAGGAGATGATCAAACTGGTTCCGCACACGTTACGTGAGGGTTCTCTAGCACTCGGTTCACCCGAATGGAAAACTGCCATTAGCGTTTCACTCCCTGCAGCCAGCCAGGGTATCATAACGGGCATTCTGCTGGGGATTGCCCGTGCTTCCGGTGAAACTGCACCATTACTGTTCACTGCTCTTGGTAACGATAACTATGACATGGGCAGGATCATCCGGGCAGGTATAGCCAATCATCAGGGCGTATTTGTCATTCTAGGCAATATCGTCACCCAGCCGGTGGATTCGCTACCATTGACGTTGTGGAAATATGCGCAACAACCTTACCCTGAGCGGATCAACCAAGCCTGGGCAGCCGCGCTTGTATTAATGATCCTCGTTCTCTCCTTAAATATCTTCACCCGTATATCGGTGCAGATTCGAGCTAATCGTTTGCAAGGCAAATAAACCTATGATTATCAACTTGAGAACTACTATGACTGAAGAACAACGAAGAGTACCTCTCTCTATCCCCCTTGATATTGCACAGAAGAATGTAGATCCTCTGGTTAGTCCTGATAATAAGATCGAATTCCGCGATTATTCCTTTTATTATCGCAAGTTTAAAGCCCTTGGAAATATCTCCATGCAGATTCCCACCAATCAGATTACTGCCATCATCGGCCCTTCAGGGTGTGGTAAATCGACCTTATTGCGATCCATCAACCGCATGAACGACCTGGTTCCCAATGTTCATACGGAAGGTGATATTTTCCTGAACGGCGAAAATATTATCGGTCAGGGTGTGGACGTAGTCGATGTACGTCGCAGGGTTGGGATGGTCTTTCAACGGCCGAATCCATTTCCCAAGAGTATCTATGATAACGTTGCCTATGGTCCGCGCCTGTATGGGTTCAACCGTCATGATGGCTTGGATGAGATTGTTTACAATGCCTTGAAGCAAGCTGCGCTGTGGGATGAAGTCAAGGATAAGCTGCACCAATCGGCGATGGCGCTCTCGGGCGGTCAGCAGCAGCGGCTGTGCATTTCCCGTGCGCTTGCTGTTGAGCCGGAAGTGGTGCTGATGGATGAGCCGGCCTCGGCGCTTGACCCGGTGGCGACCTTAAAAATCGAAGAGCTGATGCAAACACTTAAAGAGACGTATACGATTATAATTGTCACGCATAATATGCAGCAGGCAGCGCGCGTTTCTGATCGTACCGCATTCATGATGATAGACGACCCGGAAAGGCGCACAGGCATTTTGGTGGAATATGGGTCGACCGCCCAGATTTTCACCAACCCTAAGAACAAACAGACCGAGGATTACGTCACAGGTAGATTCGGCTAAGCTGCGGAGAGAATCATGGCGCGTGAGACGTTCGAACGACAATTACAGGCGATGGTGGATCAGGTGCTCGTCCTTGGGAGCATGGTGGAGCAAGCTGTCCTGGATTCACTGGATGCTTTAAAACGGCGTGATCTGAAAGCAGCGCGTCGAATCTTCGAGGGGGATTACGTGATCAATGAGAAACGTTATGCGATCGAGAGCGGCTGTGTCACTCTGATTGCCACCCAGCAGCCTATGGCGCGCGATGTGCGATTTTTAGCCGCCATCCTCGAGATCATCACTGAGCTGGAACGCATCGCTGACTACGCTAAGGGGATTTGCAAGATTACCCAGATCATCAGCGAAGAGGCGATCGACCCGGTGCTAATCGATGAGCTCCAACAGATGTCAAATTTAGCCCTGGATATGCTGCGTCGAGCCCTGGATGCATTTGTAGCTGGTGATGCAGATACCGCCCGTGAAATCCCAAAGGAAGATTCAAAAGTGGACAAGCTTTATAACCAGATATACCGTAATCTGATGGAACAGATGACTAAGGACATTTCCACGGTCGATCGCGCCAACCACATCATGTGGGCAGCGCATAATCTCGAGCGTATGGGAGATCGGGTGACCAACATCTGCGAGCGCATCGTTTATGTTGCGACAGGTGAAATGCGAGAACTGGATACGACATAGGGGGTTTGCAGGCTGATAAAATGGATAAATCAAGAGTATTATTCCTGTGCACTGGAAACAGCTGCCGCTCACAGATGGCAGAGGCATTCGTCAATGCTCGTATGGGTGATCGATGGGAGGCTTATAGCGCTGGTTCTCGTCCAGCCGGGTATGTCCACACCTTGGCGCTCAAGGTTCTCTCCGAAATAGGCATAAATTACCAGGGCAGGTCAAAATCCATCGATGAGTTCCTGGGCCAACCTTTTGATGTGGTGATCACGTTGTGCGAAGATTCTGACGATGAATGCCCGGTTTGGTTGGGTAAGGGGAGAAAGTTACATAACCCGTTTCCAGACCCGGCAAAAGTGACCGGCAGTGAAGAAGAAAAATCAGTGGCTTTTCGTGAGGTCCGCGATGAGATCATCGCTCAGATACCTGGATTATTGGCTGGCTGATTCATATTAACGGGGTAATCGGCTACTCAGCTTTTCGCACGATCAGGCGCAATCCATCTACTCTAATAACTTCTACCCGCGTTCCGGCGTATAACCTGCCATCCTCCTGCTCCAGCTGAGCTGACCACAGCTCGCCGCCGACTTGAACACTACCTTTCGGGGTGAGATCACTGCGTGCGATCCCCACACGGCCGCTCATGCTTTCTTCACCGGTCACAATGGGCACTTTCTGTGCCCTGACCGCAATCATCATGATGCCAAAGAAAATCGCACCGCTGAACAACGAGATTCCAAGAACTAGCGGGACCGAGACGTGCTGGAAGCTAGGTGTGACCGGAGTGTTGAACAGGACCAATGCGCCCACGATCAGGCTGCCCACTCCGGCCGCGGTAAGACCCCCATGGGTAGGCGCTTTGATATCTAGGATGAATAATATAAATGCGGTTGCTATGAAGAGTAGCCCAAAATAGTTGACTGGTAAGATGCCCAGCCCATACGTCGCCAACGCCAGGCAGACAACACCAATGAACCCTGCTACCCAGCCTCCGGGGCTTGAGATCTCAATGATAATAGCCTGAACGCCGATTGTGATCAACAGAAAGACAATGTTGGGGTCTGTAACGATCAACAGCAGCTCCTCGATGAACGAGATGCTGACTGGTTCGAAGGTAGAATTAGCAGTATGGAGAGTCACCGGCTGCTGGTTTACAGTCACTGTAAAGCCATCCAGCTGGGTTCGCAGCTGATTCAAATCGGTAGAGATGAAATCAATCAGACCTGCCTGCAGAGCTTCGGATTCAGATACCGCGGCTGCTTTTTGGATGGTATCTTCGGCCAACGTCTGAGCGGTGGGACCTCGCCGTAGGGTAAGAGAGCGCGCCGTAGCAGACAAGGCATTTTTTACCTTGAGCTCCTCGGTTGTGGGCAAGTTTTCGCCCTGGCTGCCGACCGGACTCGCAGCTCCGAGGGTCGTGTTGGGAGCCATAGAGGATGCGTGGCCGGATAAGGTGACGATCGTGCCTGCGCTGGCTGCCATTGCTCCGGAAGGAGCCACGTATACCACCACAGGCACGGTGGAATTTAAGATGGCTGTTTCCATCTCGGTCATCGTGTCAATCGATCCGCCGGGGGTGTTGAGCTGAAAGATCAGGGCTTCGGCACCCTCGCGCTCGGCAATCCTGATCCCGCGTAACAGGTACGACGCCATTGCGGGGGTGATTGGTCCATCGCCGGTCAACACGATGATCGGAGGCGCGCTGGTCTGGGCATCGACTGGCCGGCTGTAAAATGTGCTTATGCCGATCAGACAAAGCCAGACAAAGAATAAGATGCGCTTGACCAAAATTTTCACCTGATTATTGTACCTTACATTAATATATCGCGGCCCAGATTATCTAAGTAGGGACGAAGGTTGTTTGGTCTAATGTACGAAAAAGGTGTGAACATCATTAAAATTTCTATGGGCTGTTTCAGGAGCGTCGATATTTGATTCCTGAGTAGGAGTGCAGGGGAGGATTGTAGTGGTCACATAACATTTCCTCCCCTGCACTCCAACGTTAATGGATTTACGGACATGGTGGCTACCTTAGGTGAATTTCTTGCAGTGTTATAATCCCGCAATGCGCTTCCGATTTTCAGCCAAATACCTGCTTGCCATCCCCATCCTGTGTATCCTGGTATTGGCGGCGTACAATGTTCCATTTGTGCACGAGCACCTGGCATGGCGCGTAGATAATTTGTATGCACGAATCCAATACGCCATCCATCCACCAGCGCAAGCGGTCTTCCAACCGCAGGAACAGGATTTAATTAATCAGATCGTGCAAGCAACCCTGACTGCTGCGGTGCCCACCGTCTCACCCAGCCCACCTTCAACATTACAACCCACTCCAACACTTTCAGGTATAACGACCACCCCAACAATTACAGCCACTTCGACCCCGAAACCAACGGATATTCCAGCGCATGTTCGGTTGACTGGTATCGTGCATGAGTACCAAAAATGGAATAACTGCGGCCCGGCCAACATGGCAATGGCGCTCTCGTTTTGGGCCTGGAAAGGAGACCAGCTTGACATTGCTTCGGTGGTAAAACCAAACCCTCGTGACAAGAACGTGATGCCTTACGAGATGG